>JAAXGN010000014.1 GCA_012267415.1 Candidatus Poribacteria bacterium | reverse complement strand
TTGGACTCCACAGGCGTGTATTCCCGTGCAACTCACGGTATATTATGATGGACACAAGTTGATGGCAGCGTTTAGGTCTCTGTCAATACGGAGATCACATTCGCTGCAATGATACGTTCTATCTGAAAGTGTCAAGTCTTGTATCTTGTGTCCACACCTGCTACATGTTTTACTGCTTGCAAAGAAACTACCAGCTTTGACTATCTCAACTTTATGCCTATCTGCTTTGTATTCCAGTTTAGACAGAAAACCACCTAACGCACTATCTGATAACGCTTTTGCTATCTTTTTGTTCTTTAGCAAGTTTGTTATCTTTAGTGTCTCAATGCCGATAGTAGAAACACGACTCACAATATCAGTCGTTGCTTTATGATGTGCATCTTCACGGATACATGCTATCCGATAATGGATGGCTTGCAGGCGTTTCTTTGCTTTTTGCCAGTTCTTGCTATATCGCACCTTACGACTTTGTGAACGATTAGCACGCCTTAGTTTCTTTAGAAACCCTTGCAAAGGTCTCGGGTTCTCATACCACAACACCATCAGAACACGTGGCAAGTGTTTTGATGCCTACATCTACACCTATCGGTTGCTTCGGTGTGATATGGAATAGACTGGAGTGTTCACTCTCAACACCTATATCCACATTCACAAGGATTGAAGCAAACCATTTGCCATTGCGTTTTGATACAACAACTCTGCGTATCTGTCCTTGCCATTGTAGTGCTTCACGCATGCGTATCCAACCGATTTTAGAGAGGTATATGCGTTTACCATCAATGTCAATCGTATCGGGTCCGTTGTCCGCTTGATAAGATATTTTATCAGATCGTTTCTTGTGGACTGGATACCTATTTTGACCTTTCTGCCATTTATCTACAGCATCATCAAAGTTATGAATCGCATTCTTACCAGCATTTTGTGATAGTTCTTTGCACCAAGAAAACTTATCATACTTTACAGCGTTAAACGCTTTCTTTAGATCGTAGCAACTACGCCATTCGCCAACTTCTCTACCAGCATTAAATGATGATAAAGCGAAGTTGTAAGCAACACGTGCAAATCCACAGTGTTTTGACATCGCAGTTGCTTGCTTATTATTTGGATTGAGTTCTATCTTCTGTGACCTGAGTATCAAAATTCAACTCCTTCTGATCACGACTTGAGACTCTGGCATAAGCGATTGTCGGATATTATATATCCTTTGCACCTAATACAATTTCTATTAGATTTTCCATACTATTTTAGCGTGCAGTTACTAACCCATCATTAGCAATCCGATTGCTTCTATACTGTCTCTATAATCTGTGGCTTCAATTAGGTTTCCTCTTGACATGACAAACAATCGATCACTCAATTGCAGCACTTCCTCTAACTCGGTTGAGATCAATAGTACTGATTTCTCATTATCACGTTGTTCAAGCAGTGCTTGATGTACAAATTGGGCAGCACTGATATCTAATCCACGCGTTGGATTAACAGCAACGAGTAGTTCTGGTTCCGTTGACAGTTCTCTTGCAATAACGACCTTCTGTTGGTTTCCACCCGACAGTGCTGATACGGATAGATTCGGGTTTGGTGGTCGTATGTCGTAAGTCTTGATCATATTTTCAGCAGCAGCGCGTTTTGTATTCTGATCAATTATGCCGTGGTGTGCTACACGCTCAAAATGAGAGATGTTTAACATGAGGTTGTCTGCAATAGAAAATGTGCCGATGATACCCGTTGTCCGTCTATCTTCCGGAACATAAGCGACCCCATTTCTGCGAATGTTTTTTGTGCTGGTTATTTGTTTACTTAATATCTGGACAGTGCCTGCTGTTATAGGTTGTAGACCCATAATAGACTCGGCAAATTCCTTCTGTCCATTTCCATCAACACCTGCGACTCCGACAATTTCACCCCGATATGTTTCCATGGATACATTGTTGACTGCGATTTCTTCCTGACTCCCCTTAACGGACAGATCTGAAATACTTAGCACGGGTTCGTCAATTACCCTACTTTTTTTCTTATGAATATCTGACAGTTCCTCTCCAAGCATTTCTCTCGCGAGTTCTTGAGCGGAGAGATCACCTGTTTTTCCGGTGTATACCTTCTTTCCATGCCTTAGAACTGTTATCCTATCACTGATTTCCAATACCTCTTTCATTTTATGACTAATGAAAATGACTGTTCTATTGTCTTCTTGTAATGTGTGCAAGATCTGAAAAAAGTTCTTAACCTCCTGTGGACTTAGTACCGCTGTAGGTTCGTCAAGTATAAGAATACGTGCATCAACTGCAAGTGCTTTCAAGATTTCTACACGTTGTTTCAATCCAACAGATAGACTACCAACACGTGGGTGTGGATCAACGGTCATGTCAAATTTCTGTGAGAGTGTTTCTGTGAGTTGGATCGCTTCATCCATCTTAAAACGCCATTTAACAAAATTGGGGCTAATTTTAGACTCTTTTTTATTGAATTTTGATGGGTGATCCGCTTCAGATTCAAGCAGCTGTGAGTTTTTTTTATCTATAGAAAAGTGGGACAGGTAAAGTGCTATATTTTCAGCAACGGTCAGGTTGTCAACCAGCATGAAATGTTGATGTACCATGCCAATTCCGTTAGCAATAGCATCACGCGGGGATTTCAGATGTTTTAATTGACCGGAGATGAAGATCTGTCCATGCGTGGGTTGATAGAGTCCGTAGATGAGATTCATAAGAGTGGACTTTCCAGCCCCATTCTCACCTAAAATGGCATGTATTTCACCTGTGTGTAACTGAAAACTAATGTCATCTACAGCAACAAGGGACCCAAACGTTTTGGTGACATTCTGAAGTTCAAGGATGTATTCTGTTTCCATTTACACCTTAAGTCTAATTCTCAATTCTTATACGCGGTACGGTTGTCTTTTAGTTTCTGATTCTGTAGTCACATTTTGGGTTTATTTGGTTAATAGACTTATTAATTTGCAGATTATAGTAAAACTTAGAATTAAATAGACACTTTTCGCTAACAAATACCCGTTCGTAGTAGGGCAATTCATTGCCCGTCTTTCCAAGAAGTGTCATGATATTTTTAGGTTTCACTATAAGTATAAGATATATGCTTTTAGTTGTCAAACGAAAAACAAAAACCTTGAGAAAACAAGCGAGAAGTCGTATAATTTGTGAGAGTTGTACAGAACGACTTTCTAATTATCAAACTCGCGATAAAACATTGAGAAAACGACCCGTTAATTGAGGAGAATTGCACATGAAAACTAAACAAACAACCTTCATCGTGCTTCTGTGTCTCTTTTCGTTGATATGTATTTCACACCTCTGCATCGCACAGGATCACAGAACAATGCGGTTACCAGATGGTGCCAAAACCCGTATCGGTAAAGGATATGTCAGCGAAGTTGCTCACTCACCAGATGGGAGGCTTCTGGCTGTTGCAAGTAGCATCGGTATCTGGATTTACGACGCAGCAATAGGAAAAGAACTGGATCTGCTCAGAGGACATACGGATAGAGTCACCAGTGTTTCATTTAGCGGTGATAGTAATAAGTTAGTTAGCGGGAGCATTGATAAGACATTACGAATCTGGGATGTTAGAAGTGGCCGCAATCTGCACACACTCACTGGTCATAAGTATCGTATCCTTAGCGTAGCGTTCAGTCCTGATGGCAGAAAGGTCGCTTCCGGAAGTGGTGATGAGTCCGTACGAATCTGGGATGCACGGACAGGTCGCGAAATTAATACAATGTTTGGACATTGGAACGAAGTCACCAGCGTTTCTTTCAGCTATAACAGCAAAACGCTTGCTACGGGAAGCTTGGATAATACGGTGCTGCTTTGGGATGTCAGCAGTGGTCTTGAAATTCACAAACTGCGGGGACATACAGATGCTGTCATAGCGGTCGCCTTCAGTCCCAATGGCGTGAGAGTTGCATCAGCGAGTATTGATAACACTATCCGTATATGGAACGCAGACACGGGCAAACTGCTACATACACTCACAGGTCACATAGCTTCTATCAGAAGTATCTCTTTCAGTCAGGATAGGAGGATGCTCGCATCCGCAAGCTGGGATAATACAGTTCGGATTTGGAATGTCGGCACGGGTGAACATTTACGCACATTGACTGCACACACAGATAAGGTCTCGTCCGTATCCTTCAATCCGGACAATGATACACTTGCATCTGCAAGCGATGACCGAACGGTTCGTGTTTGGGATGCCAACAGCGGCATACAGATCCGAAAGTTGACTGGACACACCTATTGGATCAGAGACCTAAGTTTCAGTCCAGATGGTGAAATGATTGCCACTGGAACAGGAGATAACACAGCGCACTTGTGGGACGTTAATACAGGTCGTCCGATTCGCACTTTCACTGGACATACAAATCAGGTCTTGAGTGTCGCAATCAGTCCAGATGGCAACACGCTCGCAACGGGAAGTAGCGACAGATCAGCTAAACTTTGGGACGTCAATAGCGGACATCATCTTGGAACAATACCGGTGGGTACAGGTGTGGTCTATAGTCTGTCTTTTAGTCCCAATAGTGAGATACTTGCTGCCGGAACAAGTGCATATTCAGTTCCTTTATGGGACGTCCGCACGGGTAGTCTCCATAAAACGTTCCCCGCTGGTAGGCCTTATGTCAGAAGTGTCTCATTTAGTCCTGATGGTAATATGTTCGCATCGGCTGCACTAAGCGATATTCGGCTATGGGATGTCAGCACAGGTGAAAATGTTTATACAATAAATGATCACGGAACTGTTGTACCAGCTGTCACCTTCAGTCCCGATAGTCAGATACTGGCAACGGGGAGTTGGGATGACACCGTACGGCTTTGGGATATTAGCAGTCGTGAACTTCTTCACACAATGATTGGACATACGGATAATGTGTTTAACTTATCTTTTAGGCGCGATGGTAAGATCATCGCTTCGGGTAGTAAGGACAAAACCGTACGGCTTTGGGATGTAGACACGGGCAATCATCTCAGCACACTGACAGGACATACGGATAGTGTTGAGAGTGTCACTTTCAGTCCCACAGGGTCACACCTCGCTTCCGCGAGTTTGGATGGCACAGTGCTGCTGTGGGACCTCCAATCAGATGGATCCATCCCCAGCGAACCACCAGAAATACCCTTTCCAGTTGAACCTAATGCCAAGCAACACACCTCCTGGGGAAAGATTAAGACACTCAAGTGAGGTTAATCGTTCTATCGCTGATGTGGCGTTTTCATTAATGCAGAAATCCAGAACAGAAAGCACAACGGAGGAAAAAATCATGAATAAGCATACACTTATACCTATCATACTCCTCATCATCATTTTCACATCAACAACCAGCATTGCACAAGACCCCCCAATCCAACTCGGTAAAGGGGGGATCACCGACATTGCGTATATCGCAGATGGCAACTGCAGGTGAGGATCACCTCATCCGTCTTTGGAATACGCATACAGCAGTATTGAAGAGATCAATATGGACCAATAGCCGTGTCGTCTCCAAACTCCTTTTTAGTCCTGATGGGACAACCATCGCAATTGCCTACAATAACGAGGAGATTGTCAGACTGATAGATGTTAACACAGGTGAGAAAACCCATATTTTGGCTGGACTTCGAGGAACTGTCAATGACGTCTGCTTCAGTATGGATGGTAAAACAATCGCGGTATCCGATGGACTATCAGAGATCTATCTGTGGGATGTCAGGACGGGAGAACAGATCAAGAAGATCAGTCCGACAATCCGCAGCAGATTCTTCACCGTATTTAATCGTGATGGGACAAAACTCATAACAGGCGATATTCACGGTGTTCTACGTATGATAGATGTAGAAACTGGCTCAACGGGATCAGCATTCGGTGCGCTCAATTGGTGTATAACAGGTTTGACCCTGACGAACGATGGGAACACACTCATCAGCAGCAGTGTGAACGGTGCAATATCCCTATGGGACATCAGTAAATTGTAGTGTGTGTCAGAATCTCGGCCTCTTCTGTAGCAAGTGATCTAAATTAGTTGCGTTAAAATTCGCAAGATGTTATGATGTCAATACTGTAACAAGTTGATAGATTCTAGTGTCAGTTGATAGACGAAATATAAGGAGCTTAACATGAAGAATTCAGCCTTCCTGTTCTTGATAATCGCGCTAACGGCTGTTTGCCTTTTCACACTTGGCTGCGATTCTCCTGAAGATCAAGCACTGTTTAGGACTTACCTTCAACTCTCACAGAACACGGATATAGATAACCAGCCACCATTACCATTTGACGCTGAACACGACTATCCCGAAATTGCAGACAGTGGTGAATTAGAACCTGGTAGATATCTGATGCGTGTGGTTGGATCAAGTTCTAACAATGATGCCTTACTGTATGTTAGTCGTGATGTAGGTGATCCTGCAGATCGGTTTTCGATACAGATACATTTCAATCCAGTTCCCAAACATTCGCGTGGGGGTTGGTGGATTGTAGCACCAAATCCTGTTGATGACATGTTAGTCTATGATGTAATCGCTGTTGAGATCACCGAGAAGAAAAGTACAATTCCGATGTATTTCGGTACTGGTGAGCACGGTAAACGTTTTAGATACGAAGCTATCCTTCTGAAAAACCTGAGTGATCCAGATATTCAATTTGATGTAGAAGATCGTCTGTTAGAGTAAGTGGAGATCCCTGAAATCAGAATGACATTTTCTTGACACCTTTCCAGATAACTGTTAAACTGCTTGATAATCAAAGAAAGATGTGATACCTTTATCACATCTTTCACCAAAATCCTCAGACTCTGAGATTTTTCTATACATCTCCATTATAACACACTACAACAAAGGAAACAGTTATGAATAAGTTTGTTCTAAGCAAAAAAATATTCGTGTCCATTCTTGCATTATTCTGTCTAACCTTAATAGCATTTTCATCACCCACTGCATTCGCAACCGATTTTGAGATCGGAACACTGTTCGGTATATCTCGTATGTCATCCACGAATTCTGATGACGATACAACCGTGACTTATACGCGGGTACCATCAGGTTCATTGCTTGATATTGGAGCTTCCCCAACCGCACTCTATGCTATGTTTTATCCCGTGAAGCAGTTCGGTATCGGTCCTGAATTCAGTTACGGTTCTACATCGGTTAATGAGGAATTCTTTGGTGAAAGTGATACAGAAAGTTACTCCACCCTCCATCTCGGGGCACGTGCTATACTTTATCTCAGCAATTATTCGCTCTCATCACCTTACTTGCTCGGACGCGCATCTTTAACGCAGTTCAGTACAGATTCAGAAGGTTTCTTCTCACCTGATGATACTGACATTACGAGTATTGGTATTGGCGTTGGTTATCAGTTTGTGATAAGATAGGCATTTGTCTTGCGTTTAGAAGGACAATACAGTCTATTGAGAGTTGATGACGAAGATGATCCTCTCAACGAATTCTCACTGAGAATCGGTATCGGCACACGTTTTGGTAACTAAGCATTCACCCTCAACCTGGTAGGTTTGATATTTTTATTGCACTATATGTGTCAGTTCAAGGGAGTTCGTTGTTATTAGTGTGTCTTTAGTCCCGTAGGGACGATATGTTTATAGAAAAACATTAACACCACCCTCTCAGTCCCGTAGGGACGATATGTGTAGAACAGAGACGTTAGATAAACATATCGTCCCTACCAAATCAACGCCAAATGCGCGTTTGGCATTTGTCGGGACTAAAGAGGTTTGTTCGACCATGTTCTATAAACATATCGTCCCTACGGGACTGAGGTGACTATTAGACTGGATATATCTTCTTTAATTGACACCTTATGGAACAAAACTCTACACACCCGATTTCCATATTTAATTTGTATCTTATATGATGTTATGCTATACTATTTTAAAGTCAAGGAAGGCTAATAGATACCCATTTCTGTGTAGTAGAATTGAAGAAAAGTGAAAGGAAAATCATTATGTCAGGACACTCAAAATGGTCTACAATAAAACATAAGAAAGCTGCTAACGACTCAAAACGTGGAAAACTATTCTCTAAATTAGTGAAAGAGATAACCGCAGCTGCAAGACTGGGAGGTGGTGATGCTGACATGAACCCCCGTCTACGAACTGCTATCGCTACAGCAAAATCCAGCAACGTTCCAAGCGACAATATTGAGAAAGCCATCCTCCGAGGAACAGGTGAACTTGAAGGTGCAACTTTAGAAGAAGTCGTCTATGAAGGATATGGTCCCGGAGGTGTGGCACTGATGATTGAAGTTATCACCGATAACCGAAATAGAGCTATCGCAGCAATACGACATGCACTCGGTAAATTTGATGGCAGAATAGGAGAACGCGGATGTGTTGCGTGGGGGTTTGATAAGTGCGGACTAATTGTCGTTGATGCAGAGAGTATTGATGAAGAAGAACTCTTCCTCGTTGCTGCAGATGCTGGGGCTGAAGACCTAAACACGTCTGATAGCACAATTGAGGTAATTACCCCATTTGAACAGTTTGACAAAGTCGTCACCGCAATAGAAGCAACAGAAGCAGACATCCAATTAGCAGAAATCAGCATGATACCAAAGAACAGTGTTAAACTTGAGGGGAAAGAAGCTGAACGCATGATACGGCTTATGGCAACACTTGATGACCTTGATGACGTCCAAAAGGTATACGCTAACTTTGATATCCCCGACGACATACTTGAAGCAGCAGCATAATAGATGGGATAGGCTCTAATGATAATTCTCGGGATTGACCCTGGTATAGCGAATACAGGTTACGGAATTGTAGAATCTAACGGATCCCACGTTAAGCATCTACAACTTGGACATATTCGAACAGATGCTAAGACACCATCAGAGATGCGACTAAAACACATATATGATACGCTTATAGAGTTAATACATCAATATAACGTAGACACAGTCGTTCTGGAGGATATTTTCTTTAGCAAGAATGTCAGCAATGCTTATGTAGTGGGTGAAGTTAAAGGGATTGTAAAATTGGCAGCTGCATGCAATGATGCACCCGTTACAACCTACACGCCGTTACAAGTTAAACAGGCTGTTGTCGGATATGGAAAAGCAACAAAAAAACAGGTTCAGAAGATGGTGCAAATGCTGCTCAAACTAAAAGAGCTTCCAAAACCCGATCATGCTGCAGATGCATTGGCTATAACAATCTGCCATGCACGCTCACACAAATTACGCAGTATTCAGGAAAAACTCATGCAGAGATCTTAGATTTCACAATGTCTGTTGAAAGGTATAATACGCTATGATTGCATATTTAAAAGGCATTTTATCAGATAAAGATACCAAACGTGTCGTTGTTGATGTGAATGGTATAGGATATTCCGTGGATGTAGCTGAAAGAACAGTAACCCGCTTGCCTGCTATTGGCGAAGAGGTAACATTCTATACATACTACACGCAGAACAGAGATCATGAAATAAAATTATACGGATTTACATCAAAAGATGCCCTTAAGATGTTCGAGATGGCACTTACTGTAACTCGTGTTGGTCCCTCACTTGCACAAAATATTCTTACAGTTTTATCCCCATCACAATTTCAACAAGCTGTCTTAAAAGAAGATATCCGTGTTTTGATGCGCGTCCCTCGCTTAGGAAAAGAACTTGCACAATTAATAATTCTAAAACTGAAGAAGAACATTGCGAAAATCAAATTGGATGAGAAGGTAGAATTAGTCGGAACAGCTGCTACGCACCAAGCAGTCATAAATCTTCTTCTGAATCTTCAAGCATCAGAACTTGACGCAGAAGAAGCATTAAAAAAAGCCATCGAATCTATCGGTGAAGATGCAGACAGGGATGCTCTGGTAAAGGAAGCACTCAGATATATACGGAATTAATCAAGAGAACATCCAATAGCAACCTTCCTTATCTTCAGGTAGCACATATTGAGACATCCTTGTGTTAGGAAAACATAATGGATAACTATGATATTAATGACATTGATGATGATTTTTCCTACAGTCTGCGGCCAAAATATCTGAGCGAATTTATCGGACAGGATAAGGCTAAAGAGCAACTTCGAATCCACATTGATGCCGTAAAAAGCCGTAGAAAACAGAAAAGTAATGGAGAAATAAAAACTAAGGATAAAGTCTTGGAACATGTGCTCCTTGTCAGTCCACCCGGATTAGGGAAAACCACGCTTGCGAAAATCATTGCAAATGAATTTGGTACTAATTTCAAACAAGCGATCGGTACTATTATGGAACGACTTGATCTCGCTTCTACATTGACACACCTTGAAGAAGGAGATATACTATTTATTGACGAAATTCATGGGATGAAAGCACCTATACAAGAGTCACTCTATCCTGTTCTTGAAGATTTTGTGTTAGACTTACCCATCGGACAAGGACCCGGATCAGATGTAGTTCAGGTTCCAATAGACCCGTTTACACTTGTTGGCGCAACAACACGTGAAGGATTACTTACCGGCCCCTTTCGCTCAAGGCTTGGTATCCATATACACCTTGATTACTATATGCCAGAAGATTTACAGCAAGCTATCCGGATAAATAGTGCAAAGTTGAATATAAAAACTGATGAAGATGCGGAATATGCTTTAGCCTTACGTGCACGTGGTACAATGCGAATTGCGAATAAACTGCTTCAAAATGTGAGAGACTATGCACAAGTGAGGAGTGGTGGCATTCTTACACTTGAGGTTGTTGAGGAAGCACTGGAATTCTTCGGTATTGATGAGAAAGGTTTAACCAAACAAGATTATGCATACTTTCGCGCACTCATAGAAAACTTCAGTGGACGCGCAGGACTAAAAGCATTAGCTGTGGCATTAAGTGAAGATGAGAGAACCATCTCAGAAGTCTATGAACCTTATTATATTAAAGAGGGTTTTTTGTCACTGACTGCGAGTGGACGTGTAGCGACTGAAGCAGCTTATGAATACTTCGGATATCCAACACACACACATCCAACACTTTTTGATATTTAATTCTTTGTATTTCCGTTCTACACTGTAATTTGGACCTTACCACCATCAATATATGAAACTATCAGACTTTGACTATGAACTCCCACCTGATCGGATCGCACAAGTTCCACTAAAACAGAGAGATGAGTCTAAACTCATGGTTGTTAATAGACACTCGGGAGAGTTGCAGCATACGCAATTCGCAAGAATTGAGGACTATTTACCAGAATCAGCTCTGTTAGTCTTAAACGATACGAAGGTTATTCCCGCAAGATTAATTGGAAACAAAAGGGAGACAGGTGGTAAAATTGAACTGCTGCTTGTACAAGAAATAGAAAAAGATGTGTGGGAAGTTCTTGCAAAACCGATGCGAAGTCTAAAAGTTGGCACACAGTTGGTTTTTGGAGAAGGAGTTCTATCGGGAGAGGTAATAGAAAAGAGAAAAAATGGTAAATGTCTGATTGCGTTTAGTTATGTAGGCATATTTTACAACCTGCTATCAGAAATTGGACTGATGCCTTTACCGCCATACATCCGACGGACACCAAACGAAGATGATAAGCTGCGTTATCAGTCTGTCTATGCCTCCCAAGAAGGGGCAATCGCAGCACCAACAGCTGGTTTACACTTTACACAGGAGCTATTGGAGAGACTGAATAGAAAAGGAATTCAGAATACAAAACTTACGCTTCACGTAGGAATCGGTACATTTCAACCCGTGAAAGTAGATAATATCAAAACACACAAGATGCATGGAGAGTATATTAATCTGAAAGATACAGTCGCGCAAAAAATAAATGACGCAAAAAGAACCGGATCAAAGATTATAGCAATCGGCACAACTGTTGTTAGAGCATTGGAAACAGCAGGTGCATCTGGTACCGTTGAGCAATTTAACGGTCAGAGCGAGTTGTTTATCTATCCGGGTTTTCAATTCAAAATAGTTGATGCTTTGGTTACAAACTTCCATCTGCCAAAATCAACACTGTTGATGCTTGTAAGTGCTTTTGCCGATACACAACTGATAAAAAAGACATATCAAGAAGCACTACAACACAACTACCGTTTCTATAGTTATGGTGATGCAATGTTAATACGCTAAATTTGAGGAGAAACTTGTATGGAAATGTTAGGTGCGTTAATTCCGTTTGCAGTGTTAGGGGCTATATTCTATTTTCTTCTAATCCGGCCAGAACAGGCTAAACGAAAAAAACATCAAAATATGCTTGAAAACTTGACAAAGGGAGATGAAATCGTCACAAATGGAGGGGTGCACGGAAAAATACTCGGTATAAGCAATGACAAAAAAATCGTTGTGCTATCTGTCGGTGAAGTTAATAATAACGAGGTCAAGATTCAGATATCGCTTAGTGCAATTGCCTTCCTAAAGAAAGGCGGAGAACTTATGGAGGGAGAGTAATACCAAATTATGGTGGATTATGGAATTATTTATACAATATCAATAATGGCCAGGCCGGTAGGTGCGATATCCTTATCGCACCGGGACCTATGTGAAGACCTCTTACGAAACTATTTAGGGCAAATTCGGTGCGATTAGGAAATCGCACCTACCGTTATGTTTCACGTTAATCTGGTATAATACGACTTATCATCAGTTGATATAGTTCACCTTGACACGCAATCATCCACGCGCGCGTTTTCTCTGGAATAACAAGGAGGTCGTTATGATGGAGATATGTTCGGGTCTGTTTTTCTCCTGTCTGATCACCGAGTACTGTTGCAGAACCGACCTCATTCCGGAATCTATGAAAACCAACCGCTTCGCCTATCCATTCAGAAGCAGTGTCATTTTCAACGATATGTAGTTGATAATTTGGCGGAGTCTCTATAGGTCCTGATGAGTTGATGACGGCTGCAGCATTATAGTGAGATGGAGTCTTGCAGATAGCAATTTCAACATTTTGAGATTGCGGTAATATTTCATAAGTCGTGTGATGTGGAATGAAGGCTGCACAACCTTCACTTTCAAAAACGGTCTCGCGTGCCCCTAAAATCCCGTTAGCCTTATTGCCACTATGACCAACAAGGAGTGTGAAACGACCTGTCAATGGAACGAGTGCTACTTCACACGTCTCAGTATGATCGAAATAAGTAGATTCTGCGTGAAGTTTGAGAATACCGAAATATAGACTTTGACTACCTGACTCGTCAGGTTCTAATAGGTAGGTATAGCCTTCAGTAGATGTGTAGTGCTTTACCGATAGCATTTTGACGTATTGTCTGCTAATTTTTCAACAAACGATGCCAATGGTAATCCAACGACGTTGAAATAACACCCGTTGATACGTTTAACAAATGCTGCACCGCGACCTTGTATACCGTAAGCACCGGCTTTATCTTCCGCTTCGCCGCTCTGGATGTAATTATCAATCTCATCCGCGCAAAGTTCACGAAAACAGACTTTAGTCACTTCAGACCAAGTCGTCTCTGTTTTCTTTTTAACATCTATTAACGTGACCCCCGTAATAACTCTATGCGTTTTGCCGCTCAACCGAGAAAGCATGGATTTTGCGTCTTCCCTGTTTTTGGGTTTACCGAGCAGTTCTTTCTTGAACACTACTAACGTATCCGCTCCAATAACGACACCTTCGGTGTAACGTTCCGCAACAGTTCTGGCTTTTAATTTAGCCAATTTCTGTGTTACCTTCTCTGGAGATAGATTCTTATTGGGTAACGGTTCTTCGATCTCACTGGGAAAGATCTCAAAGGTTAAACCGATTTGAGATAGCAGTGCTGACCGACGAGGTGATGCTGAAGCTAAAATAAGGCGTGGGTGATTTACGAATGGCATGGTACTGTTTTATTTTAGGCAATACCATTGATCACTGTTTCTCATCTGAATTTGCAGTAATTCAGCATTTATCAGTTCTGAGATCCCAGTGTCTATATCTGCTTTAGAGAAACCAACTTTCGTAAGAAGCTGGTCACGATTCGGCGTGCGAAACCAGTGGGGTTTGTCTAAGGATTCTAACTTACCTCTAAAGACCTCTAATGCTAAGTATAAGCGCATAGCCTTAGCAGAAAGTCCTACGAGTGGATTTACATTTGAATAATATTCAAAACTATGAGTTTGCATCTTGCTTTGTCCTAAAGTTATATGATAATATTATGCCTACTATATAGATAACGCTTGAATAGAAAAGCGGTTACGAACTATTATGCTGCTTATGTTGACAGTAAGAATTATAGACTTGATACGGACTTCCGTGTCCAAATGTTTATCTCAATATTTCCTGCAAACGTTTAGAACGGTACTCAAAAATCTTCTGTAAATCTGGACGTACAAAGAGTTTATCAACAATTTGTCCCCCAAGTACAGCATATTCAACACGATCCTCCACAATTGTACCTTGTTCAGCTTCATGGAAAATGTGCGTATGAATCCAAGCACGATAAGGTCCCTTGCGTTGCTCATCTACGAATTTATGTGGAGGGTTCCATTCCGTGATTTCGCTCTGCCATCTTATCGGAATACCTTTGAGTTTCAGGCGATAGTCAATTAGAGTCCCTATCTGCATCTCAATTGGGGGTGGTGTAAGCACAACTAATTTCATCTTGGGTGGTGTGATTTCTACGAGATTATGTGCATCAGAAAAATAGGAAAATACCTCATCTATCGGTTTTTCAATCAGCAGTTCAGTTGAAAGTGTAAATGTTTTCATACTTGCCTCCATAAAGTTTCTTTATGTTTTAGTTAATGAAGATTGAAACGGCGTTCCGGGACGCTAAACAAAACTTTGGGTTTGATACATAAATATGTGCTTTGTAGAGAAAACCAGCTCACGAACCTTTTGACACAGGAAATGTCTAATAGTTGAAGTGTTGATCTGAATTTTATGTTGTATGACTGCGCTATCTCTGAATACTGGTTCACATTTATAGGTGTCTACTAACAATTTCAGGTTGCGTTTTTCACTGTTGTTGCGGTATCCTATATATACAAGATTAATTAAGATGTGTTCCTTAGTAACATTTTCCGATATGTACAGTGTCATAACGAAAGAGATTATGAAAACAAATTTCCCATCCAAACTTGATAAGTTAATCCATTCTCATGTAAAAGAACTTTTCGTCGCACAAGCGGATAGACCCGCAGCATTGAAGGATATAAGCCTTAACCGATTGTCCCCATTTCAACGTGCCTTGTTAGTTGCGGATGGAACCGTTACCCGTTTCATTGAGGCGTATAAACTTATACCTGTTGAGGTAGTGCTTTTGTACCAAGCACGTCGCACGGTTCATAACGAACATAGCTGGCTTAAGTTGCAAGATGGTGGCAGTATTATCGCGCGAGAAGTCGTCTTGCAGACACCTTGCACGGAATTTCAGACTCCTAAAATCCATGCTTATGCAGTGTCGCAGATTGTTTATGAACGTCTACCGCATAAGGTTGTTGATGGTGTGGAAGCTGGTATTGACGGTTTAGGTGCTTTATTGCATCACAGTCAATTGGAAGCACGTCGTGATCTGCTCTGGTGGGGGATCGAACGCGCGACAGGTATGCCAAGTAGTCTTGCACATTTTGAAGGGAGACCGCTGCTCTGTAGGACATATCGGATCGTTGCTAATGGAAATCCGTTGATGCTTATAACGGAAAAGTTCCCCCTTGATGAGTCCTAATGGTGTGAATACCGTATACGCGCGTGTTATTATCTCTTACCCGAACCTACTGTCCCCAAGGTCTCGCCTGTTTGATTGAGATTTTACCTTCTTTGGTGATCTTGAATTCAATTTCCATAGCAAATTCTTTCGGGTTTACGCTGGCACTGTACAATTCACTGAATTTGTTGTGTACTGTGCCGATATAGAAGGAGAGCTGGTGTAGGTGATTGTCGGTTAGGATCAATCTACTATCATCTGTTCTGTTTGATGTTTGCACTACACGATACTTTTTGCTGTCCCACCAGTCTATTAGAATTTCTTCCGGTATAGACTGTTCTTCGGGATTCGTTACAAGGTCTTCCCCGACCTGTGTATTGAAGTAGTAGTTACCCTCAGTTTGATAGACGACATCATCGGAAACAGCGACACCGTTTGCTAATTCATTATCATAGTTTGGATGAACGAGAACACCCATTGCGGTTGTGAAATGGTCTATTCTGAAAAATTCACGTGCTTCAAACGCTCTAAGATTCCACAGACTTGCAAACACCTGTTTGATAGTTTTTGACAGATGACCTTCGTCTGGTTGATGTGTGAAAGAATCGTATAGGCCTGCGCCACTGAAACCGGGTAAATCTTCGTTATTTGTGCTGGAACGACATCGGAGTGAAGTGCTGTCTGGATATGCTTTGTGTAAGTCTGATAGTGCGTTCAGCATCCAATTTGGCATTTCTGCATTCTCTATATCTTTCCTAATCTTTCTCAGTATTGCGACCTTAGTATTATGGTCATTTTCGAAGTCTGAAACTAAAAGTGAAGCTTTGATCTTATCGTAGAATTTGTTATGCTTCATGAATTCGTCGTAAAAGTAGAACGGTATGCCAAAACCGTTTGGCACTGTACCTTCTGGAAAACCGAATGTTCTTAATGTCGCAACGTTAGCCGTTTTAACACCGAACGTTGAAGAATCTGTAAACGTTATATCGTCAAGTGGGAGGATTTTCGTAGTTGATAGGTCGCGTGGGGGTTTCCGTATATTCTTTGGTCGAATACTCACAAAATGCGTTTCTATCTCTTTCTGTGTTGCTTCTCTCATCTCAAAACCGTCGGCATCAACTCTATAGTAGACATATTTTCCGATGAGCGGTGCGATTCGGTTATTTTCCCACGCTTTTGTAACGAAAGCGTTCGGTACTTTGTCCTGAATAGCGCGTAAGTTGACATGGGATAACGGGGTTTGCCGGACACCTGTGATTATACCTGCGACTCTCGGCATCTCGTTTGGTAACGTCTTACAGATAACAATGTCGCGAGCAGTTGGAATTTCGTCAACCTCCAGAATTCGCAACCTGCCAAAAGACTCTGCTTGATTCAATGGCAGATAACCGATATTTGCATAGAGATCATCTTCAAAATATACTGGGAAATCCGCCTTATCATAGAGTGCTTTTTCTCTGTTATATATTGCGATTGCTCCCCATAAGGGGCAGTATCCGAGTCTGTTTTTAGCGAATGGCATTTTTGATACGATCAGGTCGTGAACCATTTTTATTTTTTCAAACGGAAATGCGTCGTTTGGGTTGAACTCAAAAGTGTAGACTCCCAGTGCACCGTTCGGAGCGATGGAGAGGGGGCGGAAGGAAAGAACACCCCGCATCTGTCCTTGACCTCTGTCTAAACCTGCGGCTCTCATAAAACTTCCGTGAGAGCGATGCGTTTTTGTGTTCATGAAATAGAAATGTGGATTCTGTGTATTTGTATTCTCAACCTGAAATTTCACGTATTCAATTCCCATCAGTTGTGTGTCTATGAGAACTTCTGTGCCTTGATATGACAGTTTTTTAAAAGTCTCTCGGTCTGGAATAGTGGCAGTTCCATCACTGAATTTGACCTGTTCAGGGGTTAGGCGTGGTCCTGAAGTAGTACGTCTTGAAGATCGTCTTCCACCGAATCCACCTCTATTGCGGGGTCGATTGTCTCTGTCATTCTGCATTTCGCGTATGGCATCAACACTATACTTAATGCCTCTGGCATTTTCTGTTCTAACGACTTTTACCATTAGTTCTTTTTCAGTTATGCTGAGGGTTCCGTTCTGGTCAAGGTCGAACCGTCTTTCATCTGGCGTAAGCGCGGCCTGTGCATAAGTGTTTATAGCATAAAATGTCAATATGAGTGGTAGTGAAAGGAATAGAAAAGTGTTTTGTATATACTTCATGATGTTCCTCATTGTAGATTTATTGGATTCGCTTTATGTCTTTTATTATCATGTTAGACGAATGAGTTATTAAATTGTTCACTCACTCCTCCGATCGAAAAACTGTGTTCAAACCGAAGTCAACTCCACACGGGACACCATGCACGTGTAGTATGCTGAACGAAACACGCCACAACGGGCGAGGTGACCTCGCCCCTACGCTGGGTGGTCTTCGTCATCGGTGTGGGTGAAATGTCTCATTAATTATTGACTTTACTATAATCGCTATTGACTTTAGATGAAAAACATGCTATACTATTCACAATATAGCAATTATCTAAGTTACTAAAAGTTAATTAACGGAAAATCCGTCACGAATTTGAATGTCTGACTTCAGACAAAGATTATCCGAACGTTTGTAAACTATTTACGCACAACATTGAAAGGCATTGCTTATGAAATTAGACCATTCCTCAAGTGCTTTAGTTATTGTCGGTGGTTGGAACGCACATATTTTTACTCCAGATTGGATTAGTAGATATCTTTTTGATGGAAAAAAAGAAAAAATAAAGGTTGACATCCTAACCGAACTATCCCACGGTTTTAATCCACAATTTGTTTCGCAACGTGTATCGTCTAAAGAAGTTAGAATTCAATTGCAAGGCAACAAGCTAAGTCTTAGTCCTACAGAAAACAAAGACAAACACTTTAAAAAAACAGAAGAAATTGCATTGCTACTTGCTGATTATTTACCACATACGCCGGTCTCTGGATTCGGCATGAACTTTGTGTTCACTGAAAACAAAGTTAGTGAAGGATTGAAAAATATAGTACGTCCAAAAGATCTAAGTAAAATCGAAAAGTTTGGTGCTTCATTAATTGGCCAACAATACACTCTAAGTTTAGAATTGGATAGCATGATTCTCAATTGCACCATTGAACTGAAGGATAAGAAAGTTACCTTTAAGCTAAATTTCCATACCGAGATTCGCGATTTAGCTCAATTCAAGACAGAAATATCTGAGACCTCTGTCCTAACAATGAAAGAAAAAGCAGTAGACTTCATTGTTTCAGTTTATAATTTGGAGTTAAAAGGAGTAATGAATGAGCAAATGGAATGATACAATCATTAATCCTGAAGGTACATTTTCAGATAATGCATCCTATAATACAAAACCGATAAAAACCTATACACCTAAGTACGATATAGACACAGAATTTCAAGAATTAGAGGATGATATTTGGAAACCGATTCAAGAGTTGCGGGTAGAGACAACACCGGAAGTTCGTGTTTTTGATGTTGCTGCTTACATTTTGGATAAAAAAGGCACTTTGAGCACGATGAAACTCCAAAAACTGGTTTACTACAGTCAAGCATGGTCGTTGGTGTGGGATGAAAAACCTATTTTTAAGGAAGATATTGAGGCTTGGTCAAATGGTCCAGTTGTTAGAGATCTGTTCTATTATCATCGCGGGAGATACGAAATAGATACCGTGGAAATTGGCAACCCGCGTTTATTAAGTGAAGAACAGCAAGAGACTGTTGATGCTGTGCTTGACTATTACGCGGATAAATCCGCCCAATGGCTTATTGAACTCACACATCTGGAAGATCCTTGGATCCAAGCAAGGGAAGGTCTGCATCCACTGGAACGGGGAGATAAGGTTATACCGTTAGACGCGATGGCAGATTATTATAGTTCTTTACCGGTTGAGGATGAAGGTATAGATGCGTAGAAAACGGAAGAGATCAAGTCGGAAGGCTAATCCGAAAACACAAAAGACTCCCACATCTATTACGACGCAGACAACCAAGGATAAAGATAATATCATTTGGGATGTTTCACGGATTGATGACGATGGTGAATGGGGATGGAGGAGCGTAAGTTGTTCATTTTTCTTTAAAGAAATTTGGGGAAAGATGCGAAACTTTGAATCTATGACTTGGGCTGAAATAGAGGGAGAAACTCACCATATGATACCTGTCAGTCGTATAATAATATCTGCACAAAAGCGACTTGCAGAATTAGGTCATGATGATGAGGACAGATTGGCTTCATTTCATATCAATGGAAAACAGAGACTGTGGGCAATTCGTAGGTCTGTAAACATCTTTTATCTGCTCTGGTGGGACCCTGAGCATGAGATTTGTCCATCACAAAAAAGACACACATAAGCATATATCAATACGTAAACACCTACGAAGAACACTGATTTCAGAGATTATCATGTCTGAAAGGTTTCTTTCCACCTATATCGTTCACTCACCCCTCTGATCAAAAAACTGCTTTCAAACCAAAGGCAGTTCAATGGGAGCAGCATGCGCGTATAGTATGCTGCCTGATGTGCTAAACATATTCCTTTTACATTCTCTGTAAATATCACAAATTTTGACTTCCAATAATCTGAGGGTAAGCCTGAACGTTGCCACTATTGTAAGTTAATTGGTGTAATACTTACCCATGAAGGATTTCCTGTCGCCCATATTGATGAAACAGTGAGGATATAACACAAGATGGGGTTATTGACCGTATGACAAGTGGGCAGATGAGTTTGTTTAAGGAGGAGACGTTTCATCACTTACATCCACTGGTTTTCACCTCCGCTTGTGTATAAATTGATTTCGACATATCCCGCTCTAAACAGTAGGATTCTGGTTTCGCCAGAAAACGCTTACTACCGTAAGTCTTACTTTCCTCCTCCATAGGTGGATGTCCACACCTAATATGCTTACTTGAAGCACAAAAGGTAATAGTAAGTTTTCCTAATCGCAGTTAGTCGTTTTGGTCTTAGGATTCTTTTAAGGATGTTTGGCAAGCAATGGTGATTTCCATACGAACTCAATAAAAGATCTTTGATCGTTCTTAAAACGTGCATGGTATGGAACGCATTACGATTGTTCTGTAGCGTATACTCTATTATATATAGCTTAGGCGTATCAGATGTATAACTATAGGGGCAACGAGATTAAATTTTGGGATTTTCTGGACACGTCTATGGAGGTTTAGATTTTACACCCAATTCGTTCTCTTAGATTCTTCTATCTTGAATTTTTGATCCGTGATAGAATTAACAACGTCCTGAACAGTTTTTATCATATTTGTATGTGCGTATGGTGATATTACAATTTTGTCTATCAGATTATATGCGGATCCTATATTTATCTTAATTTCACGAGGTGTTTCACTTGCACTTCTAAGAGATTGTTCCCTTATAAAACCACTATTTCCAAAGATTCTTACATCCATCTTATCTGCATTTTCTAAAATACCATAAATAGATCCTTTCCACCCGTATGGGTAAAGTATTCTGACTTCTTTTTCATCCTTAAAATCTTCCATTTTATAGAAAAAGGTTAGAATATCATATCCTTTTTCTAAGTCTGATTTATTTATTTCAAAGTTTGATGGTTGTGTATGAGTATATTCAATTTCCTTTATAAAACATCTATCAGCAGGTATAGGCCGTATAGATTTTGTATAATCCATAATAATATCTCTAGTTTCATTTCCTATATTAATTTTCCTATTCGTGTTTTCGTATATAGATTTATGGTATTCTATACAGTTCAAAAGTTTTTTAGCATTTGTTTTTATAGCGACTCCTTCCCCGTTTCTGGCATATCTATCCCACATTGCAGCATTTTCATTTTCAGATTTATGCCATGATGAAACTAATATTGAGTTATAATATAACCGCATTACAAAGTCTACATTTAATTCACTTACACCTTCTAATTTACACAATGTTTCTTTAAGTATAACACCTTCGGATTTATCGGTGAATTTACCTACGTTTATAAGTGGTAAATGATTATACATTATTATTTCGCATAGTGATGAAAATGACGTATATCTCCATAATTTTATATTTTCATCTGGTTGCAAGTCGCTGAGTATTTTTAAATTTTCGTTTTTCATTTTTCAATAACCCTAAAAGTCTCTTATCGTATTCGCTTGGATGTCACCATTGCTTGCCAAACATCCTTACAAAATCCTAAGTCCAAAACGACTAATTGCGTATTTTTGACACCGACAGACGCATTAATCAAACAGAACAGGCTTCTGCATTGTCTTATACCTCTGCCAACAGGATCTGCTCAACTCTCTCTTTTGCTTGTTTCACAACGGCATTAGCTTCTTGCTGCAATCGTTTCGCGTTACTACGGATTTCGGTAATGTGGTTAGCAATTTCTGCCTGTTTTGCAATATCAGGTAAGATTATCTTTAATCGTTTCACAACATCCCTTGTTATACCAGTAACAGTTGCTCCTGTTATCTCTCTTTGTACTTGCAGCTTACCAAAGCTTGAGTTAAGGTAATTAAGCAGATAAGTGGGATTTACACCTTCCTTTGTTCTCAGTAGGAACAGATGTTCATTTATATTTTGTCCTACATGGACTATGTCACTCACAATTCCAATCTTTCCAGTAGTCGCTCCATCTTTTACTAAAAGTATATCGTTCAGTTGCGTTTCAGTTCCCTTGTGTAAACTATGGAATTCATGCGGGATGTACCTTGGTGTTTTAATCTCTACTTCGCACTGATCGTTTATATGTTCTCCACCAAAACTTAATACGCCAGTTTGTATTTTACCGACACCGCCTTTCGGGCGACTTCCACTGTCCATTAACTGCAATAATTCAGCAAGTCGTTTTACATTACTTGACTGGTTTAATTGTTCATCAATAACTTTATAGTAATTCTTATAATAAAATGGATCAATACGCAAACATGTTGTTTCTCCAGCAAAAACAACAAAACACTTCTTCTCCTCAACCGCTGGCATCTCAATTCCCAATTCCGATAACACATAATCATCAATTGAAGCCAATAGCTCATTTGCTCCCTGTTCTTTCTGTTTTTTCTTTGTATAGGCAGATCGCATAAAAGTGCTGATATGGTTTTGAATGCTGGGTTGAGGGGTTGGAATAAGAATTCGCATCAACTGGTCTGTCGTTATAGCAGGATAATTCCCACCACTACTTCGCTGACGCATTTGATTTAAACAAAATTGACTTCGGAGAACAGAATAAAGATACGTGCGATTTAGTGTAGGATCTTTAATTTCTCTGAGGACCGCGAATCCTGTTGAAGCAATGCAGCCATCTAAATTATTATCAATCAGCGCAATAGAACCGTGATGAGGTCTCGTTAGACTTATAATAATGTCATCTTTGCGAACTATATTCTGGGCGCGACTCGGAGCCTCCTTAGTCAGAGTATTAGAATAAGATGCTTCTCCCGTCTCTCGACTTACGCTATTGATTTCAATGTATCTAAACGTATCTTCTTGACATTCTTCTGGATTCCATCTTTGGTGACACAGTTTAGCAATATTTCCTAATATTTCATGAGTGCTTCGGTGTAAGGCAGACAATAGCTTATCAAAACGTGGGTGATAGAAGTGTGGATCAAGTCTGTCGCTTATTTCGCCCCGATAGGTGAGAAAAATCTGATTTTCGCTATCAGGGCTTACGCGAAAAAATCTGGGTTCTCAGTAAATTTTCGGTATTCCTCACAGATAACGTCAAGGTCGTTAATCGGGTCTTTGCGTCCCGTTGCGTCATAACCGATATGTTCAGCGATTGCCATGAAGATTGGATGATTAGCATTTTTCTGAACCCACTTCCGGATGTCCACTGCGTTCTTATCTGTCCATTCCTCCTTAACAACGTCAATCTTTTCCTTGTACTCTGCTCTTATTTCACTTGTCCACTCTGGATCAGCTGCTGCTTTAAACGCTGTTTTGTATTCCTTCTCCAGATCGTTTAGCGTTCTCGTTTGAGTCTTAAGTTCTGCACGCGCGGCTTGTAGATCGAACAGTTCAAATTCTCTGGTAGGTGTGGACTCAATTTCTGGGAAGAAAAAGGCACTGAGGTCTTGGACTTTTTTGGTCGGATCTTTGCCAAGTTTCTGATTTAATGCATCAATATTGTCCAAAATTGAGATGAACTGTTGTCTATAGTTTTCTGTTACGTCAACCTGTGCAGGAGAACCTTTTTTGATAATAGCTTGTCGCTCATTTTCAAGTTCTTCAATCTGAGGTGTATAGATTGCTTTATTTTTTTCCTCGATTTGGTCAATAGCATCCTGATAACGATTATACTCCTGTTCTGAAAACTTTTGGAGGAACAGGATAGACGTTTTTACACCAGCACCGTAATGTGAGAAGGCGATTTGTGGGAGCGAAATAACAGCAAGGATTTTAAAGTGCCGTTCAATATAGTCACGGACGTATTGCAATGAGGAGTTAGTCAAAATTCCATCGGGTAGAATAATGGCAAGCTTGCCTGTTTTCCACTTGAGAAAATCAAAACAACGTTCAAGAAACAGAATTTCTGTTTTTTGAGAAGTATTCCCTTTACTAAGTTCATACTTCTCAAGATAGGGTAGTTCAGCCTGTTTGATAACTGCTCCAAAAGGTGGATTGGTAAGGATTATATCAAACTGCTCCTTCTGAAATTCGCTATGCTGTTTGTATAGGATATCAAAATCGACAAGTGCGTCATTACTGATAACGTTGCTGTGTCCATCATCATGGATAATCATGTTCATTTTTGCGACGCGTGCGATTGAGTCATTGACTTCAATACCAAAGAGTCGTTTTTCAGCGAAATCGTGCCAATGGAGATAGTGTTCACGGCTTTCTTTATCGTGGTACTCAGATGCCTGTTTTCGTATGTAATCCATGGCATGCAACAAGAATCCGCCCGAACCACATGCGGGGTCAAGGATTCGCTCTTCATGATACGGGGTAATCATATCCACCATAAACTCAACTACTTCACGTGGCGTGAAGAACTGTCCGGTTTCACCCTTAAAAAAGTTACCTAAAAACTTTTCAAAGGCGACACCTTTCACGTCTAAATCGGTTTGGTTGAGGCTGATCCCTTGTAAATGCGTAACAACAGAAAACAAGAGTTTATCATCGATTCCAATATTCTCTGTGAATACCTCTGGGTCTAATGCTTTTGCCTCCTGATAGAGGCTGTTAATTCGGCTTGCAACAGATTCAGGTTTTTCATGCGTTTTGATCTGAAAGTCGTAAGGTTCACCATCTCGTCTTGCCTTTTTCTCATCTCGGATTTTAATGAAAAGCACCTTGGCGAGTTCATCAAACGCTTGTGTAGGTGCAAATTTTCCACCTTGCCAAAGTGTGTCGTGGCATTTTTCAAGCACACGGATAAGCTCACCTCTTTCAATAACGGTAAGTTCCAAATGCGGAACACCTTTTAGATATCGCCACTCTTGAACTTTGCCATACCGGACTGGCGGATCAGCAATGATGTTTTGTGAACGTTCACCCGGTTCAAAGTTTTTGACATCAAAGGACCTACGCGTATTTCCTGCAATAACAGCAGCATAATGACCTCCTAAAGAGTTGCAATTGCCAAAAACCTGTTCAATTGCCTGATTGAATTCTGCGTCAGAAATACCATCCTTTTTGCATTCAACTACAATAAAAGGGGTTTTCTTGTCATCGTCTTGAAACACAACGATGTCAGCGGAATCGGAAGGAGTTCGACGGGGAACGGGCACCTCTAAACTAATTCGGGTTTGGTCATACTGAAACCGCTCGATTAATTCGACATAGAAGCTTGCGCGAACCTTTTCTTCAGGGTTGGTAAATCTATAATTCTTGTCAGGGACGACGTAATGGATTCTATTTCCATCGTTAAGGAGTTTGATATATCCTTTTTCTTCTCCTATTCGGAGAGAATCTGTTTGGTTCATTTCATTTGCACCTATTTTTTACCTTACAGAATTATCACAATTATTATTTTACCATATCTATAGATTTTACTCAATATGGCTTCCTGACATGGGTGTGTAAATATTTTGTCACCATAATCGTCAATTTAATAAAATAAATCCGATCTATCAGTGTCCTCAGTCCCGTAGGGACGATATGTTTATAGATCATGATTGAACACCCGTTCTTTAGTCCCGTAGGGACGATATGTGCAAAATAGGGCAATAACATAAACATATCGTCCCTACGGGACTAAAGAGTTGGAGGCTACTCGTTTTCTATAAACATATCGTCCCTACGGGACTAAAACGTTTTACACATATCCCGCAATTCACCATAATGTCAGGCATTGTGCCAAAAACTTTACGCACCCCCAAAAGACAAAACACTGGCAATTCATCATGAAACCTGTTATGCTGTTTTCGTAGGGTATCTGCTAAGCGGTAGAAGGAGCGGTTAGACTATGAAAAACTTCCTATATACAAACCGACGTATTGCAGCAGCGTTGGTCGGTGTCATTCTCATCGTTATCGGGGGAACATATTACCTTAAGCACCTTGAAAGCGAGAGAACGGTTGAAGCAGAACGCAATATGCAGATTGACTTTCCGCAGTGGCATCTACCTGAAAATGCCACTGCACGGATTGGAATGGGAACTGTCACTGCTATGCACTATTCTCCGGATGGCACTCAGTTAGCTGTTGTGAGTAATATAGGTGTTTGGCTTCTCAAACCTGACACATTAGAACCGCTGCATCTACTCGGTGCACATACAGGTGTTGTTAACAGTATCTCATTTAGTCGTGATGGTCGTACCCTCGCCATAGGCACTAAAAACGGGACTGCGCAGCTTTGGGACACTTCAACTGGTGAACACAAGGAAACCTTTACATACCGGGACTATTTTTTTGGTGTTGACAAGGTCTTTTTAATGACCGATGATCAAACGCTTGCAGTCATATATGCTAATTCTTCTCTTGACCTCTGGGATATAAACACGGGTGAGCTTAAAAAACCTCCGACAACTACCGCTGAAAACAATTCCGATACTAAAGTCAGGAACAGTCCATACACTTATATGAATTTGGAGGGATACGACTGTACATTCAGTGCTGATGGCAAAACAATCGCAAGTCAAAGTAGCGATAGTGATACATTTCGCTTCTGGGATATTACGACACGAAAAGAGACACGAACACTTAAGGCTGAACGTTCAAGTAGATACCGAGAGTTGGTTTCCTTTAGTTCAGATTTACAAAAGGTAGCAATAGCATCTCAATTCGAAAAACATCATTGGCGAAAGCCATTCCCTCAACAAGTATGGAGTATCAACCTATGGGATGTTAATAGCCAAACCCAGCAGAAAATCGCCGAATCAGATGACTTCATTGGCGTTCGGTTTTTAGTCTTCAGTCCAGATGGCAACTTAATTGCCAGTTACATCAAGGATACCATTCGTATCTGGGATGTCAACACAGGCAAAGAAGTGAAAAGACTTAGAGGAAATAGTGGAGGCGTTAATGCGGTTGCTTTTAGTCCAGATAACCGAACACTCGTCAGTCACGGTTGGGACGATTCGTTACGAGTCTGGGATATTAAAACTGGAAAGGAAAAGAAAATCACAGGAGGATATGGGAGTTTCTACAGTGACGTGAAACTAAGTGATGATGTTCAGAAACTGATGACTTTGAAAGCAGGGAGTAGAAGCATTCGTATATGGGATCCCAACACCGGAAAACACGATAAAACCTTCATAGGGACTAAGAAATATGTTTGGGATGTTGATTTGACCCACGATGGAGGTAAACTTGCCAGCAGGTCAGCTTTCAACAAGACTATACATCTTTGGGATGTTGACACAGGTAAACACAGCAAACTGCAGGGGGCCAATCGCAACGTTAATGGAATCGCATTTAGTCAAGATGGAGAAATGCTCTCAAGTTGGGGATCAGCAGGCAAAGGCAAAGATGTTGTCCATCTTTGGGATTCCGAGACAGGACAAATAAAGCGAACCTTGTACCTTTCTGAGCCTGATAATCTAGCGGCTTGGGCAGCAGATGCATATTTTGACGATGAAATGTTCGCTACCATTGAAATAGCCACTCCAGATCTTTTCGTATGGAATCTCGTCACAGGAGATTACAAAACCACAATATGCGGTGACAAGATGATTAGCGTGGCACGATTTAGTCCAGATGGGGAACTACTTGCCACTGTGATGGACAATGAAATCGTGCTTTGGGCGGTTAAGACTGGTAACCAAATCGGCACCCTTATAGGACATAAGTATGATGTTCAGATTATCGCTTTCAGTCCGGATAGTAAAACCCTCGCCAGTGGTGGAGAATTTAGAGATAAAACAATGCGTTTATGGGATATAGAAACAGGCAGCAGTAGAGTCGTAATGGATCCAGACTGGGAATTTAGGCAATATAAATTCGAAGCAACAGTCGCATCAACATTTGCTTTCAGTTCCGATGGACAGACACTTGCAAGTGGAATGAAGTCAGGTATTATTTACCTTTGGGAGACAGCGACTGGCGAAATAAAGCAAATCCTTCGCGGACATAGCGATCAGGTTTCACATTTGTTCTTCAGTCCCGATGTTAAAACACTCATCAGTGCAAGCAGTGATGGTTCTATACTAATATGGGATCTCACAGGAAATTCTAATTAGCACATTTCTTGCAAAGTAGCTGGCACAATACCTACCGGTCTGGGAACCTCCCTAAATTGACACCTATGTTGCTATAAACGGCTATCTCTAATCGGACTTCCCGATGGCATCTCTTGCATCACAGGGATAACATAGCTTCGAATTGTTAATCCTCCTATCGTCTCTGTCTCTACGCGTGGTTCTGGATTCTCACGATGCTCAAAGACGATGTAGTAACCTTCCTTTACCCCTTCAGTGTTGAGATATGCTGCGAGTTGTTTTTTGCCTGCCTGATAACGATGGTCCCCTCTCCAGATTTTCGCTTCAATGATATATTTTTGCTGATTATGGGTAATTATGATGTCCATCCTACCTCTGCCTGTCTGGACCTCAAGGTGCATAAAACCCCCAATGTTTTTTACAAATTGGTCAAGATATGCCAGCAGGAGATGTCTACCAACGGACTCTTGTGGTGTGTCAGGAACTTGTAGAATTCTAAATCCTGCGCGTCCGATGAAATCTCGGAAGTTATCAAGTAATGGTTTCATATCAATGTGTCCCGCGGGGGTAAGATAATTAAGAAAACCTTTGCTATTTCCTTCGGATAGGTATTCTTCTTCCAATCCGTTTATAATTGCCTTGAAGGTTTGTAGAATGCAATACAGATAAATTGGATTGATTATTTCGCACATACCATCTTCGCCTCTTGCAATGACACCGTACGTGGCAAGCTCATTAATAACGTCATTATGTAAATTGAAGTCAACTCCATCATCCCGTTCCATGATTCGCATCAGCATACTTTCGAAACGTGGGTCTCTGCGGATATTGGTTGTAAGATGCTCAATATTAGTGTTTCGTTCCTGTAGGAGTTGTGCATGTGCTGTTGAAAAATGTGTCATTGCAATTGGTTCAGTTTTCGGGATCTCCAGTTCTTCAGTGAGAATCTGCGCAAATCGGTTGACAAGTACCGGTTGACCCGCAGTTTGCTTATGGATAGACTCAATCACCTCTGGTGCGAAGGATTGTCCGACCTCCTCTGTATATTGTCCGATGAGTTCCTGTACCTGTTCAAGCGTAAAGTTGGGAAGATGAAACTCGTCTTGGATATTGAAGGGAGAAATAGATCGGTCATAGTTGAGCTGCGCAATGCTCTTGACCCCGATAATGCCGACACTGTGTGGACAACGCGGTTTACCTGCAATGTAGATATGACGTAGCGTATGCAGAAAATCGCTTAACGCATCCGGCGGTATACCATCAAACTCATCAATGACTACGACAAATTTCTGTGGTGTTAGTAATCGTTTAAGGTGTCTAAAAAACCTCCTCATAGCATGATGATCTGTTAGTCTTGTATCCGCCAATAATTTGAAGATATTAGGCAATGATTCACCCCGTTGCTGAAACAGGTTCTCAATTTCTTCGCAAATATCTTGGTAAAGATTGTCATAAAAATCGGCAACAGACGTGTTTTTATACACATCAAAATTGAGTTGAATAGGGAGGTATGCAAACTTTGATGTGGATTCGGTTTGAGCGATAGCCCTATCCGGTTCAGAGGCAAAGGCAAGCGTTTCTAATGCAGTTTTAAAAAACGTGGTTTTACCGGTTTGTCGTGGTGCAAAAAGGACGACATATCTTCCTTCTTCAACGCGTTTGAGGTAGTTGGTGAGTTCATCGGAACGTGATACGACGTAGTGTTCTTGAACATTCACGGGACCTTGTGTGCCGAAACGTCTCATTTTCGTCTCCTTTTCGGTTGACTTTGACATCTTATTTTAACACATTCATTTGATGTCGTCAAGGTGTGCGGATTCAATTTCCTCCATAATATAACCGACAACATCGGGTGTTGATTCCCGATCTATCCATCTTATACGTTTATCCTTACGGAACCACGTTAACTGCCGTTTGGCAAAGCGACGGGTGTTCTGTTTGAGTTGTTCTATCGCTTCAATATACGTGCATTGTCCATCAAGATATGCTATCAATTCCTTATAACCGAAACTTTGAAGTGCAAAGGTGTCCCGTGAATATCCCTCTGCTAACAACGACTCTACTTCTGCTATCAATCCGTTAGCAAGCATTTTATCAACCCGTTGTTCAATGCGACGGTAAAGTATTTCACGAGGCATTGTCAAGCCAAATGCAATGAATGGATATCGTTGGTTACCCTGATGCCATTGCTGCTGGTGTTCAGACATGGGAGTGCCTGTCAGTTCATAGACTTCAAGTGCGCGGATGACGCGAGTCAAGTTGTTAGGGTGGATTCGTTCTGCTGATTCTGGATCGCATGCGCGGAGACGGTTGTGTAACGTATCAACACCGTGCTGTAATGCCTCTTGTTCAAGACGTTTTCTGAATGAGGGGTCTGCTGCAGGTCCTTCAAACAAGCCATCAACAATCGCTCGGAAATAGAGACCTGCACCACCGACAAGTAAGACCCGTTTACCTCTATTCTGTATCTCGGCGATTGCATCGTCTGCCAGGGTTTGATAGTCAGCGACAGAAAAGGGTTGTGTGATGTCTACGCAATCTATGAGGTGATGTCGCGCTGCTTGCTGTTCTTTGAGGGTCGGTTTGGCGGTGCCGATGTCCATCTGTTGATAGATTTGACGGGAATCAACAGAGACAATTTCTCCATTAAGTCGTTGGGAAAGTTGAATTGAGATCTCTGTTTTACCAACTGCTGTGGGACCGAGCAGACAGATGAGTTGAGATTTCATATAACAAATATTATTGTGAAGAAATGGAAGCAGTCAATTTTGGAAACCACCGAAAAAAGAAATCTATCGCCTCAGTATCCTGACGATGGGGGGCAAGCAGATATCTGCCTTTGCCGTATTCTGAATAGGATAGTGCATAGAAACCAATAACATTTACGCCAATCGCGACAACACCAACGGCATTAACTCCGATTGCGATCACCCCAACTGCGTTTGTACCGATTGCAATAATCCCTATAGAGTTGATACCGATTGCAAACCCGCCTATCACGTTAATCCCCATAGTGATTATTCCTATGGAAAAACTCCCTAATGTGAAAATGCCTAAGGTAAGAGCACCTAATGTGATAACACTATAATGTATATTCTTTCCATCCAATACAGCCCCCATTTCTATCAGCCATGAAATAAGTAGTTGTGAGAAACCCCAGCTGCGCACTGTAATGCTCACAACGATGAAGGTAATGAAGGTAATGAAGACTGCGTAAACGATGCTCCATCTTATCAAATAAGGTTTGAACGCATTTTTAAAGTTTTCAGCGTTTGGCATGTCTTGATAATTTTCTTGCATCTGAGTTTCTCCTTGTTTATGTTTTTGTATCACGAGCTTCCACAATCCATCCACCACCGATGACGTATTCACCGTCATAAAAGACGGTGGCTTGTCCGGGCGTGATTGCGCGACGGGGTTCATCAAATTTGACGACTGCATCGGTCTCACTGGTAGGGGTGATGATTGCTGAACCTCCCTCGTCACGCGAGCGAATTTTGACGTGTGCACGTATCGGTTCTGTCAACTTATCAATGGATATTAGGTTTATACGTTCAACATGCATGGTATCTTCAAGCAGATCGTCGTTTTCCCCGACAACGATGGTGTTATCGGATACGTTGAGTTGCGTCACATAGAGCGGTTTGCCGACAGCGATTCCTAACCCGCGTCGTTGTCCAACGGTATAGAACGGTACGCCTTGATGTTTGCCGAGGACCTTGCCATCCTTGTCAAGAATATCGCCGCCTTCAATTTTCTCAGGTATCCTATCCTGTATGAAACGTCTATAATTGGTATCTGCTACGAAACAGAGTTCCTGACTTTCAATCTTTTCGGCAGTTTTTAAGTGATATTTTCGCGCGAGGTCCCGCACCTCTGCTTTGGAATATTCACCGAGGGGCATCATCGCAGCTTGAAGCTGTTCCTGTGTGAGTGCTGCAAGGAAATAGGACTGATCCTTACTGACATCAAGTGCTTTGCGTAGGAGGTGCCGTCCTGTTTCTGGGTGTTGTTCGATTCGTGCATAGTGTCCGGTCGCAATTGCTTCACATTCCAGTGACTTTGCCAGGTCAAGAAGTTTGCCGAATTTGAGTTCTCGGTTACACACCATGCAGGGACTCGGTGTTCTACCGACAAGGTATTCTGCGACGAAGTAATCAATAATCTGTTCTTGGAAAATATCCTCGTAGTTCACGCCGTAGAAAGGGATACCGAGTTGGGTAGCAACACGTCGCGCGTCCTCAATGCCTTCAAGCGAACAGCAATTGGGACGTTCGGGTTCAACTTCAATTGTATCGGGTGAGCCGAGGCGCATGGTGATACCGGTGACGTTATAACCTGCATCAACCATCATGGCGGCGGTAACAGAACTATCTACACCACCGCTCATTGCGACGAGGACTTTTTTCATGGGGTTACCTTGGGATTACGGCACACGGCGTGTGCCTACTACTATGAGACTTGCCAGTGTTCATTACCAGCATATTTTGCATCGTAAACGTCTTGATTGAGTTCTAGGCCGAGGCCTGGTGTATCTGGAACCGTGAATGTCCCTCCGTTGAATTCGTAGCTGGAAACATCAATGACATCACTGGTGAGGGTTGCGACTTCACCGTAGAGAAAATGCGGTATTGTCTTTGCAAATTGCAAACTCAGGAAAAAACCGAGTAGGGACCCCCAGTTGTGCGGTGCACATTTCACGTTCCCCTTGGCAGCCATATCCGCGAGTCTCCGCCATCCAGTAACGCCGAGTCCTTTCATATCGTGTTGGATCACATCAATCACACCTGCTTCAAAGAACGGATCGTAGAATTCCAACGGTGCTCTGGTTCGGGTTTCACCGTCAGCGATTAACGTGTTCAGTCCTTTCTCTTGAATGTATGCCTTTAGATTGCGATATAACTCGACATCCTCTTCAAACATCTCCTCAATCCAGAAGACATCACAATTGGTTGTTTCGTCCAAGAAGGTGATGACTTCATCGTAAGTATACGCATTGTTTGCATCTACGAGGATATTGAAACCATCGCCTGCGGTGCTGCGTGCAAGTTGAACGACTTCAATGTCTCTTTCGAGTCCTTGTTTTCGTTCCATGAGATGATTTCCGCGTCCCATCTTCATTTTGCATGCGGTGAATCCATCTGCTAAACTTTTTTTCACGTCGTTCTCAATCCGTTTAAGACCTTCCGTTTTCGTTTCGTAGAGCAGGTCATTGAAATAGATTGTGCTGTCGTAAGCGGGTAAACCGTTCCCATGGACTTCAGTTCCCATCAATTGATATGCGGGTTTATCCAGTATTTTTCCGATAGTATCCCATAATGCGTTTTCGAAACCCCGGTATTCTTCAACGACTCCGTTTTCAGGATTGAGCAGGTCAAAAGGGTTCTTGTTTATAGCAGTTTTTGCTTCTTCAGCAGCTGATCCCCAACTTGTCGGTCCCCATCCAAGTGTGCCGTCACTTGTATAGATGCGCGTAATTCCTTCACGCCATTTACCGTTTGGGTCGGGTTGTTTTATCTCCTTTGCACCTGAATTGCAGCCGATTGCGGGTTGGTCAATTTCTATTGTAACGTGATCAATTTTGGTGATCTTGATATCGGTTGGATAATTCGGCATGGATTCAATCTCCATTTATTCTGCTTGTTCATCTTCAGGAAGTTCACGGAGTAGTTTGATCAACTCATCTTTAACCAGATCGTTGTTTTCCTTAGTCTCATAGTAATCAGAAATCCTATAAGGCAAATTATCATAACGGTCTGCAGCTTCAATTTGCTTTATAAGTACAGGTGTACTCAAAAGTTGAACGATACGAATTCTATCTTCATGATTGGTGATCTCGGTTTGCGTCAACAAATTGATTAGACGTGGTGCTAATCCGTCTGCAAGTCCCTTTTCAGCATAGTACTCTAAAGTATTAACAGCCACCTGCTTTGTGTTTCCACTTGAGTTGTTCGTAAGTATATGAACTAAATTATCCACAGCATTAGCATCAACATGTTCCCTTAATGCTTCTACGATATCTCTCCGCACTTGGTCATCCGTGTCTTTGAGAGCGACTATGAGTTTTGAAGTGGCAGGTTTATTCAGCAGAACCATAGACCTTGCTGCGGCTTGTCTAACTAACACATTATTTGAATCCAAACCTGCTTCAATTTCATTTTTGTATGCCTTGTTTCCGATACGATATAGAACAACATTAATTTCAGTCAGTAAAGCCTCGTCATTGATTGTCTTTTTTAATGCTTCCAATTTTTCTTGTATAGCGGGGTCTCCTATATCACCTATCACTCGAATCAATCGTCTCTTAACATTTTTTGGTGTTTCTGCTGCGTCAATAGCAGTTAAGAGTTGTTCAAGTCCATCGGAGCCGATCTGTGTCAAAACATCATCAAAACCTTTGTGTGCATTGGGATGCCGATTGTTGAGAAAATCCTCTACAATGAGCGGTATAACTGGCGTTCCTTTAAGAATTAGAACCTGTTGGGCACTGTTTTGCACACGATGTCTTTCATTAAGAACCTTAAAAATCTCATCAATTTCATCAGCATTCAGCGCATCAAGTCTTGCCTTACGCTGGTTTCGATATTCTGTTTCTAAGTTACTACTTTTTAAATATGCAAGGTTTTTTGAAAGTGCGTGGCTATAAGCAATAAGCAATAATGCTCGTGGTTCAGCCTTATCTTTTTCATCTATTTCAGCACGTGTGAGATGTTCAATAGACTCTACTGCAAGACCCGCTAATAACAGTTTATCTCTGCCTGGTGATAGTTCAGGAATGATCTGATCCCGTTTACATCCCAATGACACAACCCATGCTAAAACGAGGCATATCGTTACAAGTTTTTTCATGTTCCGTTTGTTTTTCCTCCTAACTCAACATATTACAAGAACCGGTGTATAGTTTAATACCGGAACGCGTCGTTTTTCCGTATTCAACTATTTGACTATGATAAAACATTTACATTTTTGTGTCAAGTTAATATTTATGCTGGGACGCGTGATTTTGTTTTATCTGTTCTGCCAGCACACATCCTATTATCTGAGAGCATTGAGAAGGTCATGTAGTGCACTTTTTACAAATTCGCTCTCTTCAACATTTGTGGCATATTCGTAAAGTTTGGTCTCAAGATCATCATCAAGCAGCATCGCTGCTTTTAACTGCGTTACGAGATGGTCTTTAAGAAAATTCGCCAAATTTATCCGGTCTTGATCACTTTTTACCTCTTGACTAATCAGCAATAAAGCCATAGATCCTGCTAATCCTTTTCTGAGTTCTCCGCCTGCTTCAGTATAGGTTTCGAGTGTTTTTAGAACAGCTGCCTTTGCTTTTGGTGCGTCCTTTGATTCTGGATCGTGGGTACGTCTGAATACATTTAGTAACAGTTGATGTGCATCTTTGGTTTTATGAACTGCTAATGCCTTTGCGATGTCGGCAACAACCTGAAAATCTTCGTCTTTTAGTGCATTGATGAGTGTACTTGTATTGACGTTCTTTAGATTTGGCATTGCTTTTGCTGATGCGCGTCGAACATCAACATCATCCGATTTTAACCCTGTCAGGATCTGCGTCTGATAGCTGCTATCACCGAGTCTATAGAGTGTTGTGTAGACTTCCAATTTGAAAGCTTCTGACATATTTGTTAAATCAATTGCTTTCAACTTTTCTACAGCCTTCTTATCACCGATTTCACCGATCACACGGACAAGTGTGATCTTGTCTTCGGGAGTAATTGCTGCATCTGTAATTCTGTTCATGATAGGGTCAACAGCTTCAGCTCCCATCTTTGTCAGAATTAATGGGAAATGTTTATGAGCATCAGGTGATGTTCCATCGGCATAATGGTTTAAGATAACAACTGCAGCATCCGCCCCCTTATCGGCTAATGCTTGAAACCCATCTTGTTGTACCTGTGAACGTTTACTGATAATCTCTATCATTATAGTCATCTCAGCGTCATTCAGTGCGGCTATTCTTTCACTTCTCTGTTGTTTATACTTATCCTCAACCTTTTGTGCTTTTGCTGCTCCCGTTGAAAGTGCATAAGAGTAGGCAATGATAAGTAGTGCGCGTGCTTCGTCTCTATCTACCTCATTCTTTTCTGCTTTCGTAAGATGATCGACTGCTTCAATTGCAAGTCCACTCTGGATAAGACGAGCTCTGCCTACCGACAAATGGCTTGGTCCTTTTTGCTGCGTTTTACAAGCAAAGCATGTAAATAAGATTAACAGCATCGGAATAATTTTGAAATACTTCATAACTCTTTCTGTTCCTCCTTCATATAAGTAATAACTGCATCTTCAGTTCACTAATAAAAAATACCACATAAATTGAAAAAAGTCAATGAAGATTGTGGTGTGTTTCAACGGTGTCAACTTGGGTTAAAATAAGGTAGGTGGGTAAATGAACTACCCACCTACACAACATTTATGTGACATCCACATTTATATTTTGTCAAGTTCGCTCAATACCTGCTCTGCTGTCAACGTATTATCGGGTGGGGCATTCTCTACGTGTTTGAAGGCGATCTTTCCAGAACCGTCAACGATAAAGACACCGCGTGTTGTGATTCCTACTTCTTCAAGTGCCATGCCGTATTCTTTTGATACCTCAAGATTCATGTCTGAAAGCAGCGGAAAATTGACACCACCAAGGTCTTTACTCCATGCTTTGTGTGCGAAAGTTGAATCACGGTTTATGGCGATAACGTCCGCATTTTTTGCTCGTATCGCCTCTAAATTTTCGTTAAAATCCGGTACTTGCTCGGAACATACGGGTGAAAAATCTAACGGATAGAAGAGTATGACCAATTTTTTACCTTGATAATCCGACAATGAAACATCATTTGTATCTTCCTGATCTGTTGATCCTGATAAACTGAAATCAGGAGCAGCATTTCCTATTTCTGCCATTATAACCTCCTATAGTAACTCAAAAAATGATAAATGAATTTCTATTTAAATGATACCATATATCCCTTAGAATTCCAAATTAAAACGGATGGATGTTGCTAAAATAAAGTGACATACCTACCTGTATTGTGATATGATATAATCATGAGAGCATCAAGATAATAGAGCATAACGTAATGAGAACAACGGCATTTATTCAATCATTTTTGGGAAGGTATTGTCTGATAAGGAGTATTTTCTAATGCAGAATAAGGAACTTTTGGTTCCAAATGTTATAGGACTAAAGGGCAACATTACAAATATAGTTTTTTCGATTTTAATGTTGGGTATTCTCATGCCAGTCTTTTCCCAAAGCGAAGAGTCTCCCTTGTCTAAAACGACACTTCAACTTCTCCACGCGGCAGACATGGAGGGTGGTATTGAGGCACTCGAAAATGCTCCCCGCTTCTCATCTGTACTGAATGCGCTCAAAGCCGAAGTGAAAGATACAGTGGTCATCGGTGCTGGTGATAGTTATATTCCTGGTCCGTTTTTTGCAGCTGCCAATAACCAGAGTCTTCGCGAAGTATTGGGTAGAGAAGGTTCAGGACGCGCCGATATTCTGATGCTGAACGCGATGGGTTTCATGGCAGGTGCACTTGGAAACCATGAATTTGACGCAGGCACCGGTACACTTGCAAGTTTGATCGCAGCAGATAGAGATTACGTCGGAACAGCATTTCCATTCCTGAGTGCGAACTTAGATTTTAGTTCTGATAGTAATCTCGCTTCCCTTGTTGTTGATCCAGGTCAGGAGGCAAGCACAATCCCGAATAGTATTACTAAGAGTGTCGTTATCACTATGTCTTCTGGTGTAAAAGTCGGCGTAGTCGGTATGACGACACCGCGGCTCGGTAGTCTTTCTGTGTCTGGGAATGTCGGAATTGCACCAGCAGCCCCTAACGATATGGTGACGTTGGCAGCTATCGTTCAAGAATCCGTTGATGCCCTAATGGCGGTGGGTATCAATAAGATTATCTTTACCGGACACCTGCAGCAGATTAGTCTTGATGAAGAAATCGCAGGATACATCAAGGATGTTGACATTATCATTTCGGGAGGATCAAACACGCTCCTCGCCGATGAAACAGATCGCCTTCATCCCGGCGATATAGCAGACCGTCCCTATCCGATCTTGACGCAATCGGCAACGCATGAACCGATCGCAATTGTTGGAACAGATGGTAATTATCGATACGTTGGACGGTTGGTCGTCGATTTTGACGCAGCAGGTGTTATAATTCCTGAATCAATTGACGTTGCCGTTAGTGGTGCCTTTGTCACCGATGCACAAGGTGTGGTAGACACTGGTAATGCGGCTCCATCAGCACGTGTGGTCGAAATTACGGAAGCGGTACGGAATGTTGTGACGATAAAGGATGGCAATATATTTGGACAGACGCGTGTCTATTTAAACGGGAACCGTGGTGCTGTCCGCACGGAGGAAACCAACATCGGTAACCTGATCGCGGAGGCAAATCTTGCCGCGGGGAAACGGGTTGACCCGAGCGTAAGTGTCTCTTTGAAGAATGGTGGGGGTATTCGCGCCTCAATTGGCGTGTCCGTCTATGGAGAATTGCTCCCACCCCCTGCTAATGAATTGGTTGGTAAAGCGATGGGTCAGATTTCACAGATTGACATTGAGAATACGCTCCGATTCAACAACGGATTAACACTTTTAACCTTAAGCGCAGCGGAACTGCTTGACGTCATTGAACATGCGGTCTCTGCCTCTGATGCAGGTTGAATCCCCGGACGTTTCCCGCAGATTGCAGGTATGGCGTTCAGTTTTGATCCTTCATTACCAGCAGGTTCAAGAGTTCAGTCGCTTGTGATTACCAACGCGGCTGGAAATCCGATGGACACAATTGCTCAGAATGGTGAAATCGTGGGAGATGCAGATCGCACTTACCGAATGGTCACGATAACTTTCCTTGTTGATGGCGGAGACGACTATCCATATTCTCATTTTCCGAACACGAATCGTGTTGACCTCGTTGAAGTGATGACAGAGGAAGAATCTGGAGGACAAGCGACTTTTGCTGCTCCCGGTACTGAGCAGGACGCGCTTGCAGAGTATCTTGCGGCGAACTTCTCTGAAGAACCATTTGCGATTCCGGATGTTAGTCCCGAGAACGATGAACGCATTCAGAATCTCGCGTTTCGTGCTGATAGTCTGATAATGCCTGGGACACGCGAGGATACTTATGACATATCACTCAACATAGGTTTGAATATGATCAGTCTACCGCTGATGCCGAACGTACCTTACACCGCGCGTTCTTTCATGGAAAAAACTAGTGCGACAATGATCATTGAATTGGATGCTGCTTCGCAAAAGTTTATCGGATGGACAGCAAATTCTACCGGCAATGGATTTTCAATTGAGGGTGGAATGGGATATATTATCAACGTCTCTGCCCCAAAGACTGTCCGTTTCAGTGGTCGTGCTTGGCAAGACACAACCTCAGCGGTAGCGGCTCCGAAGCAGCCATTAATTCCTAAGACGTGGGCATTTGTCCTCCGCGCTTACCTTGAAGGTATCAGTGGCGTGAAACTCTTTGTCTATAACGGACACACCAGAGTAGCAGAGGCAGTCGAGAGTAATAATTTTCATGCTGCTTGGGCAGACATGAACCGTGAAGCAGTTGTCTCAGCTGGGGATACATTGAGGATTGAAGTACGTGACACAACCGATGCTCTGATTCGTACGTTCCAACACAAAATCAGTGCCGTGGATGTTCACCGTGCGTTCACGGAGTTTCGTCTCACCTCTGCTGACTTAATCCCGAAACGGACTGTACTGCTTGCGAATTATCCGAATCCTTTCAATCCTGAGACGTGGATACCTTATCATCTCTCAAAACCTGCAGAGGTTACGTTAACTATACATGGAACAAACGGTTCGGTTGTTCGGACACTGGCATTAGGACATCAATCGGTAGGTATTTATCAAAGTCGAAGCCGTGCTGCTTTTTGGGATGGTAAGAATGCGGTAGGTGAGTCTGTGGCAAGTGGTGTGTATTTTTATACGCTCATAGCAGGCGAATATTTTGCCACGCGTAAAATGTTAATACTGAAGTAAGTTTAACAATGGGGGATAATACTAAGCAACAGGGTTTATATGAAAGTACATTTCTGCAAGTCAATTCTTTTTACATTTTTATCAGTTTTTATTTTCTGTTGTATCGTTTCCTCTGGTAACGCTTTTGAGTACCATTGGGAAATCGACGAAACACCAGAGGGACAAGAGAGTGCTACCGTAGTTGAACCTGTACAAGTAACGATACTTGATGAACAGATAGAAATTGCATCTCACAGCGCATCACTATGGTTGATGAGGCGGTACTCCGTTCACCTCGGTACTGAATGGAGCGGCGCACATGCATATAAACTACTACAAACCTTTGAATCTATACCGCAAGAAAGGAACAGTTCTTATGATAAGGACCCTCGGGTGCCGATATCACTATGGAAACTCAGCGATAGACACATCCAAGATGACATTGAGATTGAATTTCAAGGTGACACAAAGATTGTCACCGTTGCTGCAGAGGCTTTTACTTATGCCCAACCGTTATTAGCCGAAATTGAAGGTATTCGAGGTAGATATTTCTCTAAACGGCTTCATCGCGCAGTCGTTCGGTTCGTAACTGACGGTGGCACAAACAGATACGCTATTAAACGAATTCTGAGAGAGCGTTACGATGTCAGTATAGATGTTCCGGACTACACAGAACTCACGCGGCATACAACAGCTGAACATGCTTCACGGTTCACTGAATTTAAGAACGAAGAACTGATGGCACTCGTATCAATGCTTGAAGAGTACCCACAAGGCATGCTTAAAACACCTGGACTGAACTATTTGGTTAGACGTTTAGATGGAACACGACATCCACTTGCTCCAAACGCAGCTGCGGTTGCCTGGACAAGTGCTGGGTATATTGAATTTATGGAATTAGCCTTTAAAGAAACAGATATTGACTTTATTCACCGCTTGATTCTGCATGAAAAGGCTCATTTCTTATGGGAACATCTCTTTGACGAACAACTCAAACAGGATTGGATTGAACTCGGCGGTTGGTATAAAAATCCTGACGATATGCATGGTTGGTCAACCACTAAACAGACCGAGTTCGTATCCGCCTATGCACACGGTGTAAATCCGAATGAAGATATGGCGGAGAGTATTAGTCACTACATCGTCCGACCTGACAAGTTACGTTCTCGGTCCCCTGCCAAATACGAATTTATCCAAAATCGAGTGATGCACGGTACCCGCTACATTTCAAAGATACGCGAAGATTTGACGTTTCAAGTCTATAATCTCTACCCAGACTATATTTATCCCGGACGGATCATACGGATTGATACAAAGGTTGAAGGTGAACCTGAAGAAGACAAGGTGATAACAATGGTGATTGAAATACATAGTGAAAGCAATTTAGATACAGCAACCAAATGTAGCATGGAGTTGTTTAATAAAAAAGGCACGTCTCTGTTTATTGCACTGACACCTATAGACTCTGATGGTAAATATACTACCCAAGGACACATTTTTCACACACGTTTCACCTTATCGCGTTATGCGCCAAATGGTCGCTGGGCACCTGATACTATTGAATTAGCGGATGCTAACCTTAATGAGCGATACGTATCTCAAAATGATTTCGGATGGCAACTCTATATTGACAATCCACTTGCAGATTGTGAACCCCCAAAATATGTTAAAAACTCAATGCGTCTCTCTTTATCAGAAGAAACGACTGATAAGGGTAGACCTTTTCAAGTTGTTACCGCTCAATGGCAAGTTATTGAGAAGAGCGGCATAAGAAGAATCTATGCACATATGAATGACAAAAACATGGAAACCTATTCTCGTAATGCGGGTTTAGCAAAATATAATCCAGAAACTAATAAAGCAACGGCAAAATTCGTCTTCCCAGATTACTTTCAGAGTGGTACATACTCCCTTAATTTTCTAGAAATGCAGGACATAGCGTTAAATGGAATGGGTGTATATTTTACTGACCCAAACCACAGTCTGGGGGATGAGAATATAAGCATTGATGAATTGCCAGCTACTATTAACATTCAGACAGCAAACCCAGATAGCACGCCGCCTGTGCTTGATTTAAACCAAATTACGATCAAAGCAGAACCTACTCGTCCTGAGGACCCGAATGGTGAAACAAAGGTTGATATTACCTTCAGAGTGAAAGATAATATTAGCGGATATTTTTTTTCAGTTCTATCGCTACGCGATCCGCAGGGAGTAACATACTCTTTTCAGCACCGACCTGACGTCGACCGCCTCTTTGATTACAGTAGGTCTGTGGGAGAACACATATATTTTATTGGGGATCCCACTGTCTATCAAACCTATAAATTGGCTATTACTTTACCGGTTGGCAGTGTTCCAGGCACATGGGGACTTGCAAATATGAGAGTTGAGGATAGGGCAGAGAATAAACTTCGGGTAGACTTTACTGAAATCGTTCGCTTTAGGGTGGATGATGGGACTGTCTATACTCAATCTGATGTCAACGAAGACGGAAAGATCGACATCCTTGATCTGATATTCATTGCCCAAGCGTTTGAAGATTACAATGAGAAAGCTGATGTCAACGGTGATGGCATTGTTGATATTCTGGATTTAATATACGCCGCCAGTCATCTCAATGAGGAAAACGTAGCTGCACCTACTGCGAATGGTACAACTGCCAACCAAATTCAAAGTTGGATTACACAAGCAATGCAAGCGGATGATGATAGTCTTGCCTTCCGTAGAGGTATCCGTGTGCTACAGAATCTCTTACTTACGATGCGTCCGGAAACGACTGCATTGTTGCCAAACTACCCCAACCCCTTTAATCCTGAAACGTGGATACCTTATCACCTCTCAAAACCTACAGAGGTTACGTTAACTATCTATGGCGCAAACGGTTCGGTTGTTCGGACACTGGCATTAGGACATCAGTCTGCAGGTATTTATCAAAGTCGAAGCCGTGCTGCTTTTTGGGATGGCAAAAATATGGCAGGTGAGGGTGTAGCAAGTGGAATCTATTTTTACACTTTATCTACAGAAGATTTTACTGCAACACGTAAGATGTTGATACGGAAATAGTCGTCAGTTGGTAAACAATAGCGATCTATTTATAATCACTCTATATGGAGGTTACTGTGAAAACGCAAATGGTCTTTGTAATCCAATTATTATTGATTATCCTTATCGGTTTACCGATCAGTTTGGCACAAGAAGACGTCATTATTGAAATATCTGAAGAGGAGGAGGTATTAGACCCAGAACCTTATTTTATTCCAGCCACAAACGCAGTTGACCGCATGGTTCGGCTTATCTATTTAGTACCAAACGATCGGGAACCACAACCCGATTTTGATGCTAAATTTGATGCGTTGATAAAGGAAACACAAAAGTTCTTTGCTGATGAGATGGAACGTCACGGATATGGCAGAAAGACTTTTAGATTCGAAGCAGATGAAAACGGAGATGCAATCGTTCATCGTATTAAAAGTAAGCAAGACGATCAGCATTTTCAGGAGTGGTCAGGGGATTCTAAGGCAGCCAGAGAATATTTTGGCGATGACTATGATATTAAGAAATATATTTTTTTAGAGGCAATTGATGTTAGCACAGGACGATTGAGTGCACAGAAATTTTGCGGAATTTTTAGTGTGGGAGTAGCATCGGTACCTGCGTCAGGTAGGTGTTTTGCTGTCAGTACAGTTGCACATGAACTCGGACATGGGTTTGGATTAACTCACAATTTCAATGATGGTATTTACACAATGTCCTATGGTGGGTATAGGAAGAGTGTAATATCTGCTTGTGCTGCGGAATGGTTGGATGTTTCTCCTCATTTCAACACTGACAAAGCGATAGATTCGAACAAAAATACAAGTCTTCAGATGCTATCAAGTTCTTATGATACAACACCCCCTTATGCGCTACAACTAAAATTTGAAGTAAATGACACAGATGGATTACATCAAGCACTACTAATTACAAGGGGTGAAGCAAACTATTCTCAATATGTAGATTGCCAATCGTTACAAGGCACTCAAGATATTATTGAATTTACAACAACTCATCCGTTAAGGATTGCAACGATCATTGTAATAGACAAGCAAGGCAACGTGCTAAATCAAGGCTTTAATATAGTGAATACATTGAAAACTCCGGATTCAGAAATTGCCGTGATACCCGATACAAACTTAACTTCAGCAATAAACAAGGCATTAGGGTATGCACCAGAAAAACCGATCACAATATTTGATTTGTCAAGACTCCAGCAGTTAGATGGTCAGGATTACGGTATAAAAGACATCACTGGTCTTGAACAGGCTGTGGGACTAAGGGCACTTAATCTGAATCATAATCAGATACAGGACATAAAACCCCTATCAAACTTAACATTACTTAAAACCTTGTTGATCAATAGTAACCCGATCCAAAACGTAACACATTTGGCAAAACTGACGCGATTAAATACACTGTTTCTTGATGAAACTGGTATAAACAACTTTACACCTCTATTAGCTCTCACTAACTTAAGAGTCCTATTACTGCGTGGAAATGGAATTACGGACATCACTCAACTTAGCAAACTGCCACAATTAACATATTTAGATCTTGATAATAATGATATCCGAGACATCAGTCCCCTTGAAAGATTAACGCAGTTGGATCAGTTATCTCTTAGGAATAACCAGATTCAGGATATTCGTCCCCTTACAGGATTGGTATCGCTCAAACAATTATATCTTAACAACAATCAAATCACCGACATCAGCCCCTTGGCAAAAATGAAGGAATTACAGACCTTATATCTACCAGATAACCAGATTCGTGATGTGAGTCTATTAGCAGAAATGACAAATCTTGAATACATAGTCCTTCACGGAAATCTGATTAACAATAGAAAACCCCTCCTCACACTTCTACGAAAAAATCCAGAAGTAAAAATATATATCAAGAAAGGAAAAGGGGCTTTGCCAGTCACATTATCATATTTCCAAGCAGAAAATACCGATGCAGGCGTTGTCCTCAAATGGACAACCGAATCAGAGGTGGACAATGCGGGTTTCTACATCTATCGCAGTCCAACAAAAGGTGACGAGTTCAAAGTCGTCAACCCGATAATGATCCGAGGCGCAGGTACTACAGGTGAACGCAACGAATATACGTGGACAGATACCACCGCTAAACCGAATACCGTCTACTATTATCGGATAGAGGATGTTTCACATGCGGGGGAACGTGAGAAGTTAGCCACCGTCCGCTTGCGTGGGTTTGTATCTGCAACCGGTAAACTAACGACAAGGTGGGCGGATTTGAAAGCGAGGGAAGTAAATGAGAAATAAAAAAATACTGTTCTTTCTCATCTCATTATTTATCGTTGTTGGTATTGTCGTATTTTTTATTTCGCGGACGCAGCAGGAAGAAGAATTATTGCCACAAACATTCGCGGAGCTGCCTGAAAAACCTAAACGCATTGCGAATTTTCGCCACGGGGCAACAATTGCTCCTGAGATAGGGAACCCAGAAGACCTATCTCCCAGAGATGCAGCAAGGATTTATTCAGTCACAATATCCCCGGAAGATCCCGGTTTGATAGCGAGTGTTAATGCAGTCGGAACCATTAAGTTTTGGAACACAGACAACACTGAAGAACCAGTGAGAATTCTTGGACATCCCGGTATATTTCCAACCATTGGTTTTTCCCCTACAGGAAAATTGCTTGTGAGTACGGGGTTTGGAAAATTAGTAATATGGGACGTTGCTTCAGGAATGGAAATCAACACGTTTAAGGCATTAAGCCGTCAATTTGCTTTTTCTCCAGATGGACACCAACTTGCAACAGTGTCTAATAAAAGTAAAGAATCACGGAAGACTGAAGTGAAAATCTGGGATATTCAGAATCCAAAGAAAATCATTGAAATTGCTACTCTACCTTTTGATGAGACACATAGAGTCTCTGGTTGGCCTTGCGCTGTAGACATTTCATCGGATGGTAAATGGATCGCTGCTGGATATTCCAACGGGACTATTGACGTATGGGACCTACAGAATCAGCAACTTGTAAAGACCTTGGAAACATCCTTTCATAACATGGATTATATAAAGTTTTGTCCTAACAAAAGGTATATGGTCGCTGGTGGTCGTGCCCCTAAAGAATATAGTTATAGTTCTACGAAGTGGTATAACATGTGGGAATTACCAAGTTGGCAACGTAAAGGTGAAGTATTTCGAGGAAATGTTGAGGATTTGGCGTTCTCCCCGGATGGGAAAATGTGCGTAATGGCAAATGGTTGGCCTGGATATGGAAGGGGGATAGAAATATGGTCAACTGCGAATGGAGAACCAATTGCGTCATTACCAACGGATTCAAGAGTTGTCGGACAATCACAAGATGGCACCCTTCTCGCTACTGGAAATAACGACGGTAATGTGAAAGTTTGGCAACTTGAACAATCACAATTAGATTCAACCAAAATCCGTAATGATGTTGTACGATTAGTTTACTACCTACCGAAAGACAAAAAACCCACGCCAAACATTACACAAAAATTAGATAAAATGATTAGAAAAGTACAAAAGTTCTACGCGGATGAGATGGAACGTCACGGTTTCGGGCGGAAAACATTTACGTTTGAAACCGATGAAAATGGGAAAGCAAAGATATACGCTATGAATGAAAATCAAATCGACAATTATCATTTGCAGTTGAACAATGTCTGGCTTTTTTTCGTTGATAAAAGTGAACATTTCCAGTCTGCCATTTTGGATAGAACGACCCAAGCTGCTAATAATCCTGGCATGTTTTCAACTGAACTTAGTTCTTATCTTTATGATGAAACATTTACGTACCCAACATCTAAGAGAACTATTGTCAAAGACAAAATTTGGATGGACTATATTAAAGGATCCGTTGGAAGCAGTAATTATCTCTTTACTAAAAAGAAAGGTTTTGAATGGAGGTTAACAGCATACGAACTTAAGTATCTATTTGCTGGATTAGATAAAAAACATCGTTCGAATTTATATGAGCTAAATAAGTTTAAGCGTTTTTTCTTGAACGTGCACAGAAAGATGCCGTGGGGAAAGGGATGGGTAAGATTGTCCAGGTGTGAGGCAGAATGGTTGGATAAGAGTCGTTTCTTTAACCCAAGCCAATCCTACTTTGACAAACGACCAAAGATTGAGATGAACGTATCAAACGAAAAGACACGTTCGCAACTTTTCCAATTTACCGCTTCTGATGAAGATGGGATACATCAACTCCAGCTGTTTGTTCCTAAAGATACAGAAAAGGAATATCTGGGAAACAAACTTCTTAATTGTCAAGTCCTCAACGGTAAAAAGAAGGCGACCGTTGAATTTGAAATATCTGATCCAAAAATAAAACGTGGTGAAATTCGTATGATGGATATGCTTGGAAACATAGCATCGCGAGAATTCAGAATAACAGAGAAAACAGCAGAACCCGATAAAGAGTAATAAAATATACAAGAAAGGAGAAAAAGATGTCCAAGAAAATAGCAATCTTTCCCGCAAGTTTTGATCCTGTCACTAATGGACACACGGACCTGATTGACAGGGTCTGTAAGCTTGATGTTTTTGATCAACTTGTTGTTGTTATCGGTGTGAATCCTGCGAAGCCGGAACGTTTCACGCTTGAGGAACGTATCCAGATGCTTGAAGAGGTAGTCAAACCTTATCCGAAAGCTACTATTGACGGGTATGCGGGATTGACTGTGCATTATGCACAAGCATGCGGTGCATGCTCAATCATCCGTGGGTTACGCGAAATTACCGACTTTGAATGGGAATTCAAAATGGCACGGATGAATCAGCAGATCGCACCGGAGATTGATACGCTTTTTATGGTCGCGAATACACAATACGCACATATCAGTTCAACACTCGTGATGGAGGTTGTGGAGATGGGACAAGGAAGGGTTAGTGAGGATAAGTTGCTGGAGATGGTCCCGCCGATTGTTGTTGAACACATCAAGAAGAAGTTTCAGGTGTCGTAAGTTGTGCAGGATATAAATCGTGCTTCATAGTGTGAACTTTTAGAATCGGTTATCTAAACTTATGCTCAAATTGAATCCGGGTGAATTCACACCTGATCCGTGTACACGATAGCGGCGATCCAATAAGTTTTCAAGCGTTATCGTTAGACGTGAATAACCGAATAGTTTGACTCCACCTTGCAGGTTGAGTGTCCACCATGCGGGTGTTCCTGCATCAACTGCATTCCCCTTTTCATCAAATTCGACTTCTGCGGGATCCCGTGTTTTTCCTTGTATCCGTGGATCGCGTATGTCACTACGATTTAGTCTTCTCTGTTCGGCAGCACCGCGTACAAATAGGGTCCCCCAATAGTTTGTATTGACCGGTTCCCACTGAATACCGACGACTCCGTTTAATGGCGGTTCTCTCCGCGTGCGTGCTTCCCACGGTTTCTCTGGGTCTGGTGCTACACCGTTAATCAATAGCACTTCGCCACGCATGAATGCAGCATTACCAAAGATAGAGAAAGTAGAATTAATTGGTACTAAACCTGCAATTTCAACCCCCTGAAATTGTGCTTCGTCAACGTTGTCAAAAACAAGAACATCAATACCTTCGTATTGACTAATCAGGTCTTGGTGGAGTTGGGGTATTTCACCTTCTGCGTATACCTCTTGGACAGGTCTGCGTGCGACTAAGCTGTTAACTCTGCTGTGGAACAGTGTGAGTGTGCCGCGAAAGTCGGAATGATCTACTTTGAATCCGCCCTCAATTGTCCACGAAGTTTCAGGATTAAGATCGGGACTTGGTGCGGTAACACCTTCATTGGTGACTTCAACTGCTGTTGTGTCATTGAGTGAAGGTGCGCGAAACGCTGTAGCGATATTACCTACAAGGTTGACCGAATTTGTCAGACCGATAACTACCCCGGCACTACCTGTCAAACTACTGTCAAGTTCATTGAACACGTCAAAATCCTCAGCCCGGATAGAAAGGTCGGCATTGGTTTGATATAACGTTGCACGTCCTCCGAGTGTCAGTTCAACTTTATCGTGAATCGTTATTTCATCTTGTAGATATAGACTGGCATCCCAAAACTGAGAACCGTCAATGAAACGTGCCAGGTTGTCGTTGATAGTTTCATTTCCTTGAGCGTCTGTTCTTACGGTTTGACTTTGCAGTGTATCAAAATAGAATTCACCACCCCCGACAATCCGTTGCTTAGGTAAAACGGAGCTGACAAGTTGTGCGCTTAACCCGATGGTATTGACTGTATCGTTTCTATGTCTGCGGGAATCCGCATCACGTTGAACTTCATTACGTCCCTCTTCTTGACGGTGAAAAGAGGCGGTTATGCGATATTGGTCTATGGTATGACTTTCAGGAATTGCAAGATAGGTAGCATAAACGAGGTCTCGATTTTGCGGTTCAAAAAAGAATTCGTCAAACTCTTGGGGTGCTATCTTATCGTAGCGAGGTGTCTGTGGTTGTCTCCACATCTGATATGCGATGTTTATCTTGCTTGTATCGTTGAGTTGGTATGCGATTTTTGCATCTGCATCATACGCATGCCAGTTTAATGGACCTTCGTCGTCAATGAGCCATGCTTCTGGGATATTCTTTTTTGATACCTCTCGGATATCGTCATAAGTATAGAGTTGCACGTTATTCGGCATTTCAGTTACGATTTCGTACTTGCGATTTTTGTAATGAAGGTCATAACCCGTTCCAGAGTTTATGTCTCCGTAGTATCGCAGCCCTCCCCCGATGCTGAATCCGAACTGTCCTCGGATCCCTGTCACTTGTAATCTTCCGAGTCGTTCTTGTGTCGCTGTTGAATAGCGAGCAAGGGCTCGCGGTTGTATCGTCCAAGAGCCCTGTGAAGCATCAAGTGGAATATCTTTCGTAAAGAAGTTAACAACACCACCCATCGCGCCGCTTCCGTACAAAACAGAACTTGATCCGAGTAGTACCTCTGCTCTTTCTATCATTTCTGGTGCGATAGTTGCAGTGTATTGATTCGGTCCTGAGCGAAATGTTGCGTTATTGAGTCGCACCCAATCTATTTGTATCACTGTCTGATAGCCCGTTAGACTTCGGAGCATTGGGGAACCTTGTCCGACTGTCGTCTCCTGTGCGATTACACCGACGACATCTTGGAGCAGGTTAGCGGCATGTTCTGCATTGGTTCTTTGAAAATGTTTTTGATCAAGAACAGTAATTGCGTTTGGGGTTTTATAGGGAGATTTTACGGTGCGTGTGGCAGTCACTGTAATCTCTGGTAGTTGCACGATTTCATCATCACCCACTACTTCACTGTCGGTATGTCCATCCGCGAAAACTTGCGGAAGCCAACTTAGCATACACCCCAAACTTATTACGAAAAAAAGATAAAGTGCTTTTTGCATTCTAATATTCTCCATCGCTTCTTACTTCAAGGTCTATTCTGCATTTCCAATATCGTCTTTATGAGTCTATAGTGCAAATTATATGCCAATGGAAATTAGTATAAACTGGTTGTATTTTATGCTGCTTCTGTCACATTTTGTGCAGTGATGTCCATTTTCTGAACAGTTGGCAGAATACAATTAATTCCTTGCATTTTGTTACAGGTCGTGGTAACTTTTAACAAAAAGCAGTGAATGAGGAATATATATGCCAAAACAGAAATTAAGATTTGGTTTTATCGGATGTGGTGGAAATGCGCGCGGACACGGACGGGGTGTCTCCCGTGATGAAGATATAGAAATAGTGGGACTTGCCGACCCGAGTGAAAACGCACTCAAAGCGTTCAGGGAAACCGTCGGTTTAGATGACTCCGTCCCTACTTATGCTGACCACGATGAGATGTTAGCAACGGTTAGACCGGATGCAGTCGTTATTAGCTCACCACACGGTTTACATTTTGAGCATATCATGTCGGCACTAGATGCTGGATGCCACGTGCATACGGAAAAACCTATGGTTTGTACCGTTGACCACGCAAAACAGGTGATGGCAAAAGTTGAAGAAACTGGTCTACACCTGATGATCGGCTATCAACGCCATCTGAGTCCTGCCTATCAATATTGCCGGAATGTCGTTCAGAGTGGTGAACTTGGTAAAGTTAACTTTGTTGCTGCACACCAATCGCAGCATTGGTATCGCAACCAACAAGGAAAATGGCGACAGGACCCATTTCTCGGTGGTGGTGGACAGTTAAACGATTCTGGTAGCCATCTTATTGACATTCTTCTCTGGGTGTTGGAAGCCAGGCCAGACAAGGTGTTTGCGATGATTGATAACCTTGATATTGAGGTGGATGTCCTCACTGCAATGTCCATCAAGTTTGACACGGGTGCGTTGTGTAATATCAGTATTGTTGGACATGCCCAGGGTGGTGTTCAAGAAGACTTTTCCATCTGGTTGGAGGATGGAGGACTCTTTCTGCGCGACGGTCAACTTCTTCGTCAAGGACCGGGTGGTAAACCGACTCCTGTTGATAATGCTGATTTGCCGAAAGGTGGCAACAAAGATGTCGCTTTCATTGAGTTGATACGGGGTGAACGCACAGAGAATCCGATTGGCGTTGAAAATGGATTGCGTGTTATTCAACTAACCGAGGCTGCATGGCAATCTGCGGAACTTGGCAGACCTGTTAAGGTTGATCTTAGTTGAATGTCCAGGGGAGAATGTAATTGCTTGATGTCCAAAACCTCAGTAAATCCATTGACAAAAAGTCAATTCTCTCAGAACTTACTTTTCAGGTAGCAACAGGAGAGTCCCTCATTCTGCTCGGTGAAAACGGTTCAGGTAAGACTCTTCTCATCAATATCTTGGCAACGCTTGTTGAACCGACATCAGGTACTGTCTCTATTTTTGAAATGAATGCGTTTTCAAACTTAAAACAGGTGCGTCCACATATCGGGTATATACCGGTTGGGTTTGAAGGTTATCCTGATTTATCTGTAGTTGACTACCTTAATTTTTTCGCTTCTGCTTACAAATTAGAGAAACAGGAACGTTCTGCGGCAATTGATACAGTGCTTGAATTAATGGACATTCAGCATCTCCGAGAAACTCTAATTGGGGTATTGTCAAATGGGGAACGGCAACGTCTTTTGTTTGCGAAAACTTTTCTGCACGAACCGATGCTGTGGCTACTTGATGAGCCGTTAACACCGTTAGACCCGCGTGGACAAATTGAGATGTTAGAATTACTGCGTGAACTCCAAGCAATGGGGAAAACACTCGTCATCGCAACCAATCGCTTGGAGGATGCGTATAAACTTTGTGGGATTGGTACTGAGGTTTCACCGCAGACGGACTATCTCGGTATTCTCAAAGATGGGAAATTCGCTGTATTGAATACTATACGTCAGTTGCAACAAGAACAGATAGCAAAGAATGAATCAGAAGACCTTAAGTCGAATTGGCTTGCTGAACTTTATTTGGAGGTTACAAAATCGTAATGTCAGATATTGGACAATTCTTTCAGGAAAACGGATACTATTTCGCAAAAGGTGTCTATTCACCCGATGAAGTTAGAGTTATGGAAAATGACTTTGATCGCGTCGTAGACCAGTTGGTTAAAAGCGATGAGAACATCAATGCGCGTTGGGGTGGTAGGCTGATGGATGCCCTTGATGGCGGTGAATCCATTATTATCCACACGCATAATATACAGAGTTTTTCTGCTGTATGGTTGCAGGCGTTTCTACAAGACAATTTTCTTGATAATACTGAAGCCATTCTCGGACCGGATATTATGTTGCACCATTCAAAACTTTTCTGTAAACCACCCGAGAAGGGTTCTCCATTCCCGATGCATCAGGATTGGCAGTATTTTCCATCTGTTAAGGACACGATGATCGCTGCTATCATCTATGTATCCGATGCAACGGATGAGATGGGTTGTGTTCGCGTATATCCCGGTTCTCACAAAGAACTTGGACGGACTGACGGCATGATGGGTAGTGGTCAGAACGAAGAGATTACAGATAGATACCCAATTGAGAATGCTACGGTATTAGAGGCGGAAGCGGGAGATGTGCTTTTCTTTAGCTACTTCACACTGCACGGTTCAATGCCGAATAGGTCAAAAAAGATGAGAAAAAGTGTTCTCGTTCAGATGCATGCAGGTGACGATCAGATTCAAGATGAAAATAGACACACCAACGTGCAGTTAGTGTTACGGGGTTGGAATCACTTCGCCACCCGTTCCTCTGTTGGAAGAATCAGATAAACATTAAAGGAGAATTAAATGATAAGAGTTGCAAAGATTAGTATGGCGCATGTTCACGCAGGTGGATATGCACGACAGATTAACGATAATCCAGAAACCGAACTCGTTGCCGTTTGGGACGAGGATGAGTATGGTGGCAAAGGTGCCGCTGAAAATTACGATGTGCCTTTCTATACCGACCTTGATGAGATGTTAAGCCGTGATGATGTTGATGCTGTTGCAGTGGATGCTATTACATCTGACCATCCACGGGTGATTATTGCTGCCGCTGAAGCGGGTAAACATATATTCACCGAAAAAGCACTGGCTATCGCGGTTGCAGAATGTGATCAGATTATTGAGGCAGTTGAAAAAGCGGGTGTCAAATTCATGATTTCACTCCCGTCTCGCGCGAATGCTGAGATTCAGTTTGTAAAGAAAGTCATTGATGATGGACTGCTCGGTGATATAACATTCGGTAGAGGACGGATTGCGCACTCTGCTGCGCTTGATAAATGGTTCAGTGGCACAAGTGCGTGGTTTGCAGATCCTGTCCGTGCGGGTGGTGGTGCACTTTTTGATTTAGGTTGCCACCGCGTAGATGTTATACGATGGTTGATGGGTGAACCGAAAAGTGCAATCGCTAAGATAAATAACTTCACAGGCAATTTTCCGATTGATGACAACAGCGTCTCGGTTGTGGAATTTGCGAACAAAGCACTCGGTGTGATTGATGTTGCCTGGACACACCGCTCCGGTCCGAATATGCTTGAGATATACGGCACAGAAGGTTCGTTTGCTGTTGGACACGGTGAGATACATTTTCAGACGCGAAAACTCTCCGATGAAGAGAAGGCAAAATACGTTGTGGATGCACCTGCAGCACCACCGCCACCGATGCAGCAGTGGATCAATGCTATCCTCCGCGATGAACCGATGACGATCACTATCCAAGATGGACGTAATTTGACAGAACTAATGCAGGCGTTCTATATGTCCTCTGAACAAGGTAAAGCGATAGATTTTCCACTGTAAGTTAGTTCTATTGAGCTTATGTTGGCTTATGTATATTTTGCGTGCGATTTAATTGCGATTCCTGTTGTCTTGTGTTATAGTGCATGTATAGATTTTCCAATATTATCTTTGATTGGTGATGAACGTGCAGAGGAATGGTTCCCATCTATGCATAACACATATGTTAGAGAGTTACAAGTATATAAGATGCCGAATGGCAGGGAACCCTTTACAGATTAGTTTGAATCAATACGAGATCAAAGGATACAAGACAGGATACAATCCCGACTTGACTTAATTGCTCTCGGAAATCTAGGAGATCGTAAATCTGTTGGTGCAGGTGTCTATGAGTTGAGATTTCACTTTGGTGCTGGCTATCGTGTGTATTATGGTGAAATTGGTAACACAATTGTACTCCTTTTGTGTAGTGGTGACAAATCATCGCAAAGACAAGATATTCAAAGGGCGAAATCCTATTGGGATCAATATAAGGAATCACAGCAATGAGCAAATATAGAACCTGGCGAGAATATCTAATCAATCGACTTGCATCTCAACCTGAGAGAGCAGGTGGTTATCTTCAAGCTGCTTTTGAAGAATACCAAATCCACAGAGATCCTGCAGTATTTCTGTTAGCACTTCATACTGTTGTAGAATCACAAGGCGGAATAACAGAACTTTCGAAAAAAATTGAAATGTCTCAGCAAAGTATATCGGAGATACTCAATAGCAAAGAGTTACCCCGTATTGAGATTCTCACTGCTATCCTCAACGCACTTGGATGTCATATTATGATTCAACCAATAGCACCCTGTGAACACATGTATGAAAACATCACGATTGATTCTGTTAATTCTAACATTGAATTTGCTGCCAAAAACTAAAGACTATCAATAATAATTCACTATAAGTTTAGGATAAGTAAGTTTGATTTGACGATAAAGACTAACTCTGCCACAGTTGAAGTTTGGGTGAGTGAAAGTTGGATTGCTGCTACCATAAAACCGATTAATAGATGGAGGGTAAGTCAACTACCGATTCCCAAAAGAGAAGACAATCCAAAATGGTAGTTGAATGGAGCTTTGAAATGCACCAACACAAAGACACCTATCACACCATAGAAGACCTATCACCAGAAGCAAAACAGGATTCCCGTAAATACCTTGAACAGCATTGTCAAAAACGCAAGGTAGATGCGAAATTGCTGCAACGCGCTTGGTATACCGCACACAAAATAGCAGCCATGTTCTATGAAGAGTTCGGAGCAACACAAGTCGCTGTATTCGGGTCTCTTGCACAACAGAATCTGTTCTCAGAACGGTCAGATATTGATATAGTTGTTTGGGGTCTTTCACCTGACGAGTATTTGAGCGCAGTATCGGAAACAATAGGTTTCAGTCAGGAATTCAAAATTGACTTGGTTAAATACGAGAATTGCAAAGGACTGTTTCTTGAACGGATTGAGAAGCAGGCGATTCCAATTCAAAAGGACAAAACTGCCGCAATCACAAATTCTCAAATAACTATAAAGGGAAAGGTGACAGACACATTGGCGAAAACAGAATTAATCCAACGTATTTCTGATGGATTTACAAACGTAAAAGAGGCAGTTACACGTATTGACCATGCAGTACAGAACCTCAAGGACGCACCTGATAGGTATAGACGTAGCATAGAAGTTGAAATCTCCAGATATCTTTACGATTTCTATAAGCAATTGGAAAACATATTTGAACGCATCGCTCAAGATGTAGACAAAGTAGTGCCTACAGGAGGACAGTGGCATAAAGATCTGCTACAACAAATGTCAGAACCAAATACGATACGACCCCCTGTACTTTCTCAAGAAACTTATTTAGCGTTAAGAAAACTACTCGGATTTCGGCACGTTTTCCTATATATTTATGGAGATGAACTGGATTACGATAAAATGCTGATAAATGCTACGTTGGTGAAGGAATTGTTTCCGGTTCTCTCTAAAGAGATAGATATATTCATAACTTTCCTACAGAAAGAAGAAAATGACTGAAAGGCATTCATACCCGTCGAATATCAAGAGCGCATTTAGCGTTGATTCCTGGGGTTTGGTATTTTACAAAAACCTTACACACCCATTTGAAATTTGACTGGAATTCGTCTATCTTATTCATCAAGAACATATTGGAACATTCCATTTTCTGTTCCAATATAAATGGTGTCCCCATCAACAGCAAGGGAAGTTGCATGATCTGGTGTCTCAAAAATAATTTGTTCCCAAGTGCTGCCTTCTAAGCGATAGATTCCCGTGTCTTTTGTAACACCATAGAGTATTGTGCCATCAGCTGCTAAATGCTCCATGATAAGATTTTTCCCTTCAGTGTTAGTAAACACTTCCCAGTTTTTTCCACCATCTGATGTAATGATACCGGCATCCGTTGCTACATATACTGTTGTACCGACAAATATTATCTCTTTGAAAGTGTTGACTCTAAATGGTAGTGCTGGTGTGAGATCAATCCAATTATCTCCTCTATCAAACGAAATAACGAGGTGTCCATCTCGTTTTCCTACACAAACAGTGTTTCCTGACACTGCGAGTTTTAGGTCTCTGTTCATAATTTCCCCATATAATTCAACGGTTTCTTCCAGACCGGTATCATACCATTCAGTATCACCATGTTTCCAACGGAAAAGCTTAAGGTTGTATTCCATGAAAAACGTGTCATTGTAAACAGCAAAAGCACCCCGTACTCCTGTTTTAAGAAAGTCATTGTACCGACCATATCTGTCCCGACCAATATCAGGTTGTTCTAACCGTTTGATGAATTGAGTTGCACCAATAGCACGTCCATTAGATAACTGGCGATCAAACCGTTCTGAACTAAAAACCGGCATTCCTTGAATTGGTACAAGTGTGCTACCATCACTGGATACAGTATAGACTTGCAATTCAAATGGGTCGAATTCCGATTCCCGACCCGTTGCATAGAAGACATCACCATAGTTACCAATTTGGGTGATGTTTGGTGATTCTTTTCTTTTGGGATCTGTCATTGATATTGAAATTTGAACGGGTTTCCAAGAATTTCCTCCATCATCAGTTGTTTGAATGTCATTTCCCGTAACTGTTCCTCCATCTACTCTCGCGTAGAGAAGAGCAGGTTTACTCTGACCTTTTTCAGTCTTTTTTAAAGCAATTAGGTTATGTATACTTGCATCTGTTGGTTTGACGTTGATCTTGTCCCACGATTCACCGCGATTGGTAGAATAATGGAGTCCATTATTACTCCCGATATAAATAGTATTATTTTTTGTTACCGCAACTGGAGAAAGATTATCCATTGGAGGTGAAATGTTATGTGCAAGTGGATTTAGCCAAGTATCTCCACCATCAATTGATCGAACCATCCCTTCTTCCATTGCCAGAAGTGTATCACCTGCAGCAACAAGCTTAACATGCGGGGGCCACTCATTTAGATGCCATGCATTTGTAGGTGTTATATCTTTCCATGAATCTCCGAGGTCTGTTGATCGAAATATCCCCCATTCACGTTCTAACTCTTCAGATACATCCCATCCCAATCCCGCGGCAACATAGAGCTTTCCATCGGTTGATGTAACTGAAATGACCCGTTGAATTCTGACAGGGAATTTTGATCGTTCCCAACTGTCCCCACCATATCGGAAAAGACCGTTGGCAGTACCCGCAAAAAGCGTGTTCTGGGTCTCAATAAAGGAATCGATCCTTTCTGTCAACCCATTGTTCATCGTTTTCCATGTTTTCCCGTTATCTTCAGATTGAAGAACACCATTCTCAAAAGCGAGGTAAAACGCTTGTTCCGTTGTCACCAATTGAACGCCAGACCTATACTTTTCTTCTTTCCAAGAATAGAGTAAATCCCAAGTGTCACCGTCATCCTTAGAAATAAAGAGTTCATTGTATGGCACAAGATACAAAGTATTTTTCCACTTGGCTATAGGAAGCCGTCCTCCCGAAGAAGTCCTAAGTTTTTGATCACCACGGAAGTGTTTCCAAGTCTTGCCATCTGCTGATAATATATGGACCGAGAAATAATTTGTAATAACGAATAATTCCCCATCAGGGGAAGCGTATAGGTTCCATGCTGGTGTGCCTTTAATCGGTGTTGTTCGAATCCACTGTTGTTTTTGACTTGTCATGTCTTCTCCTTCATATTGCGCAGCCCCAGAAACGTTGTGGGGTTTTTGACCGTTGTTGTGACTATTACCAAGCACATTTCGCACATCAAGTCGATTTCGCATGATCGGTTTCACCTCAAGATTTTGAACGATTTGTGCATCAACGAGTTCAATAGTTGTCTCCGACTGTGCATCTAAATTATAAGGCTTTTGAAAATGTGCTAAGTACTCACTCCCTATGCCAAACATTAATGCAATCAAGATTAGACTTGATGCAGCTACTACCCACGGTACCAATGGTTTGCTGCTGGATGGAGAGCCAGGTTTTATACGGGAAATCTCTTGCATAACGTTATCGGTAAGACTTGGTGAAATTTGGAAATGCTCAAGTGCTTCTCTAATCATCGTTTCCTCCTTTTGTAAACGATTCCGTGCGCGTCTTAGTCGACTCTTAATCGTCCCCGTAGATACACCAATAAACTTGCTAATTTCTTCAACAGTCATCTCACCGAGATAGTGGAGCGTCATCACTGTTCGTTCACTCTCCTTCAATTTTGCAAGCAGCTTCTTAACGACTTCACGTTGTGCTTCAACTGCTGTTCTGGCTTTTTCTTCTACGACATGTTTAGAGTAAGCATCTCTATGTATCATGGTTGTTTCAGCATCCTCCAATGGTTTGGTACGTATACGTTTTTTGCGAAGCCAAGCGAGGCATCGGCGCGTCGCTATCACATAGATCCAACCAGCAAATTGGCGATGATCTTTCAAAGTATGGAGCCGCTTATATACAATCAGAAAGGTATCTTGAGTGATTTCTTGGGCGACGTGGAAATCTCCAATCTTTCTCCATGCCAATGCCTGAACCGGCTTTTGATACTTCTTCATGAGTTGGGCAAAAGCATCATCATTTCCATCTAGCACACGTTGGATTAGTTCAGCATCGTCTGTTTTCATGTTGTACCTCCTGAAAGGTTGAGCTAAATCATTGATATTGAAACTTAGTGACGCGACTTATGAGGAAAACGGTTGCATAATTCTGCAGGTTTTGCTGGAATATTATTTCCTAAATTATGCTAATGTGTCAAGGTATGGTTTAATTGGTAGGTATTTTGTGGAGGTGCGTTTTGAATAGTTCGTTGATAAGTTAGGAAATAAGGCTATTTTAACATTTGCTTTGACGGCATGTCCCAGACAAATATAGTTCCGACATGATTTTGCAATGAACCACCACTATTGGTACTGGTGAGTGTCGTACCATCGGGAGCGAATAGTAATTTGCTAACGTACCCTCCAGAAGTGTTAAATGTCTTTAAAGATTTGCCGGTGGAGATATCCCATAAACGAATTGTTCCACCTGCATCTCCACTTGCGAGAATTGTACCATTTGGATAGAACGCCAATTGTGAAATAGTGTATTCATGGCCTTTGAGGGTTGCAATTGTTCTTGTGTGTTAATATTCCATAAGATAATGGCTTTTTCATTGGTGCGTCCACCAACAACCAGTATATTGCCATCTTGAGTGAACGCTGCAGCATAAACAGCGGTCGAGATTCCAGTTGGTGGCTTCCGCTTCTTTGACATCTTGAAAGTAGCGAGTCGTTCTCCAGTATTTGTACTCCACAAATATGTTACGTCCTTACCTCCAGTCGCGATAGTCTTACCATCATGGGATAACGCTAATATTATATTACTAAGAGATGCTTCAACGATTGTACATAAGTGTTTACCAGTAGGAACATCCCAAACCTTTATCTTCTCACCTGCTTTCCTATGTTGAAAATCGTTAAATGCAGCAAGTTTTCCACCGTTTGCGTTTAATGCTGTTAATCCATACGAGAAATAAATTTCTGAAGAATTAGTACTTGTTGCCATCTTAGTTCTCCCGTTTCCAGCTGCACCTAAGATGGTGTAACTATCAATCTTTTTTTGAGTGTTAACGTCCCATACTTCAATTACACCATCACTCTCACTCGTGATAGTGGTGTCGTCAGTTGCAAAGGCTAATCCTCCGATAGGTTTTTCAATGTGTGATGTGTTAATTGTGCGTTCAGCCCCTGTGTTTAAATCCCATAGTTTGATGTTCCCTTTACTATCACCGCTTACAAGTTTACTACTATTATTTGCATAAGCTAATGCTGTAATTGGATTAGTAAAACCCGTAGTGAGTGTTTTTAGTTGTGTATTGATATGTGGTTGCCATAACCTTACTGAGCCTTGTCTATTAACTACGGCAAGAATTGAACCATCAGGTGAAATAGCGGAAAAGACAGGTTTTTCTGCTTTCCACTGTGTGCTTTTTGATTCAAGTCTTATACTCTCTGCAACTACTTGAGTTGAGGCGATTTGATGTTGTGTGAGAATATTCGATATTGCAATATTTCCACTCTCTATAGAGGCAAAAGACTTGCTATTTCCTGAGAACTTTAAATTTGTCTTACCTAAGAATACAGCAATTTCGCGACGCGCTTGAACATCCCATATTGCACAACCGTCATCACCTGTAGCTGCAATGTAATTTCCATCTCTTGAATACGTTACATCTACATTCGAACGGTGCGATTCAAATAGAGAGAGCGTTCCAAGTCGCTCACCTGTAGTTACATCCCAAATCTCTGTCGGACCTTGATACCATTCCAATCCAGAGCTCTGTTTACTTGCTGTCCGGTAGTCACACCAACTAACGAGAGTTTTACCATCTGGAGAGAATTGCAGTTTACTTATCCATTTTACCCAACCAGATGCAGGTGTATTTGGTATAAAGCGATTCTCTCCTGGACGTCGCACACGGTTTTGAACAGGTGAAGTCAAGTCATTATGCCTATTTTCTATAGATGGCATTTGTGGACTAAGAGAGGTAATCTCCTTACCCGTTTGACCATCACGAATACTGATTGTACCGTTTTTATCTCCGACAGAAAATGCAAATTTAACGTCAGAACCGTTTTCTAAATTGACATAAGCATCTGTCTTAAGCATCCATCTTTCTGGCGCGGGCATCCTATCTAGTCTAAGCCACTTCCTATATTCATTAAATTTAGGTTTTGGGAGTTTTGGACTGAACGAAGCTGTTTCTCTCCCCGAAGTAATGTCTCACAGCCATATTTCCCCCATCCTATTCTGTATCACCAGAGTTTTGCTATCCTGTAAGAATTTAAGTGACTTAAGAGAACCGTCAGATGTAATCTGTAACGACCCAGTTTCACCTACCTTGAAATAATCACCTACCTTGGATACCTTGTTAGGTGGTGGAATGTATGTAGTCAATGTACCATCAGATAGGACTTTGAATAGCCTTGTAGGACCCTTTGGCATATCAATTGAGAGGATACTTTTCCCAGCCATAGCATCCCAAATTCGGATCGTATTATCATATCCACTGGTTGCGATTTTTTTGCTGTCTGGAGAGAACAGAACGCGTGGGATAGTGTACTGAGTTTTTTGCGTATGTCCTGCCAGGATGGCAATCTCGTCATCCGTGTTAACATCATATAACCAGACACCTACAGTACCTGCTATTGCTAATCGCGTTCCATCAGGAGAAAACTGCATGTCGTTCAATATACCTTTCCCCAATCTCCGTTTTGCTCCATCTGGCAGATTCCACCTTGTATAATCTCCTTTATCTGCTGATACTTGATTAGCGTTGTCTCCATCACCATTCCTTCTACCTTCAAAATCGGCAAGTTGACCTGACTGATTTCGTACATCATTTACTTTCTCTATCTCTTTTACTATAGGTGCTTCAACAAGTTCAACTTCCATCTCAACCTGCGAATCCAAGCTATAAGGTTCTTGTAAACGCGCTAAGTAGTGGCCCCCAACACCGAGCATAAGTACAATCATAACTGCACTTGATAATCCGATGACCCACGGCATCAAAAGTTTATTGACGGAGGGTGTTATGGGTTTTGCATTTGCGATTTCTTGCATAATGTTCTCTGTAAGATTTGGAGACATCTGGAAGTTTGTGATAGCTTCACGGATCAAGGGTTCCTCCTTTTTCAAACGGTTGCGTGCCCGACGGAGGCGGCTCTTTATCGTATTTGCAGATACGCCTAAGAATTTGCTCATTTCTTCACATGTCATTTCCCCAAAATAATGAAGCGTGATGATGGTACGTTCACTCTCCTTAAGCGTTTCAAGAAGCTTTTTGACAACTTCGCGTGTTTCCATTTCAGCAGTTTTTGCTTTTTCTTCTGAAATATGTTGTGAATAGACATCTCTGTTTGTTGGTGTCGTATCAACTTTTTCCAGAACTTTTTTCTGCAGACGTTTGTTGCGATACCAAGCGAGACATTCTCGCGCAGCAATTACATAGAGCCAACCGGCAAATTGATGCGGTTCTTTTAGTGTGTGAAGTTTTTGATATGCTTTGAGGAACGTGTCCTGTGTAATATCTTCGGCTATGTGAAAATCACTCACTTTCCGCCATACAAGTGCATGAACTTGCTTTTGATATTTTTTGACTAATTCAGAAAATGCATTATCATCACCTTCAAGCGTGCGGTTAATCAGTTCAATGTCTTTGTTTTTCATCAATAATCTCCGAGAAAGGACTATCTCAACAATTCATTTATCACGTAGTGACGCGTGAGATGATAATACGGGTGCATAATTTTACAAGAATTTTGTCTTTTAATACATCAAAATTTTACACACCCATATATACACCTCCCTTGACAAAATAGAGGAACATGTATAGAATGCCAATTAATCAAGACTGAATAGGAGTGGAATTCTCGCATTCTTATGTCTAAGACATAAGAGTCTATCTAATGGCACATTCTATATTAAGAAGGAACTCAAAATGATTCAAACAGCCTATAAAGAGACATATCGTCCACAATATCACTTCACACCGAAAACGAACTGGACAAACGATCCAAATGGATTGATCTACTATAAAGGGGAATATCACCTCTTTTTTCAACACAATCCATTCGGTATCAACTGGGGAAACATGACATGGGGACACGCCGTTAGTCCCGACCTTGTTCACTGGAAACAACTACCGCATGCTATTCATCCCGATGAACTGGGAACTATTTTTTCAGGTTCGGGTGTTGTGGATTGGAATAATACGGCAGGCTTCCAAACAGGGGATGAAGCGGTGCTTGTGGTCTTCTATACTTCTGCTGGGAGCCATGCACCAGAGAAGGTTCCATTTACTCAGAGTATCGCCTATAGCAACGACCGTGGACGGAGTTGGACAAAATATGATGGCAACCCTGTGATAGAACATATCGTCGCAAGCAACCGAGACCCAAAAGTGATTTGGCACGAAGAAACACAAAAATGGGTGATGACTCTCTTTCTTGATGGAAACGATTTTACATTCTTCGGCTCAACAAACCTTAAGGAGTGGGAACGACTTTCAGATATTAAGATTCCTGATGGTGAATGTCCCGATATCTTTGAACTCCCTGTTGATGGCAACCCAGATAATACCAGATATGTATTTTGGGGTGCTGGTGGAAAATACTATGTCGGGGATTTTGATGGCAAAACTTTCACGCCAGATGGAGAATCGCAACGGGCAGATTATGGAAGGAACTTTTACGCTGCACAGACATGGAGTGATATTCCTGATTCTGATGGACGCCGAATTCAGATCGCTTGGATGAACGGGAGTAATCCACCCGACATGCCGTTTAATCAGCAGATGAGTTTCCCATGTGTGTTGACTCTTCACTCAACAGATGATGGTATACGTTTGCATCGCGAACCGGTTTCTGAAATAGAGAACATTCATGACTACACGCATGCATGGCGAAATGTCCCGCTAAATCCTGACGAGAACTTGCTGGCAGGTTTGACAGGAGAGTTGTTTGATATTCGTGCTGAGATAGAACTCAACGATGCTTCAGCAGTAGGGTTCAATATACGTGGTCAAGATGTGCGATATGATGTCGGTGAAAAACAGTTGACATTCCTTGAAAGGAGTGGACCTCTTACACCACAAGATGGCAAGATTCAATTGCAAATCTTGGTGGATCGTATCTCTATTGAAGCATTTGGGAATGCAGGTGCACTCTCAATGACATCCTATTTCTTGCCAGACTTAGATAACGCGGACATTGGGATTTATGCTGAGGGGGGTGCTGCTACACTCGTGTCGTTGAAAGTGCATGAGTTGAAATCCTCGTGGATATAAACATAAGTCCATCATCTGCATATAGAGATAAAGAAGTCCTTTGGGTAATCAACGGGCAATAAATTACCCTACTACAAACGGGTGTGTTCGTAGTAGGGTAATTTATTGCCCGTTGAAATATTAACCATTTTAAATCTTAATCTTCATTTTCTATGCGTATATCGTCGCGATGAGGTTTCGTTTACCACCTTGATTACGGAATTCACATAGATAAATTCCTTGCCACACACCTAAGTTCAGACGATGGTCAGTAATCGGGATGGTAACCGAAAAACCGACAAGAGACGCTTTGATATGTGCAGGCATATCGTCGTCTCCTTCTATCGTGTGTTTATAGAAAGGTTCACGTTCCTTGATGAGTTGGTCGAAGCTGCTGGCAAAGTCTACACGGACGGTTGGGTCGGCATTCTCATTGATTGTTAAACCTGCTGAGGTATGCTTAATAAATAGGTGAAGAATTCCCGCTTTCGGTAAATCCTCAAGGGATCTCAAGACTTCATCGGTGATAAGATGGAAACCGCGAGCATATTCTGGTAACGTTATTTCAATTTGTTGGATCATTTTTGTTGTTCTCTCAATACTATCCTCTTCCTATGTAGAGTTGTTCCACGGGTAATACTGTTGCTTCTAACATGTTCATATTAGGGGGTAGCGTTGCCATAAGGACAGCGGCTTGTGCAAGGTCATCAACATCCATCATCGGTTCAGAGGGAGGCTGTGGACGATTCTGAACACGTTCAACAAGGGTATTCCCAGGTTGTAAACAACTTGCAGTAATCCCATGTGGTCTACCTTCCAATGCTGTCACCTGTGTGAGTCCCCAAATGCCGAATTTACTTGAACTGTATGGGGCACTATTGGGTCTTACCCGATGTGCAGAAATACTGCCGACGTTAATAATCCGTCCACCTTCACCTTGTGCTTTCATAATCCGCATCGCTTCACGAGAACAGAGAAAAGGAGCGCGTAGATTCACGCCAATGACTTTGTCCCACGCTTCTGTAGAAAGTTCGTCAATCGGTCCACCGTCAAACGCACCCGCATTGTTAACAAGGATATCTAAACGATCATATTCATTCATGGCTTTTTCAAAGAGATCTTTAATCTGTTCTTCATCGGTAACATCGGTTGGTACAGCGAGGACTTTGGCACCTCTGTTTCGGAGTTCTTCTGCGGTTTGTGTGAGTAAGGCTGCATCTCTTGCAGCGATAGTTAAACTTGCACCTTCAGCAGCAAACCCTTTCGCTATAGCTTTTCCGATGCCTCTGTTGCCTCCCGTTATAATCGCAATTTTTCCATCTAATTGACCCATTACAAATTCTCCTTTGATAGTTCGAGCAATATTTTCTCTGTTCTAACTGCTTGCACACTACCCTCTGCGAGTCTTAATGCAGATAAATGTGCTTGTAAAAAACCCAAATCTTCAGGTGTATCTACGTCATACCACACTGGCAACAGTTTCAACTTTGCGTTTATTTTATAAATACGTTCTACCGTCTGCTGAAAGACATGTTTTGTACTCCATGCAATTCCCTGATAGATAGCAGGAACTACGGCAGTTATGTTCTGAGTAGAAAAACCGATAAGATAATAACCACCGTCTACACTCGGACCGACAACAATATCACAAGTGTCAAGTGCATCAACAGCTTGGGAGATATAGGCAAGCGGCAATGTTGGACTGTCTGAACCCGTGATAATGATCTTCTCGTATCCCTCATCTGATGCCCAATGTGTTGCCGATGTCAAACGTTCTCCAAGACCACCTCCTATTTGGGGTATGTAAGTAACAGCATCACCAATTATGGCTTGTAAGTCAGCTTGACTTCCTTCAGGTGTATAAGCAACGATCAGGTCTATCGTTGATAGTTCCGACAGTGTTTTGCACCAATCCGTTAGGAATGCTCGGTATAATGCGGCAGCCTGTTCAGCAGACAATCTTGGGATAAGCCGTGTTTTGACATGATTCGGTATCGGATTTTTTGCAAAAACGATGACACAATTACGCACTGCGCCTTACCCACAACGTTGTTATACTTTTCCGAAAATCTCTGGATAGTTTGATGTAATCCCTTGAACGCCGTAAGAGAACAATTCCCGTATACGATCAATATCGTCCACTGTCCAACACCATAGTGTGATACCACGTCTTCGGACTTCATAAGCAAATTCTGGTGTTATGAGTTGGTGATGCACATTGAGAATATTGCTACCGAGTAGACACAGTTTCTGACACAACTGGATTGGACAGACACTTCTGTTGCGATCCCCGATCAACAAACCTGTTGAGATTTTCGGTTCTATACTACGAACAGTTTCTATGGTTGAAAAATCAAATGAGATGATTACCACACGGTTAAGCATATCCATCTCACACACAATTTCTACAACCCGTTTGGTAATTGTCGTGTCCTTTATTTCTAAAACGGATATTGTCTTGTCAGCAGCAAATGCCAATACTTCAGAGAGTGTGGGAATAGGTTCACCCTCAAACTTTTTATCAAACCATGATCCTGCATCAGCGTGTTTTATTTTGTTCAAGGTAGTCTGTTTTATCAATCCATTCAGGTTTGATGTCCTATCCAAAATAGGGTCGTGTATCACAACAATCTGATTGTCGACCGTGCCGTGCAGATCCAGTTCAATAGCATCCACACCAATCTCAATTGCGGTTTTAAATGCTGTGAGTGTATTTTCTGGTGCTATTCCTGATGCGCCACGATGTGCGATACGTATGAAATCGGTTTTATCAGATTGCTTCTTAGTTGGTGTCATTAGAGTTCCTGGTATTTAGATGTTGATTTATTTTCTTTGATAGGGTCGTTCGGCTGATACCGAGTAATTCAGCTGTTTTGCTGTAGTTATCTGAACATTCAGTCAAAGCCAATTCAATGAGTGTCTTGTCTAAGAGGGACACTATTTCGTTATATATATCAATTCTACCTTCAGCAATAGCTGCTTTCGTCATTTCTTGTAGAACTGTTTTGAGAGAGGATTCTAAATGTGTGGTGTCAGATTCGTTTATGCTGCGACCTGTTCGTATCTCAATTGGTAAATGTTCAGGTAGTATTACATCTGATCGTGAGAGGGCAGCTGCACTTCTAATACAGTTTTCTAATTCCCTCACATTTCCGTGCCAAGGGTATTTCATTATCAGCTCCATTCCATTATCGGAGATTCCCCGAATTGATTTACCGAGTTCCGTTTGTATAAGTTGTAAGAAATGTGCGACAAGCAATGGAATATCTTCCTGTCGCTCACGTAAGGGTGGTAGATGTATTGAAATGCGTTTAAAACGGTAGTAGAGATCGGAACGAAATTGTCCAAGTTCAACCAATCGTGCGAGTTCTTGATTCGTTGCGGCTAACACGCGGACATCCACTGTTCGTGCCTGCGTCCCCCCTAATCTTTCAATTTCTTGGGTTTGCAATGTGCGCAATAGTTTTACTTGCAATGCTGGACTCATGTTTGCGACTTCATCAAGGAAGATTGTTCCTTCATCTGCCAATTCAAAACGTCCTGGTTTCCCTTCAGATTTTGCTCCGGTGAACGCGCCGGGTTCGTAGCCGAATAGTTCACTTTCCAGTAACTCATCTGGGAGTGCTCCACAATCCACGGGTACAAAAGGGTTGTTTTTCCGTTCACTTCCTGCGTGTATAGCGCGTGCGACGAGGTCTTTTCCGGTTCCTGTTTCTCCTTCAATCAGTACTGTTGTTGTGTTGCTTGCCATGACCCCGATGAGTTTGTATATTTCGCGCATCTGCTCGCTCTTACCGACAAGTCTGTGTCCGACCTCCTCACGGTTTTGGTTGGTTTCAGTCTGAATTGGCAATATGCTTCTAACAGACTGCGTTCGGAATGCGCGTTCAAGCACACTCTTCACGACAGTTAAATCGATGGGTTTCGGCACAAAATCAAAAGCGTGTAGTCGCATCGCTTCTATTGTTGTGTCAAGGTCATCAAAAGCAGTAATTATGACGACAATCACTCCTGGATGTTCTGCTTTTATTCTTTTTAATGCTTCTAACCCGCTCATTCCTGGCAGTTTCACATCGAGTAGAACAACATCTGGTTTATCGGTAGCAATTCGTTGTAGCCCCTCTTCAGCACTGTTTGCGATGCTGGAGCTATATCCTTCACCATCAAGGAACTGCTGAAATGCCCAACAGATTTTCTCGTCATCGTCAACAACTAAGACATTTTTCATATTGAACGTCCTTTATAGTGAGCTTCAGGATTAATGAAACACTCCACAACGGGTGAGGTGACCTTGTCCGCAACGGGCGAGGTGACCTCAACTACAACGGGCGAGGTGACCTCGCCCCTACGTTGGGTGTTTTTTGTCATCGGTGTATGGGTGAAATGTCTCATTAATTATTGACTTTACTATATCCGTTCACATTGTCATGTTTTCTTTCTACTGCCGCCTTCTATAGAGAGTAGAAATTTCTTTCCGTCTTCACTCATCTCTACCTCATCCGTTTCTGTGACGTTCTCCTCAAGTTTTTTCTTGAGAACAGGATAAGAATCGACAATAGGGATTTCACTGCGTGATGTTAGTTCAGGTTTTCGTGCATCTGCAGCATATATTGCGTCTGCAAGTCGTTCATTTTTGCGTGTTGTATATTCAATGTCTCTTTCTTTGAAGTCAGGTAGAACTTTGTCAGCAAAAAGTTTTAGCGATTCACATATATGCTCATGTTGATTCATTCCTGCTTGCTGGATAAAAACAACTTGGTCAACACCTGCGTTCTCCATTATCTCTAAATGTTCACGAATTTGTTCGGGTGTACCGATTCCAGCGCGAGCTTCTGCTGGGTCTTGTTCAGATTGCTTATACAGCTGCCAAATATCTGTTTCACCTGGTGTTTGTGATCCATTGTAGTAGTAGTGTGCAAGTGCAAAACGGAAGAAGCGGAAACCGTCTAAGCCACGTGCAAGTGCCGTTTCTTCATTTTCATGGCAAGAAAAACCTGATACCATTGCGATATTTGGATTGACTCTTTGTGTTAGGGGTTTGCATTCTTTTTCAAAGATTTCATAGTACTCTTCTACCCAGAATTTTGCTTCTGCTGCATCTACAAAGGCGAATGTAAGTGCCCCTAACCCATATCTTGCTGCGAATCGGAGACTGTCTCTACTTGAGCAAGCGACCCATGGGGGTGGATGTGGTGTTTGCAATGGTTTTGGTATAACATTGCGCGGTGGCATTGAGAAGTGCTTTCCATCATATCCAGGGTAGGGGGATTGTGTCATCATCTTTGCGGCTTCGCGTGTGCATTCCTCCCACATCTCCTTTTTGCATTTTGGGTCAACTTTAAAACCACCGAGTTCCATGTGTGAAGCAGATTCCCCTGTTCCCCACTCAACCCGTCCATTTGACACCAAGTCGAGCGTAGCGATTCGTTCAGCCACACGTGCGGGATGGTTATATGCTGGTGGCATCAGAACGATTCCGTGTCCTAAGCGGATTTGGTTAGTGCGTTGACTACATGCAGCAAGAAACACCTCTGGTGCAGAGGAGTGTGAGTATTCTTCAAGGAAGTGGTGTTCTACTTCCCAGATATAGTCGAACCCGAGTTTGTCAGCAAGTTCAACCTGTTGTAATGCGTCTTGGAATAGTTTATGCTCTGCTCCTTCTTGCCAAGGTCGTGGGATTTGGTGCTCATAAAACAAGCCAAATTTCATAAATCAGTGTAGTTCCTTTCACCTATTTTTCGAGTGTCTGCATTTCGGTGTCTGTCAATTGCCAATCAAATAGGTCTAAGTTCTCTCGTAGATGTGGTTCTGAACCAGACTTTGGGATTGTAATGATTCCTTTTTGTATTAGCCATCGCAATGCTACCTGTGCTGCTGTTTTACCATGTCTACCTCCGATTTCACGCAATTCTTTATCATTGACAATGCCTCCTGCAGAAAGTGGTCTGTGTGCAGTGATAGGAATATTTCGCGCTACACAGTGCTTTCGCAAATCTTCTTTATTGTTTCGGACATGGTACTCCACCTGATTTGTACAGATTGGCAGTTCAGATTTCTCACAGGCTTCATTTACCTGATCGATGCTAAAATTGCTTATGCCGATACTCTTGACTTTACCATTGTCGTATATTTCCTTGAAAGCACCGAAAGTTTCCTCAAATGGGACTGAATCGCTGGGCCAATGGATTAGCAGTAGATCGACATAGTCCATCTGTAGGTCATTTATACATACCTCAAATTGACTGAGAACATCGTCCCGTTTCAGATGTGTATGCCATATTTTAGAAGTAATGAATAGTTCTTCCCGTTCAGCACCGATTTCCCGCAGTGCTTTACCGATCTCACGTTGGTTTTTATACATCCATGCAGTGTCAATATGTGTATATCCCAAGTTGATAGCTGATTTGACAATTTGTTCACACTGGTGTCCATTAAGTCGCCAGGTTCCCAGACCTAATATTGGTATTTTGTGTCCTGATGCGAGTGTAATGTTTTTCATCTGTTTGTTTATGGGATTTTAACTTATCCCGTTTCTCCTTTCTTCTTGCATGATATTGGATTCTACAAAAAAGTCAAGAGAATTGTGAGTGTTTAAAAAAAGTTGACATCCTCTTTTTAACCGTGTATAATATATCATGTTCTTTGGGTCGAGTGGTGGAATCGGTAGACACAATGGACTTAAAATCCATCGCCCATAAAAAGGCGTGAGGGTTCAAGTCCCTCCTCGACCATGCTCTTCTCATATATCTTATCGCAGGGTAGAGCAGTCTGGTAGCTCGTCGGGCTCATAACCCGGAGGACGTGGGTTCAAATCCCACCCCTGCAATCTCCATTTATTCCCATTTGACTGGTAAGTGACTAAATTCCCAAACCGTCATCAATCTCACGTTGATATGTGTTGATGGATTCGTTTAGCATATCGTCTACATGGACAATCTGTCCAGTAGCACCGGATTCAAGCATTGCATAAGAGATAGCAACGGAACGTGTGCCTTGATATGCGTCAACTTCAATTGTGCGCTTTCCTGCGATTGCTTCAGCGAAATCGCCGTATTCAATTGCGATGATTTTTGCATCAGTGTCTGTAAATGGCAGGTGGTATTGCCACAGACGGTCTCCCTCAAACAGGTCGGTTGTGACAGCATCAAGTCGGAAATCTGGCACCATGTCTAATAGTTTCTCGTCTTCAATCGTCCCATGTCCGTCTATTTGAAGCGAGATTACCCCTCCACTTCTGTCCCCTGGGAGCGTCATTGAACCCTTTGCCCCGTGTATCTGTCGTGTCCAACTACCCTTTCCCCATGCGCCGTGGTCTTCAATATACTGTCCAACCGTTCCGTTTTTGAAAGTTAACGTTGCATAGGCTGCATCTTCTGCGGTTGCCTTAAATTCGGCAGGCATTTTACGTTGCCACTCTGTATAAACACCAGCGGGATTGGAACCGGAATCCCCTGTCACAGCAGCAGGATTGTGTCGAATTGGTTCGTGAAGCCGTGTTTGTGCATATACGGTTTCTACTTCACCGAGCAGATACTCAATCATATCAGCATAGTGAACGCCGACATCCAACAGCACGCCGCTCTGATTTTTCTGATGTCGCCATACAGAGATTAGCATTCGGTTTGAACCACCGATTGCATGGTGCATGAGGAACCGGGGTTTACCGATAACTTCTGCATCGAGTAATGCTTTTGCCAGTCTATTGATTGGATCGCGCCGGTAGTTTTCTGCGACACTCAACACAACATCAGACCTATCGGCTGCGTGCCGTATAAGGTTGCATGCGCGAACGGTTAGACCCATCGGTTTTTCGACCATAGTGTGCCAGCCGCGTTCAAGTGTTTCAACAGCAACAGTATGGTGGTAGGGTGGCGTTGTCGTTACGTCAACTGCGTTAACGTTAACTTTGGCAAGTTCATCTAAGTTGGTAACAACAGTTGGTTTCTTACCAAGCCGTTCTTCTGCCTGTTTAGCGAGAGATTCAGCATTTGAAATAACTGGATCACATGCAGCAACGAGTTCAAATCTATCCCATCCGGCACGATGCAGTTCTGCTAAACCGTACATGTGTCGGTGTCCCATACCACCGCAGCCGATAATTGCTAATCTGATTTTTTTCATATCCTGTCTCTATTTATGAAGATTAAGATTCAAATTGGGTAATATGCGGGCTGGGGAACCCAGCCCCTACGAGGGAACCCAGCCCCTACGATCATTTTGATGGATTGGATTACCTGTATATTTATTTAATCTTCATCTGTTAAGTATTATTTCTAACCTACTCAAATCAGTTTCCAATGCTGATTTATCGTCACGATATATTTTCTGTCTGGATAGTACCTTGTCAACGTATATTTTACCTCTACTTGGAAGAGGACCTTTAATTCTGACTCTGCCGGGTCCAACATTATATGCACCGAGTGCTAAAGTCCTGTTATTTTGATATCTGTTTAATAGATAGTTGAAATATGTCAATCCTGCTTCAAGGTTTTTCTTTGCGTCAAATCTCTCATCTACTTTCCCATCAATGTTGGGTTTTGTTTTATTTGTGTAGTGTGGTACTCTCAACCCGTATTCTCTTGCTGTAGAAGGTAATATTTGCATTAAACCACCAGCACCTGTTTTTGACACAGCAATTGGATTGAATTTTGATTCCACATAAATGATTGCCAACATTAATTCAACGGAGATATTATGTTTTTCTGCAATTTGTATGCTTGTCTTTTTTGAGGACTTTTGTTTAGGTTCAGTTTCATGATGTGTTGTGTTGGTGGGTGTTTGATGAATAGATGTTTCTTCCGTGTATTCTTGGGTCGATTCCCCAAAAGTGAAACCGAATGAGAGCAGATGTTTATGGTTTAGGTCTCCTTGATTAAGATAGGTATAATACGTCTGCTTCCCCCATTTATTCAATGAGAATCCCATACTCCATGAATGTGCATACTCACCTGAATCAAAAACAAAATGTGAACCGACGTTTGCCGAAAGTATACCGGTTATGAATTCTACACTCGTGCCAAAACCTGGGGAGGTAACATTATAGCATGCATGCCATTTGACTTGCTGCAGTGGCATAAGTGTTGTTCCGAATGCCAATTGTGAATTAAATGTATTGAGGATAACACCGTTCTGATCTCGGATTGATACGCCACTAATATCGCGAAATTGCATACCTACTAGTGCATTCGGTGAAAGGGTTATTAATGCTCCAACATCGTAGTTTTGTGCCCAAAGACTATTCTCATAAGGAGCTCGACTAAAACCTGTACTCACACCGAGTTGTATGGCACCGAACTTCCTGGCATACGATAGTAAGGCTTGGTTGTATCCATATTCAAACGTGCCGATTGGATTGGAATTGTGGTCTATGAGGAATCGATCAACGTTGTTGAAATCGAGAAGGTTAATTCCGAATGTACCAACGACTTTAACAGGGTAGGCGATAGACAAGGCACCCTGAGAAAGGTCATAAATCAGGTTGCCCCGGTCAAGTGATGCGAGTCCTGCTGGGTTCCAGAGTGGACTTGTAGCATCATCTGCGCTGCTAATATAAGCTCTGCTCAGTCCGATTCCTCGTGTGCCGATTACAGGTCTCGGTTCGGGGATGCCGATGTTGGATTGATCATTTTTCGTTTCAGCGAATGTGGTACTTACACCTTGAGAACCGGTGAACAAGAGGAGCAAGATGATTAGGCATAGCCATCTATTGTCACGGTAGATCAAGGTGGCGAGCTGGGTTTTCACTTTTACCTTTGTATCGGATTTCAAAATGCAGATGGGGACCAGTTGAGACGCCAGTATTACCGGATAACCCGATAACTTCACCTTGTTTGACTATATCACCAACAGAAACGCGGAATCTTGACAAATGTGCGTAGCATGTTGAGTAGTTATCGGCGTGTTTTATTCTAATAATTCGACCATATCCTCGTTCCCAAGCAGCATAAACAACTCTACCTGTCTTGGAAGCGTACACTCTTGTTCCTGTGGCAGCGCGGAAATCTATGCCTCTATGCATCAAGTACTTTCGGTTCACTGGATGATGACGATATCCGTATCTTGAAGTTACATATAGCGGGATCCGCAACGGTTTTGCGAAACCGTCAATCGTTTCACCTGGTATATATATTTTCTGCCCGATTTTGATACGTTTTGGATTAGAAATACCATTTAGATATTGGAGTTTTTTCCAGTCTTTAATACCGTGACTTTGTGCAATACTATATAAACTGTCTCCATCCGTTACAGTATACCAAACGCCATCTGAATTCCCGTTTGAACTGGAGGGTTTTGATCCGATGGGTATCAACAATTTGTCTCCAATTTGCAGGTGATTCATAGATTTCAAACTGTTGGTCTGAGCAATAGATTTCATAGGTACTTCATATTTTCTGGCGATTTCAGATAACGTTTCCCCTCTCTTTACCTGATGTAGCATTCCAATACATGAAGATGTCAATGATGCTGAAATGAAAACAATGATTAAGATGAGAATAGTGACTTGAATTTTGTTTTTCTTCATATTTTACCTATTTTTGGTTATGCTAACTAAAATCTATTAATTAACTAATTACATATTTTGGAAAATGGTTTATCCTATAAGATATAAATAAAATGAAAGTAAGTAAATAAAAGTAGTTATGTAGGAAATTCTATTTTCATTATGCGAATCTAAGTTGTTATTATTAAAAAATAGTGGTTATTTGTTGCGTTAACCTCTTATTCTCGGACGACCTTAAGTAGTATTTCTATTGTGTCAGAAATAATTTGTGTTTCCGTTTGTATTTCGTTATCATTGATGGCAACGATTTCACTAATTACAGTCACAACAAGTTGAATGACTTCGACTTTAGCACTATCGCCATCTAATGTGTCGGGTGCTGTCCATGTGACTGACAGGTCGTCATCTGAAGAGAGAGCCCCGTACCCGGTAATGTTAAGCCAGTTTAATGTGACGCTTGTTCCTCTCACGCCTTGGACTGAGGCAGTGATTTCTACTTCCTCACCCGGTTTTACTGTCTTTTGTGTGACAGTTACGGTTACGTCAAGTTCCCCTGTATTTTCAGTATCCTCTATGGTCTGGGTGTCATCTAATTCAACGACTGTATCATCCATAGTGTCTGAGTCTGACACAGGATTGTTGAGGTTACTTCCACCGCATCCTGATATGTTAAGTGCCAAACTGCTTAAACAAACAAAATAAACTATTCCAAGTAGAAGAGACTTTTGCATGAGTCCACCCATTAAATTGTATTTAAGGTAAAAGTTACCTTAAAATTCCATCTGTCTAATTTCCGTGCTACTGAACATTCAATCTATTCAAGTAACTTTTCCCGTTAATTATTCTTGATAAAACAGTGCATTAATTAATACGGAAATTTACAGTCAAGGGTTACAAATAAATAGGTGAAACTCAAAAGTCGTCTATCGAGAGATATTTCCCGATAATCTGTTGTGATTATCTGGCGGTACCTTCCATTTGCTCTCGTAGAAATGCAAGGATGTCGGCAATATCTTGGTCGCTGAGAATATCGGAGGCGTAGAATGGCATGAGTGAACCGCCACCTCGAATTTTGGTTGCCCAACGAATAATAGTCTTATCAATATCGCGTGGTGGTCGTGTTCTCACGAGTTGGATACCGATACCTGCCTTTTTCGGTGTTGGGTGGCAAATGACGCAAGCGCGTCCCCAGAGTTCCCATCCTTTTTTGGTGTCTCCGGTCATAGCAGCGATCTTTTTTCCTGCTTCAGTTTTTGCCGCAGCATCTAACATTTGCATTTCAAATTGTGGTCCCTTTTTGCCTTCAGAAATTGCCTCAAAGTATGCCATGAGTGCTTCTGCATGTTCTGCTGGGATTGCTGTTGGGTTAACTTTAGATTCTGGTACTTTCTGTAAAAAGTGTTGGTAACAGAAACCACCGCCCCCTGCAGCTCTTGCGAAATCTGCACCTTTAATCATACCTCCCTTTGCAGAACCACGTTGTGGAACACCGATAACACTATGTCCAGCACGAATTAAGCCGTCGGGTTCAGCTTCATCATCAAAATCTGCATGACAATTTGCACAAGAGAGTCCGGTTGCAACTTTAGGATTGATAGTTCCCTTAAACGTTGGATCATGGAAAAGTTCACGTCCAAGTTGTGCCTTATCTGACAACTGTTGTGCTTGTGTCAAGAATACTAAAACTGTTATCAGCATTGCAGCAATTGAGAACGAAACAAATTTGCGCATCAAAAATCTCCTTTACTTCATTAAATAACGTTACTATTGTATATAAGAAAAAATAATTTGTCAAGTAAATTGTTTAAAAAAGATGCATGATGATTTCTACAAATTGATTTTTACAGATTTTAGGGTTATTTATAGTGAACTTTAGAATTAATGAAACACGCCACAACGGGCGAGGAGACCTCGCCCCTACGTTAGGTGGTCTTCGTCATCGGTGTATGGGTGAAATGTCTCATCAATTATTAACTTTACTATAGTAGATATCAAATTATGAAAAACAGTCAAGATGAGGATAAGTGACATTAGCGATACTATGACCAGACATATATTTCGTCATCGTCTGGTGAATATCCGATAAATACTGCTAATACTATCCTTGCTCGCGTGCCTTTGACAGGGGGGACCTCATGGATACAACGGGTATTGAAAAAGTAAAGGTCTCCTTGTTCTAAGTTGACTCGGTAGTGTTCTATTTTGTTTTCGGTTGCATACATGTCAAAAGTCTCTTCTGCAATATAGGGTTGTATATCTTCTGACCAGAGACATTTATGCAGTATTGCTTGTGTTCCTTCTCCAGTTTCATCTGCATTTTGAATGCACAGCACACCTGCGAACTGATGTTTGAATTGATAGACAGCATAATCTGTGCGTTGTTCGCGATATTTCACACTATCTATGTGGGGTTTATAGCTATGCGTTTCGTAATGGACACGAAATATTGCTGGTCCGTATAGAGAGCCATCAGGTTCGCGAGCAACTTGGACATCCTTACCAGGGGAAAGTGCGGATAAAGATTGATAGATCAGGTCTACAGGATTATCATATCCATCAAATAGAAATTGGAACAGATGGTGGGTCGCCTCAGCGTGTGCTAAAAAGCGTATTTTGTTGTCACCGCGATTGCCAAGACTTGTTCCGATGTCAATCCGCGTGCGTTTGTCGGCAGAATTCATGTCTGCTTCGTCTCTCATCAGACCCATATTTGTAAATCTATTGATAAGACCTTGACACTGTTCAGGTGAATATACGTTCCGCAATATGATTGCTGGTATTTCTGCCTGTGATAAGGAATAAATTGGGTTCTGATAGTTTTCAAGGACCGTTCTTAGATCAGGTTCCGCTGGAAACCAATCTGTTTGATCATTCATTGTTATCTCCTTATCCTGAGAAGATTTGAGCATATTAAGGTGCTCTGGATTCAGACAGGACTGTGTGTGCCAAATCTTTTCATATTTACTTTGAATTCTCTATTTTATGTTCCTGTCAGAGCGATTACCTGATCATGAAATTGCGCCGTATAAGGATTCTGTTTAGAATTTTGGATTGAAGAGATAATCATCTAATTCCTCAGAAACAAATTCTGCGTTATGGTCAAGTTCGCTGTTTTCAAAAGCTGCTTCGCAACCTATTTGGTACTTTAAGCGTCTTCTTGATCGTAGCCAGTGTATTCGGTGAATCATTGCAATCATGTGCCGTGGTTCTTTGGATGTGTTTGGAACTCCTCGGTGCCATAGACGCATATCTCGGATTAAGACGCTTCCTTTTTTAGCACTGCCTCTAATCGGAGGAGCGATTCTGCGGCGTTCTGCCTCATGTGCTTCATCTATTTTGCGTCCACTGACATCCAAGTGCGATCCGGGCCACAATTCTACACTACCATTATCTTCTGATGTGTCCTGTGGTGAGATATTGACAACTACTTCTGCAGTAGGGTGCGCTACTTCTTGCTTTTGCCACAGATGGTCACTATCTCTATGAAGCGGTTGTGTAGAACTCCCAGGACAGTTCGTGTTTCCATTATAGAAGTTATTGTAGATGCCGGGACCGAGTAGTTCATTTGTTACTTGGATTACATAATGGTTCGCGACGATGTCTCTGAAGATAAAAGGTGCAAAAGGAGGAGGTCCTTGCTGAAGATGTCCCTTTAGCATTCCTGCACCACCCCATTTTTCTGCTTTCATCAGTCTTTGTGAATCAGCATCCATTCTTTCACGTAATATATCTAAATTCTTATGGTTGATTATGTTCTCAATGATTACACATCCATCAACCCGAATCGCTTCAACAGCCTTTTTGACGTGAGTTTCTGATAGTTTGCCATCGTTTAATTCGCTCTGTTTAACTGTTATAACTACCATTAAAAAATTCCTTATATAGTGCTTGAACTGCAGCTTCCATTCCTGTTGATTTTACGCCGAACATCATACTGACCTCATTTGATCCTTGGTTTATCATCTCTATATTGACATTTGCGTCTGCAAATGCACTTGTTGCTCTTGATGCCACACCGACAGTATGTTGCATGCCTTCGCCGACAACCATGATGAGAGATAGGTCGCGTTCTACATAAACGTCTTCTGGTGCAAGTGTTTGTCGTATCTTCTCTACGACTCTTTTCTCTTTGTCAAGTGGAAGGTTCTCTTCGCGGAGTATTACAGACATGTTATCAATCCCAGATGGGATATGTTCAAAAGAGATATTCTCAGTTTCTAAAATCTGTAGCAATCGCCTCCCAAAACCGATTTGGCGGTTCATCAGATATTTGCTTAAGTAGACAAAGCAGACATCGTTCATTGCAGCGATGCCAACAACAGGGTTATCATTTGCTGTCCGTTTCGGGACAATTCGTGTTCCTGCTGCATCCGGATTGTTTGTATTACGGATGTGAACTGGTACCATGGCGCGGTATACAGGTTCAAGTGCTTCATCGTGAAATACTGAAAAACCTGCATAAGAGAGTTCCCGCATTTCACGGTATGTGAGTTCTGAGATCGGAGTAGGATTTGAAACTATGGACGGATTTGCTGCGAATACGGAGTCAACATCGGTAAAATTTTCATAGACTGTTGCACGCACAGCACCTGCGAGAATTGCACCTGTAATATCTGATCCACCGCGTGAGAACGTCACAATGTGTCCATCTTTTGAATAGCCGAAGAATCCTGGGAAGATCGTAATCCCTGGACGTTCACTTAAACTTCGCAAACGGGTGTAAGCTTCAGGAAGGATTTGAGCGTTCCCCGGTTCATCTGACAGAAGTAAGCCGGCGTCTTTTGGATTTACGTAATGTGCTTCTACACCATGTGCTTGCAACACTTGCGCAATAAGCCTTGCACAGTTGTCCTCACCACCTGCCTTCATGATATCCATATAAAGATCGGTGTCGTCCGTATCTGATTCCAACCGTTGTGTTAGATCACTTGCAATAGGGTCAACTACCTTGGCCGGGAGTTCTAATTCTGTTGCGATGTTTCTGTAACGTTCTATTGCTTCGGCACATTCAGAAGCACCGATTTTTCCCATGAGTCTTTCTGATGCTGCTGCGATGAGCAGATCCGTAACTTTTATATCTTGGCTGTGTCGCTTTCCTGGCGCCGAGACAACGACTAACCTTCTATCTGGATCAGCAGTGATGATGTCGCAGACTTGTCTCACTTGTTCTCCAGTTGCAAGAGAACTACCCCCAAATTTTGATACTTTTAACAATCCATATCCTCCAGTACTTGTTTGTTATATCAACGTTAATTATACCATGATTATGAATAAAAATGAAATGTAATCAAGGAGTAGCGGTGTGTAAAGTTATGGTTACTTGTCTGAACCGGGATTTTCAGGATTATAGGATTTTCAGGATAAGAGGGGAAGAAAGGCTGAGCATTTACATTTCTATACACCTTTCGCACCGCTGGTGCTTATGTTTTGATGGGATACGTTTTCTATACACATTCCGCACCGCTGGTGCTTATGTTTTGATGGGATACGTTTTCTATACACATTCCGCACCGCTGGTGCTGCCGATTGGATATTAGCATTTTTTTCGTGAGTTTCATGCAAATGATGGGATACAAATAATTCAAGATAGATGGGATACAGAGAAGTCCAAACATGATGAATGTGATGTAGAAAGAAGCACAATCAAGATGAATGGGCTACGGCTGAAATTAAGGGTAGAGGGGTTCAAAAGTTGCTATTTGAGATTTATGCGGCGAGGAAACCCCGCCCCTACGAACATTTTTATGGATTGGATTACCAAAATATTTATTCAATTTTCATTCAAAGGTTTTTTAATAGAAAATATGTAAGTCCTAATGTGTATTACATTAGAAGAAGGACCTACCGAGTGAATTGCCTGTGCCGAATGCATTATACGGAACACCTGCAGGAAGGGTGTGGAGTCCCCATGTTTCGGTAGTTGCATCATAACCGATACCGGCTGAGACTGCAGGCTCGCCTATTAAGTTGACCTGGAATGTGAAATCTTGTCTGACATTGTCAAACGGGGGGTCCCGTTTTATGCCGACACGACTCCAAGAAATGCGTAAATTCCAATCGTGTAAATTGCGGTTTAAACTGATGCGCTGAGAATAAAACTGCCGTTCTATCGGGTAATAGATGAGACTGAAATCGAACTCCAGATCTTTGCTGACTCTGTAGCGACCGTTAGCAGTCATTGAACGAGAAGCACGAATTGAGGTATGTCGCTTACTAAAAGAATTACCTAAACTCACATTCCAAGTTTTACGGGTGTATCTGATATTCGTCCTTATCCCGACCATTTTAAATTGTTTCCCATCATCGGGATGTGGATTGGGATCATGTGTAAGTCGAACTGTCATATTCAGATTACGACTGGGAAGTGGAATGATGGTAAAATCACTTTCTATAGGTTCGTATTTGCGTCGATAGAGTGCTTCAAATTCTGTGAAATCTGCAGTGAGTCGCGTATCAAAATGGAATATACGATGTGCAGATTGACTACGCCTGGTTTTTATTTCAATGTTTGTGTTAAAGTTGTAGGTCAATCTTCTGCGCTCAAAGAAATAGGTACTTGGACCAAATGGATAAAGATTTTCGTTTGCATCAATGGGGGGCTGATAATCAAAAGTCAATGAAGATTGCATTTCATGGCGTAATTTTCTGACACCGGGAATAAATCTTGTGCTGTATATTCGGAACAACGTATTCGTTGCTTGGGCTCTCATACTATAAACACCACGGATGATATTCCTGTTTTTCTCTTGGTCTTTTGCATGCCATATTACGTTAGTATTCAAATTGGCACTTATTTTCAGTTCTCGCAGCGGTGTTATGAATAAATTTGATTGCTTACGCAGGTCAAACCCTAAATCTATAGACTGTAGGAATATGTCCTTTTCTACTTCCTTAAATTTGTTACGGTATGTTTTTCTATAGAAGTTCCCAAACTCAATATCCATATCAAAGCTAGTGTCTTCCAGTGTAGGAATTGCGAAAACTGAGAGGAATGGTATATCTGTTTTTGCTTTTTCCGATAGGCTCACTAAACCGTCATTGATATTCTCGAATAATGGTAGTCTACTGAAACGCATGCGAGAAAAGTTCAGGGTTAATTGCGGTAGTTTTTGTAGCGCGGTATTGTTCTCATCTGAGAAGTCATGCACATGTCTGACCTCAAGTCTACCGGTAAAATCACCGATGGTTTCTCGTGAAAAGCGGAGGTTTCCATCTTCATCAATGTCTTTATCACTTGCTGCAGAAAATGATGCACCGTAAGTGATTATCCCAAATGAATTGATTGAGGATTCATTAGGTAGTTTCAATTCTTCTCTGTAATGCTCAGCGCGCCATGCTGTCCGTCCTACAAAACTAATCGGACGTCGACCGTCTTTCTTACTATCCCAGGGTGTGAAGAAGGATTGTCTATGTCCCCACCGCATATTCCAACGTCTACCGATACGCGTAGCATCCTGCCTGCTGAAGGAATATTCATCTGCACCGTATAGATAGATATCTCCGTAATAACTACGTTTCCTGTCAACTTTGAGGATATGGTACGACTCTTTTGTATCAATTAATCTGCTATATTCTCCTGCGTAGAGACTTTGCGCTTCAGAAGCCACCTGTCTATGGTCTTCCCATCTACCGCGAAATCCGTGTTTTCTATAGACCTCTATTTTCTCTTCTTCCTCTTCTCCATTTTCCGATCCAATATTTATTTCTTCAGTTTCAGCGGGTTGATCTGATTTATCAATTGTATCATCCCCTGCCGATTCAGACTGTAACTGACTATCATCTTCTTTAGTCTCGGTTGTCATGTCTTCTTCATTGTCAGAAGAATCAGCTGCTACATCATCCGTAATTTCTTCAGTTTTATCAGAATCTTCAGATGTAATGTTTTGTTCCTTGCCGTTTGATGTAGGCTGCGGTTGGTTGTTTTTTTGTTTGTTTCCTTCTTCATCATCTGTGTCGGTAGTCGTTTCCTCTTCACTGGGAGTTGTTAATACCTCAGCTTGGAAAGTTTCCCATTCAGTCTCAAACCCTTCTGCGAGTTCCTCAAACGTTGGTGTTTCGTTTTTCTTGATGAGTTGGAAGATATAGAGTCCTTCAGGTGAGAAAACAGGATTTCGTTCAGTAATATCTCCTGGTTTCTCTAATCTTCTGACAGAATACTGCCATCCTGAAGCCATTTCATTGAGTGGTAGACCTTTGCCTTCATTGATTTCAGATACTTCTGCTTCAGTGAATTCTTCAGCGAGTTTTTCAAATGTCTCACCAGCAATTGCACGTTCATGGATATCCGTTGCGATCTCTCTCACCTTCTGTTGTGTTTCATTGCTCGCGGTGACTGCAATGTCAATACGGGATAGTCTTATCTCCTTTTCACCATAGACATTGAGTATACGTTCTACCTTTAGGATATGAAATGACGTATCTGTTCTTAAAACAGAGCTGATTTCTCCCTCTTTCAGAGAAAATGCAGCTTCATCTAAGATTGGGTCAAGGATTGGTTCACCTTCCTGATTCGTTTCGCCTTTTGTCAGAAATCCCATATCGCCGCCTTCGTATCGTGTATCCGTGTGGTCAGATTCTCTCTGTGCGATTTCAGAAAACTTAGTGTTTTCTTCATTAAGTTGTTGGTGTATTTTATCTGCTTCCTCTTTTGCCCTATTTGCATCTTCCTCAGTAATCTGATACTCCAGAAAGAGTTGTTTTAGCCAGTAACGGTCATAGTCACCTTCAAGTTGATCGTGAAGCATTTCTGCTTTTTCTTTTAGTTTCGTGCGTTGTGCAGGTGTTGCGTCTGGAGGAATTGGAATATATATTTCTCTAAACTTCGTATCGTTGAACCTATATTTCCCCTCAAAACCGAAACCTTGTCCTCTTCGTGCACTTCTATCGTAGAGAATTGCAGCATCATAGCGTCTTTGTCGTAAGAAAGGGTATATGATGCTGATATTTGGACCTTGATAACTATCTGTACCGACTCGTACGACAATCTTTGCGACTTTATCTTTGCGGAGATCACGACGAATTGCGGGAAAATAGAAAAGCGGAATACCACCGATTTTCATGACGATATTCTTTGCTATCATCTCCTGATTCATTTTGATAATGACTTCGGACACACTGAAATAGTAGTGAGGGTATTTCAGCGAACAGGTCGTCAGGGAACCGCTTCGGATATACGACTTTTTATCCTCTATTTTGAAGATTTCGCTTCCACCGAAGTACCAGGGGTCGCTATATGTAAATCCATTTCTTGCAATTCCTTTCTTCGTATCAAGGTTAAAGACGAGTTCATCAGAGAATGTCTCCTCTTCACCGACTTTTAGATATACGTTGCCAGCTGCCCGCATCAGATTCTCATTGAAATCTGCCCACACGTTATCTGCCCGTAACGTCACATTATCATACTTGATAAGCGCATCACCGTGAATACGCACGATATTGTCCTGAATAATTACCTCATCTCCATCACCAATGACTGTATCAGGTTCAGGCGTCATCGTCTCAGGGTCTAATACCTCTTTAGGCTTTGTTGCGGATTGAGATTCATTTGTATCAACCTCTGGAACTGTTTCAATGTCAGATGATTCTTGTGAAGGCGTTTCAGAGGTCTGTGAGTGTATCGACCGTATCGGTAATAACAAGCAGGAGAGTGGGACAATGAGAATAGAAAACAGAAACAACAACCTGTGTGTAGGTTGTTTATTCTTGGATTTAATGTTATGCAAAAGAGTTCTCTGCAATAACGTGTTCTTATGTTGGCTCATTTTATACTATGACTTAATATCTTTTGTCTTAACACGATTCCTATTGAAATACTATAACGTGAGTTTGATATATAGCAATTCTAAACACAAAAGCAAATTATCGTAGGGTTAGTTACGGGCGAGGAGACCTCGCCCCTACAACAGATCCAACATCTTGCTTTCTCTACGGGCGAGGAGACCTCGCCCCTACAACAGATTCTATTCATCTTTTGTTTCGGTTGATGGAACAGCATCTGGTTTAATTTTTATATAGGCGTTTTCCAGCAGTGAATCCGTGTAGGCTGTCCATTCTTTTTCAAAAAGTTGTTGACGTAAGATTCCGATTATCTGTTGCTTCTCTTGTAGTGTCAGTTGTGGCGTTTTACGGTCTTCAACTTTGTAGATATGAAGTCCATTATCTAATGCCAACGTTTCACTGAATGTACCAACTTCAAGTGGTTCAACGATCTTCCGGATGATAGGATTTAATTCTGTAAGCGTAAGAATACCCATGTCCCCTTGATTTTCTTTGGTCTCAGTATCATCTGAATGCAATTTCGCCAATTCTGCAAAACTTTCACCTGCTTCCAGTTTTTTTACTATATCCTGCATCTTATCTTTTGCTTTCTGGATAACTTCTTGGCTGAAAGAGAATGGCACTGTTAAATGTCTGAAAGTTATCTTTTCATCCGTTCGTGTTTCTACCATGAAAACATGATAACCATCCTCCGCTTCAATAGGTTCGCTCATCTCACCTGCTTTCAGTTTAGAAAGCACTGTAAGGAACACATTCGGATATGACAAGATTTCTGCGGGTGTCGTCTCAATTAGAAAACCGACTTGTGTATTCAGGTTATGTTTAGCGGCAATACTTCGTGCAATCGCTTGAAATTGTGTTTTATCGGTTTTAATATCAGCGAGTGCTTGCTTCACTTCGTCATAAGCAGTTTTTCTTTCAGCGTCGGACGGTTCATAAGCAATGAATATCTTTCGTAAATGGACTTTATCTGCTTTAGTTGGTAATTGGTCTCGGTTTTCTTCAAAAAACTTTTGAACGTCACTATCACGTACTTGTAGTCGTGGCAAGATTCTCCCCATGACCAGTTTTTCAGTCATCAAGTTCCGCTGTAGTTGTTCTCGAAACGCTGCTAACGTTAATCCTTCTCGGTTAAGGAGTTTTTTAAATTCTTCATCCGATGGAATCTGAAATTGGTTTTTGTACTTTTGAACATGTTCTTCAATTTCTACGTTGGTCACTTCAACCTTTAGGGTTAAGGCTGCTTCTAAAACTAACATCTCTCGGATAAGTCTATCAAGCAGATCACCTCGTTCTTTTTCTGCTTCTTTAAGTGCCTCACTTTCAGTGTATCTGTGCATCTGTTGTAGTTCAAAAGCACGTTGTTTAACGACTAAATCAAGCCGTCGTTTGGTTATGACATCGTCATTCACATAAGCGATTATTTTGTCAAATATTCTTGCGTCACTTGTCGGTAGAGTGATGCATAGTATGAGTATGATAAGCAGTATAGAGGTTGTTGTTTTAGACTTCATTTTATTCACCTCCGATAATTTGTAAATGTAAGACGGGCGGGATAGAATACCATTTCTATTAGATTATCTCTCATTGCCATCAGTTAGTAATGAAACTGTGAACAGCACAAACTGAAAGTTTATGCTACAACTAATCAAACTGTGAACAGCACAAACTGAAAGTTTATGCTACAACTAATGAATTTTCAATTAGAAATGGTATTATGAAGGCACCGCCCGTATAATCATTTAACGACTTAGCCTTGAGGTTATTTCTCTGGCGTATTCTGTTCAGAAGATTCTTCAGTCTGTTGTTCGTCTTGCTGTTGTTCCGCTTCTGGTGCTTTATCCTCAGGGATACGGTCTATGAATGTTTTGACTTCAGCTCGTTCTCGGAGTTTTGTTGTCCACTCTTTCATGAGCATATCCCGTCGTTCACGTTCAGCTTTTCTGACGACGCTTCTGCGGACCTCTTCTTCGCTGAAGGGTCTTTGAAAGGCATCTCTGGCTTCTTTTTTGACAAACATCATGTAGTATTTTGCCCCCTGTACCTCTACCTCTATGACAGAAGGATGGAGTTTGTCTATCTCGGCATTGAAGGCAGCTTCTATGAACGGTTCTGTTCCGGTTGGATAGGTATTTTTGCTGATATAATTGGTATCCCCTGGTGATTCAGGGTTGGCACCGGGTCCTACTAATTCACCTCTATCAGATAGTTCTTGCGCTGCGACAGCGATGTCTTTCCCTGCTTTCAGTTCAGCGAAAACTTCATCTGCGCGTTGTTTATCCATGAGTGTGATGCACATTAATTTGACCTGTTCAGGACGAATATAATCCTCTTTATTTGACTCATAGTAATTAAGGTAATCATTTTCTGACAAGAGCAGTTTGCTTTCTACCTCTTGTTCCGTGATCTTTTCTACCATTAAGTCTATAAGATAATTCTGTACTTTCTTAAGGATCTCAGGGTCTTCATTCAGTTTTTGGTCTTTAGCGAAACAAAGGATGAGTCGACTTTCAGCCATAAGTGTCATGTATTCTTCAAGTCCCGCTTTATCTCGGTATAGTCGTTGTTTATATTCAGGCAGTTCACTGATTTCTTGCATCATTTCTTCAAGGGTGATTCTCTGTTTACCGTCCCATTCAAATTCAGCGATAACGGTTCCATCTGCGCCTATTGCTTTGTCTCCACAACTGTATAAGAATGGAAGTGTTGCAATGAGCGCAACCAACAAAATAGTGTGAACAATACGATAATTTTTCATTTATTTTTCCTCCTTTGGATAAGTTTCAGACATTAGTTGTCAGATTCTTTACCATTTTCCGTATTTTCTGGTTCTGGTAGAAGCGTTTGTGGTATATTCTCAGGATAGGTTTTGAGTTTTCCAGCATTTGAGATTTCCTCTACCCATTCAAGAATACGTGAGCGTTTTTTCTCGCGTTCAACCTTTCGATTAATATCCGATTTAACTTCATCAAATTCTCTCTGGCGTTCCGGTTTCTCTTCCTCTTTGCGAAAAATCAGATAGAATGTATCCTCTCCAACATCTGTTTCAAAAACAGTTTCGGTCATTTCATTGACCTTTATCTCAAAGACTTCATCAATGAATTCTGACCAATTAGGGGATGCAGATTTTCCAAAGAAATATGTATTACCCGGGTCTTGCTGACCTGTACCTGGACCGCTCGCCACCTTATTTGCTTCTGTGAGTTCTTTAGCCATTTCTTTTATGTCTTTACCTGCGAGTATCTTGTCTAAAGTCTCATTTGCGAAGTCTTCATCATCAAGTGTAATACAAGTTGCACGTACTTTCTCTTCTTCAATGTAATCACTTTTGTTCTTTTCATAATATGCCATCAAGTCAGCATCGGTAATGGAGATCTTTTCATCAACTTCCATTTCTGTAAGTTTTTCAACCATCAGTTGATAGGAGTAATCTTCCATTTTCTTCAGGAAGTCTTCTAACTTATCAAAACCTTCATCTTTAGCCTGTAGCAGTTTGAGTTTTTCGTCAATATAGGTTTCCAGATATTCGGCTTTGCCTTTTTTGCTGGCATAGTTTTGTTGCCTGTATGTCGGTAATTCTGCGATCGCAGCTTCAAGTTCAGCGAGTGAAATCTGATGAAGTTCACCGTTCCATTTATACTCGGCTATAATAATGCTATTTTTGTCTATTTCAACTTCTGCCGCTTCATGATTGTCGGATTGCACAAGTGACCAAGTGAGTAGACATGTTACTACAATTAATGTAGGAACAATTAATATTTTTTTCACTTTGAAATTCTCCTTTCAATTGTTATGAGGTAACTGACCTCTTATGGTAGAACATGGAATTAATTTGACATTCTCTTCTGCAAGAGACCAGCTAACATATTTCTGGCCGATTCCTGACCGAACATTTTGATAGTCGGGAATCGGAGTTCCCTCCTACAGAAGAGGTGTAAACATATTAAGATTCTGTTTCAGTTCGTTTAGTAGTTTTCTGCTATTCGTTTCTTCTATACTAATTAGGAGTTGCGCGGGTGGACGTAACTCCAGTTGAGGGTTATCTTGAATTGCTTCAACAAATTGTACGACGTCAATCTTTGGATTTGTGTCATCAAATGTCACCTTTATGCGTTTGCCACCCGCAACAATTGATGTAATTCCCAACCTTTGACAAAGATATTTGACACTGCATATTTCTAACAGCATCTCAACAGGTTCAGGCAAAGCCCCATACCTATCAATCAGTTCATTCGTCAATTCACGTTTTTCCATTTCAGATTTTATGGCAGACATTTTCTTATAGATAGATACTTTTTGCCTGCTGTCAGGTATGTATTCATCTGGTAGAAAGGCATCGATCGGTAGATTGATACTGGTCTCAATTTCGTCTTCAACCTTTTGACCTTTTAGTTTTTTCACAGCATCATCCAGCAATTTACAGTAGAGTTCATATCCAACATTCGTGATGTGTCCGTGTTGCTGTGAACCGAGTATATTTCCAGCACCTCTTATTTCTAAGTCCCTTAACGCAATTTTGAAACCGGAGCCGAGGTCTGTGAATTCTTCGATAACGCGAAGTCGTTTCTGTGCACCTTCGGTAATCGCTTTATCTTGTGGATAAAAGAGATAACCGTAAGCCTGTGCATCCGCGCGACCGACTCGTCCACGTAGCTGATACAACTGTGCTAAACCGAACGCATCTGCTCTATTTATCATGATTGTATTCACATTCGGAATATCTAAGCCGGACTCAATGATCATAGTACAGACGAGTATATCATGTTTGTGTCTGACAAATTCTAACATAACATTCTCTAATTCACGTTCTGGCATCTGTCCATGTGCGATTGCGACCCGTGCTTGCGGTACAAGTTCCTGTATTGTTTTGGCAATTATTGCTATACTCTGAACACGGTTATGCACGAAGAATATCTGTCCATCACGTGCCAGCTCGTTCATGATAGCATCTTTAATTACCTTCGGACTATACGGCATCACATGTGTCTGAATTGGTAATCTATTGGCAGGGGGCGTATTGATAATACTAAAATCTCTAATACCAACAAGCGACATGTGTAATGTCCTTGGGATCGGGGTTGCTGTGAGTGTAAGTACATCAACCGTCTCTTTAAATTGCTTGATCTTTTCTTTATGTTTTACACCGAAACGATGCTCTTCGTCAACTACAAGTAAACCGAGATTATGGAATGAGACAGTTTTTGATAGCAGAGAATGCGTGCCGATAACAATATCTAATGTGCCTTCTTCCAGCCTTTCTTTAATAGTTCGAATCTCTTTTTGACTTCTGAAACGGTTCAGCATTTCAAGATGGATAGGAAAGGGTTTAAACCGTTTCTCAAAAGTATCATAGTGCTGGAGTGCGAGAATTGTTGTTGGTACAAGGACTGCCACCTGTTTTTCAGCCATCACAGCTTTAAAGGCAGCGCGTAAAGCGACTTCTGTCTTACCATAGCCGACATCACCACAGATCAGTCGATCCATCGGTCTTTCTGTTTCCATATCTGCTTTAACATCTTCAATTGCTTGCAGTTGGTCGTCAGTCTCTTGGAACGGAAAGAGTGCCTCAAATTCACCTTCCCATGGTACTTCGCTGGGGAAACTAAAACCTGTGTTCGCTTGTCGTGCAGCGTATAGTTTTAGAAGTTCCGTTGCCATCTCCTCCACAGCGGCTTTTGCCCGTGACTTCTTGGTTTGCCAAGATTTGCCGCCGAGATAATCAATCTTTGGTGAATAGGATTCATCTTTGTTGCCAATATACTTTTGAACAAGGTTTACTTGATATGTCGGCACATAAAGCACATCGTCTTCCCTATATCTAAGAATCAGAAAGTCCTGCGCCTGTTCGTCTATATCAATTCTGCGGATACCTTCGTAAATTGCTATACCGTGGGAAACATGAACAACATGGTCTCCTACCTTCAAATCAACAAGGCTTAGGATCGGTGCTCCGTTTGTGTTTCGCTTCTTTACCAAGGGACGTCGTTGACGATTACCAAATATTTCATTTTCAGAGATAACAATTAACTTTAGAGAATCGCTCAAGAATCCTTCAGAGATGTACCCTACCGTGACCGAAGTATTTTCTGGTGGCAGATCACGTTCTATTAAGATTTCTGAAACGCGTTTCGCCTGTTGTGGTGTTTCACAGAAAACGTTGATTAAATAACCTTTTCTTGTCCATCTGCTGAGGTGGTCAATCACCATTTGATAGTTGCCTCTGCCGAGACCAAGCGGTTTCATGTCAAAATGTATCTCATCCTCGCTGTTTATATCAAGAGACGGCACTCGGAGAGTGCCTGCTACTATACTGTCTTTAGCAGTATCCTCGCTGTTTATATCAAGAGACGGCACTCGGAGAGTGCCTGCTACTATACTATCTTTAGCAGTATCCTCGCTGTTTATGGCGGAGGATGCTAAAGAGATTGTGATGTTAGCATAATCATCAAACTTAGACTGAAGCATATCTGGTTCTAATAATATGCTATCAAGAGCCGGTATCAATTTACCTTCTGATAGTTTACTGTCAATAATTTCCTGTAGTTGCTCACGCATCTGATCCACTTCGCGGATTTGCCAACGCGGTTCTACCGAGACAACAATCGTATCGTTTGGGAGGTAGTCTGTCAACATATCTGTTTTCGGATATAGCATTGGCAAGAATGCCTCTATTCCATCAACGTCAAGAGGAGGGGTATCCATTACATCCCAACTCTCTATCTGTGATCTTTTTAGGTTTTCCTCTAACTTCTGTGTGATATTTTTAATGTGATTGATGGTTTCCGTGGATTGTCCACCTTGATTCATCAACTTTTCTGTCTCAGATTTCCAGTGCGATATAGAGATGTCGGCGGGACAAACTTCGGACACTGGGGTAATGACCATGCCAGAAACGCTCTCTATTGAGACTTGTGATGTCGTGTCGAATAGACGTATATCATCAATCTCATCATCAAAAAAATCAAACCTAACAGGTGAGTCTGAAGTTAGCGGGAAGACATCAACGATATCCCCTCTGTGTGCAAATTCCCCTTTTACCTCTACCAGTTCAACTTGACGATAGCCACTACGGATCAAGAAAGATACAAACTCGTGAAATTCTATTTCATCCCCTTTTCTGAGGGTGCGACATGCTGCCATGAGTATCTCCCTCGGAACGAGTTTATACAGCAATGATCGGATAGATGTAAAAACTGCACAGTGAGATGTACTTGGTAAAGAATTAGCATCGTCCGTTTGACAGTCTTTTGAGATCAATCTGTGTAGACAACGCATTCTTTCAACTGATATGTTTTTACTCGGTGCTGCCCCCTCAAACAGTGTATTTTGCCATGCTGGAAACAGCAGAAAATCTCTATGTGATATATCTTGCGTTGCTCTATATTCAGACTGTGTATTATGGAATGTGCGGACTTCTTCCAAAACCTGTTCTGACTCTCTACGAGATGGAAACACGAGAAGGAAAGATTTATCGCAGAATTCTTCCATTAGGGATGCCAATAAATAAGCAAGTGATGCGTTCAACAATCCTCGTATGTATGGAAGTGCTTCTCCATTCTTGATGCGATCAACCAGGGTCTGGTATTTTTCTGTTTTTTTAATATGTTCCAGCACGAAAGAAAATCCTTCTGATCATTTACCTGATATGTTCAATGTTTGACAGATTAGCTCTAATTTTACCGATCTTCATTTCAGCTTCAATCCTTACGGGGATATGCCGTCGGTCATCCGTTAACCAAAGTCGTGACCCTTCAGAGGTCTGCACCACAAGTGTTCTGATACGTCCCAAGCCTTTCACCTTCATCGTTTCTCCGCGTTTGACCTGTAGCCGAACTTTTAGTACTTTACCTTTACTAATGAGTGGGAAGAAATATGTCGTTCCAGGCACCAATTGCTTGCGTCTCAGTAGGTATATCATTGAAAGTTCATCTTGTGTGCCTGTCGGTATCTCTAACGTTTCCTTCTCAGTTTTCTCTTTAGATTTTGGATTTAATTGTGAGATTTTCTGATATTCTGCTTCATCATCGCGAAAATCAATTCCTACTTTGGCAGTATATTTCCTATCTTTGAGTTGATTTCTAAAATGGATAGGGTTGAGTCCATCTACATTGAGATATGTATACTGAAGATTACGGAAACTGTAAACTTTTGCAAGTGAACTCGTTCTCGCTTCAGATCGGACCTTATATGCTTGCTGTCCATTAAATGGTATTTTTTCAATAACATGATCGGTTCGTTTACCGATTGATACCCATCCTAACTTGACGTTGTAGGTCAATTTTTCGCCGACGCGAATGTGTGGTGCAGAAATATCCTTTTCATCTACAAGTGCAACTTCGGTGTTTTTTTGGTTCGTAGCGTTTTTATTTACAAGTTGCGCCTTTCCTGAAACACTTATTAGGGTCAGAAAAAGAACCGTAATAAACAGAACGATGTGGGAGCAACACCTCAGATAAACCACACTCATAACTCCAAAGCATACAAAAGTCGGGAATCGGAGTTCCCTCCTACCAGTCAAAAGTCGGGAATCGGAGTTCCCTCCTACAATACAAAAGTCGGGAATCGGAGTTCAAATCAACGGTATGAATACCATTTAGGCATTCACCGCCTATAATACAAAAGATTCTGTAGGAGCGATCTCCGAATCGCGACCTACAATAGTATGTTGACTAAGCAGTAGATTGAAACAGGTGCACATCGAAAAGTACATTCCCGTTGAAAGACCGAAAGATACAAAGATCTGATCGTTGTTGCGTTTAGAACATAAGATTGAAAACAAGCGCGCGTGATCCACTATTAGTTTGTTGCATTTGAACTGATATTCTTCGATTATTATATGCTTCGGCAGTTTTTGAGGCATCCATGATATTCCATACATGTATGCCGATACCAACCATCACAAAAAGCGAGCCTTGAATCGCGTGGTCAACGGATCTCGCTTTGACTTGATCATCGGTCAAGAAACCACCAGCTCTTTCATCATAGAAACCGGTGTTAAATTTGTTGTGGTTTCTATAGTGCAGCGAGCGTGCAATATGATAACTTGCATAAGAAAAGACGCCGATTTCTGAGGCGAGAAAAAGTGTAGCCTTCAGATAGTTATCGGCATAAGCTTGTCCTAAACCCGGCATTGTTGCGGATAGTATTGTCGCTTTGCGAGTACTGAGTTCAGGATAGTATTGTTTTCTATGCGTGCGGAATAGGGGATAGTTTTCTTCTGATGCAGCAGTGTCCGTTGCAGCAGAACCCTTTTCGGGATACGGATAACGTCTCTTTGTCTCCGTTGTTTGGTCAACCGATAACGCCTCAATTTGAAAAATAGATAAAGCAAGAAGCGTGAAGCACAAAAGAAATGTGTATTTTTTCACTAATTGTCCTCAGGGAAATCTGATCACACTAACGTTGTAATGCGGGTGCTAATTGTGTATTTCTCGGTTCAGTCTGATATGCCCAATCAAAAACTACATCAAAATCTGAAAGTCTACGTACATGTATTTTCGCGTAATTGTTATCAGGTGTAACAATTGCGTATATATGTCCTTCAAGGAGTTCAACAAACAGGGACGTATATCCTTGTGTTGGCACGAAATCTATCCCATCAAAACTTTCGTGAAAGCCAAGATCCTGCAATTTAGTTTGATTATCTGAATAAAGATAGGCAACATTAACCACAGTATCAAAACCGAAATATACATCAGTCGTTCTATCGTCCCAAGCAATTGTACCTTTACCGAAGTTGGAAAAGTCAAACCCACTTCGGTCCGGTTCAAAATTGTAGTCTTCTAATATGATATTTCTACCTTCTGGACGCGGGGTATCCCAAACATTTTCCGGACTAAGATCGCTCTCATTTGACGGATTATTGGAGTCATAGGCGGAAACTGCATAATAGTATGTTCTGCCATTTCGAACATCTGTATCAGTGTATTGTGTTATGTCTTCCGGTAAATCGGCGATTGCATCAAAGTCTCTGTTGTTGGTGCTCCGCCAAACAATGTAACCCGCTAAATCAAATTCAGCATTGGGATACCATTCAATATCAACGTAGCCATCACCAGTAATAGTTCTTACGCCTCTTGGGATAGCAGGTGGTTCACGATCGATATACTCGCCATTGCCAACGTCAGTCTCAATATAACATCCATTTAGGACGATTGCTGGAATTATAAGCATTAGAAGCGACATTAGTAATTGTATTTTTTTAAGCATGACTTTCTCCTGTGTGATATGTGATAAACATACCACTATAACGCTTATTTATGGAACTGTGTTGACATTCCAATTATAGTATCATTTTATTTCCTAAGATGCAAGGATAATTGGTTTGTGTATAGTTTTGTAGAAATATCTATCAGTAGAGGGAAGGATGGAAGGATGTGTAAGCTGTTGTCGCTTTTCTTGTCTGAATCGCGGATTACACAGAGAACACGGAAGACGCGGAAGTGTGTTTCAAAACGACTTATTGCGTAAGATTATCAAAACCACCAATTTATTTACACACTTCCAGAGTTAATACTGAGGAGGTTCTGAAACGTTTTGAAGTCAGTAGTTTTGAAAGATAACAGATAGGGATAGGAATGTAAGGTGTTTCCGTGTTTATTTCTGTCCTATGTAGGAATATTGGGCGTTATTTTCAATTCACTATTCATAGCAAGTTCTGTTGCTAACCTTTGACATCTCAGCGTGTCACTATTCCGCTGTTTAAAGTAAATGTCATTCTCTAATGTTGTTCCTTCGTTGTAGTTCCACTGCAAACATCGTCCATTTCTTCCCGTGCTTCATCTAACTGTTCTTCTATTCTTCTATTAAATTCTTTAAATTTTAATAATCTCATATTCATTGTATCCTGAGACTGTGCATCCAAATGAGTCATAATAGACATCCTAATTTTCTAACCTTTCTGTATTGACAACATTATGCCACAGAAGACACGAAATTTCAAATCAAAATAAGAACCTGAATTATTACTATTACTATGGTTTGGACAATTTCTGTGTTTTCGTTTGTAAATGTTTTTATACACCTTTCGCCCCGCTGGTGCTTGGTTTCTGGTGGTATGGACATTTCTATACACCTCTCGCACCGCTGGTGCTGCCGCTTTGACCATTAGCATTCCTTTTTTAGCAGGTTTTATTCAATGGGTGACTCACCAAAAAACTAACAACAAAAAACTGTTCCTACTTAGGTGCTTTCGTCCGCACTATCACTTTCACATTATGTTTTTCAGTCCCGTAGGGACGATATATTTATAGAAAAAATGTGGATGCCCTCTTGAGTTCCGTAGGAACGGCATAGAAGATAAACATATCGTCCCTACGGGACTAAAAGAAATGGGGTCAATCCTGATCTATAAACATATCGTCCCTACGGGACTGAAGAGGGACACTCCCAAACACAATGCCTATTAACGATAGTTAATAGCACTTCAGCATAAACCTGAAACTATCTTCATTCATGCAATTCTGTAATATGATAGATCTATGGTAGATCAACACTATATTCTCATACAACTGAAGTACTAAAAAATGGCGAAGGTATTGAATTAAGGCGGAGTTGGTTCTATTATCCATCCATTATTATTATGGTAAAATCCATAATTACTTGCACGCGATTGTAGCGTAAACTTTTAGTTTGCGTACACTACTGCACAAACTAAAAGTTTATGCTACAGCACGGTAAAGCCTGTCGGTTAAGTCCAATGGACCCAAAGTGTGCATTTGTTTTTGTATTTCACTTTAATTAGCCATTTCCAGAGGTCTAAACAATGTTCAGATTTTAGAAAATCGACCTCCATTTCTGTATCAATATTCGTCCCCCAAACTTTAAAGTATTGGACATCATTTTCTCCGATTTTAAAATGTAGTTGACGCTTTTGGTTATACCATATTACTGTTACATTACCATCCCCATCGCCAGAAATGAATGGCGTAATAAATCTATAGTCAGTAGAAATGATCAGGTCTAATAGTTTTTCTATTACAGTTTCTGCATGAGATATAGTTAGATCATTAGGTCTTTGAAATCCATACTCATCCCAGATTTCTTTCCATTCCTTTATAGCATCAAATTGTTTTGAGATTTCATCTTGCTGAATACGGAGATCTGAATATAAAGGATTAGGTTTATGTTCGATAGGTTCAAGATTATCAAAGTGCATGATTTCATCTCTTCTTTGTGAGATTGGTCCAATTTATCTATTTATGGTGAAACAGGAAAATGATTATACACCTTGTTTGTAGGAGCGATCTCCGAATCGCGACCAAACCCTTTGATAGTCGGGAAGCGGAGTTCAAATCAACGGTATGAAT
>JAAXGN010000015.1 GCA_012267415.1 Candidatus Poribacteria bacterium | reverse complement strand
ATGCGCGCATTCGCCCAAAGGCATTCCCCGCCTACAACTCAGAATGTAGAATTAATTGTATAATCTACCATAATACGTCAAGTTTCATCAATCACCAAAGGGAATCGACATTGATTCAGCAACGATCACGCACTAGTCTATCTCGACGTGCCATTCTCATCGGTTTAGTATGTGCTACCCTTGAGTGTCTTCTCGCACCATATAATGATTACGTTATCCGCAATATCTTCTTGGCAGGTGGGCACTTTCCTGTCGCTCCTTTCTTCGTGCTTACTATTTTTGTTTTAGGTATAAACGCCATATTAAAGCAGCTTCACCCGACATCAGCATTTACACCTGGTGAACTTATCACGATCTGGTGTATCATGCTTGCTCCTGCAGGAATTCCATCATCAGGCATGATGCGTTATGCACTCAGTCCAATGATCTCTTACCAGTACTTTGCCACACCAGAAAACGACTGGGAATCCCTCTTTTTTCACTATATTCCACAGTGGCGTGTTGTCCGTGATGAGACCGCTATACGTTCCTTTTTTGAAGGACTTTTTGCTGGAGAAGCGGTTCCGTGGAGTGCTTGGATAGTACCGATCCTTATCTGGAGTGCTTATGTTATTGTTATCTATTTTGTCATGATCTGTCTGTCCGTATTACTCCGCAGACAGTGGGTTGCGCATGAACGTTGTGCATTTCCACTTGTCAAACTCCCAGTCGAAATGGCGATGCAAGATAGAGGAAGACTACCACCACTCTTTAGGAACAGCGCATTATGGATCGGCTTTGCATTCCCCGTATTTCTCCATACGATAAATGGACTCCATACGTTCTTTCCCTCAGTACCACACATACCACGCGATTTTTGGCTAAATCAATACCTAACAGAGAGTCCGTGGAGTGCGTTACGTCCACTTCAGATTGTCATCTTCTGGTCAATGGTCGGATTCAGTTATCTGTTAACATTGGAGGTATCCTTTAGTATATGGTTCTTCTTTGTGTTTTACAAACTGCAATGTCTCATTGGCGTCATGCTTGGATTTCAGCTAACGTCAGGACCCGGCGTTCAATGGACAGGAAAATCGTTTAGTGCTGCCCAAGAGGCAGGCGCATGTCTTGTGTTCGTCGCAATTGCCCTGTGGAAAACACGACACCACATCAGGAACATGTTTCAATTCCGATCATCAGATGAAGCATTACCCTATGGTGTAACTGTGTTAGGACTTATTGGTGGAATCTGTGTCCTTGTGTTTTTTAATCATATGATGGGAATGTCTATCCTCTTCGCTTTAGGTTTTGTCTTATTTTTGCTTGCGATGTATATTGTCCTGACGTGGCAGGTTATAAACGGTGGCATTCCATTCATCAATCCATCTTTCTCACCACAAAGTTTTTTCCTAACAACTTTGGGAACTTCAAGAATACACCCCTCATCCTTAACATCTCTCATGATGCATCCAGTCTGTCTAACACTTGACCTAAGAGAATTCATGATGCCTAACATCATGAACGGACTTAAAGCAGCAGACGATGCACGGGTTAAACGCAGGCAACTCCTTATGGCAATGGGTGCAGCGATGGTGATAGGGCTTGGAGTATCTTATTATTCTGCGATTAAAGTTGGGTATGCTCACGGGGCCCCTTATATGGGAGGCAGTTGGTTTATGCGGCAACTTGAAGGGTTGCTTGTAAGTCCAAAAACAGGTACAGATTGGACAAACACCGGATTTATACTGTGCGGTGGAGGCTTCACAGGATGGCTCATGTGGATGCGTCAGACATTCGTATGGTGGCCCCTACATCCAATCGGTTACACGATGTTGAGTTCTTGGGCAATATTTAAGCTATGGTTTTCAATCTTTCTCGGATGGGGTCTGAAATTTGCCATCGTCAAATATGGTGGATTGAAGGCATACAGGAAAGCGCGCCCCGTATTCCTCGGATTAGTCGTCGGTGAAATGACATGTGCTGGACTATGGGCAATAGTCGGAATGGTAACAGGCATTAGTAGTGGATATAGGATTCTACCTGATTAATAAACAAAAGTAAAGGCTGATAGCAATGAAACTACCAGCCTTTAAATAGTGTAAGGAAAATCAATGCCTTCGCCAAAAAGAGATCTTTTGTTAAATCGTGTGGGTTGTAGCACAATAAACGTCAATTTAAGGAAATTAATCTTTTCTTGGTGTGTCTTTAGTCCCGTAGGGACTGAAGAGGGGCACTCCCAATCTCAGTAGATATTAATGATAACCTAAGTTGCTGCCTATGTAGCACAATCTGCCAGATTGTGCCATAAGGGTGCAAACTGGCAGTGAAATCAACGGTATGAATGCCTTATTTTACTTAAACTTTAATGCACCCCACTGTATGGCGAGTTTCCCTTGCGGTTCAACAGGTGTAAGTCCTTCTATTTGCAAAGTCTCTATTTCATTTGCCGTCAAAGCAACATTGTAAATTCGCGACTCCTCAATGTGAGCATTAAGATCTCCTGGTCCAGTAAGTCCGTTAGTATGCCGTTTACCCCAAACAGCTTCGGCATCACCAGCAGGCCAAGTTCTTAAATCACCTCTCGTGAAACTTCCCATACTTTCACCATTTCGGTATCCTGTAATTTCGTACTGGTTGCTAACATTCTTATAGGTAATCGCTATGAAATGCATGTCTCCAGTATCTGTTTCAGTGACTGCCCTCGGAAAATCATCTGTTCTTCGGAAATGACTGCTACCAGGCATCCACTGCCGGGCAACTCTTTCCGCCCAGACGATGCCACAAAACTGATCCACGGTCGCTTTATCCAGTGTTAGTGCAGAACCGTTTGTCTTGGCGTAGTCATCTAAACTTAACCATGATGCCAATGTGAGTTCTGTGATGTCGGGCCCAGTGTAATCCAAAGCATGCGCCCATTTGCCAGTTTCTACCACCAATTGACCATCCACCAATGTAGCTCCGTGAAGAACAATATCTCCCCAATTGCCTGTTTCATCTGCCATAGTATCAAATCGCCACCATCCAACGAGACTATCTTCTTGCACTTGTGCAAAAACTGATATTGACATGCTCAACATTATCAATAGTGCCAATAGACAGCAAACTTTTGTCCTCATGAATACGACTCCTTTTTTGTATTCTATAATGGTTTACCTAAGTGAGCAGACTCAGGTAAACCTTATAGCTTATCTTGAACTGATCTTATTGGTTATTGCCTTTTGATTTTGGCCCAACGTGTGGTGAGTTTATCTCGTGCTTCAACCGCAAGGTCTCCACTATACATTGATTTTACTTCAGCCTCAGTCAAAGCAACATTGTAAATACGAGACTCTTCAATGTCAGCAGTTATAGAATTACTAATTCTACCATCAACATTTGTAGAATGTCTGGCTCCCCAAATTGCTTCAGCATTGTCTTTCGTCCAGGTTCTTTTATCACCTTTTGTGAAACTACCCATATTTTGGTCATTACGGTAGCCGGTAATCATATATTGACCACCATCAAGTTTATATGTGATGGTTAATAACACCATCTCACCTGTTTTATCTTCATTTACCACATTTGGAAAATCATCCGTACGTCTAAAATGGCTGCTACCCGGCATCCATTGTCTTGCTTGACGTTCTGCATATACAATCGCAACAAACTGATCAAGATCAGTTTTATCTAAAGTAAGAGCAGAACCGTGAGTATGTCCCAGATCGTTTAAAGTTACCCAACTCGCTAATGTTACATCACTAATATCTGGACCGTCGTATTCAATGGAATTCGCCCAATTGTCGCGTGTTAAAACCATTTTTCCATTTTTTATATCAGCCCCTCGGAGAATGATATCACCCCAGTTCCCTGTTTCTTCCGTTTCATCATCAAAAAGCCACCAACCAACAAGGTTTTCCTCCTGCACTTGTGCAAAACCTGACATAGAAACAGTCAGTATCATAAATGCTACAAGCACACCAAAAACTCTATAACGTGTCATCTTTTGAATCTCCTTTATTTTAGTCAATTGACAGTAGAATACGTGATACTACCCACACGCTAAAGTGTGGGGTTTCGGTTTCTTAGGCAAAAGCACCTCTGTGAGATGTCTAACATCGCCTCCGCTAGCAGGCTCTTGTTCCGAATTAGAAAAGTAACCTTGATTTTACCAATTACTTTATCTATAGTCAAGATTTTTTTTGATAAATTAGTACCTTAGCCATCTACATCTCTACGACTTCACCTGTCATATCACGATGCATTGTCGGACGGATGACCAATTCGGGAATGTTGCTCCGTGGAGGTAGTGTTGCGATGAGAAGGATCGCTGCCGATGTTTCTGCTACATCTACCATCATGGCGCGTGCGTCAGCGTCTGGCGGAATAGGACGTTTATCCAGAATGGGGGTTGCAACTTCTCCAGGAATTATAACGCTTGCTCTGATACCCGTATTCCGTAAATCGTTGTTGAGAAACTCGGTGAAGTTGATGACCCCTGCCTTCGCTGCACCATAGGCGAACCCACTGAAGGGGCCAGGTGTAACCGCAGCAAGCGAAGATATATTGATTATCGTTCCTGATTTCGCTTTCAGCATTGCCGGCACAACCGCCTGGGTACAGAAAAACGTTCCGATTAGATTTGAGTCAACCACTGAACGTGTTTCTTCTGGTGTTGTATTGAGTAGTCTACGATTGTGGGAACTGTGTCCAGCATTGTTCACCAGCACATCTATGCGACCATATTTCTCATACACATCGTTAACCATCTTTTGAACGGCATTGAAATCTGATACATCAAGCGTGTAACATTCAGCCGTTCCACCCATAGTCTTGATTTCTGTTATAGCAGACTCTAATTTTGATTCTGTTCTACCCACGATCACGACGGTTGCGCCTTCTTGTGCTATTTTGAGTGCAGCATCATGACCGATTCCGCTACCACCACCCGTTATTATACACACTTGATCCTTTAGTTTCATACTTCTCCTCTATTTGGTAAAATGCGTTTCACTACTGCCTTCAGTTCTTTTGAAAATGATTCCAGTTCATACTGTTCCTCTGAAATTTTATCACGATATTCATCAAACGGATACCCACCCTTTCCATTTTCATTGAAATAAACGCTCAACTGATACCGTTGAAAAATGTTCATGCGTGGATAATCCTCTGTCCATGGACTAGCATCGTGAAGCAGATTTGTTGAGAAAACCGCCACATCCCCCGCTTGCATCGGTAACGTAATTGAGGTCGGTGGGTCGTGTTTTACAGGTAAATGTTCTGGTGTCTTGAATTGGGATTTATGACTTCCGGGGACAAGGCAAAATCCTGTTCCCGGTGGTACATCCACCAATGCCACCCATGTCGCAAGGTGGTTACAATAGACATGTCCCGATGCTGCCTGATAATCGTTATGCGGATTGCGGAATCCTTGTGGGAACTTAAACCCGCTATCATCACGGTGAAAGTGTTGCGGATAATCGTGCTTCGTCATCATCGTAAAATTGTTGTGAAAAAGACGCGGCGCGTTCATCATCAAACCTGCTACAACTCTTATAATATAAGGATTCATCGCAAGGTCTTGAAATAGACGATGTCCATATTGAATATGTCCTATATGCGTCTTGCAAGGTTCTTGTCTGCCGCGATGTAATGGTGGCGGAATGGCGGATTCATCAATTGTTAGCCAATGTCGTAACACCTCTAACATCTCAGCAATCTCATCCTTTGGAATTACATTCCGCAAGACCAAAAAACCGTGTAAATCAAAGTACCACTTTTCACCTTCAGTTAAAGTGGAATGAATAGTGAACATTAATCTCTCCATCGTTGCTGGTTGTGTTGAATCATAGATTATCAGAATTATCCAATATTTACAAGTAGTGATATTTAGTTTTATCTTTTCTCTGTCATTCCCACACCCGGCATTTGTACCTTAAAATGTTCTTTACACGTTAAACTAATAGGTAAAAACACCTTCAGATTGGAATAAGTATAGTAAAGTGAATAATTAATGAAACATTTCACCCCATACACCGATGACGATGAACACCCAGCGTAGGGGCGAGGTCACCTCGCCCGTTGCAAAGTGTTTCATTAATTCTATTGTTCACTATAAAACTTAATGGAGTTAAATGATGCAATTGAAAACTCTCGTACTGATTAGTATTGTAATGATGATGTTAGGAAATGTAATGATAGCGGATGGTTCTTCCGGTATAGACCATCGTGATATTTTTGTAGGTGCAAGTGCACGTGCTGTTGGCATGGGAAGTGCGTTCACAGCCGGTCCATCAACAAATAACGGGTTTTTATGGAATCCATCTTCACTCGGGTATCTGAATGGCATAGAATTGAATCTGGGTAGTGTTCCTTTTTCAGATGCCGCTTCAGGACCGGATCAAGCATTTTCGTTAGCAGTAAGTCCTTACACACTCGGTATAACCGATAAAAATGTGGGAAACCTGTCTGTCGCAGCTTGGTTTAATGGATTGAATGGCAATAACAATGTTTCTACGCAGATTGCACTTTTAGGGTATGGATTAGCGTTAGGTGATTATGTATCGGCAGGTGCAAATGTGCGCTACTATCAGCGACATATAGCGGACGAAACGCGATTCCTTTGGAGCACAGATGTTGGGATGCAGTTTACCTATCCTTTCAAAAGGTTCGGAGAATCCATTACGCTGGGGATGAATCTGGCTGAGTTAAGCAATGGAATCCGATATAGCGATGGCAAACTGATTGAACCTTTAGAGGAAAGTTTGCCATTAGTAACGCGTTTTGGCATGACGTATCGTCCAGACAGTGCAACTTTGCTATCTACTGATTTTGCTATTCGGGGACAAAATGACAGAGATTGGGGTGAACGTGTGCGGTTGCACTTTGGAGCAGAAAGATGGTTGTTCAATAACCATTTTGGGATGCGGGTTGGATATACCACATTAACCTCGTCTGATGAATTTGGAAATGGTCAATGGACACAAGGCATAAGTTTCCGTAATTCTTCCGGACAGTTGGATTATGCACATGTAAGTGGCGGGGAATTAGAACAGAATCTGCATTGGATTTCTGCTACGTTACGATGGGGTGATAGTAAGAAGAGTCCCACGCCAACAGAAAAGATGCAAAATCCAGTCGAAGTTAAAGAGCCAGAACCGAAGGATACTTATGAGACGACTGCAACGCCAAAGATTGTCATGCCAAAAACACTTGATGTTAACACAGAGAACGGATCAAACACAGGAGAATTGCAGCTAACTGAACAAGCAATCTCTCCAAACAATGATGGACTTGCTGATGCTACTAAATTCAGTTTTAGAGTTAAAGCAGACGACAAATGGGAATTGACACTGAGTGATGCATATACCGAACAGGTATGGAAGCAAACCGGCACCGGTACACCACAAGAGGGTGTTACATGGAACGGAATGGGAAGCGATGGTAAATTGGTTTCCGATGGAGATTATATGGCACAACTTCACATTGCTGATGCAGAAGGAACATTGCATATCACGAGTAGTAGTAAAGTTACTGTAGACGTAATCCCTGCAACGGTGGAAATATCTAAGAAAGCACCGGGAACTGTCGGCGTGCAGACGTGGGATATCAACCCGATTGCCAATTGGAAACTTGAGGTATTTGATGCAAATAACGTGCTGGTTGAAGAGAGCGAAGGTAAAGGCAAACCGCCAGAAACGGTAGTTTTAAGCAAAGTTTCACAGTTACCTGAAAGAACATACAAATTCGCACTGAGTGTTCAAGACATAGCAGGAAATAAGAACACCAAGCAAACAGAGCTCAAATTTGGCAGAGCAACCACTATTAGTGGAAATCAGAATGTAGCACAGACACCTAAGCTTACATTGATGGTAGGGTCTTTCTCAGAACGTAGAAATGCCGATCTGTTGGCTGAGAATCTACGGAATCTATATCCGAATGAAACGGTGAAAATCTATACTGTGACAGTGTCTGAAAATACTATGCATCGAGTGACGATTGGAGAATTCACAGAAAGGGAGGACGCAGCAACCCTCAAACAACAGCTTCACGAATCGCAAGGTGTTGAACCCATATTGATGACACTGCAATAGGTTCTTATTTTTTGTGTTACATCCTATAGAAATCCAAAGCGTTCTGGTAAAAGAGTCGGTTTTTTTCCGCATCGGATGCATCATCAACTGCCGAGAGGAGTGCTTCAAACCACTCGGAATAATTGGCAGCTAAGGTGCATACGGGCCAATCACTACCGAACATCAGTCGATTATATCCGAATATCTCAACAAGATGTTGAATGTACGGTTTGAGTTCTGCAGCTGACCAATTTTCGCTTGCGACTGACACAATACCAGATACTTTGCAGTACACATTTTGAAAAGCGGCGAGTTTTTTCATGTGGGTCGCCCACGGTTCGAACTCGTCGTCTTTTATATTCGGACCACCACAGTGGTTGACCGCATGCATGATGTTGGGGGTTGCTTCGACTAACATTATAGCAGCTGGAAGTTGATCATGTTTAGCACAGAGTTCAAATGAAAGGTTATACTTAGCTAACAATCTCACACCATTAATCAGTTCAGAGGTTGCGTAGAATTCGTTGTCGGGGTTATGCCATGCCATCCTACGTATACCTACAACAAGACTATATGCAGCGAGTTTTTCAAGTGTTGTTTCTACATCAGGTTTTTCGAGCGGGGCAGCAGCTGCAATTGCACCTATCATCCCATCTGTTTCAGCAATCTGTGTTAGCCATTCCACCTCCTTGATAACATCTGTCTCAGCAGGATCACCTTCAACGTGAACCGATTTGACAACGTTAATGTCCCCTATCGCGTTCCGATAGTCTTGTGACGTGTATTTCTGTTGCAGAAGATCAAATCCATCTAACCAAGGATATTCTAAATTGGATGTATCCCAAAGGTGTTGGTGTGTATCAATGATTTTTTGCATTCGTGTCCTTCCATTTATGATGAGTCTGTTTTTATTAAGGAAACGTGAGTTTGATAAATGTAGCGCAAACTTTCCAGTTTGCGACAGATATGCCACAAACTGAAAGTTCGTGCTACAATTCACACCTCTCAAATACGAAAATGGCGTGAGTGAACGCATCCTAAGGTATTATATCACATTGTATAAGATTAAAACCAATACCTTCCCCATTATCTACAAAGAACTCCTTGCTATAGCTTAACTTTTGTGCCATAATTAGACAGGACGAATGTTGAAATTGTACACACTGTAAATCCAGAACAGGTTGTGTGATGTATGAATACTAAAACTACAAAAACCATCACCCATGCACTTATCATTTCTATCGGGGTACATATCCTACTGATTTCCCTCATGATAGGGTTGAACAAGACCAAACCGATTCTGATTGAAGACTTAACATTCCTTGAAATATCAGAGATACCTAAACAACGTGCCATACGTACCTTAAAGCGAAAAAATATATCCCCACCCACATTTACACCCGTCAAGCAAGAACAGATTGAAAATGTCGTAAGTACCCCTATTACTTCCTTTTCAAAAAACACACAAATTATACACCAAAACCCATCAACACCTTTACGTGGATTTTCTCTGCCGAAACCACGCACTTTAGGCATGAACAACGCAGGTATAAACGCACGAGTGCCATCAGTCAGTGAAGGTATTGCAAGTGGATATGGATACGGTCGATTCAAACCACAGACCGTAGTTCGGAACGTAACACGAAAATCTTTCATGCCACTTATGGATGATACACTGGCAAGTATTGGAGACCTACCGCTACCCAACGTCATTTTAGCAAGAATAGGACAGCACATCGTAACAAACCGAACAAAAGATCTCGTTGACATCGTTTTCATCATAGACGGCAGCGGCAGTATGAAAGATAACATCAATGCTGCCAGAAACCATCTCAATCGAATGACAGACCTATTTGATGTTGCACAACTTGATTTTACCATCGGAATTGTTATCTTCAGAAACAGTACCGCATATAGTATGTTGGGATGGGATTTTGAAGTTATTCCACAAACCCGTTCTGTTCCTAAGATACGAAGAGCACTCTCACAAGTGAAGTGTCGCGGTGGAGAAAAAGCTGTAGATGCACTAATACGCGCTGCGGATGAAGTTCAATACAGAAAAAACGCTGATGTTCACTTCATTCTCGTTACGGATGAATACGTTAGCGGAGGCTATTCTGCCAGTGATGTACTACAGAAGATGAAGGACTGCAACATTAAGGTGGATGTTGTTGGTCTTGATGAACCTTTCCAGAAATTCATTACACGCACAACTGGAGGGATATGGCTTCCCATCGCAAGTTTAGGCATACATTAGCAACTTTGAATGTTTTTTCAAGAATTTCTTCAATCTCTACAACAAGAATCCAAAGCATCTGATAGATCGGATCCACTTGATAAAAAGCACTCTCTCCATGCTTTCTGGTTAACCCTCGTTTTCCTAATCGTGTGCAGCTATGGGGCAATTCACCATGAAATGTGGCGAGATGAAATTCAAGCTTGGTTATTAGCAAGAGATAGTACATCCATCCTCAATCTATTCGCGAATATGAAATATGAAGGGCATCCAGCACTATGGCACCTCTGCTTAATGCCGCTCAGTCGTCTGTCTGCTTCCCCCGTGATGATGCAGATATTCCATCTGCTGATCGCTGCGACAACTGTATTCCTATTTACACGGTATGCGCCTTTTCATTTGCTCATTAAGTTTCTCTTTGCATTCGGCTACTTTTCCCTGTATGAGTATGCAATTGTAGCAAGAAATTATGCCATCGGTGTATTGCTTATCACCATCTTCTGTGTGCTATATAAAGATCGCTATAAGCATTTTGTATGGATCGGTTTCACCCTAATTCTGCTTGCACATACCAGCGTTCACGCCTTAATTGTTACAATTGCAATCGGTATTGCACTCTTATGTGAATTTCTTTACTTTCACTACTACAAAAAGGAAATATCTATTGATAGTAGGCAACGTGTGTGGTTCGGATTTGTCCTAATAGGATTCGGTATTCTTACGGCTATCATTCAACTCAATCCACCAGCAGATAGTGGATTCGCGACTGCTTGGAATTTTAAGTTTAATTTTCAACGCGTTAACAACATCGTCAAAATCCTCACAAATGCGTTCTTACCGCTTCCAAGAGCCGCGATGGGTTTTTGGAATAGTCACCAACTACATAGTTCTGCGTTCTTTCAGTTTATCCGATTACCCCTCTGTTATCTTCTCATATTCTGGTGTATCCTCCGTTTCCTAAAACGTCCGACAGCTTTAATCATCTATTTGATAGCGACAGTGGGACTGCTGTCATTCTTCTATATCAAGTATGGTGGCAGTATGCGTCATCACGGATTCTTATTTATTACTTTTGTTTTGACAAGTTGGATATGCAATACATGTCCTGAGTTTAGATTTCCTTTTGATAAGGTGAGCACAGTAGCACAGTCGTTCTTCGGTCCTGTCTTCATCATTCTCCTTGTATTTCACTTCCTCGGAGGTATAACCGCTCTTACTTCAGATGTTCAGTATGTATTTTCACACGGAAAGAGAACTGCTGAATACATAAAAGCACAAGGTATAGAGGATATGATGATGGTCGGGGACACAGATTTTGCTGTCAGTACCGTCGTTGGATATTTAAAAAAGAAGGAGGTATTCTATTCAAAAGGTAGCCGATTCGGATCTTTTGTCAGATGGGACAAAGCCAGAACACACGGTGTTTCCAACGAAGAAATCATCAGAGAAGCGATTGTATTAAGCACGAAGTATATGCAGGATATACTCATCATCCTGAATCGTGCTTTGGAAGAGGAATTGGTCGAACAGTATCAACTGACTTTATTAACACAATTCACCGGTTCAACCATAGGCAATGAAGGATTTCATCTTTACATGCTTCAATTACCTTAACTTTACCACGCTATAATTAGCCAAATTCTGCCTAAATTGGATTTGACATTTTCAAAAATTAATGATATAATTCAACGAAAAGTTATGTCTTAATTGATTCAAATGTGTGTTTTTGTGCATCTTTATTCACTTGTGTAAAACGAGTGTCGTGAAAGAGGCACCGAGCAACTTTGAGTATCCTTCCAGAGGTATTAGGATTAAGGATATTGCGGATGCTTTAGCTGCTCAATTTGATCTTAGTGATGAACAAGTAAATGCAAGACATCGGAGAAGTTATAAAATTTAGGCGAATCATGTATAGGACTTACGCATTCCCCTCTGATAAGGGGGGTTAGGGGTTAAAAAGTCGTTATTTCAATGATATATTAGCGATTTAACCCCCTAAATCCCCCTTATCAGGGGGACTTTAAAAAAACTGCGTAAGTCCTGATGTAAATACTGCTGCGAAGGATTTATATTATGACTCTAAAATATGCGACACTTTACTCTCTAAGAGAAGGAAACGTACGTCGTCTTGGTGATATAGCACTTGAAGTTGGCAGACTAAGAGGTGAACCAGAACAGGACTGTGGGCCAGGGGAACGGGTATATCAGGGGTGTTCAGCCCTCTTAAAAGAATGGCGTGATAGATTTGGTTGTGTAGAAAATTATCAGGTCAGTCCTGATATAGAACGCCCAGGATATTGGAAAATAACAGAAGCAGGTATAGCTTATCTAAAAGCAAATCCAAAAACATAGGCTTTTTACTTCTTGACAAAGAGAATCAGACGTCTTACAATAAGAGTAGGACTTTAGTATTCTAATCGCACCAATTTGGAACGGAAATATGTATTGTTTACCAAATAAACAATACATTCTCCGCTTTAATCGCACCAATTTGGAATAAGAGACATTTCAGTTTCTGTACAGACCACACCGCGTAGGGCGAGGTTCCCTCGTCCGCTTTAAATCTTAACAAAAGAATAAAGAAACATCATTTTTTTCCATATTTTCCTTGACATAGTCCGTTATTGATGTTAAGATATTTTGAAATCTTTATACTGCCCTACAGAGAATTGGAATTTTCTCAGTTTATAACATTATAGAAAAGGAAAAGCAAAAGCAACCTTCAGAACAAAGTATGGAAGAAATACCACGATTACCAAAAACAGAACCATTACAATTGCGCTACTACGGCGACCCTGTCTTGCGAAAAAGAGCTGAACCTGTACAGGAAATTACAGACGTAGAACGGCTACTTGCAGATGATATGTTAGAAACGCTCTACACTTCATTCGGAATAGGTCTCGCTGCAACACAGGTCGGTATTCTAAAACGATTTATCATTGCTGATATAGGCGTAGTGGATGACGAAGAAGAATTTGAACCTCTAAAACTATTCAACCCTGAAATAATCAGTGTTGAAGGGGAGTGTGTCCTTGAAGAGGGATGCCTAAGTATTCCCGATTTACGAGCAGAGGTGAAAAGACCTGAGCAGATTGTCGTCAACGCAATGAACATAGACGGCGAAGATGTTCAGATTGAAGCAGACGGCCTCCTTGCACGCGTAATTCAACATGAAATAGACCATCTCAACGGAGTCCTTTTTATTGACAGAATTAGTGGCATAAAAAGACAACTATTAAGGGACCAGTTGAAGATAATACAACAAGCGGAACGACCCGATTAACACCTTTAGGATGTAAACAGATGTTACCCCAACCGCTACAAACAAAGGTAGATAGACTCTACGATCAATTGCAGGATTATGAAAAGGTTATCGTTGCTTTTTCTGGTGGCGTTGATAGCACCTTCCTCGCGGATGCTGCACAAAATGCTTTAGGAGAAAACGCACTTGCTGTAACCGCAATCTCTGATTCATATCCTGTAAGAGAAATGCGTGCTGCACAAGATATCGCAAAACAGATCGGCATACGGCTTGAGACTGTTCATACAAAAGAATTAGATTTAGAAGGATACGCAAGCAATCCAACGAATAGATGTTTTTTCTGTAAAACAGAATTATTTGATAGATTGCGACCCATCGCTGAAAAATATGATGTGGGAACCATTATCTATGGTGCTATCCCTGATGATGTCGGTGACCACCGTCCGGGAATGGAAGCAGCTAAAAAGATGGGGATTCAGGCTCCACTAATAGATGTCGACTTAACGAAAGCAGAGATACGCGAAATCTCAAAAGAATGGCAACTACCCACCTGGGATAAACCCGCGTTTGCTTGTCTATCGTCCCGGTTTCCTTACGGAATGCGTATCACGAGGGAACTGCTCCGACAGGTTGATGCAGCAGAGCAGTTTCTATACGATTTAGGAATACGACAATTCCGCGTCAGACACCACGGTGAACTCGCTCGTATTGAATTGGATGCAGAAGAAATAAATCTACTACGTCAGCAAGAAACACGAAACCGAGTCAACCTACATTTTAAACAACTCGGATATGAACACGTCACGCTTGATTTGCAAGGGTATCGTTCCGGTAGTCTTAACGAAGGAATAACAAAAATCATCACAGGTTCGTAAGTATAGTAGAGTGAATAATTAGTGAGATATTTCACTCCATACACCGATGACGATGAACACCCAGCGTAGGGGCGAGGTCACCTCGCCCGTTGTGAGACCAGTCTATATTTTAGCTAACATTAATTCTAAAGTTCAACATAAACATGAGGGTCGTAGGATGGCAGACTTATCTGGCGTTTTATCACTCATTGCAGCATATCCTGTCCATATAGTAACTTTCTTAGGATGCCTCTTACTGCTTAAATTGGTTATTCCCAAACGTAAAAGACGACCTAAGCACATTTCCGTTTCATCTGAATCTACTGCTAAAAAGACAGCTCTTACACAAGACGAAAAACGACGTTTGGTTAAAAAAATAAATGAGAACAGATGGAGTTATCGCAAGAGACATGCAGAAATTGATGAAAAAAACAATCTTATGATTTTCGCAACAATCATCTTGATAGGGCTTTCGCTCCTATTTATGTTCGGTCTCATTAAGGCACAGTTTCAAAAGTACTTTCTTACACTCATACTACTGTTTATAGTCGGTGTAATACTGATGAAAGTCTACAAGTATTTTATGATCTACTGGAAACGTAAAAAAGTCTAATATGTCCACCCAACAACAGAAGCAGCCCCTAAAAGGTATAGAGACATTCAGCTGGAAGAAATGGGATGCTTGCACACACTGCGGTCTTTGTCTTCCTACCTGTCCGACCTATCGCGAATTAGGATTAGAAACCGACTCTCCAAGAGGACGATTATATCTGATGGGGAGTGCCTTCAAACAACAAGATCCAACGCCACTCACCGAGGAGTGGAAAGAATACATCTACAGGTGTTTGGACTGCAGAGCATGTGAGACCGCATGTCCATCAGGTGTCCACTTCGGTGAACTCCTTGAAGAGGCACGCGCTATCTATGAACGCAACGTACACCGACCCCTATCTTACCGTTTCTGGACAAATCTTGTTTTCAAACGGATACTCACCAGCAAGGAAAAGTTAGACTGGATCTTTGAGTTGATGTGGCTCTATCAAAAACTCGGAATTCGATGGTTTGTGCAAAAAACCGGACTCCTAAGACTGATGGGAAATATTGGAAAAATAGAATCCTTACTGCCAACAATACCCCATCCAAAACAGAAATATACAATACGTGATGTCACACCTGCTACAGGTGAAATCCGCTACCGAGTAGGGTTTATCCCTGGGTGTATCATGAACCAGGTCTTCACTGAAACCAACTTGGCTACGATACGTGTTCTGACTGCAAACGGTTGCGAAGTTGTTACGCCACGAGATCAGACATGTTGTGGTGCGCTGCATCTGCATAACGGTGTACGCGATATTGCTGCAGAACTCGCAAAACAGAATATTGACGCATTTGAGAAAGAAAACTTAGATGCCATCATCATCAACTCAGCAGGGTGTGGCGCAACACTGAAAGAGTATAAAGCACTCCTCAAAAGTGATGCTGAATACGCAGAGAAGGCAGAGAACTTTAGCAACAAAATGCAAGACATAAGTGAATTCTTAGCCGAAATTGAGATGATACCACCTAAAGGAGAAATACCGAAAAGAGTAACTTACGATGAACCGTGTCATCTCTTACACGGACAACGGGTGAAATCACAACCCCGAAAAGTCTTGCAAGCAATACCGGAACTTGAGTTGATCGAATTGTCAGAATCAGAATGGTGTTGTGGGAGCGCGGGTATTTACAATATCACACAACCCGAACTTTCACAGGAGATACTTGAACGCAAAATGACACATATCGCAGATACTGATGCTGATATTGTCGCATCTGGAAATCCTGGTTGTTTACTCCAAATACAACTCGGAATTCAGAAACACGGTTTAGACATGAAAGCGATGCATCCCGTTACGCTCCTTGACTACGCTTATCGTAATATCCCTCCAAACGAATGGGTTGAAAATGACTAAAGGGTGTGCAAAAAGAATTCAATCTCAAATATGTGCTTAAAAGTAGTAGGCACACTCATGAAGATTAAATAAATAATCAGGTAATTCTACTAATAAGACTCATCGTCGGAGTAAGGCTTCGTAGGGGCGGGGTTTCCCCGCCCGCGTGTTACCCAATTAATATCTTAATCTTCATCCGTGGGCCGTTATAACCACAAAAAACGTGACAACTTTGCAAATTAATGGTAATATTAAAAAATGGTTTTATCAAATGTAGACATACTACGATATATTAATGAAGAGAAAATAAGAATAACACCAGAACCTGATTTAGAAACCCAATTAGGGAGTTGCTCAATTGATTTCCGATTAGGGAACACATTTCAAGTTTTTGAACATAGCAAATATCCTTATGTTGATCTGAAGACAAAGGTAGGGCTTGATGATTTGATGCGGAAAGTCGACGTCCCTAACGGTGAAGCATTTACGATGCAACCGGGAGAATTCGTCCTCGCAGCAACACAGGAAAAACTGGAATTAGCAGACGATGTCATGGCAAGACTGGAAGGCAGAAGCAGTCTCGGTAGGCTTGGAATCATCGTTCACAGCACTGCAGGACTATTTGACCCAGGATGGGTTGGTAACGCAACCTTAGAACTCGGAAACCTCGGACGCATGCCTGTAAAACTATATCCGGGGATGCGGATTTGCGCTTTTACATTTGAACCACTCTCTTCGCCATCAACTTTACCTTACCGAGAAAAACCTGCGAACAAATACGCAGGACAAGACGGTCCTGAAACAAGCAGATTTGCCGAAGACGTGGAATTTCAAGACGAAGATGAAGGAACTACATAATCGCTAATTCTGCTGAAATATTGGGCAATTCTATGCCTAATAATTTAGCAGAATATATAAGATTTGTGTGTTTTCTATGAACGACTTGTAGATTAGAATCGTTGTCATTACACAGAATATCAGTGTTTACTTTTACTATTTTGTCAAGGGTCTGGTTTGTAAAACGTTGTCAATCATCAACCCAAAAATTGGCATAAACTTTGCATAGTCTATTACGTGATTCTTGTCAAATGCAATAAATTACACATTCGATCTGACGAGACATCACGACTTAAAATTATGACTTATGTTTCATTAGGAGGAAATGCGAATGACACCAAGTGAGGTGGTTGCACTTGCAAAAGAACAAAATGTTAAAATAGTTGACCTCAAATTCATGGACCTACCGGGGATGTGGCAACACTTCTCTATTATGGTTGATGAATTGAGCGAAGACTTGTTTACTGAAGGAATTGGTTTTGATGGATCAAGCATACGAGGTTTTCAAGCCATCAATGAGAGTGATATGCTACTCTTCCCTGATCCAGCAACAGCCCTAGTTGATCCTGTCTGCAAGGTGCCAACATTAAGTATTACATGTAATATTAAAGACCCGATTACATTGGAGAATTACACACGCGATGTCCGACACATTGCACAGAAAGCAGAGGCTTATCTACAATCAACAGGAATCGCTGACATCAGTTATTGGGGACCCGAAGCAGAATTCTATCTCCTGAACGACATCCGATATGCACAGAATCAACATTCCGGCTTCTATTTTGTTGACTCCGTTGAAGGTAGTTGGAATTCCGGTAAGGAAGAAAACCCAAATCTTGGATATAAACCCCGATATAAAGAAGGCTATTTCCCTGTTCCACCCTCAGATACACTTCAAGACATTCGTTCCGAGATATGTTTGAAGTTAATTGAATCTGGTGTTGATGTAGAAGTTCATCACCATGAAGTTGGAACTGCCGGACAAGGTGAAATTGATATCCGTTTTGATACACTTACCACTGTTGGGGACAAGATCGCTCTATATAAGTATATCGTAAAGAATGTTGCCCGTTCACACAATTTGGTAGCGACTTTTATGCCCAAACCCCTATTCCAAGATAACGGGTCAGGTATGCATGTTCACACCAGTTTGTGGAAAGATGGAAAGAATATCTTCTTTGATTCGCAAGGATACTCACTCTTGAGTGAAACAGCACTCTATTATATCGGTGGATTGCTCAAACATGCCCGTTCACTTTGTGCCATAATCGCACCTACCACGAATTCTTACAAGCGACTTGTACCGGGTTATGAAGCACCTGTAAACATTGCTTATTCTCAAAGAAATAGAAGTGCGTGTGTCAGAATTCCGGTCTATTCTAAGAGTGAAAAGGCGAAACGCGTTGAGTTCCGCACACCGGATCCTTCATGTAACCCATATCTTGCGTTCAGTGCGTTGCTCATGGCTGGTCTTGACGGCATTCAGAACCGAATCCATCCAGGAGACCCCTTGGATAAAGACCTTTACGACCTTGAACCGGAAGAACTGGATGAGATCGAATCCACACCAGCTTCCCTTGGAGATGCACTTGATGCACTTGAAGATGACCATGAATATCTTCTCAAGGGTGATGTGTTTACTGAAGATGTGATTGATGTCTGGCTTGAATACAAACGCGAAAACGAGGTAGATGCAATTAATATGCGTCCACATCCGTATGAGTTCTTCCTCTATCACGATATATAGAAGCTGCTCACAATATCTTTTATGAAACCTTACGGCGAATCTCTGTATCCGCCAAGACAACCCTATCCAATTTGCGTAGGTATTAGGAGAAATTCCAATGGTAAAATTAGAGTGTATTATCAGACCCTTCAAACTGGAGGAAGTTAAAGAAGCTCTCAGCAATGTCGGTGTCCGGGGAATGACTGTCAGTGAAGTCCGCGGATTCGGACGGAGCCGTGGGCATACCGAACTCTATCGGGGAAGCGAATATACGATTGAGTTTGTCCCGAAGTTGAAGATCGAAATCGTCGTCGCAGAAGAAAACGTAGATAAAGTCGTTGAGGCTGTTCAACAAGCAGCATCAACCGGCAAAATCGGTGACGGGAAAATATTTGTCATACCCATCAGTGAGACAATACGAATACGAACAGGTGAAAGAGGTCCCGCCGCCATCTAAGTATATTGCTGTAAAACATAGCGTTAATTTAGTAAGGACAGGTAATCATACTTGTCCTTACTTTTTTCAAAAGATAAAAAATTAACCTTGACAAAATCCTTTAGATAGATTAAACTATATTAATATCTTACGTCTTAAATGACAACCTTTTTCATTAGGACCTATGCGGTGATGTTATTAAGTTTTGCTAAACACATAAGTGTGGATCTTGAATTTGACTTGATTCCCAACAAGGAAAGCAGTAACATGCAAATATAAAGGTTTGATAGTCAAAGTTAGAATGCTGCTGATACAGTAGTAAAAGCAGTGGTCTATTTCCACTTAAGGGAATTGGCAAACTGCTATTGAAGAACCGCGAGGACTCGCTACAACCGAGAACAATCGCGTTTTTTATTTATGGTGAAACTAACAATTAAGTACACACTTTTCCTTTAACAAAGGGTTGTTCGTGGGGGCGAGGTCACCTCGCCCGTCTATCAAAACGTGATTTATTATTTTGAGTTCACTATATATAGGGCAGAATAATGATTGAAGGCATAGAAACTAAAGTTACAGAATTGTTAGAAACCTTTCTTCAAACAGAAGGATATGAATTAGTGGACGTAGAAACAGCAGGAGGAAACAGAAACAGAACACTCAGACTGTTGATACATAAAGATGGCGGCTTAGCAGTTTCCGACTGTAAGTATCTTGATCAAGCAGTCCGTCCAATATTGGAGGTGCATCAACTATTAACCGAATATAAACAGTTAGAAATTGCTTCACCCGGTCTTGACCGTCCCTTGAGAACAGAAGCAGACTTCAAGAGAAATCTTGGTAGAAACGTTCAGATTCAGACCACTTCAAAAGATGGTCAGATGAATGAAGTAGAAGGAAATATAGCAGAGGTCGTTGATAGCCATGTTGTTTTGGAAGAAATAACCGGTCAAACTGTGCAAATTAAAATCTCAGATATTTATAAAGGGCACATTCAACTGATCTGGTGATCAGAAGACACACAAATATTAAGATGTGTCAGGAATAGGAGAAATATGAAACAAAAAACAGAAAAGAAAAGAGAAAGTCTACAAAACTCTATTCGACAGATGATGGGACATACCGATCTACCTGAGGATGTTTTTGTCAAAGCAATAGAAGATGCTTTACGCGTAATTGCTCTAAGACATTACGGGCCAGAGGCGAAAGTATCAATCGATATTCAACTTGAAGAAGAAAAGATAAAATGTACCGTTCCGAAGAGAGTTGTAAACATTATGCGGGATTTCTCTACTGAGATTCCTATTGAGGAAGCACAGAAGCTTGATCCAGAAGCACAAATCGGGGATACGGTTGAAGTAGAAATCAATCCTGAAGAATTCGGACGAATCCAAGCACAATTGGGACGACAGATACTACTCGGAAAACTGAGGGAAGCTGAACGCGAACAGGTATACAATGAATTTGAAGGACGCGAAGGGGACATAGTTGTCGGCTACTTACAAAGATACGATGGACCCAATGCAATCGTTGATTTAGAAAGGACAGATGTCTTACGTGCAGAAGCTCTTTTACCAGCAAGTCAGATACCCCAGACACACCGTTACAATAGAGGGGAAGCAATACGTTGTCTCATTTTAGAGGTAAAGAACGAAGTCACAGGCGAACAGATCGTTGTCTCAAGAACACACCCTGACCTTATCACGATGTTATGTGAGCAGGAAATACCAGAGGTATACGAAGGACAGGTAAGAGTTATGGCTGTCGCACGTGAACCCGGATACCGTGCAAAAGTCGCTGTCGTAGCAACCGAGGAAGGTATAGATGCAGTCGGCACATGCGTCGGGGTCAGAGGAAATCGTGTACGGGCCATGGTACAGGAACTAAAAAATGAAAAAATTGATTTCGTGGATTGGAGCGAAGACCCGACAATCTATATAACCAATTCTCTAAAACCAGCAAAACAGATACGCAGAGTGGAACTCAACGAAGAAAATATGAGCGCGATCGTTGTCGTCGCTGACGAGGAATTATCACTTGCTATTGGAAGAAGAGGACAGAATGCAAGACTTGTCGCAAAATTGACCGGATGGAACATAGACATAAAAAGCGAAACTGAAGCACCCGTAACATTGGATAACATCTTTAAAAACGATTCCGATGATACACAGGATGACAACGAAGAAGATTCGCCAGACGAAACTACAAATCATATAGAGGAAGAAGTTCAGACTGAAAGCGAAACAAACGTACAAGTTAATTCGGACCCGTCTGATGAAACTGAAGATAGTTAAGGTTGTAATCACACGCTGTATAATGTAATTGATTAATTAAACGAACAATTCTACAGACCATAACGGCAAATAAGGGTGTCAATCTACCAATGCAAAAAACCAAAACACCCATTCGCACATGTATTGGGTGTAGAAGTAAATTTCCACAGAAAACACTAATTCGTTTTGTGTGTAACGCAGGTCAAATACTTGAAATTGAAGGATCAAAGAAGCTCCCTGGAAGGAGTGCATATCTCTGTCATTCAAAGTCTTGTATTGAGAACGCCTTTAAGACACCTAAGCGGATAAACGCACTGCTACAAGTGCAACTGTCGAAATCGGCCATCTCCGAATTTCAACAGACACTTATTGAAAAGGAGAATCACCGATGAGAAAAAAGAAACAGCAAACTAAAACAACGCCAAGTCAAAATGTAAGAGTCTACGAATTAGCCAAGCGACACGGTATGAGTAGCAAGGAACTAATATCCTTTCTCAACGACTTGGGGGTTGCAATTTCAAACCATATGAGCACGTTGGATCCAGAAACTATTATGCTGGTCGAATCCGAACTGAATCCAGAGGAAGATATTATTAGAGAACAGGAAAAAGGAACCACAGAAAGAAGAACTCAAGAACAGAAACCGGCCCAAGAACAGAAATCCAAAGATAAAATCAAGGCAAGAGACGAAACAATTTCACAAGAAGATCTCGTCCCGGATGATAATACAATACACGTTGAAGAAACATCTGATGATGGCACCTTGAAAATTCAAGAAGGAACAACCGTCGGAGAGCTCGCCTCCTTGCTCGGACTGCAGCCTACACAGCTGATTATGCAACTGATGAAACTGAAGATAATGGCATCCATTAATCAGAGTTTGGATTACCAAACATTGTTAGTCTTAGGTGAACAGTTTGACTTTAATGTTGTAAAAGAAAAAACACTTGAAGAGGAACTCTTGTTAGATGAGGAGGATCCACCAGAATTATTGGTGCCGCGTTCTCCCGTTATCACGATTATGGGGCACGTTGACCACGGGAAGACATCGCTTTTGGACTCTATCCGAGAATCAAACGTGAGTGAATCCGAAGAGGGTAACATTACACAGCACATCGGTGCGTATCACGTTGAATTAGAAAATGGAAACATCGTGTTTCTGGATACACCAGGGCACGCAGCATTCACAGCAATGCGGGCCCGTGGGGCAGAGGCTACTGACATCGTTGTCTTAATCGTCGCTGCTGATGATGGGGTAATGCCACAAACTATAGAGGCAATAAGTCATGCAAAGGCTGCAAAAGTGCCTATCGTTGTCGCAATTAATAAAATGGATGTTCCCGGTGCACGTCCAGACTATGTCAAACAGCAGCTGGTTGAGAACGACCTTGTTCCAGAAGATTGGGGTGGTCAAACGATCTGTGTTGAGATATCCGCTGTAGAAGGAACAGGAATCGACCTATTGCTGGAAATGCTCCTATTAGAAGCAGCATTATTGGAATTAAAGGCAAATCCATATAAACTTGCACGCGGGGTCGTTATTGAGGCACAAGTGGACAAAGAACGCGGACCCGTCGCAACCGTTTTGGTACAAAGCGGGACGCTTAGAGTCGGGGATTCCTTCGTTTCTGGCCGTTACTCAGGAAGAGTTAGAGCCATGATGAGTGATGATGGGAAGCGGATTAAGGAAGCCGGACCATCAACACCTGTCGTCATCCTCGGTTTTACAGGTGTACCGGAAGCAGGCGACATCTTCTATGCTCTGGAATCTGAAAAAGATGCACGTGCTATCAGTGAGGAACGACAAGACCAATACAGAATTTCAAAACTCGGTGCACATAGTCACGTTAGTCTGGACGACCTGTTCCAACAGATTCAGGAAGGAGAAATAAAAGAACTAAATGTTATCATAAAAGGTGATGTTCAAGGCTCTGTACAAGCCATATCTGAATCATTACTAAAACTGAGTACAACAGAAGTTAAAATAAACATTATTCACGAAGCAACAGGCGGTATTACGGAGACTGACATTCTACTCGCATCCGCCTCTGATGCTATCGTCATCGGATTCAACGTGCATCCAACAACAGAAGCTGTACAAGCCACAGAAGCTGAAGGGATTGATGTCCGCACCTATACTGTGATTTACGATATCCTCTCCGATATACGTTCAGCGATGGAAGGTTTATTAGAACCAGAAGTCAAGGAAGTAATCATTGGACGTGCAGAAGTCAGAGAGATATTCAAGGCACCACGTATCGGATCCGTTGCTGGCAGTTATGTCAACTGGGGAAGAATTACATTCAACCAACCCTTACGGGTTCTACGAGATAACCGCATGATTTACGAAGGAAAGGTCGACTCACTCAGACGTTTTAAAGATAACGTGAATGAAGTACAAGCGAATTATGAATGCGGAATCGGTATCGACGAATTTGATGACATTAAAGTTGGGGATGTATTGGAATGTTTCGTGCATGAACACGTAGCGAGAACACTTCAATAGAACTTCTAAGTCATACGTATTTACTTCTAAAATCTCCCTTTTATCGTATCTTAAAGTTAATTTCTGGCGTTGTTAAAATAAATCCTTTATGTCAACAATTATGTCAACAATAGAATTGCAAGATAGAAATGCATATTGGTGTTTGCAGAGTTAAATTATATCTACCAGAGAGTCGATCCTTAAAGGATAAACGACGGGTTATCAAGAGTATTATCACGCGGCTCAGAAATAAATTTAATATTGCAATTGCCGAAATTGAGGCACAGGATATGCATCAATCTGCTATTTTAGCAGCGGTTTCTGTCGCAAATGAACAGAAGTTTGTAAGTCAAATCATCGCAAAAAGCGTTAGATTTATTGAAGAGAATACATCGGTAGTATTGCTTGATTATGAGACAGAGTTTTTTTTCTAACAAGAACGGCACCATAGTGTACGAAACATTTACAAAACTGTCAATATATCGTATACAAAAATGGCAGGACATAAGATTGGAACATTACAGGTAACAGTTCTAAAGGTCTGTAATTTCAACCGAAATTGGAAGGATCAACGAGCATGTTAGAGAATAGAAGACAGGATAGAGTCGGGGCACTTATTCAAAGAGAATTGAGTGAGATCATTCATCGTGTTGTAAAAGATCCGCGTATCGCCTTTTGTACCATCACACATGTTGACGTGTCCTCAGACCTAAAATATGTTGATGTGAACGTAAGCGTCATTGGTAATATTGAAGACAAAGAAGACACACTCGTTGGATTGAAGAGTGCTTCAGGCTTCATCAGACGTGAAATCAGCCGTCGGTTAGCACTGAGATATTCGCCAGAACTCCGTTTTAATTTAGACGATTCCGTGGATCATCTCATGAAGATTGATGGACTCCTCAAACAGATTGAGGATGAAGATGTGTCGAACACTACCGGTCAAGAAATAAGTTAGATGGATAGTTTTCGAGCACTCCTTACGCTTTTTCATCGACACGAAAGGTTTTCCCTTTCTACACACGTCAATCCAGATGGAGATGCTATCGGGTCGGAATTAGCGTTATCATTATTTCTCAGAAAGTTAGGTAAAACTGTAAGGTTATTTAATACTGATCCGGTCCCAAAAAAGTATCAGTTTCTACCATACTGGGAAAACATAGAAAATGCGCAAGCATCTGTAAACTTTCGTCCGGATGTATTTGTAATCTTAGACGCGAGTTCACGAGAACGTATAGGACCATTCCTGAATAGTAGATTGGTAGCAAAACACGCTGTCGTAAATATTGACCACCACATTACGGCAGAAACTTTTGGAGACTACAATATTGTTTTACCATCTGTGTCATCTACATCTGAAATCATTTACAACTTTATCAAAACGACTAATATTGCAATTGATGAGGAGATTGCTATATGTTTATACACCGGTTTGATGTTTGATACCGGTTGTTTTCGATATAGCAATGCGACACCTGAAACACATCGCATTGCCGCAGATTTAATAGAGATAGGTGACTTTGCCCCAGATGAAGTATACAACAATGTATTTGAGCATATTCCACTTGGGAAAATTCATTTATTGAACGAAACGTTACGCACCTTAGAACTCACGGCTGATGGTAAAGTTGCTACAATATTCATTACACAATCCATGTTAGGTAAGACGAAAACGACATTGGACGATGTAGAAGGATTTGTCAATCAGATTCAAGCAATAGAGAGTGTTGATGTGGCGATTTGTGTTTGTGAACTACCCGACGGTAATTCAAAAGTGAGTCTCCGTAGCCAAGGTAAGGTTGATGTTGCCGCTCTTGCATCGGAATTCAATGGCGGTGGTCATGAACGTGCTTCAGGATGCCGAATCAACCATCCTTATGACGACTCCATTCGGATGCTTGTTGAATGCGCGAAACATTATATAAAAGATTAGGGTATATAAAAGATAAGGAATAATTGCTCCTGGAGAAGAATTGTGGAGACTTATTATAAATTGGAGTCCATACCCAAATTAAACCAAGAATCCGTGGTTACGTTTGGTGTGTTTGATGGAATACATATTGGTCACAAACAAGTTCTTGAAACTGTTCGTACATGTGCGAAAACTGAGAATCTTACATCTGTTCTATTCGGGTTCTATCCCCATCCTCTTGCATTTCTTGCCCCCGACAAATGTCCGCCTGTATTAATGTGCTTACCAAAACGCGTGGAAATCCTTGAACAGATAGGGATAGACATGGCAATATTTGTGAACTTTAATGAACGCATTGCATCAATGTCACCCCAGGCTTTTGTGGATACGATATTATTGGATGTGTGTCGCGCAAAACATGTAGTTGTTGGCTATGCATGTCAATTTGGCAAAGATAGGGAAGGCAATGCACAACTGTTAGAATCAATAGGAGAACAATCCCAGTTTGGTGTTACGGTTGTTCCACCCACGGAGTTGAACGGTTTACCGGTTCATAGCACACGCATTCGGGAGGCAATCGCAAGGGGCGACCTCGGTTTAGCATCACAGTTATTGGGTAGAATCTACTCATTGAGTGGTACTATTGTTCACGGTGACGGTAGAGGAACGCAATTAGGTTTCCCAACTGCTAATATTGAGACAGGTGAACAACTCTGTCCACCGAATGGTGTCTATGCTATTCGCGCAAGATTGGGTGAACGGTGGTTAAATGGTGTGTTGAATATCGGAATCCGACCTACCTTTAATGGAACCAAATTTCAGGTTGAAAGCCACCTCTTCAATTTTGATGAGATGATTTATGGTGAAACTATTGAAGTGTTCTTTATACAGAAAATCCGAAGTGAACGGAAATTCTCTAATATGGATGCACTTGTCAAACAGATAAATAGAGATATCGCCGCGGCAAATAAGATACTTACACAGCAGCCGAAAACGCAACTATAGGGACAACTGTATCGGTTTGACAATACATCCACACATCAAAGTCGTTTTCCAACCCACATAACGCCACGACGAATTATTTTCTGGAAACTCGGATTTTCAAGTACTGCCAAATCGTGTCCCAATGCAAAATAGAAAATCCGGCCCGCTCCGTAATTATGGTGGAATGCCATGACGTGTGTTTCGTCTTTAGTGTGATCATACGCTGCCATCAGATGATGTGAAGTTTCTGGATTGTGCTTCAGATAGTAGAGTTCATCTTCCACCTCAAAATCTTCCAGACCTTGTGTAATCGGATGTTCAGTGTCATCTATATTGACGGTAAAGATCATATAAGGACTATGACCATTGAAGAAGCCGTTCAGCATTTCATGATACGGTTCTGATTCTCTGAAGGAAGCTGCAGCGGTGTGCAGTCCAAAGAATCCGCCACCAGCTCGTATATAGTTTAGCAGACCCGTCTCTTGTGGCTCTGTAAGTTCTCCTACATCTGTATAGAAGAGGACAACGTGATATGTATCAAGACCATCTGCAAGCACCTCATAATCCTGTGAAAAATCAGCAGCGATACCATCTGCGTCATTTAGAATTGCAGTAATGAACTTTCCATTTCCCTCATGGTCATGATATTTACCTTCTGTGCCAACAAATACAAGTGAATTAAGTTTCTCCATATCTTCTCTCCTAATCTTATGGCATCACAAGAACTTTGACAGAACCGTGTTCATCGCGTCCGGATGCTACAGCAAAAGCACACGTTATTTCGTCTAAACTGAATCTATGTGTTACAAGAAGGGTTGGATCAAGTTTACCCGCAGCGAGAAGGTCAATAGCTATCTGGAATTCGGTTTTACCTCCACGTCTACCGTAACAGAATGACCAAATGATAGTCAGTTCTTTGCTTCGTGCGAATCGTTCTGAGAAGGAGAGTGGTGCCCCATGTCCTCCTACCATGCAGACTCGTCCGCGTTTAGCGGCTACCTGTGTTGCCAGTTCCAAAGTATTTGCCTTGCCACCGACCGCCTCAAACACCACATCTGCTCCGCGTTCCTTGCTCCAATCCATAACTGCCTCTACAGCATCTGTCTTATCAACATTGATTGGTACAGCACCGACTGCCTTTTCAGCAATCTGTAGTGGATTATCTGGTTTACCTAAAACAGCAATAGATGTTGCTCCTGCAATATCTGCGACTTGTGCAATTGTTAAACCGACCGGACCACTTCCAATAATTGCAACGCGATCTCCAGGAGAGACCATTGCTCTGTTAACAGCATGCACCGCTACTGCATATACCTCTGCTAACGCGCCACCTTCATGCGATACACTATTCGGAATCTTATATGCATTCGTTGCCCGGGTGACCATATACTCAGCAAAACCGCCTCCAGCGTGCCGTAAATTACTACAGATGTTGTAGTATCCGTTGTAACATTCCGGACAGTCGTTGCACGGACTAATAGGTTCAATCGCAACCCGTTCGCCTGATCTATGATTGAGAACATCTTTACCTATATCTATAATCTCTCCTGCTAATTCATGCCCACCGATACGGGGTGGAAGAGGTCTATCCGGTTGACGGTGGTATCCGTGAAGATCACTGCCACAGATGCCAGCGGCTTCCACCTTGACTAACACCTGTCCTGTTTCAGGAATCGGGTCAGGAACTGTTTCAATCCTAATGTCTTTGCCACCGTAAAATTGTGCTGCTTTCATGTTTACCTTAGTTTGAATACATTAGTTTAAGTACATTTAAGGCACACAAGATTGACAGTTATGGGTTTTTCTTATGAACGCAATCTTGTTTACTCAGGTTCTGGCTTGATGTATCTCCATCCATCAACAAGCACAGGAATTCCGCGGATGATACACATGGCGACAGCGATATAAGCAATTATCACAGAAACCAACGAAAAAGTATTAACGATCTGAACATTTGGATAGATATCTTTAAGTACAAGTGTGGCAGGAAGAAAAATAAACGTCAGCATTTTGGTTAAACCGTAGAGTCCGCGTGAAAATCGGGAACTGGTCAATGCACGTGACCATGCAGCAGAACTCATTTCGAAAGCTGTTTTGCCTTCTGTGAGTGCAATGCTTCGGACACCATCTGTAAGGAAACCGCGTGCTGCTACAGCGATAGGAAGCCAGAACGAAATTCTATCATCAATCACTGCAAAGTAAATCCAAAAAACGTTTTCTACGATTCTGTCAGCAGCAATATCAAAAACGGCACCGAACGTAGACGTCTGGTTCTGTTTACGCGCAACTATACCGTCAACGGAATCAAGTATAAAAATAATAAGGATTGTTACGATGCACGCAATATCTATGTAAACATTACGTCTAAAAAGACCGATAACAATAAAAGTTAGAAAAAGACGAAAAAGCGTTATTGCGTTTGCTGCCATGCCTACGCATCTCCACATTCTGTTTAGGCATAGGATTTACAAGGTGCTACTGATCACTTTCACTAACCGATATGCATTCATAAAACAGTAAGCACCCTCTTAATGGTTGCCTATACGCAATTATTGTAGCAGAATCTGACTTTCATATCAAGGTTTTTCATGTTTCGGGTGCATATAGTTTTTGTCACTAAAGAATCAATTAGGATTGGCATTGCCGCTTTTTTCATGGTAGAATTCATTAAAATTAATGAGTGGGACGAAAATCCTGAAACATTGAAGATTACTACGTAAATTTAACTATTTACTTCCAACACCTTAAAAGGTAGTATCACACATGTTTATATAAAAGTTAATTGTTTTTAAGATTGGGTGGTATTACAATACCTACGCCAATTATCTTGGACGTAGTTCGGGTTGGGTATTACGTAATCTGCTATTAGTTATTAAAGGTGTAAAGTGCTTAAAACACTGATACGTAGAGAACTCCTTGAGATTTTGATGACGTTCCGCTTCGCTGCAGCAGTTTTAATCATGCTGTTACTTGTGGTTGTTAATACTTATGTACTTATCAATGATTATGACCGACGATTGGAAGATTATCACACCAATGTTAAAAACCAACAACAGAATTTACGTGAAATAAGAACCTATTCTGCGGGACACTATCGCATTGCCCGTCCACCTAACCCGTTCAGTATTTTTAATGTAGGATTAGATAAACGATTAGGGAACGAAATTTTTATAACTCACGCTCAAGTGCCGACTCTGTGGGATGCAAGCACGTATAGAACATCAAATTCACTTCTAAATCTCTTTTCTTCAATTGATATTGTCTTTATCTTTGAGGTCGTTCTGAGTCTAATGGCACTTATTTTTGCTTACGATACCCTTGCTGGTGAACACGAGCAAGGCACATTACGACTTGTCCTGACACATCCAGTTGGTCGTGGTTATATCCTATTAGCCAAATACTTTAGTGCGATGATATCTCTGCTGGTGCCGCTCCTAATGAGTTTGATCCTCGCAGTAATTTTACTGATGACATCCGCAGCTATTTCGCTAAACGTTGATGATTTTCTGCGTATCGGTGGAATTGTGATTAGTTCAATTGTATATCTGTCGGTATTTTACCTCATCGGTATGCTCATTTCAGCAGCAACCCGTCGAACAGGCACGGCACTAATGTTGGCCATGGTAGTCTGGGGGTTTTGGTTATTTGTATACCCAAACGTGATTCTTGCAATGATTGCCCCTCCGCAAACTTCCCAAGCACAGATGACATCCGCTTATGACCAACTAAAACAGATTTGGGAGGAATTCGACAGAGAACGAAAACACTTCCTCGCTACTGACCCTGTTCCAGGGGAAGACCCGTATTTTGGCTTGGTAGGTGAAGGTCCGAATTTTGGTCTGAGAGGCGGATCAGGATACAACGCCGCTTACTTTTATCAAAGTCCATCAATACTCAAGTATTATTACCAATCTCATTCCAATATCGGAAGGCTTAAGGAAGAATCCAAACCTAATGTCCCTTTCGCACAGAACTATAATCGATTTCTTGGACAACAAACTATTGAAACAGCGGAACGAGCATGGCTTGTTCGAAAACAAGCATTTGATAGTATCTTCGTTAAGCCAGCGATACTTGAACGCATACTTTTAAGATTCTCGCCAGTAGGGATGTACGACGCTGCAACACAAGCTTGGGCAGGAACAGACTTGTATGGACTCAGAGACTTTTTTGAAGCGACGCGAAAGTATCGACGCACATTGATTGACTATTTCTATGATTCAGATATATTCGGGTCTAAACAATGGTTTACTGGGGACGGAAGTGTTGTTGATTGGGATAGTTTACCTCAATTCACATTTCAGAAAAGTGAAATTCATATAAATGCTAAGCGCGCATTACCAGATTTACTCCTGCTACTTACAATGAACCTACTTCTTTTTACGGTAATATTCATTGTTTTCATCAGAAGCGAAGTGTAGGATTGCTATCAACTATAATAGTTGTCAGTCAAGAAATAGTTCCAAGACAATTTTCTGCCTCTTGAGTGTTTTATGGGGGTAATTTCTTAAAGAAGATCTCTTCACTGACTGCTGACTGCTATTCAACCGACAACCGAGAACCGATACATGATTTGGCATATAACAAAACGCGAAATATATGACAACCTCAATAGCCTCCGGTTTGCACTGGCAACAGTATTACTTCTCGGGTTGATGTTGACCAACGCATTTGTACATCTTCGCGAACACCCTGAACGGATGCAGAAATACCACGATGGTGTCACAGAGTCTCTGAATCAGCTTAAGTCTCAGACAGACTTATATCGTATTGCACAATATGGACCCGGTCTGCTTCACAAAAAACCGTCTCCACTTCATTTCTGTGCTGAAGGAGGGGATACTGCTATACCGAATACTGTCCACATACTTATCAGTGTAATCACCCATGATTTAGTTGGATTCTGGCAGTTAGATTACCGTCCTACAAGATTAAACTCAAGAAATATTCGTCCGGACTCTATTAAGGTAGATTGGGGATTTGTGATCGGGTACGTCTTAAGCCTAATTGCGATCCTGTTCACCTTTGATTCTATTTCTGGTGAACGAGAACGCGGCACACTACGTTTAACGTTGGCATACGCTGTGGCACGACATACTGTGCTAATTGGTAAATTCTTGGGAGCATTGCTATGTATCAGTATCCCATTTGCGCTTGCGACGTTAATAAACCTTTTTGTGATTTCCACTTCCAGTGATGTCCAACTTGGAACCGATGCGTGGAGCCGATTAGGTATTATATTCTTTATCGCAATCTTATACCTATGTCTGTTTATCGCATTAGGTTTGTTGATATCATCGTTTGTACAGCGCAATGCTGCGAGTCTCGTGACTCTCCTATTGATATGGGTTACCTTTGTCGTCTTTATGCCAAGTACACTTGCCTCCATTGCAAGTGGGTTTTCTAATCCGATGACTTATGACGAATTCTTAGAACGACATACACATATTCAAAGTGAATTCAGGGATGAATATCTATCTCGCTTAGAAGGCACAGACGGGTTCCCTAACAAAAGAATGCAGTTGGCAGGCGAGTATGTTATCAAAGAGGCGGCAGCACGAGAACGCTTGAGCCACGAATACTTAGACCAACAGCACACCCAAATACAACAAGCACGCTCAGTCACACGCATCTCGCCGGTATCAATTGTCCAACATCTTCTTGAAGCCTTTGCCGGAACAGGTTTTAAACGGCATCAACAATTTGTGGAAAATGTGCAGGACTATGCTCGTGAATACCGAGAATTTGTCATTGATATGGACAGAGCAGATCCTGACAGTCTCCACATCATTGGAGTTGGTGAAGGTATGTCGAAAAAGCCTATCAGTCCTGAGGCGATTCCAACATTTGAAGATTCGCTCAGTCTCAGTCGTGATTTCAAAACTGTGGTGGTAGATATGTTCTTATTGACGCTGTTTTTCGTTGTACTTTTGTATGGAGCTTGTCTTGCGTTTTTGCACGTTGAAATTTAATGCATGACTACTGCACTACGCCGCTGTCTCTATCTTCAAGCGCGTGTATTGTGCCATGTAGATACCCATCCAACGGGATTCCATCTGCAAAATTACCCGTGAAATTAACATGGAATTGCATCGTAGGTGTCAGACTTGGAATACTCAGGAAAACGGTTTTACCATCCTCAGAAAGCGTAACGGATTGGACGGGATGTTCATCTCTACCCTCAGCACCGTTCTGTTTCAACTGTGGTGAACCGTAATTTTGTGTCCATCGGTATTCCCAACTTTGTACACGCCAGTTGTCCAGTTTTGTCGCGGAATCGGGAGCTAACGGTGCGTAGAAACTGATGATTAAACCGTCGTTGACAGCACGGAACGATTTTGCAGTTCGAAGGGGCGCACCGGTCATGCGGACACGATAAAAACCTGTCTCTCCGTGTTTGTTGGATGACCAGCCAAATAGACCCGCAAGATAGAGGTCCTTACTAATCGGATGGAATCTGCCACGCATCACGCCTGTTGGAAAGTCCAGATCCATTTCAGTAACTCCCCCTTGAACTGTTTCTCCAGTCTTGTGTTGAAGAACAGCATAGACTTTGCCTGTTCCATAACTCACTGAGAGAAGTGAATCTTCCATTTCTCCCCATGTCCCTTCAGGAATCCAGACAACCGTTGCTGGGGAACGATCCACAAAAGGGGCAAGCCAACAGAGAGGTGGTTCATAACTTGTTGGTGTTTCACCCGGCGGGGGCCAACCCCATAGATTTCCGTAGAACTTTCCTCCGGCAGTGATACGGTTTAGACGGTTCGCCGGCATCCAGAAACCTTCCTGATCCGTACCATAGAATATAGGTCCAGGACTGATTCCGAGTCCATTAGAAGCACGAAATCCGTAAGCGATCACGGTAGATTTTTCCCCATCTGGTGTGACTTTGATAAGCGTTCCGTGGTGCGGATGTGATGCACGCAGCGCGTGCCGTGCAGATTTCATGTAATAGAAATTCCCTGCTGCATCCGTCTGTAGATCCATCGCCTGTTCGTGGAAATGTTCACTGTTATAAACATCGTTGTTAAAATTCTGGTAGAAGTCCGTCTCTCCATCTGCGTTGAGATCAACAAGACGTGTAATTTGATCGCGTCCAAGTACATATATCTCATCCTTGACAATTTTAAGCCCAAGGGGTTGGTTTAGTCCTGTTGCAATACGCTGCCAAACGAGTTCTTTTAGGGTATCGTTGAGTCCGGTGACTATCCACACATCACCGTTCCATGTGGAAAGTGCAGCGCGTTTGCCGTCTGAGAAGAAGTCGAATCCTCCGAACCGTATCCACGAATCCCATGGATTATCTGCAGGCCAAACTATCTTATCTATCGCGAACGGTTGTCCGGGATCAACACCATCATTTGCCGCGATTCGGGCGAATTCTGAGAGTTGTTCTTCACTGCCATCCCATTTAAGAAACGATGCTGTTCCATCTGTTGTGTCAGTTGAGAAACGGAGCTCAACACGGTCTGAGTCAACACGCCATTTCGCGCCCTTATCCGCACCAATAATTGCAGCAGCTATCAAGGGGGGTTCCTGTTCTGCTGTGTAGAGTTTCTGCATTTCGTCAAGGGATAGTGCACGACTGTACAGATGCATTTCATCAATCTTTCCTTCAAACCAAGGTGATTCTGGAAAATTCTCTGAAGTGAATCCGAGTCGTAATACGTCGTTTTCCAAAGTTTCATTTGGACTGAGCCTACCCTCGCCGACAATCTCGCCATCCAAGAACAGTTTTACTTCACCATTCTTATGTTTCCATGTAAATCCGACATGGTGCCAATCACCATCAGTGACTGAGTTTCCATCTCCACCGTTACCTACAATGACACCAACCCATCCAACATCAAATGCCAGATTTCCATTTCGGATAAAGAATGTTTTGCCATCGGGAACCCACTCAGGATCCTCAAGTGCTTCAGAGAAAATTGAACCGTCCTCCTCAGTAGCAATCCATGCCGAGAAAGTTAAGTCAGAAGTGTCAAAATCGAGATCAATGCTCTCGTCAAAAACTGCCTCAGATTCATCTTTGAATACAAGACTACTCCCTTCTTTACCAACATCCCAATGAACATCATTAAGTGAGATCGTTGACATGTTCTGCGTTATACTTGTAGCGTGTAAACCGGAACCCTCATCAAAACGCCAGTACCCTATCAAGGATGAATCGTTTTTCTGCACATGGGTAGCAGATGCTTCTGATGTTTTTGGATCAGGAAACAAAACTGCCATATACTGATCAGCATCACCAACACCTTTCGGGGCAGGTGATAGGTCCTTCATAGAAAGCACTTTCGGTTGATATCCTTCCAATTCAAGATGTATTGTCGTTTTACCAGCACCCATTATCTCTCTTTCTACGCTAAGTCGTTGCTCTATGTCTGTTTGTCCAGTGGTGGTGAGTTTTTCAGACCACCGTTTGGGTCCACCTTGAATCAATGCGGGTAAATCTGATACAGTGGACGATGATTCAATGAACTCTCTCCAGACATTCAGATCAAGTTTATCATGGATCGTCGGTGTTATCATAATTTTAGCAATGATTGGTTGTTCAGATGCGGGGAACCGAACACGGATCTCATCCTGTAACGTCTCCCATTGTGTTCCTTCTGGTGCGTCAATCAAAGCAGCAAGTAAACTGTTTGGTGCGCCAGCTTCTGTTCCTTGCGAATATAAGGCAACAGCAGTGCCACGCGATAGATCGGGTAATGCAGAGACTTCGCCACCTTTCATTTTCGCGATTCGCACGAGTGAACCGGTTTCTGAAGGACCCAGATGGAAAGTACGCACAAAAGCCAACCCTTTATCATCACTCTCAAGCGACGGTGTTTCCAATACCGATTGTGTTCCAACCGTATAAGACATGACAACGCGCCTTTCGTGAAGATACAATCCTTTCCAATGTGCCCAATCTCTGGGAAGTGGTCCAAAGGGAACGGTACGTGTGTCCTCAAAACTATCATTTTTTGCCCACCCTGGTGCCACAGGATTTTCCCATAGCAGTTTTCCCTCAATAGACGGATAACTCTGATGCCAGCCGTTAAATTCCACATCAGCGAAGTCAATCAATCCATCTATCCAACCCGCGGAATAACGCAATAGGTCAGTGTCAAAAACAACGGAACCCCCAGTGAGATCCGGTGTTAGTGGAATAATAATACCTTTGTAGGTCAAGTTATCTGAAGTTGCTTTTACAGCAGTTGAAAGGAAGGGACCGTAGTCCATATCCCGCCATCGCTGTCCAGTTTTTGCCAAGTTGTTTTTAAAATGGGAACCGGGTGTATATCGGCGCGGTGCTTCACTTTCAAGACACCAATAAACCCCGTTAACGATGAGTCTACGAAAGTCGCTCGATCTGAAATCCTCAGGATGTCCCATCGTGGTAGTGAACACACGTCCGCCACCAGAGTGCGTGTGTGTCCAGGCGATTGCATTGACCGTCTCTTCATCACCGCGTTCTCCATCGGGAAAGACGGGACGTCCATTGACTAAAATTTGTGCATCTTTGGGTGGATAGTTCGGACGCACATGATAGGTCCAGGAACGCACATGAAACTCAGGACTCACACCCGTAAGGATAGGATGCTCACCGACGAGTGTAGCATCAGTGCTTGCACCGTGTCCATAGTGGTATATCCACGGTGCACCGAGCTCGCGGGCACCGAAATTGTTCCATTTTTCTGCCCGACTATCCTCCTCATCATAGGCAAAGGCATGTGTCGTTGTTCGGAAGGCGATGATAGGACCACCACGGTCAATGTATTTCTGTAATAACGCAAGTTGTGCATCAGGAAGTTGACGGAAACGTAAATACAGAACAAGTAGGTCAGCCGTTTCAAGTGCATCAAGCCCCTCAATATTGTTCTCTTCACCCCCATGCAGTTCTTCATCAATCAGAACCGTGGTGCGAAAATCGTAGTTTTCAGACAACACCTTTGCCAGTGCAGGCATCGTCACTTCTGAACGGTACTCCCCTTCACCAACAACAAAGACGATGTGGGGCTGGGCCTGACTATTGGTTAATAAAGCTACAGACGTAAGAATAATACACAGCAAGCAAATTGATAGTTTCTTTATAGGTTGGGAATCGGCACTGATTCGGTGATATGCGTTTGGCATGTTTTGTCCTTCACAAATAGATTTGTTTTTTATGATGAGAAGCAGTTACCAGACTATTCTTCAGTAGTCAAGAGTATACCATTTAAAAGCAAAATGTCAGTCATAGTACCCACTACCTAAAGGTAGGAGCTTGTGTTTCCTTGCGGACAGCCGATCTGAGCTACGTCTTATGTCCGCTCCACTTTAGGCTGCTAAGCCAGCCTGTTTGATATTCATAGCAGCGTTTATGTCTCTATCGTGATGTGTTTTGCATTCAGAACATATCCACTGTCTATCTAAGAGAGACAAGTCCTTGTTCTTATATCCGCAGTCGCTACAAGGTTGAGTTGTAGCAGTCCACTTGCCTACTTGTTTGAACGTCTTGCCATGTTTTGCACATTTCTGTTCCATTATCAGCAAGAACTTTGCAAAAGACAAGTCAGATACTTTGCGTCCCCAGAGCCTTTTCATACCATCTATATTTAGGTTCTCAAAGACAAGGGCATCGTATTCACGACAAAGATGTGTGGCAAGTTTCCAGTGCCAGTCAAGACGCCGGTTAGAGATGTCGCGATAGTGCCTACATACCGCACGCAACACACGATACCAGTTACCTGAACCCCTAACTTTGCGTGAAAATGCTTTATTAAGTGATCTCAACTTATTCAAGGACTTCTTAAGAAACTGTGGAGAGTTTATTTTATTGCCATCACTGCTTGTTAGAAATGTCTTCAATCCAAAATCAAAGCCTGCTCTCTTACCTGTCTTAGCAAAGGGTTCTGAATCGTCAACATTATCACAGGAAAAGCATATCCAATAGTCTCCGCATCTATCACGCTTGATCGTGATCGTTTTGATTTCACCTTTCATTTCACGATGTTTATGAAAGGCATACCACGTCTCAATACAGTTTATCTTGATACGATTATCTTCAATCTCGTAGCCTGCTTGCGTGAACGTCATTGAGTTATATTTATGTTGTGGCTTAATATGCGGTCTGCCAACCTTACGTGTCGTTATCCCTTCCTTACGTTCTTTTATATTAGTCAGAAAACTATTGTAAGCATCACCAATACGCTTCACAACATTCTGTGAAACTTGACTCGGCAACTCATTCCAATGCGGTTTAGTTGTCCTTTTCAGTTTCGTCAAGTGAGAGGACATGCGAGTATAACTGATGTTCTTACCAAACATGCGATAATATCTACGTTGCAATAGCATAAAATGCACGTGTATCGCATGCATGTCATCAAGCATGTTGCCAATCTTGATAACGTTAGACTGATTCTGTAGTTTATACTTATACGACTTTCTCATGGCATTCTACATCGGTGAAGCTTCTACATCCCTCTGTAAAGGTGTGGTAGACGTTACAGCATCTACCACTGATGTAGTCTAAATAGTATACCACATTTTATTGATAAAGTCAAATGTTTTTCACTTATGAAGTCAACTGCCGTCTACATCCCCTACCTAAAGGCAGAGGTCTTGACGGATTCTTGATAAAAATCAGTTTGACTTTTATTAACAGCAATACAGTTTTAAGTCTTGTATCACATCAGACAGAAAGTGAAAAATCAATATCAATCAAGCACCTCACCACATCGTGGACAATTGTCTCCCCATGTTGAACGTCTTCCCTCACCGCAACCAGCACATTCCCCGAAAGGATGTTCGTCGGGTTTCGCACGCGCACCACCTTTCTTATATGTGATGATTCGCCAGACAGTCTCTCCATCTTCTTCCCAACAGTGCCAGACTCCCATTTTTCTTCCATCAGATGAAGTGCCATCATGTGTTTTGTAGGGACCACCCCATTTACGATTTCCATTTTCATGATAGCAGATATAATCACCTTCAAACTTATCATCACGGAAGAAGCCTCTACTTGCTATGTTGCCATTCTTATGATATTGGATCCAAGGACCGTCCTTCTTACCGTGAATGTAGTTTCCCTCGCTTCGCTTCAACCCGCTCGCAAAATATGTAATCCAATACCCATGCTTCTTACCATCAACCATTTCCCCAGAATCTCGTGTACTTGCCATTATATTTCCTCCACCTTTTTAACTATGACTACTCCATATTCTCTTCAATATATGCCTTGAGATTCTCCAATGTCTTTTTGCCAACACCCCGAAAGTCCTTAAATTTATCCTCATCAATTGCTTGTTTGAGAGATGCTAAACTATCAATACCGAGTTCCTGATAGAACCGTTTTATCGTTTTCGCGCCAAGTCCGGGAACAGGGATGAGTTCAACTATTGTCTCAGGTACATCTGCTGCATACTCTTCCAACTTTGAGCATGTTCCAGTTTGAACATATTCCGTTATGATCGTTGCAACTATATCACCCACACCCGGAATTGCCTCTTGTAACTTTCCTTCAGCGACCAGTTCAGCAACAGATTCCTCCATACGAGAAATCGTATAGGCTAAGCGGGGATAGCGCGATGCATGGTCTTCTGGATAGTCGGCAACTAACAGTATTGTGTGTAGTTCCAATAGTTTCTGTGCGATTTCTGCGTTTGTCATAGATTGTGTCCATCCTCATCTTTTATAGAGAGTTCACTCGTATTATTCATAAATCCGAATAGTTCCGTCCTCACTCCCGCAGCCACTAAGGAGCCTGTTTCCATCTGGACTGAAAGCGACACTTGGGACCCATGCCGTATGTCCTGTGAATACTTGGATTTCTGTCAATGTATCAGCATCCCAAAGACGCACTTTGTCGTGTGAATCTCCAGTAGCGATTGTCTTTCCATTTGGACTGAACGAGACAGAGCTGACTCCTCCTGGTGCGAAACTAACTGTTCTAAGTCGTCTGCCAGTTGCAGTATCCCAAAGAGTCAGTTCCACCCCATTGCCACTCGCGATGATCTTACCATCAGGACTGAATGAAACACAACGAAACCTATTAGGTTTATCTGTAAACGTCTGCAAATGTTCTCCTGTTGCAGTATTCCAAAGACGGAGAGTGCCATCATCGCTTACACTTGCCAGTAATTTTCCATCCGGACTGAATGCGACACCCCATATAGTAGAGTCATGACCTGTAAGGTTATGGATCTCCGTCCCAGTACGTGCATCCCAAATATAGACAGACGTGTCCCTAACTGCTCCGCCACTTGCAATTGTTTTTCCATCCGGACTAAATGAGACACACAGGAAATCAGATACTTCATCAATGACATTTGCATCCCCTGTGATAGTATGCAGCTGAAGTCCTGTCGCAACATCCCAAAAATAAATATCTATGCCTCCCACAGCAGCGATTGTTTTCCCATCCGGACTGAATGAAACACTGGTGAATGTACACTGCCGTCCTGTCAGTGTACGAAGATGTTTTCCTGTCGCAGCATCCCACAGACGAACAGTCTTGTCTCCACTCCCACTCGCGATTATTTTGCCATCCGGACTGAACGTTACGCTGTATACCTTATCAGTATGTCCAGTAAGCAATCGAGTTTTATATTCTCTAAAAGTTTTGGGGTGAGAACTTAGTATCATTTTCTCTGCCCTTGTGGGTTTACCGACCCCATCATTCACAGAGACAATGATGTTAACAGCCGCAACATCCTTCGGAGCAGTCCATTTTACCGTTGTCCCTGACGTTGTATTCAGTTGTCCGGCATCTGCTTGCCATGTAAAGGTCAATGTATCACCATCTTGGTCACTTGCAGCAATACGAAATTCCAGTGTTTCTCCAGACTCAAACACGTTTGGAACAGTAAATTCTTCAACAGTAGGTTGATTATTGGGTGGTTTTACAATGCCATCCATTATAAGCACACAACCCGCCAGGGAAAAAGTGATAAAGCAGGTACTAACCAATATTAAAAAACGAAATGCAATTTTCATCTGTTTCTCCTGATATGTTTTGAGTGAACCATATAATTACTTGAACTATACTGTAGCACAACATATCCGATTCTCAAACAATATAATTCGCGATTCGGAGATCGCTCCTACAGACAACACCATATAGAAACGCTTACCAACCTAAATCAACCTACATCGCATCAATTGCTTCACCACATTTTGGACATCTACCTTCCCAACTTAATCGTCTCCCTTCACCGCAGACATGACAAACACCAAGCGGATACTCATCAGGTTTCGCACGACTGCCTCCCTTCTTGTAAGTGACGATTAACCATACAGTTTCACCATCTTCTTCGTAATTGTACCAAGCACCCTCCTTCTTACCATCGTAGGATTTCCCTATGTGTTTAGGATAAACCCCACAAGATCTCAGATTCCCGTTTGGATGATAAGTAATACATTCACCTTCATACTTTCCATCACTGAAGGAGGCTTTACTTTCAACGTTGCCATTCTTGTGGTAATGGACCCATAGACCTTCCTTCTTACCCTGTGCATAATTTCCTTCGCTGCGTTTCATGCCATTTTGGTAATAGGTAATCCACTTCCCATGTTTTTTATCGTCAATCATTTCGCCAGTTGTTCGTGAATTAGCCATAAGTGTTGTCCAGTCGGATAAACCGTGTTATAGGTTTGCATCAAGGTATTCCTCAATTTTATCCAAAGTCTTCTTGCCAATACCTCTAAATCCTTTAAGTTTACCATCATCAATTGCAGTTCTAAGTGAAGCAAGACTGACCACGTCAACATCCTCATAGAGTCGTTTTATGGTCTTAGCCCCAAGACCAGGTATAGGTACAAGTTCTGCGATTGACTGTGGAATATCTCCTGCATATTCCTGTATCTTTGAACAGGTTCCTGTTTCCAAGTATTGTATGATGATAGTCTCAACGATTTGACCAACGCCTCCGATTTCTTCTATTAGTCGTCCCTGATCAACAAGATCTGCGACAGATTCAGGAAAACGGGATATAGAATGTGCTAAACGAGGGTATCGTGATGCGTGGTCTTCGGGATAGCCTGCAATTATAAGGAACGTATGTAACTCCAGTAATCTATTTGAGATTTCATCGTTGACGCGCCAACGGGTGCGTCCCTTTTCATCGGTATAAGATTCGTTATTATTGTTCATAGCACATCCGTTAATTCTGAAGTTCACTATAAGTATGAAGGGTAAGGCATTTATACCTTACCCCACATCAGTGTTAGTATGTTCTACTCATACAATTCCGTAGCAGTTTCACCTTTGGCGAAACGGTGTGCAGTTTGCACAGCGGAATCGTTACCGGTACGTCTACGTACATCAGTTGCCCATCGTGCCAAACCAACGATCAGTTGGTTTCTGGCAGGATGCGTATCACAGTAATGCCACTCTCTATCCACAATGTGAATAGTACTCAGCAGGTCTTCACCATTGTCATCCTTGAGGATACATTGTCCCATTTCATAGACCAGTTTCTCAGCTGAACATCCAGAATTCAGATACTCACGGGTACGTCTTCCAATTTCCTGAATGCGGACAGATTCTATCCCATCAATAATTGCGTCAAGTGCAATGTCTTCATCAAGAACTTTAGTGGTTGTGGTCGTTTTTGCTTCTGAGATCGGTTGATGACGGATGTTTAGCCAGCGGTTAGCGTAGAAACGCCATCCACAATGGAAGAGTGCTCTTGCAGCAACTTTTGTGCCACCGAAACGTAGTACCTTCCTGACATTAGCAGCTAATTCCATCTCCTCTTGTAGATCCCACCACCCTGGACTCATGTTGACTGGTGTCCTTGCCATCCTGTCAGCAGCAGTCATGACCATAGTAGTTGCTATTGCATCAATGGAAACACCCGCAGTGAGAACTTTGGCAATAGCATCAAAAATCGTGTCTATATCCCCACTGACGAGATCCGCAGATAGTTCATCCTCGTCAAATTCAACATCCGCGTCAGGTGACTTTTCTTGTGGAAGTTCATCAAATATATGCTCAAGCTCTTCCACCTTTTGGATAGCTTCGCGGAGACGTTCTCCTGGACGACCACGTCCCTGACCAAGTATCTTGGCACTAAGGTTGCAAACCAACTCACCCGTTAATTCCCAACCCCATTTTTCAAGTAATTCAGCCAAATGACACAGATCAATAAGGTTTCTGGAAGCGGCAAGAAAGAACCATTGCGATGCACAATCTAAGAACAACGGAATGAATTTATCCTCGTGTCCACCTAAGTGTCGTGCTGTGATAAGGCATTTCTCGATCCCTTCCCATTCTTTATCCGCTGTGAATACTCTTATCCAGTTTTCAAGTTTTTCCCAGTTCACCGGAGGCGGAAGCGGTTGACGGGCAGGACAGTCATTATGTCCACCTGCAGCATGCGTCGCCGCAATCATCAGCGGAATTAGACGGTCATCGGTTTCATACATGTTCGCAACCTTAATCCCATGCATATATGTCGCGACACGACCACCACCGCTTCGGAAGTCTTCCGCTGTCGTAATATGACGCACCATGTGCTTAACCATGATCTCTAAAGTCTCTTCTTCTGAGACACCTTTTGCTAACATAATAGCAATCGCTTTGGAAAGCGTCCAACTGTCGTGAGAGAACAAACCTTCTTTTAACAACAGAAAGTGTGCATCATCACGTTTCTTTCCACCACTACCAACATCTACATAGATATCACCATTTCGAACATCAACGGGAAATGTAGCAAGGTCATCACATCCACCAGTGAAGCACCCACCACCTTCCATATCATAACTCCAACCGTGCCAATCACAGGCTAATACACCACGTTTGACGTGTCCTCTGATAAGCGGATATCCCATGTGTGGACATTGGTTATCTGTTGCATAGACATTACCCTCATGTTCAAATAAGGCAATACTGTGTCCTTCAACTCTCACTGCCCTCGGTTTCCCTTCTGCTATATCATCGCGGGCAGCGACTTTTACAAAATTTCCATTTTCTGATAACATTTTATATTTCTCCTAACTTCGTTAAGAAATCCACAAAGGATTTACGTTTAGTCTTCTTAGCGTAATCAAGCGGAGTTTGTCCAGCATCGTCACGAATGCTGAGATCAGCACCATGTTCAAGCAATAGCTGCACCTGATTTTTGCCGATCCCCTTCTGCGCGATAAAGTGTAAAGGTGTCTGTCCCTTATCATCTGTCACATTCGGATCAGCACCGTTCTCTAACAACGTTTCAATCCCTACAGTTAAACCGCGTTGTGCAACCCAATGCAGTGGTGACCACATACCTTTGCGATGCTTTTGCAGCGCATTGATGTCACGACCTTTGGCAATAAAACCTTTGAGTAATGCATCAAACCGCTTCGGACCTTGACCGACCAGTGAATACCAATCACGTAAATTGATTTCATATCCTAAATCTATAAGCAGATCAACGATTTCTGTCTGCTTAGATTGCAGTGCTATTTCAAGCAGCGGCATCGTCGGTCCAATCTGATAAGCGTAAACATGTCCACCGGGAACTTCAGCCAATTCCTCGCCATCTGACTTGGATGGAACAGTGTATCCTTTAGGTGATTTTACATTAATCCGCAACGTCAGGAGTTCAGGGCTCTTTTCAAATTCTCTCCTTGCCCGTTCAACATCACCCATCACACAGTAGAGGATGACATCCGCCTTAGCACCCTGTTCAAGGAGGTAACGACAGACCTCAGGTCTTTTGCGTATCGTCCATTGTGCTGGTGTTCCGTTATGGTCACGATCACGTAGATTGATATCAGCACCGTGATTGAGCAAAATTTCTGCTATACGCGGCGTTGCTGCGAAATGTAATGGCGACATACCGTCACAATCAAGAGTGTTTACAAGCTCACTGTTTTCTGCCAACAACGTTTTGACGTATTGTGCATCACCGTTATTCACAGCATCAATAAATGCACCACGCTGCAAGTGCCAATCGGTCTGTTTCATCAGGAATTACGCCTCAAATACCTCAATTGTTGTTCTACCTTCGGCGAAATTCATCGCTGTCGTAGCCGCAGATTTGTTATCCGTATTAGAACGGATATCTGTGACATAACGTGCTAATCCTACCAGTAACTGTGGTTGTGCAGGATGTCCTTCAGCGTGTTTCCATTCATCAAAAATGGTACGTAATGTCGGCAATACTTCACTACCAGTATCATCCCATAGTACGGAATGTCCAATCGCCATCAGTAGATTCTCAGCAGAATAACCTGCATTCAAATATCTGAGCACCTGCGGTCCTACATCTTGCACATTGAGTGACTCAATAGTGTTAATAACAAGGTCAATACCCGCCTCTTCATTCGCAACAGCGAGTTTCTTATCACTTAAAGGTTCGCTCAGAAGACGCGTGGGGATGTTGATCCAGCGATCTGCAAAGATTTGCCATGCAACGTGGAAAAGTCCTTTCGCTGCGACAAGCTCTCCACCGACCTGCTTGGCACTACGTAAGGACGATGCCAAGTTGAGCTCCATCGTTAAGTTCCACCACCCTGCATCTACGTTCACAGGTGTGTTCGCCATACGGTCCGCCGCAAGCAGAACAAGTGTGGTTATAACTTTGTCTAACCTAACACCATCAACGATAACTGCTTGCACCTCTTCAAATGAACGTTGAAGATCTACACTGGTAAGTGCTTCAACAAACGCATCTTCATCGAATTTATTCGTCCGCTCTAATGTTGCACTTTCGATCGTGGACTTCATCTCCTGCAGGATGTTAATTGCATCTCTACGATATCGTTCAGGATCCGCAGGATGATGTCCTACAAGGTCTGCCCCGAGATAAAAAAACAGGTCTTTCGTCCTATCCCATCCAAATTCGTCAACCACTTCAGAAAGATAACTTACATAAAGCGGAATCTGCGGTTCATCAATAAATTTGGGTTCAACAGAACACTCAAAAAGAAGTGGTCGCAATCTGTCTTCATCACCCTTTTCATAAGCAGTGAACAAACATCTTTCAATCCGTCCTGCCTGACCTTCATAAGAGAAAATACGAACCCATCGCTCAATCTTTTCCCATGAAACAGGTTCGGGAAGTGGCACAACTTCAAGTCGTTCACGTGCTTCTCCAGCAGCGGAACAGGCAGCAGTTGTTACAGCGATGAGTCTATCTTCACCCTCATATCTACTCCCAACTCGGAGACCGTTGATAAGTTTAGAAACATCCGCACCACCTTCTGACCCATGAGCTGATGGGATATGGCGCGCAACGTGTTCCAGAATCGAACCCATCACCTCTTCTTCTGGGACGCCGCCCTTAAGCAATAACGCAATTGCTTTGGACATTGTCCAACGGTCTTCACTCAAAAGTCCTTCTCGTAGCAACTTTTTATGTTCTTCTGCGCGGCGGTATGTTAGATCACCGGGTTCAATCCATATCTCGTCTCCACGAATATCAACCGGGAAAACCTTCAGATCATCACACTCCACATGGAAACATCCGCCACCTTCTAAATCAAAACTCCGACGATGCCAATCACAAGTCAGAATTCCGTTCCGAATCGTACCGCGTGTTAAGGGATATCCCATATGAGGACATTGATTGTCGGTAGCATATATCTTCCCTTCAACGTTAAAGAGAGCAATGCTCCGTCCTTCTCCCATCTTTACTGCCTTCGGTTGTCCTTCAGGCACATCACTTAACTCAGCAACCTTCACCCATCCGGGTGTATTGTTTTGCATAGTCTTATTCCTTTTTACATCATTGTCAATTCGAACGTTGGGTAGAGCGTGGCGAAACCCAACTTACATGTTGCTATGATACAACTATCATATAGAATATCAAAAAGTAAACTGCACAGTATCAAATCGTCGTGCTAATCGTGCCACTTCAGGTTTAACTTCATCTGCAGATTTCCCATTAAGCGCATCAACAATACAATCAGCGATTTCTGGAGCATCCTCAGGAGTCATTCCCCATCGCGTTACCTCTTGCACACCAAGACGTAACCCACATACATCACCATCGGGAGATACGCTCACGGCCCCAGCAATAATATTACATGCTTCCAATTGATCTGCTATCTCATCACCATCTCCAAATTCAGATACTATCGGTATGATAGTATGGGACTCCGTAAAATCAAACTCGGCACAATACACTGGCACACCACGTTCCTCTAAAGTCTGTCCTAATGCCTTCGCGTTGGAAACAATGGCATCCGCATGTTCTTCACCAAATACCTTCCACTCTATAAAAGTCATCGCTAATGCAGGTAACCGACTCAGATGATGATTACTCATCAACAACGGATACAACGTATCTGCAATACGTTCCGCAATTGATTTATCATTCGTTAATACCATTCCACCTTGTGGACCTGCCAACGTTTTGTGTGTACTGGAAATAATAACATCCGCCCCCTCTTTCAATGGTGATTGAAACCTACCACCAGCGATGAGACCGATGACATGTGCAGCATCGTAAATCAAGTAGGACCCAGGGTTAACATCCCGCATAACACTTTTTAGTTCTGATACAGGTTGCGGAAATAAAAACACACCTGAACCGATATTTACGATCTGCGGTTTGTGTGCCTCAATCAGCTTTAGAGTCTCAGGAAGATTGATATTTGACCGCTGCTCATCCCACGGAATAGGGATGGACTCTAAGTCTACCCTTAGCGGCGATGATGCAAGTTTATGTGCATAACTATGACCATCATGTACCTCTAATACAGTATCACCCGGTTCTGCCAGAGCAAATGTCGCCGCAATTCCTGCAATGTTACCAGAGAGTGGACGGATATCAACGAAGGATGCTGAAAACAGATCCTTTGCTAAGGAGTGCGTATATGCCTCAATTTCAGCGATATGTCTATTGCCTTTGTAATTTCGTTGGAAAAGGTCAATTCCGGTATAATTGCCATACCGCCGAGACAATCTCTCGTCAAATAACGCTTCTACTAATGGGGACGGTGTATTCTCTGAAGCAATCAGATTCAAGCAAGTTTCGCGATATTGATGATGTTTCTTGAGAAGCAGGTTCAGTTTTTCTATTTTTCGATTCGGTTTCATTCAGAAACAGCTCCACTCGCGAGGGGATTATTCTTTTTCTTAGAAGAGTTCATGTAAATACCGTACACAATTCGGCAAGAATCTTGAAGTGTGGAAAAGGATAATTGCTTCATGAAGAAGCACAATCATGTCATCTTAATTAACGATTAAAAATAAATAATGTTTCCTTTTTATAGGATTATGTAGACACTTATCCGTTAGTCGTAGGACAATTCGTTGTCTACCTTGCCAAGATGTGCCCTAATATTCTTAGGTTTTACAATATCAATCATAAATTGCTTGAAAACTAACGATAGATAAATGTATAATTGATTATAACCATGTTCGAGCAATAGCTGCCCCTGACCGATCAGTGAATGCCAATCACGCAAATTGATTTCATACCCTAAATCTATAAGCAGATTAACGATTTCTGTCTGTTTAGATTGCAGTGCTATTTCAAGCAGCGGCATCGTCGGTCCAATCTGATAAGCGTAAACATGCCCACCGGAAACTTCAACTGCCGACTGCTAAAGGGAGCATATCAAAAATGTTAGAAAATGTCAAGTTTTTTTGATAAATAAACCGCTTGGTTTCCGTCTACATCCCGCAAGCTAAGCGGGGGAATTTGACGGAAGGTGTCAAAGGTGTTTATTACTGAATTTCATGCTATGAGATACGATCATGCCAAAAACTTTACACACCCATGCTATACCCCAGCTCCCTTGCAGAATAAGTATAAACGTGTTATAGTCACAATATGCAATTGACAAATGAAACGCTTACAGCAATTGAGGGTATACAGGTCGGGCATGCGACTGATTTGACCGCTAAAACCGGTTGTACAGTGATACTCTCTCCAGAGGGTGCGACAGCAGGTGTTGATGTGCGCGGTGCGGCACCAGGAACGCGAGAAACAGAAGCAATCCGTCCCGGACGATTAATCCAAAAAGCACATGCAATCTTACTCACAGGTGGAAGTGCTTTCGGTTTGGATGCTGCAAGTGGGGTTGTTCAGTACTTGGAAGAAAACAGTATAGGTCTCCCCGTAGGACCTGTTCGTGTACCGATTGTCCCTGCTGCAGTCATTTTTGACCTACACGTCGGAGACGCAAAGGTACGTCCTGATAAAGCAATGGGGTATCAGGCGTGCGAAAACGCATCAACGGAACCTGTTGCAATGGGAACTATCGGTGCAGGAACAGGCGCAACCCTCGGAAAAGCCCCTAATGTCATACCCTCTCCTGGCGGTCTCGGTTCAGCATGTAAGTCCCTCAAATCAGGACTGAATGTTGCTGCAATCACAGTCGTAAATGCCTTAGGCAATGTCGTCAATCCTGCAACTGGTGAGATAGTTGCAGGTGGAAAAATAAACGACACCTACGTAGACATCACGGAAAGACTCTTAGATGCCGATATAGTGCCAGGAACGAACACAACTATAGGCGTTATAGCAACAAATGCAACGTTAACAGTCGCAGAAGCGACACGGGTTGCTGAGATGGCACACGATGGTATGGCACGTGCTATACGTCCATCACATACAATGTTTGATGGTGACACCCTTTTTACGCTTGCGACGGGAAAACACAGTAGCAGTAATGTCAATACCATCGGCATCCTTGCTGCAGAGGTTGTTTCGGAATCAATTATCAATGCTGTGTCTGTTTCAAACAGAGCCTAAATTCGGTTTCCTTAAGCAATATTAAATAATGAATTATCAATTTTCCGATAATCCTGCAGGTGCCGAACCCGTAGGGGCGGGGTCTCCCCGCCCGTCATTAACGTGCCACCTGCATATTTAATATTCAAACTTGCCTATGAAGATTGGGATATAAATTCGGTAATATGCGGGCGGGGAAACCCCCGCCCCTACAATTGTTTTTCTGGATAGGATTACCAAGATATTTATTCAATCTTCATTTATTTATGCCCAACGCGGTTTTCTTCCACCTAAACGTTGTTCGCTAAGGTTCCACAACTCCGCTAAACCGAGTTGACGGATGTGGTCTAAACCCGCGATACACGGATCATTTATCCGTTCAAGCCACTGTTGAAGGTCTGCCTCTAATTCTTCACGTACCGGTTGTGAGTCTGCATCATCTATAAGATTATTCATCTGATACGGGTCGTTTACGTTATCGTAGAGTAACCAACCTATGCCGTCGTAGTGTCGTGCGTAAGTATGACGATGTGTTCGGACACCACGCCATTCGGTTAAACCCGCAGGATACCCCTCGCCACCATGTAGCGGAATTTGAAGCAACACAGATTGCGGTTCATCAATCGTTTTACCCAACATAGCATCAGCAAGGTCGATCCCTTCTACACCATCAGGAATAGGTAAATCGCATAGAGATAGCATTGACGGCATAAAGTCAACAAGACTCAGCAAGGTTCCACGGGTGACACCAGCAGGGATTCTGTTGTTCCATCGGATGATGAAAGGAATTCTACTGGATTCATCCCAGGGTCGTTCTTTTCTGACGTGCCCTTGGCTACCCAGCATATCCCCGTGGTCTGATGTATAGACAAGGATGGTGTCATCTGCAATACCGATTTCGTCCAGTGCATCCATCAGACGACCCAGGTTTTCATCCAAAGCCGTAATATGTGCGTAATAACCGGAAATATCGTTCCGTGTTTGTGGTGTATCTACTGCATTCGGACGAAGTTGAATGTCCTCTGGTGGATACATCTCTTTATATCTTTCAGGCACATGCTGATACGGATTGTGTGGGGGTCCCCAACTTAAATACAGACAGAAAGGTTTATCAGCATGGTCTCGGCAGTATTTTATCGCCTTATCTGTCTGAAAATCGGGTTCGTATCCTTCAATCTGTTTTCTATTACCATCAGAGTCGTGATACGGTGCGTTGAAATAGTTGTGATGACAGTTCCATCCAATCCAATGATCAAATCCGAACCGCATTTCAGGTGTGATGAACTTATCCCTCGGCACCCCACCGAGATGCCATTTACCGATATAACCCGTAGCATATCCGTCATCTTTGAATACCTGTGCGATGCCAGTTTCAGATAATGGAAGTGGTAGGTCGTTAGAAACGGCTTTGTGGCTGAGAGGGTGTTTTCCTGTCATAAGTGATCCGCGTGCGGGAACACATATCGGGACATTTGTAAATGTATTTGGAAAGAACATTCCCTGTTCTGCAAGTTTATCCATTGATGGTGTTTGAACTTGTGGATTCCCCGCACAACCGACATCACATTGCCGGTGTTGGTCTCCAAATACAAAGATTAAGTTAGGTTTACGCGGCATGTTTTCTCCTCATTCGGACTACCTGTAACGTGAGTTTGATATATAGCAAATTCCAAACATCAAACAAATTATCGTAGGGGTTAAGTTTCCTAATCCCTACGGGCGAGGTGACCTCGCCCCTACAGCGAATCCAACAACACGCTTTATCAAACTCACGTTACTTGTAAGATTATTATTCTCTTTTTACTGCAACCGTGTATAGATTTTCCTTAACAAACTCTCGCTGCTTGTCCATAACGCTCTTCGCATCGGCAAAATAGTTTTCGTAAAACTGCAAAAATCGGTTCTTTTTGCACGATACTGTTCCTTATGTGCGATCAAACCTGTGCTCTCAGGTGGAGATGCTCCGAAATCCACGCATTCATATCCTTCATCACATGCCAACGTGATAATATGATGAAAAATTGCATTGTTGGGACGATACTGCAAAAACTCAGGCAAGGACGCTTCACACCACAACGTTACTGTCCGATTAAAATGCAGATAAAGCAAACCTGCAATGATTGTATCTTGATAGGTCGCTATAGCAAGTTTTGCGATACCGTGTTGAAGAAGATATGTCATGAGTTTGCGCGGTTTCGGTGTTCCACCTAAACGTTTTACCGTCGCCAGATACATGTTGTAGAATATTGCTATATCCTTATCACTGTTCGTATCTGTCACCTTTACACCCGATTTCTGAGCCTTTCTTACAGCACCTCTTACGCGTTTGTTGTAGGCTTGCCAGAGGGTATCAATATCGCAGTCTGTTTTTAGGAGGTGTGTAAAGTGATCACTTTTCTCATACCCAGCAGCTGTTAGTGCATCGCCGTATTTCACACTGTCATCGGGAGATAATGTCCAACACATTTCACACCACCTTTTTTCTGATGCAATTGATTGCAGATAGGTTTCAATGCTTGAGATAAGTTCATCTGTATTGACATCCGTTGAATTGATTAACAGCGGTCCACCAAACAGGTTCCACGGCATTGAATACCATAGTCGTATACCGGGTATCGGTTGAAATACGAAAGCAGGCATACCTCCGATTACGGATTCGTCCTTCTTTATCAGTAGATATATGGGATTAAGCTGTTTGAAGGCATGTGTCAGTGCATCCCGCCATACAGAACTCTGAAATACATTACTGTTCGAACATCGCCGGATAACAGCATCCCAATCACTATTACGTTGAGGTGAAACAGGTTCTAAGGCATACACATCAAACATTGTAGTTGAAAAATGGATTTTTGACAAGTGATAGGTTAATGATTACATTCTTTTGAATTGTATTTCAGTTATTAGGTGTGCTATAATCTATTGATACATAGTAAGACTTAGTATTATGTAAACTGCTATCCGTTAGCAAATTGCCGTTTGTAGGGGCTGGGTTTCCCTGCCCGCAGCAATTCATTTCCAGTTATGCCATGAAGTGTCAGGATGCTTTTAGGTTTCACGATAATAGGCGGTGGAAGGGAATCATGTCAGATCGGAATGGATTTTTGAGACAGAACAATCCAAAATCTCTATTCACAGTCATTGTTGTCGCAACTTTTCTGCAATGGTTGTTATACCAATTGCTTTTGTCAGTAAAAATCGGTTTGAATGCGGAATGTTTTGCATTTGCTCAAATATTCGTTGTCCTTCTATCAGCACCCTATTTAACCGCAATCAGTTTCAGACAAGAGTCCCAACATGTTGATTCTGGTATAATATTGGTTCAGTCTTCTACTGCTATGGGTAAGAGTATTCTGAGAATTCTGAGCATCAGTCTAATACCTATTATGGGTTGGATACTGCTTTCATCGATATTTGCTGCAGTTGTCATCGGTATGCCAATCGTGAAAGCATTGAATATGATTGTTGTGTTGACACTTTTCAGTCTTGCGGCAGGAGCTGTTGGCATGTTTGGAGCGCGTGCTTTTCGTGACACTCTTTTTGGATCACTGTTTACCTATCTGCTATTAGGCATTCTAATTAGCAGCGCATTTTTAATCAAACCGTTAGAACGATACATCAATGACCTACAACCTGTTTTTGAACCGATACTTCATCTGAATCCAGTGATTGCAGTCTGTACCATTTTTGATGGATTGGATGTGCTTAGAAACCCTCTGTTCTATAAATTAACCCCCATTACTGATCAAGATTACACGTATCCTGCTTGGTATATGAACGTATTCTGGCAACTTGTTATCGGTGCATGTAGTTTTTTGTGGACATGGTGGATGTGTAGACCCACAAAATCCGTTTCAGATAGAGCGATGTTGAAATTCTGTTGAGAACATTTATGAAAAAATTAAAAGACCCAATTGTAAGTGTATCAGGTGTTCGTGGAGAAGTAGGTGCATCACTTGATATGCAAACCATCACAAGATTCGCATTGGCATTCGGTACGCTTGTTGGTGGAGGGACTGTCGTCTTAGGTATAGATTCCCGCACCTCAAGTCCTATGCTACGTCATGCAGTGCTTGCCGGACTGATTGCGACAGGTTGTCAAGTGATGGATGTCGGTTTGTGTCCAACGCCAACCGTCCTTTTGACTGCAAAAGTTCTGAATGCACAAGGAAGTATCACGATCACTGCAAGTCATAATCCTGTTGCGTGGAATGGCATAGAATTTGCATCAGATTCAGGAAAGTTACTAACACAGACAGAACGCGATGAATTGCTGCACATCTATGATACAGAGAACTTTGAACTGATGCCGTGGGACAAACTTGGCGCACATCAGGTTTATACGGAATCAACGGCACTTCACCTTGAAAGGATTCTCAATTCATCTTGGTTTGATATAGATTCAATCCGAAACGCAAAACTGAAAGTAGCACTTGATTGTGGTAATGGAGCGGGTTGTGTGATTAGTCCAACACTGCTCAAGGAACTCGGTTGTGAAGTCATTGAAGTGAACTGTATACCGGATGGGAACTTTAATCGTCCTGCGGAACCTAATCCCGATGCCATAACTGAACTCGTTGAGACAGTGGTCAATACAGGTGCTGATATCGGATTTGCACACGATGGCGATGCAGATCGTGTCGTGGTCGTGACGGACAGTGGGGTTGCACTGAACGGTGAATGGACATTTGCATTCGTAACAGATTTTATCATCAGCAAAACGAAAGGTGATATTGTCGCCACTGTCTCCACGAGTAGAATGCTTGACGATATCGCCACAAAACACGACGTAAAACTACACAGAACGAAGGTCGGGGTTGGATATGTCGTAGAAAAGATGCATGAAGTCAACGCAGTTATCGGAGGCGAAGGGACAGGTGGTGTTATCTATCCTGGGATCAATCATACAACGGACGGTATCACTTCCATCGCAGCGATTCTTCAACACCTTGTCGAATCCGATACCACCGTCTCAGTACTTGTTGATGCGATGCCTCATTATGAAATGTGCCGCAAAAAAATGGAGATACCATCACAGGCCGTTGCGTCACAACTATTGGCTCAATACAAGGATGAAATTACATCAACGAACAGTGATACGTCATCGCTTGAATTAACAGATGGAATTAAACGGGTCTGGGATGATCGTTGGGTGAATATCAGAAAATCAGGAACTGAGCCGGTAATCCGTATATTTAGTGAAGCACCAACAGCATCGGAAGCGGAATTATTATGTAATCAGACTCTTGAGAGTTTAGAGTTGTTAATGAAACAGATAAAACGTTAACTCCGTTATGTATCATAAACCTTTTCCTTAACGTTGAACATAAATGAGACAGATTGTATCTTTTTATGGTTGGAGAAATTATGTCTTTGAAAATTGCCTGTATTGGTGGTGGTAGCGGTTTATCCGCCCTCCTCAGCGGGTTAAAACAGTATGCCGATTTAGAAACAGCAGAGAGACAAATCATCGATCTTGACAGTTTAGCTGCCATTGTCACCGTATCTGATGATGGGGGAAGTTCTGGACGACTCGTAGAAGAGTTTGGTGTACTACCACCGGGGGATATACGGAGACTTCTGTATACACTATCCGATGCGGATGAGATCTCCGGTCTCTTTGAATACCGATTCTCCAGTAACGGGGACCTCGGCGGACATACGATCGGGAATCTTCTGTTAACTGCATTGACGAAAATTCAAGGAAACTTCCCAAAAGCTATCCAAGCTGCATCCCGGCTGCTTTCCGTGCGCGGACAGATTATTCCTGTCACATTGGATTCCACTGTCCTTTGTGCTGAACTCGCAAATGGTGAAATCGTCCGAGGTGAATCTACCATTCCAATGCGGGAAAATAGAGAACCTATTAAACGCGTCTTTTTTGAACAAAGAGAGAATGGCCGTGAAAATGAATTGGCACATCATTCAAATGAGGAAGACTATAACTGTCAAGCACATCAGAGCGCAATAGATGCACTTGTTAATGCCGATGCAATTATCATCGGACCAGGTAGCCTTTACACCAGCATCATGCCAAATCTCGTGATTAAAGGAATCGTTGAAACCATCCAACGTTCTAATGCTGTCAAGATATATGTGTGTAATGTGATGACACAACCCGGCGAAACAGATGGATACGCTGTCACAGATCATGTGAATGCGATCCTTGATCATGCAAAAATACCGATTGATTATGTTTTAGCAAATAATCAACCAGCACCAAAAGAGATAATGCAAGGGTATGTTCGGAATGAATTAGTATCACAACTTACTCGTATCAAAACACTGTCTGAAGACGGACTCTCTATGCTTGCTGAGGATACAGAGCATCTGATGAAAGTTCTAAACCTCGCAAAGGATATTTCAACACTCTCCGCAGAAACCGTTCAGGTTGCAGATGCCTCAAAAGTCCAAGTATCGTATAACCGAGAATTAGAGCGATTGGAAGACGATGGTATTACCGTCGTTGAAGCTGACCTCATAAGAGATATGGTTGTAACTGAAGTTGGAACATGGATGGGAGGCGAACAGATGAACGTTATTAGGCATGATCCTGAAAAATTGGTTACCAACTTGGTGAATATCTTCAAAAATCACCCAAAACTTAGTCAACTACCCAAGCCTAAAGACCTTGGCTTGTGATAAACCTAAGCCTTGTACTTCGTTCTTGTTTCTCGCTTCACAGAGGGTGGCAACCCACCGCTCTCCACGAAGCCCCGCAGCAGGGCTAAAAGTTTATTTCTCGCTGGCGGTTGAGCTCGGTAACCAACGAGCAATAAATTGCCCTACTAAAAACAACCAGTTCGTAGTAAGGCAATTTATCGTAGTAGATATATTACCGAAAAAAGACGTTTTCAATTAGAAATGGTATAACATCATGATCTTAAGTGAGAAGTCTGGTTCACCTGAATGTGATAAGCATATTTATCGCAGATATAAGATAGATTATCAATAAAATTTTCCCACTGAAATCCTTCCTCTTGAGCCTTTGTTGCTGCAAAATATAGTGCTAATTCGTAATAGCCCGTTTTTTTATCATCTAATAAAGATCGATGTTCAGTGGTATTGTGTTTAGTTTCTTTTTTCATTTTAGGTCCCCCTAAGAGTCAAGTTAGGTTTCCTTCATATCTTTTTTAACGTCACCCCTAAAAAGAAGTTACATCTTTAGGATACGAAAAGGCAAAAGCACCTGCCAGTCACCCAATATTTTTGACTTTAACGCGTTTTGAAAGTATAATTTATTATTCTTAAGGAGGTATTCATGAATCAACCACATTCAAAATCAAAAAGCAATATCCAAGCGAGCACGAATAACACATCTGACACAAATTTTATACGACAAGCAATTGATGAAGATATTGCTTCAAACAGATTTGACGGTAGAGTACATACCCGTTTCCCACCAGAGCCGAGTGGGTACCTTCATATTGGTCATGCAAAAGCCATCTGTATCAGTTTCGGTATTGCTGAAGATTATAATGGTCTTTACAACCTTCGGTTTGATGATAGCAATCCCATCACAGAAGAGAGTGAATACGTTGAAGCGATAAAACGCGATGTGCAGTGGTTAGGATTCGATTGGGAAGACAGGGAATTCTATGCCTCCGACTATTTTGAAACACTGTACGAATATGCAATAAAACTGATTCGGAAAGAGAAGGCTTACGTCTGCGATCTGACGCCAGAGAAAACAAGAACCTATCGTGGTACACTAACAACTCCCGGAAAAAATAGTCCGTACCGAGACCGTTCTGTTGAAGAGAACCTGACGTTATTTCAAGGTATGCGTAACGGAGAATTTCCGGACGGTTCCCGCACACTCCGAGCAAAAATTGATATGACAAGTCCGAATCTGAATATGCGTGACCCCGTCATGTATCGTGTTCTCCACGCACCTCACTCCAGAATTGACGAAAATTGGTGTATCTATCCAACTTATGATTTCACACACGGTCAGTCCGACTCCATTGAAGGAATTACGCACTCATTATGTGATGTGCAGTTTGAAGATCATAGACCCTTATATGATTGGTTCTTGGAAACGTTAGAGATATACCAACCTCGTCAGATAGAATTTGCCCGTCTGAACCTAACATATACCGTCCTCGGCAAACGAAAACTCAGAGTCCTTGTTCAAGAAGGACATGTCAATGACTGGGATGATCCAAGACTCCCAACGCTTGCTGGTTTACGTCGCCGTGGGTATACACCTGAAGCCATTCGCGATTTCTGCAACCGGATAGGTGTGTCAAAAGCAGACAATCTTATTGAAATAGCGCAGCTTGAATACTCTATTCGCAGCGATCTAAATCTCCAGGCTCCGCGGGTCATGGCAGTGCTAAATCCCGTAAAGGTCGTTATTGATAACTATCCTGAAGCACAGGTTGAAATGCTTGAGGCTGACAATAATCCGGAGGATGCGAACGCCGGCCCAAGAGAAATCCCATTCTCACGAGAAATCTATATTGAACGGGATGATTTTATGGAAGACCCGCCCCGAAAGTTTTATAGACTGGCACCCGGACGAGAGGTACGACTAAAACACGCATACTATATCACATGCGAAAGTGTTATAAAAGATGAGAACACAGGTGAAATCACCGAAATCCACTGCTCTTATGATCCAGAAACGCGCGGCGGTTGGTCCGATGATGGACGGCGCGTTCAAGGGACACTGCACTGGGTGTCGGCAGAACATGCAGTTGATGCCGAAGTGCGATTATACGATTCACTCTTTACAGAAAGAGAACCAGAAAACGCAGCTGATGGTGCAGATTGGATACAATTCATTAACCCCAACTCCTTAGAAGTCTTAAACACCTGTAAAGTTGAACCGAGTCTCGTTGATGCAGCTGCTGGCAGTAGATTTCAGTTCCTTCGTATAGGGTATTTCTGTGTTGACCCAGATACAACACCAGATAGATTGGTCTTTAACCGCACAGTACCCCTACGGGATAGTTGGGCAAGGATACAGAAAGGACAGAAATGAACGAATCTCAAAAAACAGATGGCCACGTAAGGGTGCGTATGGCACCATCGCCAACAGGTTTCTTGCATGTTGGTGGGGCGCGTACGGCTCTTTTTAATTGGCTGTTCGCTAAACAACACAACGGTAAATTCATCCTAAGAATTGATGATACAGATGCAGCACGTTCCACTGACGCGTCTATGCAAGAGATTTTTGATGCACTGAAATGGTTGGGTATCAACTGGGATGAACAGTACGTGCAATCGGAACGAAGCGATATCTATGACAGGTACGTCTCACAATTACTTGATAGTGATAATGCATACCACTGCTACTGCACGCCGGAAGAATTAGAAGAGATACGCACTGAATCTCGCAAAGCAAAATCCCCACTATCCTATGACCGTAGAGGCAGATACCTATCATCAGAAGCCATAGAACGTTATAAGGCAGAAGGTAGAAAACCCAACGTCCGCATAAAGATGCCTGATACGCCGATCCGTGTTGACGATATAATCCTCGGTTCACGCAACATTGATCCTTCCACTTTGGAAGATGAGGTGATCGTCCGTTCCAACGGCATGCCGAATTACAATCTTACATCTATTGTTGATGATGCTGAGATGCAGATAACCCATGTTATTCGGGGTACTGAACATCTGAACAATACATCAAAACAGATCGTGATTGCGACAGCACTCGGTTTCAGCCTCCCGCTATTTGCTCATATTCCGTTGGTCCTTGATGACACAGGTAGAAAACTCAGCAAACGTCATCATGGTGACCTTGTCGCTGTCAATCGCTATCGTGAACAGGGGTATCTCCCTGAAGCTATTTTAAACTTTGTTGCGCGACTCGGTTGGTCCTACGATGATAAACAGGAGATATTCTCCCTTGCAGAACTCGTAGAGAAATTTGACTTAGCGCGAGTCGGCAAGAGTGGAAGCGTGTTTGACATTAAAAAGTTGGAATGGCTCAACTCACATTATATCAACCAGCTTGATGTCCCTACACGAACAGATGCAGTGCTTCCCTTTTGGGAGCAGGCGGGGTTAGTAAATTATGATTCTGTGCCTGACACAAACCGAGACTGGCTTGAAAGCATCGTAGAAGCGGTGGGTGAACGTCTCACAACCCTCCAAGACATTGTGTCACTGACCCGTTATTTCTTTACCGATGATTTTGAATATGATCCGAAAGCAGTCAAGAAATGGTGGGGGAGTTCGGATGAGAAGAAGCAGAAATCACGTGAGATGCTGACAAGTCTTTTGCAGATTTTGGATGCAATTGAACATTTCGATTTAGAGACAATAGAAGAATCCATCTGGAAATACACAGATGAGAATGACATAAAACGCGTTGCAGCCATGCAGACGTTGCGTATAGCATTGACAGGGACATCGTTCGGTCCCAGTCTTTTTGATATTATTGTACTGATTGGTCAAGATGAAGTTCTGAAGCGGATTCAGAAGGCAATAGTCTACCTATAATCTTCAATTGATGACTCTGTACGGGTGTGTAAAGTTTTTGGCAAAAGAATGTGCTGGTATTGTCGACTTGTCTTACTGTTCCTACTTAGGTGCTTTCGTATGCACTATCACTTTCACATTATGTTTTCAGTCCTGTAGGGACGATATGTTTATAGAAAAAATGGGGATAACCCTCTTGAGTTCCGTAGGAACGACATAGAAGATAAACATATCGTCCCTACGGGACTAAAAGAGTTGGAGGCTACTCGTTTTCTATAAACATTCCGTCCCTACGGGACTAAAGAATACAACACCTGTCCTGCTAATCACCATAATGTCAGACATTGTGCCAAAAACTTTACACATCCACTCTGTACTATTATTCTTCAAAATAACAACATTTCATGATATACTATACAGAAAACAAACCAAGAGTCTATCTTGAAACGACTGTTATCAGTTATTTGAGAGGTGTCAGGTGAAAGAAAATTTGAAAAACTACACTGATCCAATCCTTGAAGAATGTTATCGGATAAAAAAAGAGCTTTCTTCTCGTTTCAATTCTGTTGAAGAACTCTCTGCACATCTAAGAGAGGTACAAGAAGAATGTAGACGGAAAGGTATGAAGGTTGTATCTTATTATGTACCGCCATCGGAACGGAAGAAAAGTTTGACATCAACTGATGATAAAACCTTAGATAAGGCATCTCAGTAATAGACATCGTTTGAAGACGTTTTCGCGTGAATTACCCTGCATCAATTTGACGAATGATTCCCACCTATGTAGGATAACAAGGAAACCGCATACAATGCCTACCTTGAATTGGATAGGAAAAGAAGCAGTCATCAACCACCATGATGAGGTGCCGATACATACGCTCACCCTTGACCGTGACCGATCTTTAGGATACGCTAACGAACCACTCGGTACTGGTAATCTCCTCGTTGAAGGTGATAACCTAACAGCACTTAAAGCACTCCTACCCTACTACGCTGGCAAAGTCAAATGCATCTTCATTGACCCTCCCTACAATACAGGCAACGAAAGTTGGATTTACAACGATAATGTAAACAATCCAACCATTCAAAAATGGCTCGGTAAAACCGTCGGTTCGCTGGCAGTAGATCTTTCTCGACACGACAAATGGCTCTGTATGATGTACCCCCGCCTCTGCCTCCTTCATCAACTCCTTCGAGAGGACGGTGTGATCTTTATCTCAATTGATGATAATGAAGTGCACCATTTACGAATGCTAATGGATGAAGTTTTCGGAGAAAAGAACTTTTTTGCAATTCTCACAAGAAGAGCAATGCACACCGTGCGCAACTCCAGTAAAGATTTTAATCACAATGCTGACTACACCTTGGTTTATGCCAAAGAGAAATCTTGGTTTGGTGAAGACAAAAGTCGGTATATTCGTTACATTACTGATAAATCGATGAAATATCCTCATGACGACAATGATGGTAGAGGTAAGTATAAACTTGATCCACTCAGTGCACGAAACTATTACACACCTTATACATTCACCTTTGAAAATGGCGTTGTATGGTCTCCCCCTTCGGGACGTTATCCATGTTATTCACAAGATACACTTCGTAACATGGAACGCGAAGGTCGCATTGATTTTTCTGGGAACGAACCGCGGGCAAAACGCTATCTCTCTGAGGTACAAGAAGGACAACCACCAGACGTATTCCTTTCACCAGAAATAGTTGGATTTAATAAAGATGGAACAAGTGAACTTCGTAATATATTTGGTGAAGGTGGTGTTTTTCCCCAACCTAAACCGGTAAAATTTATTAAATTTTTACTGGAATTGCTACGCAGTAAAGATGCCATTATCCTTGACTCCTTCGCCGGCAGTGGCACAACAGGCCACGCCGTCCTTGCACAGAACCGAGAAGATGGGGGCAATCGTCAATTTATTTTAGTTGAATTAGAATCGCAAATTGCTCAAGAGATAACTGCTGTCCGTCTTCAACGCGTCATTGAAGGTTACGCGTCTGAAAAGGAGGGAAGTTTACAACGTTTGTTCGGTTCAGACAAAGAAACTTTTGCCTATTACCACGTCGGAGAAACCTTCTTGGAAAGACAGGAAATTCCATTTCATGAGATGGCACAGTACCTCTTTTTCAAGGAGACAGGTAGCCCAATAGAAACAGACACAGTACGGGCCCTCATGGAAGGAGATAGTCCGTCTTATGCTACCTGCACAACACCCGAAAGATATCAACGTGCTTTTTTAGGCAGCGTGGAAGGTGTCGGTGTCTATCTGCTTAACAATGACGATATTCTTAACGATGAACTCATAGACCGTTTGCCGCGTCATGAAGGTAGAAGGATTATCCATTGCGGTGGCACGCAGCTTAGTATTGGGATTTTAAAGGATCGCGGGATAACCTTCCGTCAAATGCCTTACAACCTTATATAAAGAGAAAATCGTAGATTAGAACTCTTGCGGCGACACGGAGAAAGAAAATGCATCTACCCCTTAAAGAATATCAAGAACGTACCCTTGAAACGCTATCAGAATACTATCAGAAGTGCCTTCATTTCAATAACGCTAACACCGCATTCTACGATCTTACCAAACGTGCCTACTCACCAATTGAGTCCTTGTCCGGAATGCCTTATGTTTGCCTAAGGTTACCGACAGGTGGTGGGAAAACGTTAGTTGCGTGTCATGCTGTCAGTGTTACTGCGTCTGAACTTTTGAAAACTGATACACCGCTTGTGCTTTGGCTTACTCCTTCAAATGCTATCCGTGATCAGACATTAAATGCGCTTAAAAATCCGTTGCATCCTTACAGAGATGCTTTCGAATCCGCGAGACGCAAAGTAGAAGTTTTTACGATAGGGGGAGCCCTCTCCCTGCCGCTACATATTTTGAACACAAAGACCACAATTATTGTTTCCACGATGCAAGCATTTCGCGTTGAAGATACGGATGGTCGCAAAGTTTACGAGCAGTCAGGTGCATTAATGGGACATTTCACACACTTGTCAGATGAAGCACTTTCAGCGATAGATAAAGACGAAAGCGGCAAGCCTATCTATTCACTTGCAAACCTATTATGTGTTAAACGTCCGCTTGTGATTGTTGATGAGGCACATAATGCGCGGACGGAGCTCTCTTTTGACACCCTTACCCGATTCAATCCATCGGCAATCATTGAATTCACCGCAACACCCGATACAATCTAAAACCCTTCCAATGTTCTCTATACAGTCTCCGCAGCGGAACTACAGGCAGAAGACATGATCAAAATGCCTATCCTTTTAGAAACCATGCCGGACTGGAAGCAACTGCTCGCTGCTGCGATAGCACAACGCAACACACTTGAAGAAGAAGCAGAAAAAGAACAACAAGAAACAGGTGAATATATCCGTCCTGTTATGCTGATTCAGGCACAGCCGAGACGTAAGGACAAAGAAACTTTGACCGTTGAAGTCGTTGAGAAGTGTCTACTTGAAGAGCACAGAATTCCAAAGGAGCAAATTGCTCGAGCCACAGGTACAGACAAGGAACTTGACGACGTAGATATCAATGATCCGAAGTGCCAAATCCGTTACGTTATTACAGTGCAGGCATTGCGGGAGGGGTGGGATTGTCCGTTCGCCTATGTTCTTTGTTCTGTCGCCGAAATGAGATCTTCAACTGCTGTAGAACAGATTTTGGGTAGGGTCATGCGACTCCCAAAAGCACAACGAAAGAAACATGAAGCGTTAAACAGTGCCTATGCTTTTGTTGCCTCACGAAATTTTTACGATGCTGCTTCCACCTTAGCCGATGGTCTCGTTCAAAACGGATTTCAGAAGCAAGCAGCTGCTGAACTTATTCGTCCTATAGACGAGGAACAACCCGTTCTTCCCATTTTTGAAGGTTTAACACCGCCTGATCCTGAGCCTGCTCCTGCTGAACAAGGGGAAACCTTTCAAGTGCCGAAGTTAATGGTCCAACAGAATCAGACGTTCCTTGATTTTGAGGCATCCCGTTTTTTAGAAACCGTATGGCAGTTATCCGAGTGTGATGCTGAACTTACTGAAGAAGAATTTCCGTCTGAATTTGACACAGGAGAACGTGGTGAAATCGGTATTTCTGCAGAAGGAAGAGTTGAGATGCAGTATTTAGGTGTTTTGCATCAACAGATGTCTCTCCTTGCTCCAGATAAGAACTGGGATGCTGCGCGCCTTGCAGATTGGCTTGATAGAACAATTTTGCATTTGGACATTCTACGACGAGAGTCACTCCCTTTCCTTCAACGTTTAGTTAAGTACCTTATTGAAGAACGCGGCATGCCAATAGAGGTACTTATCCGTAACAAGTACGCCCTCAAAGATGCTGCTGAAGCGAAAATTGAAAGCCATCGCCAAAACGTACACCTTGGTGCATATCATAGTCTTCTCTTACCTGAATGTGCCACGCCAGTTATTGTGTCCCCAGACCACTGCTTCTCATTCGATCCACTCCGCTATCCTTATAACACGCGTTATGAAGGTTTATATCAATTTCAGAAACACTACTATCCTCACGTTGGTGATCTAAAAGATAGGGGTGAGGAATTTCAATGTGCCCAATTTATTGACAGGTTACCACAAGTTAAGTATTGGATACGGAACATAGAACGACAGCCAGCCCTTTCTTTCTGGTTACAGACTTCAACCGACAAATTTTATCCTGATTTTGTATGCCTTTTAACCGATGGTCGCTATTTGGTTGTTGAGTCTAAAGGTATGCATCTATGGTCAAATGATGATTCAAGAGAAAAACGTGAGAGCGGTGACTTGTGGGAGGCGCGTAGTAACGGCAAGTGTCTTTTCGTCATGCCGAACGGAACAGATTTTGAGGTTATCCGTGCTAAAGTCTCCTAAAACTTCATCACATATCCCTTCTGATATGTATAAAAATTCGCAAAAACTATACATATCGGTTATGATATATATAAAAAGTATACATATTGTCTGCTATATGTATAGAAATTGCGAAAAAGTATACATATTCATGTCTTTATTTGGGATTTCTACACATTTTTGGTTGCTAACAATCCTCAGCCAATGTATAATTAAGAATCGGACACGCTTTACAGATTCCCAATGAAAATAATTAGACAAGATCGACTCATAGAATTTGCACAGAAACATCCCAATACACGATCATCACTTACACGTTGGCACCGTTTAATGCTGGAAAAAGATTATAGCTCGTTTGAAGAGTTAGGTTCAGTATTCCCGCATGCTGACCGGGTAGGAAATTTGACAGTTTTCAATATTGCTGGTAACAATGCACGTCTTATCACCTATATCTACTATGACCAACAGAGAATCTACGTTAGGGATGTGCTAACACATGCTGAATATGATAGAGGTAGATGGAAGGAGTAAATGATGGTTCCTAAAACACAAATTACGCCTAATATATCTTCAATAGAATCACCGATCACATTTCCGGTGCGGAACAAGAACGAATTACAACCGCTCGTTAATGTATTATGTGATTTAATCGACTCCCTGATCAAAAACGAAAATCTCTTGCCAGTTCCATTGAATGAGTACGAATATCAACAACTTGCTTCACGGTTAGATGATTTATTGGATCTCGTTGATGGAGAAGAAAATCATCCCTTGGCACCCTTGATGCATTTTGTTGGTACACTCATTATGAATTACGAAAATGAGCATTTTCCAAAACTGGCAGAACTTTAATTGGCAATACTGTTGTCCAAGGACAGATGTAGAACTGTTTGATCTGAAGAAGAACTTCCATCTGAATTTAACAAATGACTCATCGCGACATTTTAGAAAAAATAAGACTCGCATTTCCACAACCTGTATCTGATACCATTCATGATTCCTACTTTGTGCATTCTATCATGCGAGCGTTAGACCAAGTTGATGCACTCAAAACACATCTGCCATTTCTTGGGGACATTGTCCATGCCGATTTTACTGATGCAAGACATTCAACCTTACAAGAAACAATGTCCACTGTGGAAGACGTAACCTCTGAACTTGTTAGTTACCTCAGAGGCATGACAATCTTCGGACATCCGAGAACACAACAAAATGTCGTTGCTCCTACGACAATACCCAGCCTAATCGGTGTCCTCCTCGCTTCTTTACATAATCCTAACATCAGTTGGGATGAATTTAGTAAACTCGTTGCGTTAGCAGAGGTAGAAGTTGTTGCGATGACATCACAACTGATCGGTTACGACCCGCAAAGATCAGGGGGTGTATTTACCTTTGGTGGAACAGGCACTTCGCTCTATGGGGTAAAAATAGGTTTAGAAAAAGCCTGTCCTGATACAATCGCTGATGGCACCCCTGAAAATGCAGTCGTATTCGTCTCAGATACTGGGCATTACTGTGCTGCTAATATAACGGGTTGGCTCGGAATAGGAACCACTAACCTGATTACCATCCCAACGATTACGGAGAACGAAATCGATCTTGAGATATTAGAGACTGAGTTACGTAAAGCACTCACAGATGGTAAGAAAATCGCATGTATCATCACGACATTAGGCACAACCGATGCGTTTGGCTTGGATAATCTATTAAAGATTACCGCCTTGCGGAACACGCTTGTAGAGGAATATAAGTTGGATTATCATCCACATATCCACGCGGATGCAGTCATTGGATGGGCATGGTCAGTATTTAATGACTATGATTTTGAGGAGAACCCGTTAGATTTTAGACCCAGAACACTACGCGCTTTAGCAGGCGCAGGTCGTCGGATTCAGCATTTACACCTCGCAGATTCAGTTGGAATTGACTTTCACAAAACAGGATTTACCCCTTATATATCAAGTCTCGTCCTTGTCAAAGATCAGACAGACCTTGATCTACTTAGACGGTCACCCGAACAGATGCCGTATCTATATCACTTTGGACAATACCGTCCGGGGATGTATACGCTTGAGACTTCACGTGCTGGTACAGGTCCCCTTGCAGCACTTGCCAATCTCCGGCTGTTTGGCGTTGAAGGACTCCGTGCTATCCTTGGACATATCGTAGAGATGACACAACTTCTACGTGAGCATCTGGATGGGAGAGAAGGGACAACTGTTCTCAATAGGAGCAACTTCGGAACTGTGACACTATTTCGCGTATACCCCGTTGGGGTGGATACCTTTGAAATACAACGTCAGGAATTTGAAGATGTTGCCAACAAAGATAGCCTAATTGCCAACAACGCATATAACCGAGATATATTTCAATACGTCAATTCTGAAGCAATGGAGGGACGGGGTGTTTTCATCTCTACAACCGATTGCTACCGTCATACTGTCTATGGCGAACCGATCGTCGCCTTAAAATCGTATATCCTATCCCCGTTTGTTGATGAGGAAGATGTGAAAACAGTAGTAGAAAAGGTCTTGGAAGCAAGGGAGGCAATTGGGGAAAGTGCTACCGACTAACGCGAAACTGATACTATTCATTTAGATAAAAGTCAAGTCTATTTTCATTGAAACTTGATAAAATTTCTTCTTTTGTGATACCAAATATGTTATTTTCCCAGTATGCTTCAATATGTCGCTTAAAGCTTACCGGTATAACTTGTCTTGGCACTTGTCTAAACCCTTCGGTGTATTTATCGATTATTCTGTAAAATAAAACACCTTCATCTGTATAGCATTCTCTGTACATGAAAGGTACACCTTCAATAATTTCTAAAGGGTTTTCAGTATATTCATCAATTTCCCATAATCCCCCTACCACATTACAATTTGGATCAGGTATAATATTTGCAAGGTAACCGAAGTTATAGTATAGGAAGGAACGTCTATATCCTTTAAGCGTAAATTTACCGATTTTTTTGCATTCTGGGGACATAGAGATAAATGAGAATGGTTTTATAGCTTCTCCATAAGCAAAGTATTTAATTATTTTATTTACATCATGGAATTCTCCAAATGTTATCGGGAGTGTATTCATATTTTGTTCCTGTCTAATTTTTATTTCCTGCTTGCTTAGCGAGTTATTGTAACAATCCTTTTGGCACTTGTCCGTATTTGTAAACATTTAACCGTCAGGTATCGTGTTTGGTTTCAATCTCCTTCAGACGTGAAATTTAATCGGTTTAACTATGTCTGTAGCACATTCATCCTTGATTGTGCTACGAAACACGTCATCACCAGCGAAAAGTTCCGTGCTTAGAATATGATCGTATCAAACGGATATGATAGAATTCTTCCTTTCTTCCATCCTTCCATTCGTCCCGTTTCAATTCCCTTCAGACAGATTGTATTTCTGAACAAGTTCATCGATTTCATTCCATAGGTATAGGTAATTGTCTTTAATCCAATGTTCCCCCATCAATATTATTGCAGACAAAAGGAGGCGGGATCCAAAAACGCAACATGGGTGTTCATCCCCGTAACCGCTTTTTTTTATTTCTTGCCATACTGAATCTAAAGGCTCACCAAAACCTATAGATTCATAAATATACATGAGTGTCTCTGCTGTCTCTAGCTTATCCTTGAATCCATGTCGCAATAGTTGAAATTCACCTAATGCCAACTTTCTTTTTCCTTTTAAATACTTACGCAACTTAGGAGACATAACGTATAACTTACTCATTGGTACGATAACTCGCTCAGGATGTTGTAATTTTTGCATAGGACTTTTGCTTCTTTTGTTTAGAAGCAGACAACGCGTCTTTTATGTCACCATCTAATAACAATGTAAAGTATAACTTATTCTAAACCTAAATGCAAATGGAAGGTTGGAAGAGAACGTGTGAACAACAAAAAACCAAGCACCAACGGTGCGAAAAGTGTATAGAACGTGTGTATTTAATTCCGTAACCTGAGATACCTTTCGTCCCTCTGGGGCTTACTATGGTAATATCAACGTATTCTATACACCTTTTACCCCTCTGGTGCTTCGTCTTTAACAAAAACCTTACTCATGTGTTTCTACTAAAAATCTACACACCCTCCCCTTTTTGTCAGAATCTCGGATTACGCGGAGAACATGGAAGGCACGGAAAGTGCTCTGGCACATATCAGGGTTACTTTCACAGATTTGGTTTCAATTTTCTTCGTGTCTTCAATAAACATTCCATCTCTACGGGACTAAAGATAGTTTCATATCTAAATAATGCAAAAAATTGAGTTTCCATTCCCTTCAAACGGGAAATACTTTCCGAACGAAAAAGGAGGAATCCAATGAGATTTCTAGTCGGTTTAAGTTTCCATTCCCTTCAAACGGGAAATACTTTCCGAACGTGGCGTATTAACTAAAAAGAGCGAGATGCGGTTTGGTTTCCATTCCCTTCAAACGGGAAATACTTTCCGAACTTTTTCTGTACAACCGTGGAAGACGAGCACTTTACAGGACGGTTTCCATTCCCTTCAAACGGGAAATACTTTCCGAACCAAGCACATCCGGTCGAGTCAAAAGATCAACAGCGTTCGTTTCCATTCCCTTCAAACGGGAAATACTTTCCGAACCGCATTAGTAACCATCTTTTCCGTCAATTCCGTCAGTTTCCATTCCCTTCAAACGGGAAATACTTTCCGAACATGGTTTACCCAAACAGGAGAACCCCGACATTGTGTTTCCATTCCCTTCAAACGGGAAATACTTTCCGAACTCGACAAAGAAAAAAAGAGGTGGGTTCACAGGTGCTTCTGTTTCCATTCCCTTCAAACGGGAAATACTTTCCGAACAGCACCCCCTGCGAACCCAGTCACAGTAAAGGCTAAAATTGCCAAAACCAAACATCAACTGCGCGGAGGGTTTTTTCAACTGCAAATTTTACCCAAAACCCCTCTAAACCCTTATGTACACTACACCAAACACCGTTTTTTAGTAAAAGAGACGCTAAAACAAGGCACCGTCTATGTTCTGGGGCACTTTCAACTGACACACAGATCGATCAGCAAGCGATGTTTGTGTGTAATATAAGTATACACTAAATCTGCAGAAAATGTCAAGTTTTTTCATTATCAGCAAAAAAAGATGGAAGGGTACCTACCCTTCCATCTTTTTGGCACTATTAGGATATATTATCCTATGATCGAACCAGAAAAGGTTCATATTTCGCTTCTTCACCCGTTACCACACGTGCTAAATGTCTAACCTGAAGCTCAATAGCACGAAGGTAAGTCGTTTTCTCGTTACGTGTAGGATGTTGGAACGTCTGTTGCATCCGACCATAATACCCAATGAGGAACCGATCTAACGCTTCCTTCGTGAGCTGGATACCTTTGTTCGTCTGCTCAAAGTCCTCTGGTCGTATTGTGTTCTTGTTCACAAGTGTGAGAACATAGCCATCCACAATAATTTGACGAAATTCCTCCATCAGATCCGAGGCTAATGCCGCATGCCCGTGCCTCGGTTGGTGAAAATAACCGCAGTACGGATCGAACCCAACAACGTTAATAAACGCATACACATGGTTATGTAAGAGTGTGTAACCGAGTGAAAGCATCGCATTAATTGGGTCTGGTGGTGGACGGAATTGACGGTTTGTAAACCCCCAATCGTGTGTCAGAAATTGCCGATACGCACGGTAATACGCGGCTGTCCCACTGCCTGCGTACTCTAAAGGCGATTCCAAACTATCGGCACGTTCAAGTCTATCTAACGTTTGACGCGTCGCCCGCACTGCCGTTTTTACCTCTGCATTCTGGGGGCGTTGCCGTTGAACGAACCGCGCAGCGTTTTTGAGTTTGATAGGGAGTTGACAACCCCCTATTCACTTACTAATATTATAACACTTATACCTTATTTACAAGGGTTTATCGCACTTTTTCCAACCTTTCTCAAGTCCAAAGCGAATAATAACCTTATTTTTTTTATAGCACATTCATCCCTGATTGTGCTACCAATACGCCTAATCAAGGATGCATGTTGTAGTGAGAAGTATAATTAAGGATGAATGTAATATAAAGGAGCACAATCAGGGATGAATGTGCTACAGATACAATCTATATTACACCCGAATATATAATAATTTGACTTTGAGATAAATATAGAGTATACTATGAGAATACTCGTAAAAGCAACTCACCCATTGTATTCCAATTCAGATTAGATTTACCTAAAATACAGAATATAACTTGCTTCCGGATTTTTATGTAAAATGGCGTTTGGGTCAGTGTTCATTTACCCATAATATAAATCCAACACTGAGACCTTTACTTCTAAGCAAAGGAGTAGCGTATGAATTCTGATGTGCAACAACAGAATAATCCACAAACAAACGACTGTCACGATAAACGCTTACCAACACTCGCGGACCGATTTCACCAACTGTTCGCTGAACACATAACACCTGAAACGGAGAGATTCGACAAAAATATAATCGGTTACAGTATTCCGCTCCGACTCCTAAGACGGTTCTCAAGTGTCTCGTGTTTGAACTGCTATCTCTGTCACAGTGAAAATGAATACGATCCACCCGAAGGCGCACCGATATTTGCGTGGTCAAGCGATTATATAGTGTTCTTGATAAATGTGGACGAATATTCAAACGCAACAAGGTTTAGTGTCGTATCGCAGAGATGGTGGGCACAGAAACGTGGACACGCACCAAATATTGAAGATGTGGGTAGAATAATTGTCCTTGAAGAATAAAGGAGACACAATGAACGATCAAAATGCAGTTGCCAATCCCAGAAATAGAAGACAAAGAAATCGGAGAAGCAAGCGAAGAATTCGGAAACCCGAATCACCTTTACTACAAGCCATAGAAGAAAACGCACATGAGGAAATTGATAGACTTATTGTAAGCGGAGAAGATGTTAACTTAATAACTTATGGAAATAGAATTCCATTACACGTTGCCATAGATAAAAATGCACACGAGGTGATAAATCGTCTGATAGAAAACGGAGCGGATTTAAATGCCCAGGATAGTTGGGGGGAAACGCCATTGCACTATGCAGCAAAACATGCCGATGGACATGAAATAGCAAGAATACTCATACAGCATGGCACAAAGATAAACATAAAAAGTAAGTATGCACAAAAAACACCCTTGCACATAGCAACAGAATCTAATGCACAGAAGACTGCCGAACTATTAATAGAAAATGGAGCTGAGATAAATGTTACAGATCGCTTTAAATTAACACCATTACATTCTGCAGCTTACCACCGTGATGCCTATCCTATCGTAAAACAATTGATACAACACGGCGCACACGTCAACATAAAGGACTGCGATTTTAAAACACCGTTACACAGGGCAGTACTGCACAGTGAACCGAATATGTTAGATATATTGATCAGAAATGGATGCGTGCAATTTTTGGCGAGAAGAAAGATCTTAAAACTACCATATCAATCATATCAATATTGTTACATGGGGGTGCGGATGTCAATATTGAGAATGTAGAAGGAAAAACTGCCTTACAAAGTGCGGAGGATAATCGCGAAAAGCAAATAGTCGATATACTACGGGGTCATGCTGATTAAGTTTGATTCCTGTCACGTATTGTACGGAAGTCGTTATGCCAGAATTACTCAGCTCCCACTATTTTTGATAATTACCGCCAGGTTCGCCATAGTCCTCATCTTATGTATTACCAAACGTGCAGTACGTCTTCTCTTATGGGTCTCTATTATCTTTGTCATTCTGCTCTGTCTCGGAATTGTTACGAAAGCAGAGATATTTAATTGGTTTGAAAATCTTTTCAAGGTTGGTCAATAGATGTAGAGATGATACGATACTGTCCAAACCCGAATGCCGTATGATGTCCGATATGCAAATACTCACCAAGATAGATGAACGGCAAGAACGGTTCTAATTCCCCCGAAAAATGGATTTTCCCGACAAATCCACCCATCGGAACGGACTTCTCCGCACGGTAAGAGTACCGATCCTTTCTGAGCCAATTCAGACGAGAAACATGCTTAACATCAGCAGAAGCCTTAATTAAACCATGAGCATCCACATCCAAATCCTCGCCACAATGAAAATAACTCAGGAAACGGATACGTCGTAGCAGATTACGGATGAGATGTTCAAACGTTAGATGATGCGTCCACTTTCCATCTACCTTAATACTGGTCGGTGTGAGAAACGCCAGTTCAATCTCATTCGCGCTGTGAGGTGCTGCTTGCATTACATCGTCAAGTTTAAGGATCAATCCTTCACCAGTCAACATCTCGGTTTCTGCGGTGAAAATTGTCTCTGTTTGATCCTGTCTATACGCCGACAGACTCTCAACCTTCTCAAGTCGGCACTGTCCACGTCTACCTTGTAGACCGATACGTCTCTTTCCCATCTCATGAAAGGTTAGCACAACCCATGGCAATATATTGATAGCATCGCCGATGAGTGTCATATCGCAAGTGAACGTATCCCCTGGTGCATAGTCCAATTTTGCTGTGCGTAGCGGTTGCAGGATAAACGGATGCGGGGCATAAGGTTGACCACGTAAGATATGACTGTCTTCTGGTACTAGTGTTTCAAAGCATCTGGAGTAGACACATTTATTGGGATGTTGACAGGTTTTTTCACACTCGTTTTCATCGCCGATGCAGGCAATATAACGTAGGATATATCCAAATCTGCTGCGGAAGACGTTGCCTTTATAGGTCGGCATTATCAGCGGTTCTTGAGCGGTGTAGGTGAAGCGGTATCGGGTGAATCGGAAACTTTTGAGCATTGGTAATTGGTTTTTTGAGGCATTCAACTTTCATTATATATAAATACTACCAAAACATCACTTTTTTGTCAAATCTTATTGACGTAACAGATGCGTAACCAAAACTCCACAAGACACGACTCATCCAATTCATTTGACTCTACTACCCATCTGTGATAATCTATGTATACAAAAATATCAGATGGGAAGGAAATTAACAACGAATGGAACAATGGATTGAACATCTTATAGGAGGATTACCGAGTGTTGTCCTTCTGCTTATCATGCTTTATACACTCAGCAAAGGCGCAGATTGGCTGGTAGATGAAGCCGTAACTCTCTCAACACAATGGGGATTAGGAAAAGCAGTTATCGGGGCGACGATTGTTAGTATCGGCACAACAACGCCGGAAGCAGCGGTCTCCGTACTCTCTGCTATACAAGGTGAACCGGAACTGGCACTCGGAAACGCTGTCGGATCAATTATATGTGATACAGGACTGATTTTAGGTCTGGCTTCACTGATTGCACCACTATCGTTCAATAGAGAATTAGCATCACGGTTGTCTAATGTTCAGGTTAGTGCGGGTATATTGATGGTATTAGCCTGTTTTCCGTGGTCTTCGCCAGCAAAAGTGTTTAGTGAAGGTGGCACGTTACATCAATACATAGGATTCGCTTTTATTGTTCTATTGGGATTATATGTGTGGCAGTCTATACGTTGGGCTAGTGCAATAAAATCCACTTCCGAACCTGATGAAGAAACGGAACATAAAAAATCAAACACGGTTCTCACACTACTTAAACTTATTGGGTCAATAGCAATAGTTGTTGTTTCTGCACAAATCCTTATTCCCACTGTGAAGACGCTGGCAATTAGGTTTAACGTACCAGAGGAGATCATTGCGGCAACGTTGGTCGCGTTTGGCACCTCATTGCCGGAACTTGTAACAGCAATCACAGCTATCAGGCGCGGGCATGGGGAATTAGCCGTTGGCAACATCATCGGTGCGGATATCTTGAATGTTCTTTTTGTTGCTGGTGTTTCAGCTGCAGCCACACCATCCGGTTTACAAGCATCCGGTAAATTTTTCCAGTTCCTGTTCCCAGCGATGGTGTTTATTTTGATCGTATTCCGTATTGGGATTTTCGTATCGGGAAGCCAATTGAAACGTCCTTTTGGGGTGGTATTGGTTGCTACCTATATTCTGGTGACAATTCTCAGTTATATCTTTTCTATAGATATACATTAAAATGGTGGTGCAGTCAACCGCACAAATGATAGCGACACCGCATCCAACTCATCCCGAACAGCCGCATCTAATTCCCACCCGACACCACCGAGTGTGTCATCCAGTTGTTCAATCGTGTCGCTTCCACTGATAGCAACGGTGACTTCGGGATGCGATACCACCCATGCCACTGCAAGTTGTGCAGGTGTTTTTCCTAACGCGTCTGCTAATCTTTTAAGTGTAGCAATTACTTTTCCGGTCGCCCCACGCATCCTACGTTCATATTCTTCTGGATAACGTCTTTCCCAAAGCGATCCAGCAGGTGGCGGTTCATCAGGTGAATAAAAACCACTCAATAACCCGACAGAAAGCGGACTATAACACATCACGCCGAGTCCTTCCTCACGCACCAATCCAAACATCTCTGTCTCCAAATCTCTATTGAGTAGGTTATACATATTTTGAACGCACATATAAGGTGTTGCATTGATACTATCAGCAATCCAGAGTGCTTTACAAACCTGCCACGCCTGATGATTACAACAGCCAAGGTAACGCACTTTACCAGAACGCACCAGATCATCTAACGCACGGATTGTCTCCTCTTGTGGCGTTGTGTCATCTGTAACATGAATCAGATAGACATCTATGTGGTCAGTGCCGAGACGTGTCAGTGAACGGTCTATCTCTCGCATGATATGGTATCGCGATAACCCGTAATCGTTTGGTCCTTGTCCGATATGACTACAGACTTTGGATGTAATCACCACATCATCTCGTTTCCCTTTGATTGCTTTCCCGAGAATCGCCTCTGAACGACCGATATTGGCACGGTCATCCATCGGACCGTAAATATTCGCGCAATCAATCAGGTTGATGCCGTTATGAATGGCGTGTTCAATCAACCGTTGTGCAGCGTTTTCGTCAGGTTGTCCCCTTAAGCCTAATCCCAACGCCAGTGGACTAACTTTAACACCTGCTTTACCAAAATTAACATATTCCACAATCTATCTCCTCTAAGTTTGAAAAATATTTAGTTCTCTTTTCGTTATTGTGATGTACCATCTGAGAACTGATATGTGCCATCTGAATTTACTGAGATTTCTGGTAAGTTGCGGTGCTTTTCAAACCACTGAAATCCAATCTGTAGATTTTCCCAGAATCCAACCAAGTTTGCATCCGTGTTAGACTTTTTCATCAACTGTGACAACGTGAACTTATCTAATCTTGATGGAAAAATATGGACAGGTATTTTCATCTGTCCGTTAGACTTTGCATGCACCGCTAACAGGTATACCTCCTTGATATATTCATCGGTGATTGGGACACACCCGATGGTAGCACACCCACCATGCAGGAATATATCTCCACCTAAATTACCTTTTTGACCCAAAATCTGATCAGAACGGTTTGGATAATTGATTCCAAGCGAGAGATAGAAATTGCTTTTGGGGTTAAACCTGTCAATATAATAGAAGCCTTCCGGAATCTGCAAATCACCTTCCCGTCTTTTTGGACCTAATTTTCCCGATGTGCGGCAGATTGGGTAGTCGTAGACCTTTTTGTAGGTGCCCTCTGATCCCGATGAAGTCCAAACTTCTAAGACCTTTTCCTGTTTGAAAACTCGGATAAACAGATTCTGAGGTGGATATATAAGTCCCTTGTTTTCAAACCGTTTGCGGAGTAAACCGTCTTTTTCTAACATAGCTGTGCGGACACGAGGATATTTCTGATGTTTATCCATGAAAGTTTTGGCTTCTTTTGATTGACAAGATAACAGCATTGTGGAGATGATTAGGATAACAATATATTGCTTCATAAGAATCTTTCGTTCATGTAACGAGTTCACGTGCCAATAATCGTAGTGCCTCAATAAGCCTCTGCATATCCGCGGGTTTCGGAGCTGAAAATATCAAACGTTCATGTGTAACAGGATGCTCAAATTGAAGTGTTCGTGCATGCAATGCCTGTCGTTTGAGGTGCATCAAAGCGTGTTTCAACGGCACTGCCTCTGCATCTTTAATAGCACGTTGTTCGCCTCCATAGATAGGGTCACCAGCAACTGGGTGACCAATATGTTGAAGATGCACACGGATCTGATGAAGTCTTCCCGTTTCTAATGTAAGTTGAACAAGCGAAAAATTGTGATATATCTCTAAGACCTGATAGTGTGTGACAGCACGTCTACCGTTATGATGAACTGTAGTCATGCGTCTTCTATCTCTACGACTCCGTGCGATTTGTGCATCAATCGTCCCTGTAACGTCAGCAGGAACACCACACACAACGGCAACGTACTGGCGCGTTATCGTATGCTTTTCAAACTGAAGTGAGAGATTGCGGTGCACAACATCTGTTTTCGCAACAACGAGAACCCCTGATGTATCCTTGTCTAATCGGTGAACAATACCGGGTCTTTCAATCCCTCCGATACCTGATAGGTCATCACAGTGTGCCAGCAGTGCATTGACAAGCGTTCCTGTATTGACACCGCTTGCCGGATGAACAAGCATGCCAGCAGGTTTGTTCAAAACAAGTAAGTGGCTATCTTCGTAAAAGATGTCAAGTGGGATATCTTCAGGTTGTGCTGTTTCTAAAGGTTGGGATTCGGGAAACGCGATGCAAACTTCGTCACCAACGCGCAGTGTCCGACTCGGTTGTGTGAAGACTTTATCGTTTATGGTGACTGCCCCTTCACGAATCAGTTTCTGTAGATAGGTGCGCGACACACCTTCGGTTGCACTGATAAGAAACCTATCCAACCGTTTATCTTTGTGTTCTGTTTGGATGTGGAAGATGTGTGCCTTTTTATCCATAATTATGTGTAGATAGGTATAAATGTACACTCCAGACAATAGGTTCCATTTGTTCTTCAGTCATAAATTCATTTTACTAAATTAAGAAAGACCGTGCAAGTGTTTTCTGTCTTTTGCTGTAGCACATTCATCCTTGATTGTGCTTCTTTGGATAACCATCAAGGGACTACAACTTTTCACTCCTCTTATCCTGAAAATCCTATAATCCTGAAAATCCTGGTTCAGACAGTATTTGATTAAAATCTCTCCTTTCTGTATAATAGACCTCATGCAATTACATACTGTAGACGTAAACACCGTTTCACAAGATTATACGAAATGGAACCTACTCCCAGGTGTGAAAGCACGTTTGGGGAAAGGAAGGAGATGTAGTAATGACACGGCAAAATAGCAACAAGATATTTGATAAATCTCTTACAGTTTCGCTAACTGTCTTAATTGTGTTGTTTAGCTTTCTTCTGACAATGCAGGTAGACGCGCAACGAGATGAGGAAACAGTCGCAGCAAATTGGAATTTTGACGATGGTTCAGCAAAGGACAACTCAACAATAGGTCTGAATGGAACATTCGTTGGAAATCCGAAATCCGATACAGGTATTGTGGGGAAAGCACTGAAATTTAACGGAAATAGCGACGGAATAAATATACCAGATTCTCCTCATATCAACACAGGTGGTCCTTATACCGACAAAACGATCGCAGCGTTCTTTAAGTGTACAGATATTACGAAAACCGGTAAACAGGTAATTTTCCAAGAAGGTGGTGCCACACGAGGATTATGCATCTATGTTCACGCCGGAAGTGTTTATGTAGGTGGGTGGAATCGGGCACAATATAATTGGGAAGGTACTTGGCTGTCTGAGAGAATTAAAGCGAATCATTGGCACCATGTTGCCTTAGTCTTACGAGATACAACCGATAAAGTCGAAAATGATAAATTTGAAATGTGGTTTGATGGGAAACTCGCCGATGCAGACGAGGGTGGACAACTATATTCACACACAAACAACACCTCTATAGGATATGTTACCCAAAAATCAATTTTCCATGACGGTACGCAGGATTTATCAAATGTTGATTGGTTTACTGGATCAATTGACGAAGTAATTGTCTATAATTCAGCTTTTGTCAGTGCTGACTTTAACAAAATTGCACAACCTCTAAACGTTGAACCTAACGGGAAATTTACGACAACCTGGGGACATCTGAAATCTAAACGAATGGAACATTAACTCTCTTTTACTAACTTGTAGGTGAAGGTTAATCTGGTTCTTCCATTTTACCTTCACCTTCAAGTTCGATTTTCTCTAATTGACCAATTGCATCCTGTAAACCCTGTAAATCATCAGGAAACGCATCCCAATGTAAATCCTGTAAGAGTTCAAAGGATTCCTTGATACTGTATTTCGGTGTAGACTTTGATGATCTTTTCTTTTCGGTTGTATTAGAAGTGTAAAATTCCTGGTGTTCAGAGACGATATTATGGACGTTTGAATACGCTAATTCTAATTCCTTTAAATACAGTTCATAAAACCTCGGTTTTACCCCAGGGAGTAAAGGTTCCTCATGCACATCAAGATAGACCACATGGATTCCTTCAGGAATGACGCCAAACAGCATCAGTTGATATTTCTCTTTACGACTTAACCTTTTTCCAGCGAATTTTGAGAACGTTTTGCCATCTTCAATAGTGACATATACTGTTTCTGTATTTGTCGCCAATAAAGATTGATATGATGCAACAATCCAGGACTTAAGATACGCATCTTCATATTCCTTCCACGTATCAATCTCTGGTGGTAATCGAAGACTGTTTCGCATTGCATTACGATCCTCCGAATCTACAATACGCCAAAGATCTCTACGATTTATTATGTAAATTCTTCGCTGCAACACCGTCCGATAGTCAGCGTAGTTGAGGAGTGGCTGTCCGAGTGAAAGGTTGCGTTTTATCCATGTTTCTGGAGGATATATTCTGTCAAGTTTTTTTCGGCGATCTGATGGGATTTCCGTGTTATATTTCAGTGACCACATGTCTTGCATTTCGTCAACAGAATAGGGTTGGTATTTCTTTTTGACAGTTTCGATATCTATACGTTCCCAATCAAGTTGAATTGGGTGTTTTTTCGTCTCACTGTTCTTAGGGGTAATAGGTTCATACAAGTTGTATGAACCTATAGAGGAATTGTAAGTATGTATATGCTCAATCAGTTCACCATCGGGTGTCGCGTGTTGATGCGGTATTGATGCAGGAATGTTAGTAAGTATTGGTTTGGGATTTCTGACAGGTATGAACAGATATCCCGCAACACCCATTGCTATGATAAGGATGAATATGAAGAATATACCGATTCGTCTGAACATGCTTCTAATGTTTATCGGGATTTTAGATACTTAAACTAAAAAACGTTCGTAGGGGCGGGGTCCCCCGCCCGTTCGTAGGGGGTTTCCGCCTCACGTATATTACCCAATTAGAATCTTAATCTTCTTCGAACCTCACCTACAGAAACTGTGATGGGTTACTTCAAAATAATCATCCGTCGCGTCTGTTGAAAAGATGGTGTTTCTAATCGGTAGAAATAGACACCACTTGCAACGCTTTCACCGAGTGCATTTTTACCATCCCAATACGCAGCACGTCCACGGTTATGATAGAAACCTTCTGCTTGATAACCGATAGGTAGTGTCCGAACAATTCTACCTGTTACATCATAAATTGATATGGAAACATGTGCATCAACAGAAAGTTGATACGGAATCCACGTCTCTGGATTGAACGGATTTGGATAGTTCTGTAACAACTGATCCTTTTTTGGTCGGTCAATACTGTCCAGTTTAACGTGCAGCATAGCATTCGTTAGACTATCGGGTGTTATCGTGAAGATGTATTTCTCTGAAGCAACATTTCCTTCCGTGTCAGAGACTGCTAACTCCAATGTGTCTCCAACTTGTACGACACGTCTCCGTGTCAGGTCAGCAGTAGCAGCAGCGAAGTAATTATCACTGACTTGTGCTGTCATGAGGGTATTTGTCCGTTGATTTCGAACTGTGATATGATAACCTTCATATTGCTGTGAGCCTTCTAAATGTCCGCTGACCACGAATGCCCAGGTCTCGTGTGATATAATGTTTTGCGTTGCAGTCGGTGCTGCTCCTGCGTGCATTTCATTCGTCCACGGTGCGCCGACGAAGGCAAAACTACGGGGTTCTGGAACATTGACGATATAACCTTGTCCCCCTTCAATCGGAAATCCATCGTTAGGTGCGTTCGGGGTCCATCCAATGAAACGTTGGTTATCGGCATCAAGTGCTATAACAACCGTCGCACCAGTAATCCCAGCGAGTGATTTTGCTGTCATCGGTTTGGGTGGTGCTAACGGCACGGAAAGCATGTTCAAACCTTGCGTCAGTGTAACATGGAAGGTGTTGCCAAAAGTATCGCTAACTGCCTTGGTAGTGGGTCTTGCGATAAAGCCGTGAATACTGCCATCTGCTGATTTATAGTGTCCGACGACAGAGCCGTCCTGATTAATATTATACCCCTCTGTGCTGACGCTGTCTGGAAACTGCAATTCGTGTAGCTGCCCGAATCTGCCGACATAAGTGCGCGGGATATCCCCCACGGCTTTCGCTCGAACCACGATAATCCCTACATCGTTGATACCATGCGTAAACAGGTACTCCAGTTCCGATTCCGTTGAGAAATCGGCAACGCCATACCTACCATCAGGAGCACGTCCGTATGCATGATACATACCGTCCCTGTCTATGTAGCTGCCTACAACAGTGCTTGATGCGCTCACAAAATCGGCATAAGTTGCAACTGCCCCGGGATATTCAATGATGGTGTCTCCTGAGAATCCACGACGAACCCCAGAAGCATCTATAAAATTACCCGTTAGGGCACTCGTAGAATCAGAAATCCCGTATATCTGTGTTTGAACGGCACCTGGGAAATCGTATTGTCGCAACTCACCATTTTCCAAGACGACTCCATGAAACAGACCGTTGCTATCCTCATAGTGTCCGGCAGCTGTTCCATTATTACCGAGTGCATAGAAATAGGTGTTCTGTGAACGAGGGAAATCGTAGGTCGTGAAGACACCATCAATGAGTGTAAAACCGACGACTTTTTCACCATCGGAACGCCACGTATTCCCTGCGTAATCCTCAAAATCACTACTCGCTGTCAACTGCAAAAAATCTACCCCCGGAACATTGATCGTTTCAAAGGTATAATTGGCACCATCGGGCACGACAACGGGTTGATCGTCATCTGACGTATCGGTGTCCGTTATGGGTCTTGCGATAAATCCGTAGGTTCTGCCATCCGCTAACATATAGTGTCCGACGACAGAACCGTTCCGATTGATATTCCACCCCTCCGTGCTAATGCTGCCCGGAAACCGCAATTCACGTACCTGACCGAAGTTACCGACGTATGTGCGCCAGATATCCCCCATGGCTTTGGCTCGAATCACAGCAACCCCTATATCGTTGACCCCATGTGCAAAAAAGTATTCCAGATTTGATACATCTAAAACGTCAGCAAATATATACCTGCCATCCGGGGCACGCACGTATCCATGATATATACCGTCACTGTCTATGTAACTACCTATAACTGCCCCTGTCGCGCTCACAAAATCCGCATAAGTTGCCACTGATCCGGGCACTTCAACGATGATGTCTCCTGAGAATCCACGGCGAACACCAGAAGCATCTATAAAACTACCTGTCAAGGCACCCGTCGCATCACTAATGCCGTAGATGAAGGTTTGGACAGCATCGGGGAAATCGTATTCTCGTAACGTGCCGTCTTCTAAAATGACACCATGGAACAGACCAGCACTATCTTCGTAGTGTCCGGCAGCTTGACCATTGTTACCAAGGGCATAGAAATAGGTGTTCAGTGAATCAGGGAAACTATATGTTGTAAAAACGCCATCAATGAGCGTAAAAGCGACATCTTTTTCATCATCAGTACTTTTCGTGTAGCCTGCGTAATTCTCAAAATCGTTACTCGCAGTCAATGCTAAAAAATCTACACCTGGTACATCAATACGCTCAAAGGTATAGTTGGCATTTGCCAATTCACTATTGTCTTGAGCATGGGTGTTCATTAGGAAAAAGAAATTGAAGCATAAGAACAGTGTAAACGTGAAAAACGAGAAACCGGTTTTTTTCTTTGTAAACATAAAAAAAATCTTCCTTTTTTATAAGTTCGGGGTTTTTCGCCTCTCCTTCGATTCCCCATAGAATGTTAGGTCTCTAAGTATAATACCAATACATAGATCCTATTTAAGTTATTATAATATGGCTTTTTACATATTTAATCAAATCAAATTATGCTGATGTTTCAAAGGTTGCTAATTTCAGGAGTTTCAAGGTGCTTTGCGTTAATCTCATGAAAAAATCAAATTTTACTTGACAACCCCTATCCGATGTGGTAGAATTAAAATTCATAAAAGATTTATCTCTGGGTCGTGTGAATGCGTTATCGGGTCGCAGGTTCGACTCCTGCCAGCGGGTAGAGTGTAATGCAAAACCTGCTGTAGCTCAGCGGTAGAGCGTCTGTATTCCGATTCTTATCCAGAGTCCTGATTGTGCGGGCCGAAGTATTGCGTTACCCATTGTATATTCGCAATACGTACCTTGCCCGCCTTTTTTTGACTGGTAGGAGGGAACTCCGATTCCTGACCAAACACTATAAAAGTCGGAAATCGGAGTTCCCTCCTACCAGTCAGATGTGTCAACATATTTTTATATTTCATCATAGGTGACAACATGGGGTATCTGAAAAAATACGCACCTTTACATCCAACTCAAAAGCAACCTTTGGACGAACAGCAGGTAAAAAACAGTGCTGAGGGGTACGTCTATCCTGTGTCCATTTGGACGAACTTAGACCGATTTCTGATATTAGGTACGGAAGGTGGCTCCTATTACGCATCTGAACAGGACTTGACAAAAGTCAATGTCGATTCTGTCCTGAAATGCATCGCAGAAGATGGGATACAGGTTGTTGAACGGATACGCGAGGTTTCTGTCTCTGGACGCGCACCGAAAAACGAACCCGCATTATACGCGTTAGCTCTGGCATTTGCACATGGAAATGCAGCAACAAAACGCAAAGTACAAGAGGTGTTCAGTGATGTCGCACGTATCGGAACACACCTATTTAGTTTCGTCTCGTATATCAACGGTATGCGAGGATGGGGTAGGTCGTTACGAAGGTTAGTCGGTGAATGGTATCGTTCAAAGGACGATGACGCTTTGGCATTCCAAGTACTGAAATATCAAGCACGCAACAAGTGGAGCCATGCAGATGTGCTTTCAAAATGCCATTACGGGGAAAACCGTGCCGTCTATCGATGGATCAGAGGAATTAATACCGACAGACGAATTGTTCATCGTGGGATAGAAGATGATCAAAAAATTGCTACGGTTTATGAGGCTACGGATGATCTCCCTGAACTGCTTGCTGGGTATGAAGAGATAAAACATACTAAGAAACGCGCTGATGTGATTGAACTCATCCAAAAGCATCAATTTACCCACGAAATGGTTCCGAATGAATGGAAAGATGATCCTGATGTTTGGGCAGCACTCTTAGCAAACATGCCTGTTATCGCCACCGTCAGAAACCTTGGAAAGATGACACAAGTCGGGCTGCTAAAACCTTTTGTCCCTGAAATACAAACAGTGCTCCAGAGATTATCCGAAGAATCCATCCGAAAATCGCTGATACACCCTATTCAGATTCTGATGGCGTTGATTACATACCGATCAGGGAAAGGTGTCAGAGGTAGTTTAACATGGGAACCTGTCCCACAGATTATTGACGGTTTAGATGCAGCTTTCTATATGGCGTTTGATAATGTTGAACCGAGTCATAAGAATACTCTCCTTGCACTTGATGTTTCAGGATCAATGGCTTCGGGAAGTGTAGCAGGTTGTGAGGGACTAACACCACGAAACGCATCTGCTGCAATGGCACTGGTTACTGCACGCACTGAACCGAATTACCACATCTTCGGATTCTCTGAAAGTTTCGTCCGAGTGCCAATTACTGCAACGGATAGATTGGCGAGTGCGATTGATGCTGTGTCTGCTTTGCCGCACGGTAAGACAGATTGCTCGTTGCCTATGCTATATGCAATAGAAAAGAAACTTGATGTCGACCTATTCGTAATCTATACGGATAACGAAACATGGTTCGGTGACATCCATCCGAAAACAGCATTAGATATGTATCGCCAAGAAATGGGCCGTCCTGCAAAATGTGCTGTTGTTGCAATGGTAGCCAACAATTTTTCTATCGCTGATCCGAAAGATGCCGGGATGTTGGATTTCATCGGATTTGATACAGCAACACCAACCCTTTTAAGCGATTTCGCAAAAGAAGTTGACTTCTCTGAAGAAACACAATAGGTGCACCCCGAGAATTTCAAACCCAGGTTCCCACCAGCAGAATTTCCTATTGCAGCAGTATCCTACTGTATGCTATGATACCTCTATATATGATGAAGATTAAGTTATAAATTGGGTAATACGCGGGCGGGGTCATTATATATAATGGGCCGCCCCTACGAAACCTTACTCCTACGATGAGTCTTATTAGTAGAATTACCTGATTATTTATTTAATCTTCATTGCAAATAGGAGAATGTAAATATGAATCAACACGATTACAGTCTGACCGATGCTGAGGTAAATTTCTTCAGAACCTTTGGATACCTAAGCTTTCCCCAATTGATGGCGGATCGTATAGAAGCGATTCAAGAGGCATTTGAAACCGTGTGGAAAGAGAGAGGCGGAGGACATAACGGAAGACCTCACGAAGGAACAGCGCGTTCTTGTATTGTACCCTTTATTGACCAGAGCGAAGAATTATCATCGTTGTTAGATGACCCCAGAATTCTGACCATTGCCAAAACCTTACTTGGCGATGATTTCAACTACATGGGAAGTGACGGGAATTTCTATGTCGGTGATACGGGATGGCATTCTGATGGTGGACATAGACTTGACGACCCACTGCATATAAAGATCGCATTCTATCTTGATCCTCTTACACGCGATACCGGTGCACTAAGAGTTATCCCAGGGAGCCACCTGTTTAGCGACATCTATGCAGATAGTTTGAGTCAGCAAGCTGGCAAAAGTCAAGAAGTATGGGAGATTCACGGGAAAGATGTACCCGCAGTGGTATTTGAAACAACGCCTGGAGACCTTGTCCTGTTTAACCACAATACCAAACATGCGGCATTCGGTGGCGGTAAACGCAGACGGATGTTCACGATGAATCTCTGTCAGCGATATCCAGATGAAAAATTGGATGCATTACGTGCTTATATTGGGGGTTCAGCACGATTTTGGATAGATCGAAAATATGGTGAGAAAATGGTGAACACTGCAACCCCTGAACGTGAGATACACCTTGAACAGGTGACGGCTAATGATGGACATCTCGCAGAACTGTCTCGTCAGGCACGTGAAAACATGAGTGAACCCTCACGTGGCTGATGCTTGTTCCCATGTTTGTTTGACATATTGGACAGATTCCTCAAAACCTTGTCGTCCTTGCTTACTGGCTTCCTCAATACTCAACCAGCCGTCATAACCGTTTTGACGCATACGTTGAAATATTTGAGGGATCGGTGAAACACCGGTCCCAACACGCACAGGATCAAACGAACCTGCTTCATGCATATCAAAAACATGTAGCACAACCACGCGATCAATGACCTGTTCCAATAATCCCAATACGTCTTCATTTAGCACGAGCGGGTTCGCTGTGTCAAAGCATACACCTAAGGGGGTATCTGAAAGTTTATCAAGGATTTGTAGGAAAATCTCAGTCGGTTGTGAAAAATCCCAATACTGCCACGGTGCCCCTTTCGTATGATTTTCATAAGCGAGTGTAATCCCGTGTTTTTCTGCTGCGTCAAGTGCGCGACGGAAACCATCTGTAACCCATTTAATTCCGTCCTCGCGATCAATACCAGGATGATCCTGTCCTGCTGTCACCCTTATGAATGTTGCACCTAAATCCTTAGCTAAGACAATATCAGACTGCAGATCAGTTAATTCCTGTGACCGCTGTGTCAAATCTGGATGCGTGAAATCGCAATAACAGGCAAGCATACATGCTTCTAAACCGCGTTTTGCTAAAACAGTACGTATAGTATTAATCAACTTATGATCGCGGTGAGGAAAAAACTTGATGCTAAAATCAACAGCATCTAACCCTAATTCTGCACCGAAACGGATCCAGTCTGCTATTGAACTTTTCCCAGAGAATATATCATCATAAAGAGATACAGGAAGGCAACTCAGTTTCATAATTTTTTATCTTTATCCATACCCAGAGGGTGTGTATAGTTTTTGTCACTGGATTCCCTCTGGCATGTATATTTTTGTCACCTTACGTGTCAATTTACAAGGATTAATTTGTTATGAGTATGCCTTTAGTCCCGTAGGGACGCTATGTTTATAGAAAAACGTTATCCTAACCCTCTTTAGTCCCGTAGGGACGATATGTTTATGTTATTGCCTTATTTTGTACATATCGTCCCTACGGGACTAAAGAACGGGTGTACAATCATGATCTATAAACATAGCGTCCCTACGGGACTGAGGACACTAATAGATCAAATTTATCTTCTTAGATTGACGATTATGGTGACGAAAAATTTACACACCCATACCCAGAAATTCTGTTGAATTTGACCGTGTTGCATGGTATCATAAATCATAAGTCTTCGCAATAAGAAGAGGTAATATGATGATAGACCGGAATCAAGAACTGGCTGAAAAATATCTTAACACTGGATTAGAAAATAGCAAGAAAGGCAAAGTCGACCTTGCTATTGAAAATTATACTAAAGCGATAGAACTCAAACCTGATTATGCTGATGCATATTACTATCGTGGAGGTTCGTGGTTACGGCTTGGAGAATGGGAAAAAGCCAGATCCGATCTTGAAACTGCAAGAAAAATGAAAATGACGACAATCGTTGTCTCAGACGAAATTCGAGAAAAATACGACCGCGCATGGAAAATCTTAGGCAACACTTAACCTATCTGACAATTGAGGACATTCTGATAGTTGCTGAGAATCACGTTGGAAACTACAAGATTCTTAAGGAAGGTCAACTACAGTATTTGGTTGAGGCTGTTGCAGCCAAATTCGGTGGTATTGACCTATATCCAACCCTATTCCAAAAGGCATCAGTATACGCGCACCACATAATCTCAGGACATATATTCTTAGATGGAAATAAACGTAGTTGAATTGATGTAAGTCTACAACATTATTTATTTAGAAAAAGAGAATTTTATTCTCAAATACGAAATAAGTAGTTTTAGACTGACAACAGTTGATCAACAAGGATGTCTGCCCTTTCGTAGTTTGGGTTCATGGGTTATCTCTTTCGCCTAAAATAGGTGTCTCTTGACACCTTTGTTCTTTTATAGTATACTGCTCTATTAAAAACTGTCAAGGGAGAAAAGCAATGTGTGAAACGCAAGGATTTTTGGTAAGTATAAGGACATTGGAAAAGAGCATTTATTTGGAACATGAAGATAATCCTGCATCCCTTAATAATAGAGCGTGTTGATACGCGGGGGAGAGAAAGTACACGCTTACTCTAAAAGAATTCAATGAAGTGATTTCTTTATCTAAGGAGAATTGCGTGGGGGAAATTTCCCCTCACAAATAATAGAGGTGCGTTATGAAGATATTGGTTTGTGTAATTTTACTCCTATCTTTATTTGCCATACTCAATGGTTGTTCACCGCAGGGAATGTCGGATTTTTCGGAAGGATTTGTAGGGACTGGTATTGCTGCCACTGATTCTATTTTGGACGCAGAAATAGAATCCCAAAAACGGCAATTGGCAATTCAAGCGGAAAGGGATAGGAAGCTTGCACAACGCAATGCAGTTGTGGAAAGCAGGCTTCGGGAATTGGGAACTCCACAACATGTGGCGACTAAGTCAATTGGTGGTCAAATGACTGTTCTATATACGTATGATTCCAAAACCACTATAAAACATGTTATCAGTGTTTTAGGCACTCCTGATGATGTAAGAAAACAAGACAAAATGACCCTTTATGTATACGGTCATTATGTTGTCAATGATGTTTTAGGATTCGTAATGATTGCTAAACCACTAATCAACTAACTATAACAAGAGGAGCTTTTGCCCCTCAATCTAAATAAGGAGGTTTTTATGACTGGTGAATTGAAAATAAAATCTGTCGTGCGCGAAAATCTTGACACGTTAAGGTCTATGCTTAACGAATATGGCGATTTTATAGAGACACGTAATACCTCTGATGCTTCGGATTCCGCCGACGATCTAATGGATAAGATTGTCCAGCAGATCGCTGTTTGTCATTCAATGATTTTAAAGATTCAAAAAATAAATGAGACAATTGAAGAAACTCTTGAGCTTGATGAGAATTCAGACTAATGTTGATTTTACCATTTACACCAAAGCGGGCTTTTCCGCATTATATTTCGTGATATATTCCAATAACTGTATTAAAGAAATAGCACCGATTTTGTATAATGCGATAATCTGTTATGTTTCTTTGCTCATGGCATATTTTCATTGTCAAACTTGTCAAATATGTTGTCAATGCTCCTATGGTTATATTTATAGCACGCCTCTGCGACATACAGAGGTTATATTTTGTCTAATAACGTATAATCCAACAAAATATATTCTCAAGGACAAATACACATAATAAGGTGATTTCTCATGAACGTAGTAAACCGATCCCTATTTATTGCTGATAATCTTGATATAATGCGGGGCATAGATAGCCAAACAATTGACTTGATATATCTTGATCCGCCGTTCAAATCAGGAAAACAATGGAAAGCCCCAATCGGTTCACCCGCAGAAGGGGCAGAATTCAAGGATATTTGGACAGATGTGGACATCAAATATGAATGGCACGGACAAATCGCGGCGGAACATGAAGCACTTTACCAAATTATTAAAGCATCAGAAACAACTCATAATAAGTCCATGCGTATATATCTAACAGCAATGGCAATCCGACTCTTTGAAATGCATCGTATTTTAAAGCCGATAGGTTGTATTTATCTGCACTGTGATCCATCAGCAAGTCATTACTTAAAGTTAATATTAGATAGTCTATTTGGCAAAAGTAACTTTAGAAACGAAATTGTGTGGCAAAGAGCAGGAGGGCGCGCAAAGGGTAGTCAATTTGATAGCAGGTCACTTGGAAAAGATACCGACAACATTTTTCATTATTCTAAATCAAAGAAATTTACACATAATAAAGTAGTCTACCCTTTAACAAAAAAAGAAGTAGTGGAAAAATTCCCCCACACCGATTCAAACGGACGCAGATATAACACAGGAACTCCACTCTTTTGTCAACCTTCAATGGGAGCGCGACCCAATTTATGCTATGAATATAAAGGTATAAGGAATCCCCATCCATCAGGTTGGCGCGTAAGTAGAGAGAAATTAATTGAAATGGATGAAGCAGGTGATATTATTTGGCGTGAAGGGAAAAGACCACTCCGTAAATCTTATGCAGACAAATATCAAGGAAAACCCATTGGTACACTATGGCTTGATATACCTATTGCATCAAGGAAAGAACGGACAGGATATCCAACTCAAAAACCGCTTGCACTTCTTGATAGGATAATCAAAGCTTCTTCCAATGAAGGTGATATAGTCTTAGATCCGTTTTGCGGGTGTGCTACTGCTTGTGTAGCAGCAGAGAAGTTGCAACGTCAATGGATAGGCATTGACATCTCACCATCAGCAGAAGTTATCACAAAATTACGCCTTGAAGAAGCAAGTGAACAAGGTGCATTGTTTTCACCAATTCAGATGTCTGATGTTACTGTTACAAGTGACGTGCCACAGCGGATGGATAACGCGGAAGAACTCGCAATACAAGAGCAATTGTCTACATACCAAACGCACAAACCTGAACTCTTTGGGAAGCAAGAAGGTAGGTGCAATGGTTGTCAATACGAATTTCATTATAGAAATCTATCTGTTGATCACATCATACCACAAAGCAAAGGCATCGATAACCGTATAGAAAACCTGCAACTATTATGCACATCTTGTAACTCTATGAAAGGAACTGGCACGCAAGCAGAATTGATACAAAAATTGAAGGACAGAAAAATAATTCAGACCAAATAAACTACGGAATAAGTAGTTTTGGACATGGGAAATTTGACATTTTCTGTCAAAAGGGCATCGTTTCCTTATTTGGTCTGCATTTAGAACGACGAACCAAGGGTCCTCAAAAGAATAAAGAATATCCTTGTTGTGAGAATTAAATTAGGCAATACCCCTTATGTTTACTGGGTTTATACCGTTATTTAGATATTTTCTTAAGTCCAAAACGACTGATTCCGTAAAAAATTACTAATTCCCTAATTGCTGCAGTTAAAAAGAATTAAATTATGTATAGAGAACATTCATCTTTTAAATTGCCTCCAGACGACACAACAATATGGAGATATATGAACCTCACAAAATATTTGTCCATGTTAGAAACAGAATCGTTATTCTTCTCAACACCAAATAATTTAGGCGATCCTTTTGAAGGGGCTATAACTAAAGAGTTTTTATCACACCAAGATCAAATGTTTCAAGATCGAATGATTAATGTTGATGAGAAAATAGCAGAAATAGTAGATATGATAGGTTTTCCAAATATATTAAAGGAGAATGCAAAACAGACTTTTATTAATTGTTGGCATATTAACCCTTGTGAATCAGAAGCTATGTGGAAGTTATACTCAAATACAGAAAGCGGAATTGCCGTAAAAACTGATATTGGTTCTTTCAAATCAAGCTTTATATGTGATGAAGACATATATATCGGTGCTATTCAATACACTGACAACAACCATGATATTCCAGTAGAATTTGAAAGATTTATAGAGCGATTTTTATTTAAAAGAACAAGCTTTGAACATGAAAAAGAGTTAAGAGCCATAACAAGATTCTATGATGGAATAGATCCTGTTGACTATCATAAATATTATAATGGTAAATATATCAAAGTAGATATTTCAATGCTTATTAAAGATGTTGTAGTATATCCTTTTGCACCAGAATGGTTTATAGATTTAGTTAAGCGTGTGACCGATAAGTATAAGGACATATACAATTTTGGTATCGTTAAATCTAATATGGATATAAAGTCTATATTTAATTAATTTTAAGAAGGAAATCAACGCAGTCTCACAGACGAGACCCATGTACTGCCATTGAAAATTTAGACCACTACCTAAGATAAGATTGTGATATAATTACAATCAAATCAAAAGGAGAAAATTGATGGAGAACCAAACTAAGAAGATTCACCCCAGAGTTTAAAGCTGAAGTTGTAATTGAGGCACTGTGTGGTCAAAGTTCACAAGCGGAACTCTGTCGCAAGCATAACATCAGCGATGTTCAACTCTCAACATGGAAACGCCAGCTTCTTGAAAATGCGGCAACCCTCTTTAAACCCCTTGATAAAAAGACAAATGCGTCTCAAGAGCGGATCACTCAACTTGAACAACTTGTTGGTAAGTTGACCTTGGAATTGGATATCCAAAAAAAAGTCTCAACCTTGCTGAGCTGACCTTTACTGAAAAACGAAGCATTGTAGAAACTTTGCGAACCGATTACTCAGTATGACAGATTTGCGATGCTCTCGGTTTCAATAGAAGTAGTCTCTATTATGAACCCAAAAAGGATCCTTGTGAAGTACTGCTCCAACAGGAGATAGAAATGTTAGCTGTCCGTTATCCAAGATATGGTTATAGGCGTATCACAGAGGAACTCTTGCGTATGGGATACACCGTCGGATACCGACGCGTCGCACGATTGATGAAATCAGCTAATCTGTTGGTCTCTGTCAAACGCTCCTGTCAAACTACAAAATCCGTTGATGGCAAATCTCAATGGGGCAACCGACTTGATAACCTTGACATCTGTCGACGCAATCATGTCTGGGTAGCGGATGTTACCTATGTTCGGCTCAAAGGAAACTTTATCTATGTTTCATTTCTCCTTGATGTGTTTACTCGAATAATAAGAGGGTGGCAACTGAGCCGACATTTGACACAACCTCTAACACTGACACCTTGCAGCAAGCATTACGGGAAAATGTTCCAGAGATCCATCATAGTGATCAGGGAGTTCAGTATCTTTCAAACGCCTATATTTCTACTCTCACTGACTATGGAATTGAGATTTCGTTAGCTCATAGAGGGCGTCCTTGGGAGAACGGTTATGCGGAAAGGTTTATCCGAACTCTCAAAGAGGAAGAGATCTACCTGAACAACTATGACGATATTGAAGACGCTAAAACTCGCATTGGAAACTTTATTGAACACGCATATAACCTGAAACGACCTCACTCGGCATTGGGTTATCTAACGCCTATTGAATTTGAGGAAAAAACTTATCTTAACTATCACTGAATTCTGGTCTAAAAAACCGATGGCACTTCATCTTACGTTCTTTTGATCCTCAGAACAAGTATGTCTTAACATGGGCAGCGATGAAACGCAATAGGTGACAGAACCAAGTTGCAAGTCCGAAACGACTTATTGCGTAGTATCCCAAAACTGACACTTCCATGTGTCCAAAACCACTTATTGCGTAATTTTTTATCTTCATACATAACCAGAAATTCTGTTGAATCTAACCATATTGTATGGTACCATAAACCACAACTATTTCGCACTAAGCAGAGACAATATGATGATGGAACGGCATCAAGAACTTGCTGAAAAATATCTTAACAGCGGATTAGAGAATAGCAAGAAAGGCAAAGTAGACCTTGCTATTGAAGATTATACTAAAGCGATAGAACTCAAACCTGATTATGCTGATGCATATTACTATCGTGGGGGGGCATGGTTACGGCTTGGAGAATGGGAAAAAGCCAGATCCGATCTTGAAACTGCAAGAAAAATGAAAATGACTACAATCGTTGCCTCAGACGAAATTCGAGAAAAATACGACCGCGCATGGAAAATCTTAGGCAACACTTAACTTATCTGACAATTGAGGACATTCTGGTAGTTGCTGAGGACCACGTTGGAAACTACGAGATTCTTAAGGAAGGTCAACTACAGTATTTGGTTGAGGCTGTTGCAGCCAAATTCGGTGGTATTGACCTATATCCAACCCTATTCCAAAAGGCATCAGTATACGCGCACCACATAATCTCAGGACATATATTCTTAGATGGAAATAAACGTATTGGAATGCATAGTGCGATCCTGTTTCTGATGTTGAATAGATGCTACTTTACAGACAACATTGACGATTCAATAATTGAGCTCGGTCTTAAGATTGCCGACGGTTCCATAACAGATATTGACACTATCGCTGAACACATTCAGCAATGGATTGTCACCTAAAATAATACCGATAGGTGCTACCATTAACATAATCCTACCCTATGAAACCAGCAGACAAACAGAATTACCTTCTATTGTGCCAGCACCCAGCAATACAGGCACTACAACCCGCTAAAGAAAGCACAGATGCCGTATGGTTACCCACCGCTGACGAACTCCTAAGAATATTGAAACAGAAACTGCCATATCCTGACCGTTCTCACCTGCGTGAAACTGCAGATGGATGGGAATATGATACCTACTTTCAAGAGTGGGCTGATGATTACGGCACCTATATTGATACACACCGACAGTTTGTCGGTCCTGATGAAGAAACAGTGCTCCTGCAGGTATTAATCTCTCTGCTCGGAATAGATGGAAAATGGATGGTGTAACACTTTATAGACAAGGAGACATATATGACATTTGGTATACTGTTCGCAACACTGCGAGAATATAAACACACCGGAATTTCAGACCCGAAGACATTATCAGTGCTTCTCAATGATACATTCGGAGACTGGTTAGCATCACAAGGCGTAAGTCATATTGAAATGTTAAATGAAAACAGACTCTGCATGAACGTTGCGGGTCAAGTGAAAGAACACAATCCAACAGATGGAATTCAACTCTTTTCGCGATTTCTTGTCGTGAACCTTGATGAGATACAGGATGATCCTGAAACCGTAGGGGACGCACTAAAATCATACATTACAGAGGCATACACTTCAGAGGGGGATGGTGCTTATGTCTGGATAATTCCCGACGGATATATGGCATCACTTTCACCAACCGAACAGGCATGGGAACAGCATGGAGGGGGTTATTTTTCACACGAATCTGTCTGTATCTCCAATACAGCAGATAAAGATACGGTATGTCTCTTAGAGGTCCTATATGAAGATACGGATATGGAAAACGTCTCGTGTGAATTCAATGTTCCTTCACAAAGGTCAGTACATTATCGCTTGGATAAACTCAAAGACAGTGATGGTAACCCACTGATTGCCAAAGATGCCCCTGTCAGTTATAAAATCACAAGTAGGGATGCGCGGGTTGTTGTGCAAGGTTCACGTATACTAACAAGCGGGGAAGACAGCATGTTCGCAAGTTTTGGAACAGTGATGGCATGGTGCCCGATGAGATAAGAGCAATTGTTACCAAAATAAAACCAGATTATAGTAAAATCAATAATTAATGAAACATTTACGTATTTACAAAGATCACCCCTCGTAGGGGCGAGGTCTCCTCGCCCGTTGTGAAGTGTTTCATTAATTCTAAAGTTCACTATAGATTGGAGATACACAAATTCTGAATAGACAACATCAACTTTCAAGTTCGTTCCATCTATCTTCTTGAACAACTTCTGCTTCTGGTTTCTTCTGAATCATCTCCCACCAATCACGATTTTCAACGTACCACTGAATTGTCTGCTTCAAACCTTGTTCAAAAGGTATTGTAGGTTTCCATCCCAGTTCACTGTGTATCTTTTCTGAATTCAATAGATAACGACTATCGTGTCCCGGTCTGTCAGGCACATAAGTTTTTAGGCTTTGCGGTTTTCCAAGAACATTTAGGATAAAGTCGGTAATCTCTTCAATACTTTTCTCAACACCACTTCCAATGTTATATGTCTCTCCAATTTTACCGTCCCTTATAACAAGCGCAATCGCGGCGCAGTGGTCATCAACATGGATCCATTCTCTACGGTTATGGCTGCTACGATACAACGTCAAAGGTAAATCTTGAAGAGCGTTTGTTGTAAAGAGCGGAATCAGTTTCTCGGGGTGTTGATAAGGACCGTAGTTATTTGAACTGTTTGATATAGTGATCTGTTGTCCATAACTGTGATAATAAGAATTGACGAGATGGTCTGCTGCCGCTTTTGAGGCGTTGTAAGGTGACTGCGGCCGGTACGGTGAGGTTTCAGCAAAAGCATCTGACGAATCTAAAGAGAGCTCACCGTAGACTTCACAAGTAGAGACATGATGAAAACGCGCCGTTCCATACTTACGCGCTGCATCCAGCAGTACCTGTGTACCGATTACGTTTGTCTCAAAGAATTTACGGGGATGTAAAATCGCGCGACTGTTATGCGATTCCGCCGCAAAATTGACAATCACATCCGGTTCATGAGTCCTTAAAACCTTTCCAACAAAATAATCGTCAAGAATATCTCCACGCGCAAACACATACCGATCTGAATAGATTGCAGCAATATCAGTTAGACTGATAAGGTTTCCGGCATAAGTTAGTAGGTCAAGGTTAATCACAGAATCTTGCGGATACGTCTTGAGCCAGTACCGAATAAAGTTTGTGCCGATAAACCCAGCACCACCAGTGACCAATAGTTTCATTTATATCCAAACATCAAAAAGTATGTAGAATCAATCCAAAGCGAGTAAGATTAGTATATCATAACAGAACAATCGCAATATGTCAATGTAAATGTATACAGCACAGAAATAACAGTTGACAAAAGAGTATTTTGCTCTATAAAAATGAAAAGCGCGCCCAAACATTATAAAATGAAAAAGCGCGCCAAACAATAAGTAAAAACAGTCTATTTACGTCTGATGTCTGCCCAAGTGGTTGTTAATTTACCCGCAGCTTCAACTGATGCTATACGATCGATTTCATCAAAGAAACTCTGTTGATCCGTCGCATCTTTAGGATAAATCTTAACAGCGTCATGCGTGTCATCATCAAAGTGTAAGTTTAGATAGGCACCACCTTGACTGTCTCCACAACGGTAGAGTAGAACGTTAGGACCTTCCTGCAGCTTAACTTCAACGTTATGTGAGACTGATGTTGCACCGCCTGTCCATCTTGAATTGTTATACCATTTTTCTCCGTTTATCCATATCTGTGCGTGATCATCGTGAGCAGGAGACATAATTGAGGTAAGATCCCTTCGTGCATCAATAACAATTACCGCATAAGTATCATAAAAATCTGGGGGACCCCCCCTATCCATATTGTTATTAACGGGAGGCATTTCAAATACTGTCCAAGCTCTTGTGCCACCATGATCATTACCCCATTCAACATCAAAGTCTTCAGTCAACAACAATCCTGCCATCGTAGAAAGGGTGGCATCGGTGATTTTGCCACCTGTACCTTCTGACACAAGATCGATACGCGCTGAGGTGGGAAATCCACCATTGTTTGTGTAGTTACCATCGGGACCATACCATTTGGTGATCCAAGGTGCATCAGCACCATGTTCTGTATTTGCAGGATTCTCAGGATTCACTAAAAATTGGGCTTCAGCGAGCGGTCCACCCTTAATTAATGTTTGTGCCATTACAAGGTGAGAACCGCTGACTAAAAACACAAAAACTAGTCCGATTGTTAAAATATACAGTCTTTTCATATTTACCTCTTATATAGAGTGAATAGTTATAACACAATGCCTAAACAGTGTGTCACATAACTGTTAGTAGATTGAAAAGTGATTCAACATCACGTATACTATTATAGTTTTAACAGAAAATTTGTCAAATAAATTCTGGACTGCAGTATTGCATGTATCAATCAAAAATAACAGTTGACAGAAAGGTATTTTCTTCTATAATTGATTCTCAATCTATTAGGACTTACGCATTCCCCTCTGATAAGGGGTTAGAGGGTTAAAAGTCGTTATTCCAATGATATATTAGTGATTTAACCCCCTAAATCCCCCTTATCAGGGGGACTTTAAGAGAAACTGCGTAAGTCCTGTCTATAACATAGGAGCAGACGATGCAGCAAAGGAAATTTGGAAAAACAGGGATAACAGTATCCGAAATCGGGATGGGGACATGGGAACTCGGCGGACGCGAATGGGGAGATATTAGTGAAGAAGATGCCATTAAACTCTTAAAATACGCTTATGACAAAGGTGTCACCTTTTATGATACTGCTGACCAATACGGTGGAGGACGCGCCGAACGTTTATTAGCAGAAGCCTTTTCTACACTCGGTGACAACGTTACCATCGCAACAAAACTTGGATATGAACTGGATTCTGATGGATGGATCAGTCAAGGTGGAAAAGTGCCGTCTTATGACGCTTCCCGTGAATATATTCGTCAAGCTGTTGAAGGAAGTCTGTCGCGATTGAAAAGAGATGTCATAGATGTCTACCAATTCCACGCTCCCCCTCCTGACGACATCTGGGATGAGGCATTTGGTGCAATGGAAGAACTTAAACAGGAAGGCAAAATCCGATTTTACGGTCTATGTCTTGGCAATGCAGCGCAAGCACGCAAAGCAATATCTGAGACCGGAATCTCCTCATTGATGTTAACCTATAACATCCTGAACCAAGATATGGCATCACCTGTAATGGAAACTGCAGCTGAAAATGGCATCGCAGTGGTTGGACGGCAACCGCTATCTTCTGGCTTGCTGACTGGGCACATCAATGCTGACACCCAATTTGCTGAAAATGATTATCGGAAGACGTGGTCGCGTGAGAAAATACTATCAGACTTAGAACGGGTTGAAGAAATCAGATCAGTTATCGGAGATAACGCAGAAAGCCTACCACAGGCTGCCTTGAAGTTCATTTTAGCACATCCCGCAATCTGTTGCGTCGTCCCCGGAATGATGTCTTCCGAACAGGTGGACGATGGTGTTGCTACCTCTGTTGCCGAGTCCCTACCGGAGACAGTTTTGAATAAACTGCGGAATCTATAGGATATTCATATTATGGTAGATTATACAATTAATTCTACATTCTGATTGTAGGAGGGAACTCCGCTTCCCGACTATCAAAGGGTTTGGTCGCGATTCGGAGATCGCTCCTACAAGCAAGGTGTATAATCATTTTCCTGTTTCACCATAAAGTCATTACAGACTTATGTTGCTCCAGTGGGTGTAGGTGTTTCGTATCCAAAAATGAAAAAGCGCGCCCAAACATTATAAAAATGAAAAAGCGCGCCAAACAATAAGTAAAAACAGCCTATTTACGTCGGATGTCTGCCCAAGTAGTTGTTAATTTACCCGCAGCTTCAACTGGTGCGACAGCAGCGACTTCATCAAGGAAACTCTGTTGATCCGTTGCATCTTTAGGATAAATGGTAACAGCATCGTGCGTTGCATCATCAAAGTGTAAGTTTAGATAGGCACCACCTTGACTTTCTCCACAACGGTAGAGTAGAACGTTAGGACCTTTTTGCAGCTTAACTTCAACGTTATGTGAGACTGATGTTGCACCACCCGTCCATCTTGAATTGTTATACCATTTTTCTCCGTTTATCCATATCTGTGCGTGATCATCGTGAGCAGGAGACATAATTGAGGTAAGATCAGTTGGTGCATCAATAACAATTATCGCATAAGTATCATAGAAATCTGGGGGACCACCCCTATCCGTATTGTTACCAACGGCAGGCATTTCAAATACTGTCCAACCTCTTGTTCCACCATGATCATCACCCCATTCAACATCATAGTCTTTAGTCAACAACAATCCTGCAATTGTAGAAAGGGAGGCATCGGTGATTTCACCACCTGTGCCTTCTGACACAAGGTCAAGTTTTGCTGAGGTGGGGAAGCCCCCATTGTCTGTGTAATTACCATCGGGACCATACCATTTGGTGATCCAAGGTGCATCAGCACCATGATTTGTATTTGCAGGATTCTCAGGATTCACTAAATATTGGTCTTCAGCGAGCGGTCCACCCGTAATTAATGTTTGTGCCATTACAAGGTGAGATCCGCTGACTAAAAGCACAATAACTAAACCGATTGTTAAGATATTCAACTTTTTCATAATTATCATTATCCTCTTATATAGAATGAATAGTTATAACACAATGTCTAAACAATGTGTTGCATAACCTTACTTTAGCTATTTAAGGACATAGTAACGTCCCTTTTCCTTTGAAAGTTCAACCGACAAATGCATTATACATTCAAATGCAATTGATGTCAAGTTTTTTGAAAATACGCGAAATTTGTGTATGGGCAGAATTCTTGCCAATTCTTTAGACAACAAGGAGATAGACAAATCACATCATCACGTTTAAATCATAGTAATGTCTAATGAATTATTATAGTAAGTTTACAGATTCATGTCAACAAAAAAATCATTGAACGTTTTGATAGTCGGGAATCGGAGTTCCCTCCTACAATTAAGATTTATACTGGATATGATAAACGGCTTGAACCCAGTTATGACTGGGTTCAAGCCGATTTAGAAAATGTCCGTTATTTGCGCTTATCGGGAGTTTTTGATGCTTCCCCATGTAGTTGTGAGCTTGGCTTTAGGGTCTACGGGTGTAGCACTAGGAACACCGAAATACTCAATTTCGCCAACTTGAAAGTACGCCCCACTCGGGTTCAATGCGGTGTTAAAAGTAACAAACCGAAAAAAACTATATCCGGCGGTTTGATCGTCGTAATCATCACCTGCATCAAAACGGATAACTTGCAGACGTTCAGTCCATAAAGCATCCCCGTCTTGAGAAAAGATAGTCGTAAAATCCTCTCCATCGTTCGATCCCTGTATTTCCCACACTGTAGGGTCTCTCCCAGGAACATCATTCGCTGAAGATACGGTGAAGTGTGTCAATATGTATGGCTGATCAAACTCAGCTGTTATGTGTAGACCTTCTTCTGGAATGCCGCCGCCACGTCCGCAGCACCATTTGGCATTGCCGCCGCCAAGTTGGTTGTCAAAGACGTTAAACGAAGATTCTCCACCTGCGAAACCGGGTTCTTCGTTGGCAGAGAAAATGGCGTTGTACCCTTCATCTGCTTCAGGATTACCATCGTCTTCTGGATCGGTTAGGTCACCGCCTATCAGAGACGCCGTTCCTGTTCCCAAGACTTCCTCCGCCTCTGCTATGTTGTTCGGACTAATAATAAAACAGGCTATCATCAATACAAATCCTGATAATACTAACATCAGTTTCATGTCATTAAATCTCCTAAAAAATAAATTTCACTAGGACTTGACAAAGCACTAGTCATTATAAACTGTGATGTCTCAACAACTTCTCATTGTAACATATTTTACAGGTGGTGTCAAAGAAATTTGGACCCTTTTATTGTGAAAAAACGACCAAAATACCTAAAACAAAATAATCCTACAGTATTCTGAAAATTTTCTTGACTCATTTTTGACATCTTGATACAATAAAAATAATCTAATTTTCAAATTTTAGTAACAATTAGGAGTATTTTAGAATGAACAGAAAAATTTTTGTAACCGGGTTAACTATTTTTATGGGACTATTCTTGATGGTTAACCTGACTCATGCAGTTACCCGTATTACGGGTCCGTATCTTTGGGTGATAGCACCATGTACTGCCAATAATGGTGGTCAGAACTCGACCCATATTGATTCACTCGCTATTGCCAGTGGTGACCAAGTGACGGAAGAGAAGGTCGCAAAAAATGGTGCAAAAGAAGGAGACGAAGTAGGCGACTATGAATGGACCTATGGAACCCTACCCGCGGATGGAAACATAAATGCAATGCTTGTGTCTATCGGAATGACTACTAATGGAGATATGAATGACATCACCTCTTATGCATTGTTAGTCCTCAAATCAAATAGTGTCCAGAACAATGTAACAATGGGGGTTAACAGCGACGACTCTATCAAAGTCTGGGTTAACGGGGAGGTAGTCCATTCAAATGCTACAAACCGTGGACGTGGCAATGCAACAACATTCCAAGACCAGTTCAATATCGACCTCAAAAAAGGGAATAATCTTTTGATGATCAAGGTCAGTGAACGGGGCGGCGGCTGGGGAATGTACGTCGGCGTTGATGCTGACTATGAAATAGAAGACCTTGATGTCGTCTTCCCAGTTGAACCTACAAGTAAATTAACCACACAATGGGCACAGATCAAGGGTAGAAGGTAGAATTATTTTTTATAGGAATATGTTATAATCTATGCTATTTGAAGATACGTTTTTCAAGCATATTGGAATTCCTGTAGTGTTTATTTTTATTACTATACTAAAAATTGGTTTACGTGTTTTAATGTTTGACATAATTTTGTTTTTGTGTTAAACTTGCTCTGAAATTGACGTTAAATAGATGATGTTTCAGGAAATAACGTTAAATATCAGTTATTGTTTATTTTTTAAAATCTAAATGGAGGCTTTATTAATGTATAGGAAATTATTTGTCATCGGATTAGCATCTCTCATGGTGCTGGGTGGTATGGTAAATAGTGTTGACGCTCAAGAACATATTACAGGCGAATATTTGTGGATGATCGCACCTACCGAAGCAAACCAAGGTGGTCAGAATTCTACAGATATTGACTCACTTGCAGTCGCAAGTGACAATGCTGTTACTGAAGCAATGGTCGCAAATCTCGGTGCTACTGAGGGTGATATGGTTGGTGATTATGCCTGGACATTGGCTGAACTGCCAGCAGATGGCAACATCAATGCAATGCTTGTTGATGCAGGTGTCATAACAAACACCGATATGAACGATGTTTCATCTTATGCACTCATTACACTCGTTTCCGCTGAAGCACAGCAAGATGTTAACTTCGGTGTAAACAGTGATGATTCTGTTAAAGTTTGGCTCAATGGAGCAGTCGTACACACAAATGCAACGAACCGTGGACGCGGAAACGCAAACGCATGGCAAGATACATTTACCGGAAACCTTAGAGCAGGGAACAATCTGCTAATGATCAAGGTCAGTGAACGTGGCGGTGGATGGGGCATGTATGCTGGTATTGACGCTGACGTTGAAACTGCATATAGACCCGCTGTCAGTCATATCAATACCGGATGGCTCTGGGTGATCGCACCTACCGAAGCAAACCAAGGTGGTCAGAATTCTACAGATATTGACTCACTTGCAGTCGCAAGTAACGATGTCGTCACTGAAGAAATGATCGCTATGAATGGCGCAAATGAAGGTGACAGCGTCGGAGACTATGACTGGATACAAGCTGACCTGCCCGCAGATGGAAATATCAATGTGATGCTCGTTGATGCAGGTATGATAACTAACACCGACATGAATGATGTGTCATCCTACGCACTCACAACAATTGTCGCTTCAGAAGCAATGGATAATGTAACACTCGGTGTTAGCAGTGATGATTCTGTTAAAGTTTGGCTCAACGGTGAAGTCGTTCATACAAATGCAACAAACCGTGGCCGTGGTGGCGCTGGTAGCTTCCAAGATGTTATCACAGTTGATCTGAGAGAAGGTAACAACATTCTGTTGATTAAAGTTAGTGAACGTGGCGGCGGCTGGGGTATGTATGCAGGTATCGGTGCTGATGTAGAAACCGTCTACAAATCCACTGCAGAACTCGGCACAGCTGTTGAAGCTGCTGGAAAAGCAATTACCACTTGGGGAAGACTTAAAGCTGGAAGATAATCCTCAATTCATAACACACATCATAATTGATGTTATCTAATCTTCAAAAAATAAAGGGTAGTGCAAATGCATTACCCTTTATGCATTTAATCACATGATGTCTTCAGGGACTTACGCATTCCCCCTTGATAAGGGGGGTTAGGGGGGTTAAAAAGTCGTTATTTCAATGATATTTTAGTGATTTAACCCCTAAATCCCCTTATCAGGGGACTTTATAGTGAAAACTATATTTACTTGCACACATTTGTAGCGTAAACTTTTAGTTTGCGTCTAAGAATGCACAAACTGGAAAGTTTGTGCTACAGCACGGTGCGGAGAATGTTTAGATCTCGCGGACCAAAAGTGTGCATATATTTTTGGATTTTACTATAAGAGAAACTGCGCAAGTCCTGGTCTTAAACAGATTGCGATCTTTTCTTCGCAACTAATAGACGTGCCATCGTTCCAACTTCAGATTGACTAATTGTATTGTCTACTTCATCTCTGTCTGAAGACTGTTGTCTTGGAGATGCAATTTCAACATTCGTAAAAACACCGTCTTTGATTTCTGTATCAACATCGGTTTTCTTCTGTGAAAGTTGGGTTAAGGCTTCAGGAATAATCGCTTCAGTCCTTCTATGTAGTTGTGCTTTGAGTTCAGCGAGATATCCACTGACAATACTAAACCGTCTGAGTATCATTTCCAAAACAAACAGTATGGCAGCTATGATCAGCAATGATTGAAACAGCGACATACGTTCTTCAATGGGTACTCCCCCCGGGTGCGTTATCTGAGCAATTGTCGATTGATAAAGTCCGTCTGTCTCTTGTGACAGTTTCTTTAATAGTGCTGTGTTAACATCAAACACCGCATATTCCGCAGGATAGGAGCGTGATAGTGTTACAGTCAGTGAATTTTCAGTTCCTACCTGCTTCGCTGTGACAATATAAGTGCCGCTCTCACGTATCTGAAATGAACCGATAAACCGGTTAGCACCATCTTGTGTGATGTCTACTGTCTGTCCAGTACCATTTGGACCCGCAACCTGTACTACGAAAGATACAGGGGATAGATCTTTAGTATCTATCCTTATTTCACCACCCCCATTGCGATGGGAGACACTTAAGTCAAAATTCACATCTGTGTTTTCAGACGGTAATGTCCAATTAACAACTTGTCCCCAGAATTTATTGAAGTGAGTCCACGAAATCCAATCCTTACCCCACGCAGGTTTTACATCCGAAGTCCATGCAACAGATTTTCCCAATCCGTAACGCCAACCAGCAAGAATCGGCTCATTCTTATGGGAACTTATCAACACTTGTGCAGTCGGTTTCTCTGCTGTGGCAACATATCCATATAGTCTTGGCAGATTGTTGATTCCATCTAATATAAGGGAAGTCGGATTTAGAATTTTTGGTTGAAATTCTTCCTGCACAATATAATTGTGTGTTTCTTGCACAGCATCCATGAGAACCCTCGGTAAATTCTGAATGTCTTGCACATGAATAGCACGTCCTGTTCCCGTATTGGCAATTTCCTCTAACAACTCGGTCTCCGCGTCTCCAATTCCGATTGTCGTAATACCAACTTTCTCATTCGCTGCATCTCTCGCAATCTCTATAATGTCGGAATGTTTCCCAGTAGATTTACCGTCCGATAATAATATTATGTGTTTTCTTCTTACATCTGCCGTTTCATACATCTGAATTGCGGTTTTAATTGCATCCGACATTGCAGCCGTCCCACCAGTAGATTTTAGTCTACCAACAAGTTTAATCAATCTATTATGATCAGAAGTTAGCGATGCTATCACATGGGTATTAACGTCAAAACTTATGATAGCAGCCTGATCCGTTTCATCCAATTGATCAATTCCTGCTCTTATCGCATCCATAGCAAGGGAAATTTTACTTTTTGTGCCGACGTAGTTTGCCATGCTACCCGATGTATCAATGACGAAAACAAGTGCTACAGAGTCTTTTCGTTCACGCGGTGTCATATCTACCGGTAATATGCGTTCAAAAACCGTGTCTGTATATCCACCAGCACCGAAAGCTTTATCTCCTCCAATAACGACTAATCCATGTCCGAGATCGCGAACAGACGACTCAATCATTGCCTGCTGTGTATCCGTAACCATATCAGCAGATATATTACTTAAGATCATCACATCAAATTGTTGAAACGAAATTAAATCTGATGGTATATCAGCAGCATGGATTATCTCAACCCCGAAACCACTCTCTTCAAGGATCTCCTGTATATTATCGGCATGTTCCGAATCGCTATCGGCATATAAGATATGTGGTTTGTCTTGGACTTGAACAACCCCGAATGCCTCATTATTCTCAATGATCTCATCATTGATGTTTAGCTTTAAATGATAGGTATGAACCTGAATTTTCATCACCTGTTGTGACGGAAGAGAGATTACATTTCTACCTTTTTTGAGAGATAATTCTAAATCAGGAGCTGGAATACCGTTATGGTATAGTGTGGCTTTTAGGTTTGGGATTGTTTCATCAGACTGGATGATTGCCTGTATCTGAAAACGTTGCCCCTTTCTAATCTTGTCTGGTAGCTGAAATTCTAACACCTGGATTGTATCTTGTGTAGACTGAAGAGGGATAGTCATTATCTCCACATCACTCGCTGAAAAGAACGGTAGAGATTCTGAGATTGAAGTATTTCCTGCATTATGTTGTCCATCACCAAATAACACAATCCGGCGATGGTAGTTGTTAGGGAAATGTTCAATTGACCTTTTGAGTGCTGATACAATATCTGTGCTATCCAGTTGACTATATGTGTCTGTCAATACTGATGTTATGGAAGGTTGTTTGCCAGTCTCACCCATCGGAATTAAGGCAAAAGGTTCCGCCGCGAAACCTATCACTGCAAATTGATCTGTGGGTTTCAATTGAGCGATAGCAGCGTTAATCTGCTCAACCGCAATTTCGCGTTGCGATTCTGCAACACTATCAGACATATCAAGCAGGAACACGACAGCAACCCGTTTTTCGCTGTGTGTGCGTTGCAGATTCGCTAAGGCAAGGATTGCACATATTATCGCAATGCATCTCAGGAGAAAAGTTGTCACTTTTCGCCATTTTGATGTAATCACATTTGTGCGTAACTGAATAAGGACTATTAGTGGAATTATTAGAAGGAAGATCAAGAAAAGTGGGGACTCAATATCAAACATCTGTTTTTTGTATATATGGTAGATTATACAATTAATTCTACATTCTGATTGTAGGCGGTGAATGCCTTTGGGCGAATGCGCGCATGGCATTCGCCATGATTCATACCGTTGATTTGAACTCCGATTCCCGACTATCAAAGGGTTTGGTCGCGATTCGGAGATCGCTCCTACAAGCAAGGTGTATAATCATTTTCCTGTTTCACCATAATTAAAGGATACTGATGTCAAGATGGTACCAGAACCTTCAATCCTTGCTTGATGATCTCAATGGTTGCCGGAGTCTCACACATCGGTTCACCATCAGCGAACAGCATGACAGGCGGATCAGAGGTAATCTTCAAACTACGGGTCTGACTGATTTCAACTGCCGGATGATTCACATGACCACCCCAGAATAACGTGACCATCAATCGTAGTATTGTAAAGGAAGGGAGTGGATGAATGATACACACATCAAATAAGCCATCGTCATGAACTGCATCCGGTACAATCTTAAATCCCCCACCATAACTGTTAGTGTTTCCAGTCGCTGCAAGCAGTATCTCACCTTCATATTTACCAAAATCTCCTTCTATTTGGACAAAGGGACTTTTGTAATGGAACAGTGTGACAACAGCCGCATATAGATAGGATGCGGTACCGGAGATTTTTATACCAAGGAGCGTGTCCCGAGCAGCACCACGACGACTTACCTCTGTATCGTACCCACAAGTCGCTATCGTTGTGAAATAGTGTTCGCTACCCTTGTCTGAACGCACATATCCTAAGTCTATACATTTTTCAGTACCGTCAAAAAGTGTATCCACTGCCTTTTCAATTTTTCGCGGTACTCCAATAGCAGACGCTAAATCATTACCCCGACCACACGGAATTATACTCAGGGTCACATCAGAGACGGTCGCAATTCCATTGACGACTTCGTGAAGTGTGCCATCTCCACCGCACACAATCACCCATTTAATGCCATCTGATGCAGCTCCTTCCGCAAAAACTTTCGCATCGCCACTACCTGTCGTAAACTTAACCTGACCTTTACGACCTGAATCCATAAGCAGATTCTGAGTCCGTTCAGCGACAGTTTTTGCTTTTCCTTTACCGGAGATGGGATTAGCAATGAGAATATAATCATCCATAGTGAAATGTCCAGACTTATTTTATCACAGCAATCTTCCCAACTTTTCTGTGCGATTCATACTCAAGCATATAGATATAGATTCCAGTGGCAATGTCACCTATACCTCCATTTGTTAACCACCATTCTTTACTATTGCCATCACTTTCGGTTACGTTTAGATTCTCAAGCAACTCTCCACGGTGCGTAAAAAGCTTAATACTTGTACCGACTGGTACGTAATCAAAGGTAATCGCTCCCTTGTCTGATAGGTTTGGTTGAACAGGATTCGGAAAAACACGTACCTTTGTGAAATCCTTGACCTTTTCCCTTTCGTAGTAGGGCAATTCATTGCCCATCTTCATATTAACAGAACTCACAGCAGACTTAATCTTGTTGTCATCAGTATCTGCCACATCGGAAATCACCACTTCATATACATCTGTATTAATGTCAATAAGTTTTTGCAGACTCGTCAAATCAAATCCCAAGAGCACGCGGGTTCCCATTCTGTCACGAATTGCCGATTGCGGTTGTATTCCACTAAGTTGATTCGGTAACCTTAATATATAACGTTGTTCGTTACCTATTGATAACCCCATCCGTCTATCATAAGTGATAATTATCCAATTGGGTTGCTGAAATACAGTGCTAAGGATTTTTGGTGTCGGTCGCGGTGTTGCAGAAACTGCTTTACTTCGTGCCCAGTTAATAGAGCTGGTATCACCTGTTTCGCTCGTGGCAGAAATTGCATACCAATAGGTCCTATCTGTCTCAACATTTCTATCAATATATACCTTTGCGGTAAGACCGTGTGCTGTTGCCTTATAATCGCTTTCAATCGGCTCTTCATTCTTTGAACCAAGCGCACGATACACCGTAAAAACTGCGTTCGAATTCTCCGGCTTAGGTGCGTTCCATGTAATCTCAACAGACTCTGATGTGACAGGTGATGCTGAAACGTTCCAAGGACTCAAATTAACGACAGAATGCCTATCCGATGCGCCAACATAAGAATTGGCAGATTCAATCATACTGAGTCCGTCGTCTGAATTAACGAAAAGTTCCTGAAAACCGTTGCCATTCATATCTGCGCTCAAGAGAGTGTCAGTCTCATTGACTTCCTGGTGATAGATCGGTATGAATGCTGTACCGTCCCATTTTATTACATACAAATTCGGAAATGCCACAATAACGAGTTCGTCTAAACCATCACCGTCAAGATCAACAACCTTCATACTATTACCACTTATCCTATACGGTGAAATCGCCTGTTCCCATATTGCACGATACTTACCCAATTCATAACGAAAAACTTGAAACTTCCAGAGCGGCGGTGCAGACGGAACATCTGGCAACGATTCAATTCCACCTACAACAATTTCAGGTTGACCATCTCCATTCAGATCACCTGAGGATAAGTGTAATACCGCATCAACATTGATTTTCTCCGTTATCATTGGTGTCAAAGTATTTCCAATAATGTGTAGGCGGTATTGGTCATCGGCTATCGCAGAATAGACAAATAACTCACCTTCACTATCGCCAACAACAAAATCTAATAACCCATCAGAATTGAAATCATCAATAGCAATATCCGTGCTATATATGTTTTTCCCTTCCGATTCATTGGGTAGCACTGCCGTTCTGCTATAGGTATTATTTCCTATGCTTTCAAAGATAAGGATTCTATTGTTGTTATTATCTGTTCCAACGATTTCCGTTTTACCATCACCATCTAAATCGACCATCCAGCCACCTGACAGATACGGTGTCTCCCAAATTACCTTGGAAGGATATCCATCTACTGTCATACTTTCTATGAGATAGGTCTGCTTTTTATCGTAAACCAGAATCTCAAGTAGACCGTCATTATCTGTGTCTCCAACAGTCATCGGTATCAGTGTACTCAAATCTACGTCATAGTCTGCCGAGTTATTAACTTTGGCAGGTATATTCTCATGTGAGAACGTTGAATCCAGAACATGGGCCTTGATATATTTTCCAGTTGGTAGTCGTTCATATATCGTTAGAGTATCGGACATCAATTCACTTTCTGGACTATCTGTTAATGATCTACCAATAAGTTCGTATAGTCCATCTTTATCAAAGTCTGTTGAAACATTCGCAAGCTGAAGTGGTGCAGAAATGAGATGAGTCTCAACGAATCCGTGCGGGGATATAGACCAGTCAACAACTTTTATCTCATAGTAATTCCCATTATTATTATCAACCGATTTTAGACCGACACTGTTCTGTGCTTCAATATAGAATTGGTATTTACCTGCACCTAAACTGAGAGAGAAGAGATGTTCTTTACTAAGTCCACTCTCCTCTATGGAAGCAAAACGATGAACTGCACCATGATGTCGGTAGTAGAATGTTCCTTGCGTAAAATCATCTGTTGCCCAACTGATAATCGTATTAGATTGGTTTTTATACAACGTTTCTTTAGCAGTAATAGAATATATTTTTCCTGGAGAACGATCAATCGTTAGTACAACTTGGTCGTGCGTCTTTGAACCATCTCTTCCTGTAACTTCAAGACGGACAGTATAGACACCTTCTGCCACAACCTGTTCAGAGTTTATAGTGCTGGCTATAATGTCCCAAACGAATAACGTTTCTGAACTTTTTTGTCGAGACACAGGTTCATTAATTGGGGCGAAAGTAGTGGGAGTAGATGAATGTCCATATAACAGCTGCCAAGACTTAAACTTATATCCACCCGCAGTACCGTTAAAAACGATAGAAGAAGACCCACCACTATGCGTTTCAGGCGATAATATCCTTGCTTGCAATGCGCTGCTTGCTAACAACGCTCTATATGCATTTACAGTGCCAGCACCAACAAACTTCGGTTCAGACACATCGCTATTTTCTTCAGGAACTGAATCAGCACCGTTTATGAGTATCTGTCTTATCTCTTCGTGTGTGAGTGCTGGTCTTTTTGACAACATCAACGCTGCCACACCAGCGACATGTGCTGCTGCCATGGATGTCCCAGTAAGAATGCGATACGCATTGTCAATCTGCGTACTGATGATTCCGTTTCCTGGGGCACTTATATCAACCGACGCGCCGTAATTAGAACGGTAGAAACGTTGTTGAAATTGATTAGTAGAGGCAACAGCGATAACTTTTCTATATGCTGCAGGAAAAATGCTCTCAGTTTCATTAGAATTCCCCGCAGCCCCAATCAAAACAACACCGCGTGCATAAGCGTATTCAATCGCATCTCGAATTACAAACGATTGTTGTTTACTTCCCCAACTCATGTTGATAATGTCTGCTCCATTGTCTGCTGCATAGACAATAGCCGCTGCTGAATCATCATCCTGCATGCGTGATCCACCACCGAGTGATAGACCGGCACGTACTGCCATGAGAGAACAATTCCACGCAACACCAGCGATACCTATGCCGTTATTTGGCTCTGCACCTGCAATACCAGCAACATGCGTGCCATGACCAGATTCATCAATCGGTTCATTATCACCCTCTACAAAATCGCCTTCCGCCTGAAGGTTAGGCGCGTCCGTAAAATCCCATCCATGTGTATCATCAACATAACCATTTTCATCATCATCTATTTCGTTATCAGGAATTTCGTCCTGATTCACCCATATCTTATTTGCGAGATCATCGTGTCTATAGTCAATTCCAGAATCAACGATAGCGATGACTACGTTTTTATCCCCCTTCTCAATTGTCCACGCTTCTGGCATTTTCATTGCTGGTAGACTCCACTGCTCCGCATATTTCGGATCGTTAGGGACAATCGCATCAGCTAAAGTAGGACGGAGACAATTCAACGATACAGATTCTATATAATCACTTCTGTTAAATGTCGCTTTTAAAATTGCGAGGTCTGCAAGCAATGAAAACCTAAGAAGATAAGCACGGTCTATATTGGAACGGTAAGTGGACGATCTGCTTTTAAGTGGAATGGCCCGTTTGTATGAAATGACTTTCTGTTCCGCAAAGAAGCGAGCTACTGCTGAATCTGATTTCAGATTATCCAATTCCCCTGACGCTTCCGGTGTAAGACGGACAAGTAACTCACCTGGCGTGAATTCTGGAGGCGTAGCATTAACCACAATAATACAAGAATTGATTAGCCAAGCAATCAGAAAGAGATATATAGGTATATTAATATAGCGGAACTGTTGATTCATACACAACTAATCCAATTGATCGTTTCCGTCTTCAAGCCGACTTATATCAGAACTGGCTCCAATCAAGACATCTAACACATCTCCTGTTTTGTCATCAATAATCGCAATAGCGAGATTTCCCCACCCATGATTATAAAAACTTACTGTCCAAGCAAATCCTTGAAACCATGCATATTCACGAATTCCTATCTGATCTGTCAGTTGATTTTTCACACGCGGATCAGTTTTAGCAATCTGCAATATTTCATCAGCTTCTTTTTTAGTGGGTATTTGAACAGTGGGGGAGATGTTTTGCTTCTGACGTATACTTTTGCCAATGCTAACTTCAATAGGTAGTTTGGCATGTGTGCCAACTATATAAACTGCTGCAAGTGTTCTCAGCAAGACAGCATGCCGAAGATATGCATCACGGATTTTCTCATACTCAGTCAATCCGTTTTCTATAAGTATCAGATCGTATTGTGCCGCAACCATCTCCGCTGCATCGGCTTCAAGGTTAAGTACTTTCTTAAAGTCCTTCTTCTGTTCCGCTTGTTCCTGCTGTTCTCGAATGTAGGTCGCATAGATACCAAATTCATAAAACCTATCTGGATAATGGGGTAACCAATTCAGTTTGAACTTGGCAATCTTCTCACGTTCCTTCTTCAGGACAACTTCTTCGGTCTTTGATTTTTCCCAGGCAGCTTTGGCACGGTTTAGGTGAAAAGTCTGCCGTTCAAGTATTTCATCTTTCTCCTTCTGAGCACGTTTAACCCACTTCTCGTCTCCATGACGTTTATAGTACTTTAGTGAGAGATCGTTTAAAGGTATTGAGATTAAAGAATAACATTCCGCAGCTGCTTCGTGCCAAAGTGCAACACGACCATAATCACCACGTTGTTTATAAACTCTGATAAAAATATCAGCATTAGCAGAACCTTCAAATATGGCAAAACACGGTTTGGAAAGTAATATGAAAGTTTGAATTAGAATTAGAAGGAACGTGGAGAGTTTCATTATCAACACCACCTATTACGACTAAGGATTATATAAAAAACTTAGAATCATGTAGACACTTACCCGTTATAAAATACCCGTTTGTAGTAGGGCAATTCATTGCCCGTCGTGCCAAGAAGTGTCTGACATTTTAGGTTTCACTAAAAGCAGGCAAAAAACGTACCAGGGCAGAGAATGACTCTTTAGGAGATAACACTATCACACCCGCAGGAATACCTTTAGATTCTAAATTGATAGCATCCGTTGGACAGGTATAAGGTTCAAAACATATCGCATCCCGTCCAGGGGGTGTATAGACAACCAATTCTCTAAAATGTGCATCGGATTCCATCACCATACCGTACCCTGTATCCTGATTTACGATACTGCATCTACTTACACCGTCAACCATCTGAACATCTGTGAAGACATGGTCAAGTTTAATTTTTCCAAAAGGTTGTCCATCGCGCAGATCAAGTGTACCCTTTACATCAAGAATGGCACCTGTCGGCACAAACACATCATCCAATTCCCAATACTTGTTAGCTGGAACAGATATCAGTGCTTCTTGTGCATCTGCTGTCTCCGATATGTTTACATTAAAATATGGATGTATACCATACCCCATCGGCATATTCGTTTCACCTGTATTTACGATTGTTGTGTACATTGACAATGCAGAATCTTGAAGGGCATAAGTTATTTCAATTTTAAACGGAAATGGATATTGTCGTATCACATCAGGGAATTCTACCGAATTTAGCGAACATTTCAATATCGCGCCCCTCGGTTGATTAAAGTCACTGGAAGTAGATTCAATAAAGCTGGCGTCAACCGTATATGGACGATTCAACAGTAAACCGTGAATTGTGGTTGGTGAGTCAGGAGATTTGTCAAACTGATAGGTTTTACCTTCAAATTCCCATTTTCCATCTCGGATTCTATTGGGAAAGGGAAAAAGAATCGGATTACCAAACGCTGTGGGACGTTGTTTCAGAGTGGACAGATTAGGCGGGGGATCAATTATGTCATACCACTCATTCTGATATGAAACGCTGTAGACAAAACAGTTGTTTCCTAATTCAGGAACAACTTCTGCAACGGCTTTGCCTTCATGTCTTAGCGCGTAAATTTCAAAGCCGTCATCCTGCTTTTTTTCTATAGAATACTGTGAATCTGCCATTGTTTTTCCTCTATCTATAATGGACTTCAGAATTAATGATACGTTCTACAGCGGGCGAGGAGACCTCGCCCCTACGCGGATTGACTTTACTATAATCCTACACATTAACACCCGCACACCATACAATCCCACGACGTAGCACTTCACGGAAATTCGGATTTGAATACGTTACGTTGTCATGTCCACTCTGAAGACAAAATACGCGTGACTTACCGTATTCACGCGACCAACCTAACACATCCATACTCTCAGGATGCGTAGTTGTGAGTAAGATAGTGCTATCATCCCCCGCAGACTGCATCGTATACGTTTCATCACCCATTTCCCAATCCGAGAGACCTGCTGTAATCGAATGCGTAGGATCACTAACGTGCACATGAAATGTCTGTTTTGGAAAGTAGTCGAAATCAGCGCGTTCAGTAATGCCACACATATCCGAGAAAACTTCCCACTCAGGAAAAGCAAGGATGGCGTGATGTAAAATAACAATCCCTTGACCACGTTCTGTCAAACCCAAAATTGTCTCTGCTTGTGCTTCGGTAGGATAAGGACGATGGAAGTTGTAAAATACAACAGTCTCATAGTCCTTCTGATTTGGATCATCAACAAAGATGTCAAGGTCTTCACGAAGAAAGTCAATCCCTTCCATGCTTTTAAAAACAGCATCAAAATCCTTCTCTCGAAACCCATGTTCCCCAGTTACGACAGCGATCTTCATAAATATCTTCTCCTCCTCATCTAAAAGTATGGGGTGCTTCACGTTAATCCACAATTGATTGATAAACTAATACTCGGAATTGGGCGTGAAAAGGATTGTCTCCGATCAATTGCGTCATGAATAGACCAATCAGGTCTTCAACGGGATCAATCCAAAATGTCGTGCTTGCAAGACCACCCCAACTGTAGGTTCCCAACGAGCCAAGGGTATGTGTCTCCGCGACATCAGTAACAACTGCAAACCCTAACCCGAAACCGCAACCTGTTCTCCATAACGGTTGCCAATCTTCCGTAATATGATTTAAAGTGATAAGTTCTACTGTTTTTCTACCCAGTAATCGTTCCCCATCCAACTCACCGTAATTCAACATCATTTGGCAGAAACGCAAATAATCAGCGGCAGTAGACTGTAACCCAGCACCACCTGAATGATGAAAACTTAGTGGACCACTTGAAACGGGTGCATTATCAAGCACTTGAATACCACCCGCTTCAGTCGGTTCATATAGAGTTGCGTATCTGTCAGCCTTCTCTTCTGGAACAGCAAAACCTGTATCTACCATACCTAAAGGATCAAGGATTCGTTTTTTAAAAAACTCAGCAAACGGCATGCCTGAAACCACTTCCACAAGATAACCGAGGACGTCTGTTGACATACCGTAATTCCACGCATCACCAGGATGATGTAATAGCGGTATCTTTCCGAGTTTTTCTGCCATGTGTGATAGGTCACCACCATAGAAGTCCGCCTCTCTATAACGGTCATTTATCGGATGCAACCAATCCCCGCCATAGATAAGACCGGAAGTATGCGTCAGTAAATGCTTGATAGTCATTTCTCTTTCAGCATCTATTATCGCATCTCCATGGTTTGCGTATACCTTCATATCTTTGAAAGCAGGAATAAAATAGGATACAGGTGTGTTAAGTTGAAAATGTCCTTCCTCATACAGCATCATCACTGCCACACTGGTAATCGGTTTTGTCATAGAATAGATACGAAAGATCGTATCAAATTCTACAGGTTTTGCGGTAGCAACATCCTGCATACCAATTTTCTCAAAATGGACGAGTTTACCTTCACGTGCAATCATAGTCAACGCACAGGGGATTTTGCCATCGTCTGCCCACTGTTGCATCGCTGGTTTAATGCGCGCTAACCGTTCCGTTGACATCCCAACATCCTCGGGGATTGCACGTGGCAGTCCGTAATTCATGGCGTTATTACTCCTTATCTTCTAATGCTTGATAGGTCAAACTCCTAAATTCTCCGTGAAAAGGATAACGGTTATTCAGGAGTTGTGTCATCAAGATAGCAACCAGTTCTTTATCCGGATCAATCCAAAAAGTAGTCGCTGCAGCACCACTCCAACTGTAGGCTCCCGAAGACCTTCTGGCTTCACCCTCATTCTTACGCGTAACGACGTGAAAACCGAGACCAAAAGCACCATTTTCACGGTACTGATGGTGTGGATAGCGCATCAGTTCAACAGTCTCAGACTTCAGAATCCGGACACCATCCAACTCACCACCATTGAGTAGCATCTGACAAAAACGCAGATAATCCGCGGCCGTAGATACAAGACCGCCACCACCTGATGGAAAAAAGCTCAAGTCGTCAGTCGCAAGCGGTGCATTGCGAGCAAGTTGCAGTTTCCCCTCTTGCGTCGGTCTATACAGTGCTGCAAAGCGATCCACATTTTCTTTTGGAACAGAAAACGCTGAATCATGCATACCGAGTGGTTCAAATAACCGCTTTTGTAGAAACGTTTCAAACGGCATTCCTGATACCACCTCAACAAGATAACCGAGGACGTCAGTAGAAACACCGTACGTCCACCGTGTCCCAGGTTCATGAACGAGTGGAATATCGCCAAGTTTTTCTGCCATCTCCGCTAATGTTGAGCCTTTGTTGAAAACCTTTATTTCACCGTAGCGTTTATCTACAGGTTTATTTCCCCATCCGTACGTAAGTCCAGATGTATGTGTCAGGAGATGTTTAATCGTCATCTTTGTTTTAGCATCATGAGTCTCAGTCTGTTCACTGTTATAGACCTTCATATCTTTGAATGCTGGAATGAACTTCTCAACAGGGTCGTCCAATTTGAACTTCCCATCGTCCCATAGAATCATTACAGCGACGCTCGTAATCGGTTTCGACATAGAGTAGATACGGAAGATAGTATCAGGTTCAACCGGTTTTTTATTCTCAACATCCTGCATACCTATCGTTTCAAAATGGACAATTTGACCTTTTCTTGCTATGACAGTAAGAAAACCTGGAAGATTCCCATTATCAACATATCCCTGAAGGACAGTCCGGATTTCGCCTAACTTTTCAGCAGATACGCCAACTTTAGCAGGTTCAACTACGGGAAGTCCCTTTGTATTGATGTCGAATCTAATATTGTCGATGTCAGATGCAATAGATGTTGTGACACTAGCAAGTATGCACAAGCAGATCAGCATCACTAAACTAAATCTAATTGTTCTCAAACCCATATTTTAATTGCCTCCTTTCTATGGAGCTTGTTTTATATATCCCCACCGAGTGGTTAGTTTCTCACTAGGATTCACACTAAGAATCTGTGCCAAACCCACATCCTTCATCTCATTTATCTCTTTTTCTGTTCTTGCAACATTGGAAATACGTATCTCATCTATAGTACCCAATAGGCCACCCGCATTACCTATATTTGGAACACCTATAGTTATAGGGTCATTACTCTGAAATGTATTCGTATTATCTTTTTCTGTTTCCAATTCTCCATCAACGTATACTTTACCTACCTTGCCATCGAAAGTAAAAGCAAGATGATGCCATACATTATCTGTAATTTCGGTCGTTCCATTCATATTAAATGCACATCCACCATTAGCACCGATCTGAGCGTGTAAGACATGCAGGTTTATATTAACCCAAATCCCGTAGTTACGATTGGTACATCCCGCCTGTTGTTTACACACTATTCCTTGCCATTTACCGGTTGAATTTTTTACATTTACCCACGCCTCAATACTGAGTGTTTCTAATTCCAGTTTCTTTGTAGAATCAACAACGATATAGCCACTACCATCTCCGGGAAAGTCTAATCCTTTTCCGAACTTTCCTCTAACACTGTTTAGATTGCCGATTATTTCTCCGTCATGTCCATTTCCAGAAGCATCCCTGACGACTTTCCCACCATCTTCTTCAAATAGCCAGACTGCAACTGTATTACCATCAATAACTGCGTCTGCTAACAATATATTACAGAATAGAGAGACTGACAGAATACCAAGTAGACATAACGATTTGCTTATGTGTATGAAACGATTACGATACACGATTAAGTCCTCCCACTTCAGATTTAAGACTTGTGATTACACTATAATGCGACATTTCTATGATTTTTCAGTCTATTCAATTACTGAGATTATCTTATCAGATAATGATTTTTTTATCAATGATTAACGTTTGTAGGGTTACGGTTTTTGCTTGATATATGTTTGTGTTTTTGGTAAACTAATAAAAAATATAGGAATAGAATTCAATAAGGACGGTAAAACAATGAAGCGATATTTTCAGATTCTTCTAATAACTATACTCAGTTACAGCGCAATTTTTCTTCTTGCTGTAGCAGTAGTAGATGCCAATACGACTACAGATACAGAGGAACCTCACCCTTCTACAAAAAGAATAGCAGTACTATACTTTGAAGATAATAGCAATTTTGATTCATCGACGGGATGTGGGTGCGTCCCCAATTTCATCGGTAGAATATTTGGCACAAAGAAAAAATGGAATTTAGAAATAGGTTTTGTGACGATTTTGAACCGTAGACTCGCTGAAACGACCATCTACCAACCTATATCAAAGGATGAGCTATTAGATGCAATGGCACAAATGACATTGTCTCCACAAAAACTAAGAAAACTCAATAAAGAACAACGTGCAGAATTTGCAAAACTCGTAAATGCTGACGTGATAGTTTTGGGAGAAATAAAAGATTTTTCTCCTACTCGCATGAGAGCAAATGCATCACGAACATTGAGAGAGGGTGGAAAAGAAGCAAATAACATTTCGGCAAGCTATAGAACCGGTTTCGCTGTAATGGGTTACATTCATAGAGCAGTGGTAAAACTCAACGCGAAGTTTTACGATGCATCTGGAAATGAAATCGCCACAATTCCGATAAATGTCAAACAGTATCACAGACTTGCTGGTACACAGGTCTCCGGTTTAGAAGCTTCTGTTACTGAATCAGGCACTATACTGCGTTTCGGACAAATGTCAGAACAACACGGCAAAAACGTACGACCTATCGTAAAACCAACAGAATTAGACAAAATAAAGAAAATGACGGCACCTGAATTTGACAGAACTTTAATCGGTATGGCAACAAACGAAGCATTGATTAAAGTGGTATTGGCAATACGAGATAACTACGGTCCAAACTTCATTACACCTTGGGAAGTGAATCCTGAAGAAACAGAAAAAAAGCAGAAAGTTGACGAAGTCGCGATGCAACGTCCTATAAAAGTCACCTATGTTGATAGCGAAAACGCTAATATGATCTACATAAATGCTGGTTCAGCAAGAAATTTAGCAATAGGTCAGCAGTTTGCTGTTTTCACACGAGGAGAACCCATTCGCGATATTGACACGGGGGAAATCCTTGATTATGCGCCGAAAAGAATCGCTACAGTTGCTGTCAATGAAATACGAAACGATAGACTTTCGGTCGTTAAAGTTATTGATCAGAAGGAAGAACTTAAAAGAGGAGATATGCTGAAGACTATTCCTAAAGAGGAAATCGCTAAAGAGGAATAAAAATGGGGGAATTTTGATGAAATGCCTTATTGACAGAAAAGTATACAAACGCTGCAGAACATTTAATAACGCGATGGTCTATCTTGCCGCACTGCTAATCTGCTGCACGACCATCTTATTCGGTTATGCCGATTCATCAGAAAAGAAAATCAAAATCGGTCTATCTATGGATTCACTACGCGTAGAACGATGGAGAAAAGATAGAGATATTTTCATTGAAGAAGCAAAGAAACTCGGTGCAGAAGTTATCGTCCAATCTGCAGATGGGGATGAACGGAGACAGAACCAACAAGCTGAAAACCTAATCACACAAGGCGTAGACATCCTTGTCGTAATCCCAAAAGATAGTGTCGCAGCAGCACAGATCGTAAAATCCGCACACGAAGAAGGAATCAAAGTCATCGCTTATGACCGCTTGATAAAAGAGAGTAATCCAGACCTATATATCTCTTTTGACAATGAGAAGGTAGGCTATTTGCAGGCGGAATACTTACTCCGAAAAAAACCGAAAGGGAATTACTTTCTGCTCGGTGGATCACCCAGTGACAACAATGCACAACTGCTCAGAGAAGGACAACTTCGCGCCCTGAAACCTGCAATTGACAAAGGTGATATAAAATTAGTCGCAGAAGGTAAGCACTGGGCAGTCAATTGGGATCCGAATGACGCACTTGATAAGACAGAACAGGTGCTCACACAAGTAAATAATCAGATAGATGCTGTCGTCGCATCCAACGATGGAACAGCAGGCGGTGTCATACAAGCGTTGGAAGGACAGAACTTAGCTGGCAAAGTACTCGTCTCTGGACAAGATGCCGAACTCGCCGCATGTCAAAGAATAGTTAAAGGCACACAAACCATGACCGTCTATAAACCTATTCGGTTAATCGCAAAAGAAGCAGCACATGCAGCTGTCGCACTCGCAAAAGGTGAAAAAATTGAAGAGGCAAAACAGAAGGTTAACAACGGTAAAGTAGATGTGCCATCCATTTTACTCACACCTATACAAGTCGATAAAGACAATCTTGATGAAGTGGTCATAAAAGATGGTTTCCACTCTCGTGACAAAGTCTATCAAACTAAAAAACCTTAGTAGATATATCCCAAAACAACAACAAGATAGGACATTGGACAATGCAGTCCAATGTCCTATCTTGTTTTCAAAATGCAAAAAAGACCCTCACTCGTATTCTTTCAAGAATCCTATAAATTCTCTTCGATGCGTTTCCTCATCAGCAAGGAGTCTAATACAGAGGTCTTGGGTAACGTAATCTATACTATCACATAGACGTATTATTTTATTGTATTGTTCAATCGCAGAATCTTCTGCTTCAATCACACCGTGGATAGCTGCTACTACATCAGTCGTATTCTCTGGTGGCTGTAGTGCTGTCTGTTCAGGTTTAAACGCAAGCGAACCCGGTACTCGACCACCAAGTTCCTTAATGCGATTAGCAAGGTCCTGTGCATGACCAATTTCTGTTTGTATATCAGCAGCCAATGATTTCTTAATCTCTTCTGCCCGGATACCGTCTAAATCAACTGAAATTGCCAAATAATTTATAGTCGCTTCCACCTCTATCCAATACACACGAATCAGTTCTTCAATAAGTGTGTCTCTTGTTGCTTGATCCATGAATTACTCCTGTATTTGCAAGTTGTATCTCAACTGTAATGTTTGATATATAACATAGAACCGTAAGTATATACAAAAAAATATGAATTCGAAACATCCAGCTTTCTCATCTCCCAAGGATAACTGTCTGGATGTTCCTTTATAATATACGTTATACATCGGTTTCGGTTAACATGTTTTTGCGTTGGTTTAATCTATGACACTGACTCTACACATTTATACTTAAATCCACTTGACTTTTTGTCCGTTCTATGATATACTATCTAACAGATATTCCTACTTGCCGGTGTAGCTCAGTGGTAGAGCGCACGACTCATAATCGTGTGGTCCGGAGTTCAACTCTCCGCACCGGCACTCTTCTTTAAAGGCACTCTCCATGGAATCCCGTTTTGTCCAAGACATGCATCGTTTCATATCAGAACAGAACATGATTAAAGAAGGTGAAATGGTACTCGTGGCTGTTTCTGGCGGTGCCGACTCCCTTGCTCTGCTTTATGCGTTGCACGATCTACAGAAACATATACACTGCCACCTTCACGTTGTTCATCTCAATCACAGTCTCAGAGACAATTCTTCCGATGATGCTGATTTTGTTCACAAACACGCGACACGGCTGGAACTTCCATTTACATGTCATACTGTTGACGTCTCCCGTTTAGCAGAAGAATGGAAACTCTCTATTGAAACTGCCGGAAGAAAAGCGCGATATGAATTCTTTGAATCCGTCTCTACTGATGTAGGTGCGACAAAAGTTGCTTTGGGACATCAACAAGACGACATTTCAGAGACAGTGCTTATGAATCTCATTCGTGGCGGCGGAACGGATGGACTAAAAGGTATTTCTCCTATCAGAGATGATAAGTATATTCGTCCTCTCACGATTTTCACGCGTCAAGAGATTGACGTATATCTCACATCAATAAACCTTATCCCTCGAGAAGACCCGACGAATACTGATAATCGACACCTTCGCAACCGTATCCGACATGAACTCCTTCCACTCCTTGAACGAGACTATAATCCTAATATCAGAGTAGGATTAAGCAGAACCGCAGCTATTATCGGTTCAGAATCTGATTATCTTGATGAACTTACCCGAGAGGCATTTAATCGTTGCTTGCTTGATGAATCTAAACCCTCGTCCATCGTGTTAAGCAGAGATACATTTTTAAACTATTACATCGCTATACAGAGACGGATACTTAGAATGGCGGTGTCGGAAGCACAAGGTACTACCCAAGATTTCTCCTTTGAACATAGCAATTCAATATTTGATATAATTCTCGGTGACAAACCAAATGCCAGAATCACTTTGCCAAACGGAATTCAGTTTAGACGCGCGTATCAGGACCTCTTTTTTGAGAAGGAAACGATCCAAACTGAAAACTATGAACATGTGCTCAGTGTTCCCGGTAAAACATCTATTGCACAGTTAAGTGCCGAGGTTATTACAAAAACATATAGACTGTCAGATAATGAATCGCGGACTATACCCGACGGTATATCTGAAGCACTCTTGGATTTCAGCAAAATACAATTACCGATAAAAATACGAAATAGACGAAAGGGTGACCGTATTCAACCGCACGGTATGCAAGGAACGAAAAAGATTAAGGACTATTTTATGGACCAAAAAATACCACTATGCGAAAGGGATCGTATACCAATTATCGTAAGTAGTCATGAGATACTCTGGGTCATCGGGTTTACCACCAGCGATAAGTATAAAGTCCAACCAAAAACACGAAAATGTCTTCATTTGCAATATGGAAAAATTGATAACATCTCCTAATAAAGCCTTAATAACGGAAGCACAAATTCGAGCGCGTATACGCGAACTTGGGAATCAGATATCTAAAGACTATGCTGATCAAGAACTTGTGTTAGTATGCGTTCTCAGAGGGGCAACGTTATTCTTTGCAGACCTTGCACGAGAAATATCTTTGCCGCTTCGGTTTGAGTTCCTGCAAATATCAAGCTATAACAATAGCACCCAACCCTCAAAAGACATAGAGTTCATCCATACTGGTAGTGACTACGTTAAACACAGAAATGTTCTCATTGTAGAAGATATAATTGACACAGGACATACTTTAAATTTTCTATTAGAGCATCTTAAACCCTTAAATCCCAAATCGCTAAAAATATGTACACTTTTGAACAAACCTTCCCGACGTCAAGTTTCTGTTCATATTGACTACGCAGGTTTTGAAGTGCCAAATGTGTTTTTAGTCGGGTACGGACTTGATTACGCGCAGATGTATCGGAATTTACCTTATATTGCAGTTATTGAACCTTTCTCTAATTCAGAGTAAAGTCAAACAATTGCAATGCGATCTGTATTTATGTCTTCCTTATCAGAAAACACTTGCACGGTCTTTCTGAATTTAGTAAAATGAATCTATGCCTGAAAAACAAATGAAACCCGTTGTCTGGATTGGAGATTCTAAGAGGAGACTTTTAGAATTTCCCCGCGAAGTACAACGAGACGTAGGTTTTGCTTTGGAAATCGCACAAGGTCGTGAAACCCATTTTTCTGCTAAACCTATACGCGGTTTTTCGGGTGTGTATGAGATTGTGAGTAATTATGATCGTAATACTTATCGTGCGGTATATGTTGTCAATCTTGGAGATATGATTTATGTACTGCACTGTTTTCAAAAGAAATCATCAACACGAATCAAAACTCCAAAGAAAGAAATGGATTTAATTCGAGATCGTTTGAATTGGGCAAAAGAACTTGCTCAAAAGGACAACGAATATGAGTAAAGAAAAAATAGAATATGAAGTAGGTAGCGGTAATATATACAAGGATTTAGGATTTCCTAACCCAGAGGAGATGCAAGCAAAAGCACATCTTGTATTTAAAATTCAGGACACTATAAACGAACGTAAGCTCAGTTTAGACAAAGCAGCCAAGATTCTATGCATTAGCAAATCTGAACTCTCGAATCTTTTGCATGGTCAGTTTGAGAGTTCTACTATTGACAGTATACTTTCACTGCTTAGAAAGTTGGATCATGACGTTGAGATTGTGCTTCACAAGAGACCTCCTAACACACCTGCAGCTGGACTCCGTATATCCACCTACGCCGATTAATTCCTATCCACAGACAATTAGAAACAGGATATCCTGAAGATCGTAAAATCGCAAATCTATTGCTTGCTTTTAAAACTTGATTCATGGTAAATTAACATTGCACAAAATCATTCAACTTTAACCAAGTCAGTGGATGATTTTACACGTGAGGTGCCATATTAGGAGACTCCTCACTATCAATAATGTTTCATAATACTTAGGAGAACAATAAATGAAGAAAATAGTCTGTTTATTTTTCATTCTGCTAATGTCTGTTTGCACAGTAAGTTTCGTTTCAGCTGCGAGCTTACAGAGTGATGAATTCAATGGAAGCGGACAAGATGTTTCATCCTTTTGGAATATCCAGAATGGTGACAAAAGCAATTGGGAATTAAAAGATGGCATGCTTGTAGTAGAAGCGGGTTTCGGTCTGAACGTTTGGCAAAACGATGACAGTACACGTTATTCACAAACCGTAGACCAAGACGAGTTTGACATCGAAACCTCTCTGATAGCTGACTACGCTGATGGTTCTATCGTCACGGGTCTCATAGTCTATTCCGCTGGGACAAAGGATAGTCAAGGCCGTGACGGAGAATGGGTCACATTAAAACTATGGGGACGTGGGGCTGCGCAAGGGAACAATGCAGTTCTTCAATATCAACGTCGTCAAAATGATTCTGGCGCATTAGGATATGTCGGCACACAACCAGATTACAATCCAGCGCAAGGTGTGCTTCCTATTGAAATGCGTCTTAAACGTGAAGGTAATGTGTATGAATCTTGGTTCAAACCCAATGCTGAAGGTGATTGGATTCCTGTCGGAAAAGTAACCAATGAACTACAGGAACCACTTGAAGTCGGCATTTATGCAGGTGTCGCAGATGGTGGTGCTCCAGGACGATTGACGGTGAGTTTTGACTACTTCCGTGAAGCATCCGCTCCAGCACCGGTAGACCCACAGGATAGGTTAACTGTTACTTGGGGTGAACTAAAAGACCGATAAGTACGCATTTATATTCTACGGTAGTTGGTGGTATTTCATTCCATCAACTACCTAAATGCTTTTCATAGTGCTTATTCCCTTGTTGCTTGTAGTAGGTGCGATAAGGAAATCGCTTCCGAGATAAGTTGTCCATCTATCAGGAGTTATACATGCTCAAAAAGTGCTTGTTCTTGCTGAGTTGTTTAATACTGAGTCTTCTCTGTGCCCTGATACTGTCCTTTGGATTGTCATTTCTGATTGTCCCACATCAGTCTGTAAATCCGTATAAACTTATGGAGAAAGCAAGGCTGCAGGGGGAAACAGTCACTGCAGACTGGTGGGAAGAGGTATACATACCTGAAAAACACCACGTTCGCTTTAACATACTTACAAGTAAGCGGGGTGTGATATTTAAAAGACTTTTCATAGTGCTTATTCCCCTTGTTTCCTATAGTTTCTATGTTTTCTGGCGGGTCCGTTTACGTTGTTTGCAGTACTCAGATTGAAATATATTGAAGGAACAGATTTGGAATGCGGTATATATATCTACTGTTTGTGATAACCTGTACCATTGTTTGCTATAATATCAGTTTCGCAGATTTAGATACAGAGGCGAAAAAAACACTCTCTACGATTGAATGGATCAGTGTTCCAGAAGGTGAATTCCTGATGGGGTCAACAAAAGCACAAGCAGATACCGCTTATACAGATGCCAAATTACGTAGTTCTCTACTTGAGAAACACACCTTTGACGCTGAAACACCTCAACACAATGTCTATCTATCAGCCTTCCAAATTTCCCGATACGAAATCACGAATGCACAATACCGTACTTTCATCAAGGCAACCGGTCGTCCCACACCACGTGGACATAATGGTGAGGAAACTTGGAAAGCGGAAGATTTCAACGGTGGCAAACAACCTGTGGTCGGTGTGACGTGGTTTGATGCACAAGCTTTTGCTGAATGGATCGGGGCGAGTCTACCCACAGAAGCACAATGGGAACGCGCTGCACGCGGCGCACAAGCTCGTATTTACCCGTGGGGTAATGATCCACCAAAAGCACGGCAACACGCAAATTTCGCTCGCAGATACAATAAAACCACACCTGTAGGACAGTTCTCAAAAGGTTCCGCTCCCAACGGAATTGCAGACCTTGCGGGTAACGTATGGGAATGGTGTCTTGATGAATATGACCCTTCTCTCTATAGCCAAGATAGCGGCAAGACAAGACGTAATCCGCTAAACCTGCGGTATCGGGATGTTCTACGAGCAAGAGTCATTCGGGGTGGTGCTTGGGACGTTGGCAGTGCCTTCCTACGTTCAAGCTTACGTTTCAAGTATTATCCTCTGGATTCAACACATACAATTGGATTTCGTGTCGTACGTCCGAGTCCAGAAATCAAGAAATAGTGGGTTCAAAATACAGTATATCTCCTAATTCCGGCGTGCTCTATAGATAACACTAATCAAGTACCCTCCTATAGGTGTCCCGACGAGACACCCCCCCAATGCCCAATTAAACTGAAGTTTTTTCGTTTTCACCTTATACGCGTCATAGTAAAAAGCAACATATTGTGGTGACTTCCCAAGGACGCGTCCAGTCGGCATAAATGGTTGGTAACGTTGCGAAAAGACAGGGCCGACAAAAGACAAAAAACAGCCAGTTGAAAACCACAGAGTTGGATTGAGATGGTACTTCGCGTCTTTTTCAGCATCCTTAACCGCTTGTTCAGCAACGGTCTCCAGACGATCCGGTGAAACAACCGATTCCTCTACCTCAACAATCTCATACCGTTTTGTTTCAATAACATCGTACCTTTTCGTTTGTCCATTATTCTCAAATGTGATCCGCTCATGTTCCTCGCAAAACCCTAAAAGGTTTGATCCAAAGATAAATGCAAATATAGAAATTGCCAAAATATAATTATGATCTTTTGTTTTCACTATCTTCCCCGTTGTGTAGGATCTATACAAATCTCACGAATATGGTAAAATCTACCAAAGCGAGGTCAACCTCTGTTTGTGATTATTGCAACCTACTTCCTGCTTCCGTCTCTCGTGCCACTCAAGCGTGGTCTTACTTGAACTCCACAGGCGTGTATTCCCGTGCAACTCACGGTATATCAGTTTTCTGTCCACACGCAACAACAAACTAACAGATGTGGCAGAAATGTCTAAATATGATAAGTATTAGACGCTTGTTGAACAAAAACGTTTAGGAAAATCATGTGAGATTTGTATAGATTCTAATACAAATTACCAGATTTTTCGCTACTGTTATTTACCCATTTGCTTTAAGTCTTAACAATCATGATCTGTGGTAACATCACACGCTCATTTCAACTTCTGGTAAACATGTCCTGTTGCCGTAGCTGTCCAATATAGGACTAATAATTCACCATCCCATGTATAATTACTCACACTGGGTTCGGTGCTCCCATCTGATAGCCAATAGATTATACCTTTACTCTCATCAAATGGTTCAATCAACCTATAGGATCCGTAGAAAAAAGTTCCATCCCCTTGGTAATCCCTGGAAAATGTTGATGTTGTTAATCGCATTGACCCGAAGGCTTCGGTTGTCTCACCATCAACCTGTGCCCGGACAAGTTCATACGTACCACTAAGTGCTTTAGCGACTCTAAATGCCTTTGAATAGACGATAATAGTTGCTGATTCTATGACAGACTCTTCACCTTTATCTCTAACAGTTACGTGAACCGTAACTTTCTCATCAGGAGCGATTTCTGAATCAGTCAGTTCGGGAGCTGTCCACTGTACTTGCGCGCCTTCATCTACAATCAATGTACCAGCTGATACTTCCCATACATAAGTTAAATCGTCATTCTCAGGATCGGTCACACCAACTTTAAGTTCAACTGTTTCGCCATACCGTACTTCGGTTGGTATAGTGAATGTATTGATTTCAGGCGGATCGTTTGTCCATTGCTCATATTCATCGCAACTACTGAATATAAACAACTGACAAGCTAACAAAATAAATACAGCGGAACGTGTAGTGAAAAGCATATAACGTATTGTTTTCATGACATATCTCCATAGGTGGAACGCAGCTATTGCTCATAAACATTAGAGCCATTTTTTACATTTAAAATAGATGAACATGCCGATGCTAATGCCCAACATAATCAATAATACAATTGGGTATCCCCACGGACTATCAAGTTCAGGCATGTGTTTGAAATTCATTCCGTAAATACCGGCGATGAAGGTTAATGGAATAAAGAAGGTAGCCACGATAGTTAACACCTTCATCACCTCATTCATCCTATGACTCACTGCTGAGGTATAGAGATCAAACAGTCCGGTAATAGATGAACGAACTACCTCTAACATCTGAATCACTTGCATCAGATGATCGTAAACATCTCTGAAGTATGGATGGATATCTTCGCCAAATAGTGGTATTTCATCCTCCAAAACCTCTATAAGGACATCTCTTAACGGGAAGATCGGTCTTCGTAGCAACAACTGTTCTGCTCTTAGATCATTAACTTTTGCCAGAACTTCTGGTGAAGGGTTTTGCATGATTTCTTCTTCCAATACTTGCACCCGTTCATTGACTTCATCAAGTACCACAAAATAGTGGTCAACAATCACATCTATCAACGCATACACAAGATAACCGGCATCCATACGTCGAATTCTTCCCTGTCCATTTTGAAGTCTGTTTCGGATAGAAGCGAAAATCTTGCTATAGTTCTCTTGCAGAGAGATAGCATAGTTAGGACCGAGGACAAGACTTATCTGTTCTCTGGAAACCTTATCGGATTCAGTATCATAATCAAGGCTTTTCAAAAAGATAAACACAAAGTTTTCAGTAATTTCTATCTTAGGGAGCTGAGTTGGACTTAGCATATCCTCCAGTAAGAGTGGATCGATACCAAAACACTCGCCTATCTCTTCAATCACAGCTATATCATGTATTCCCTCAACTTGTATCCATGTTACAGTCTCAGTATCCTTGTAGGGTAAACAAGCTGCAACTGTTTCTGTTTTATCTATCTGAAAATGTGTTTCATCGTAATCCAATACTGTAATCCGGACAGGTTCTGTTCGTTCTTCACCAAGATATTCAAGGGTTCCGGGAGGCTTGCCCACCTTTTGCGTATATCTTTTAAATGTATTAAAGAATGCTAATTTCATATTTCACTGGCTCAACGCAGCACTTCCCTAAGAGTTTTGATTACATCGTGCTCTATAGTGGACTTCAGAATTAATGATACACTCTACAGCGGGCGAAGAGACCTCACCTCTACGCGGGACGATCTTTGTAAATGCGTAAATGTCTCATTAATTATTGACTTTACTTTAATAGACCGATTATGCGATTATAAAACATTGCGTAATTATATCTTTTATCTGCTCCCTTGTCAATATGAATATCTATTCCGGAAATAAAAATAGTGTTGACTTCTACGGAACATTGACGTATAATAAATATATAGGCGATAACGGCAATCCCACTCACACAAAACACATTCCTAAGATTACTATATCTCAAATCAAAAATGCAAACTAATCTATATAGTCGGCAAGAAATTGTGCGTATTCTGTTTCTTATCCTCTGCATGATTCCACTGTCAACGGAAGCAGGTTCATACTTCCGTGATGTTACGACAGACATGCAACTTGATTTTCACCATGTCAACGGGTTTTCAGATGAACGTCGACTTGTTGAAACCATGGGAAGCGGGGGAGCACTCTTCGACTTTGACAACGATGGAGACCTTGACCTCTATCTCGTTCAAGGCAACTCGCTTTCTTATCCATTAGAAGAGGAAAAGGAACCAGAAAACCGACTCTATAGGAATGACGAAGGCACCTTTGTAGACATCACAGCAACTGCAAAAGTCGGAGACAAAGGTTACGGTCTCGGTGCGGTTGCTGCAGATTACAATGGGGACGGACATAGAGATATCTACGTTACAAACCTTGGGAAAAACGTGCTTTACCACAATAACGGTGATGGCACATTTACAGACGTAACGGACACTGCAAAGGTAGGTTGTCCTCTCCTAAGCGCAAGTGCAGCATTTGCAGACATTGATAGAGATGGTGACTTAGACCTCTATGTCTGTAATTATGTTGCGTATTCATTAGAAACTGACATCCCCTGTTATTACAAAAATAGGTTGCGTATCTATTGCGGTCCAAACGAATACCAAGGTATCGCTGATGTACTCTATCAAAATAATGGTGATGGAACGTTTACAGATATTACAAAAGCCGCAGGTATATATCAACCCACCACACGCGGTTTAGGAGTCGTCTGCACAGATATAAATAGTGATGGATGGATAGATATCTATGTCGCAAATGATATGTCACCAAACACGCTCTTTATCAATCAAGGAAACGGAACATTTAAAGAAGAAGGAGTATCAAGAGGGGTTGCATATAATGGGGATGGTATTGCAAATGGATCTATGGGGGTGGATGCAGGAGACTATGACAATGATGGGGATATTGATCTCTGGGTCACTAATTTCTCACTGGAAGCGAACTGTCTTATACAGAATGACGGAACAGGATTCTTTGAAGATGTGACTTTTGACACAGGACTCGCAAATCCAACCTTTTATGCCCTCGGATTTGGCACGCGTTTCATCGATTTTGACAACGACGGTTGGCTTGATATTCTCGTCGGCAACGGTCATATATGGGATAATGTTGACAAAATAGATGCAAAACTTACTTATGCACAACCGGTTCAGTTATTTCAAAACCGTAACGGAAGTTTCACCGATGCTACTGAAGCAGCGGGGTTGGGTAAGTCTACCTATGTTGTGCGAGGAATGCTCTTTGGCGATATTGACACAGATGGGGATGTTGATGTCGTTCTATGTCAATCAAATGGTCCGGCTGTGATTCTCAGAAATGAAGTGGGAACTGACAATGCTTGGATCTCAATCAGATTAGTTGGAAAAGGAAAGAATATTGATGCTATCGGTTCCAGTGTCATATTGACGGTTGGAGATAGAACATTACGCCGAGAGGTGATCTGTGGTGCCAGCTATCTCTCCGGAAATGACTTTACGTTATCTTTCGGTTTAGGCAGGCAGGAAAACGTAGATGGACTCCAAATAAAGTGGGATAATGGTAGTATACAAAATATTGATACAGTGCCGATACGAAAACTTATTACGATTTCACAACGTTGACTCTATCCAACACGCATGTTAGAATACGTACATTATGAAGATTGTTGAACAAAAAGAAGCTTGGATTCACACCCACTATATCGTTGATAGTTATTTCATCACTGAACAGGAACGGAGAGAGGTTATTATCAACGTTGAACCGCAGTTGATCGGTTTAGGAATTCAATACGGTTTAGATTACAATATTGCCCCTTCAAAACATCGTGCTATCATAGTCTTGGAATGTATCCCTTTTGATAGCGTTAAAACATTAGTAAGAGAGTTTATAGATGAGGTGATTAAGGACTTTCCAGTTCGTCACCCAGAACAGAGGAATGTGGTTACCAATATCACTTGTGCGGATGCAATTCCAAAAGTTGAAGTCCCTAATATCCAAGACCAGGACCCGTAAGCACCTGGGTTCCAACTGTACCGTCCGTAATATTGAAAATAGTAGGAAATTCATCACGCCAACCGTCATTTGCACTTGGACAGAATTGACGTGCATTCCCTTCAATAGCGGTAACACCCCGAATGCGGGATGCCAATCCTGCTGAATGCAAGAAAGAGGCACCAGGGCATGTCAAGTCTTGTACAGCAAGGAACATACCGAATTCTTGTGCAGCTGCACCCATCAGTAACGCTTGTGATTGTCCCTTGCATGCCTTAATGGCTACACCAGAGTACCCCTGATCACGGGCAAGCAGAAATGTATCATAGTCGGTCAGAGATTCATCAATTACTACAGGTTTGATTTCTGCGGCTTTGTGCATCTTATTTTTTGGATGTGCTTCTAAATCACGGTCAGTGGGTTGTTCAATGTAAGAGAGGCGATTGAAGGCTTTTCCACCTTGTTCTCGGATACGATTCAGAAATTCCAGTAAATACTCTACATTCTCACATGTTTCATTAAAATCCGCAGAATAGTACCATGTCTTTACGCCACGGACTGCTTGTGTTTCTGCAGTAATTCTGTCAATAGCAAGAACTCTCGCCACATCCCATTCTAAGTCGTTGCCGTTCAGTTTTATTTTTAGCTGTGTCAACCCATCAGCACGAATCCATTCTGACAACGTTTCTGGCAACCCATCATTAAGACGAGAACTTATATCGGCATCTGTGAGTGGATCCAAAGCACCTATTAGATGATAAAGTGGCATATCGGGTTTCGGGTGCCGGGTCGTATATTGATCAAGGTACTTCCCTGAGAAACTACTATCCAAATAACGTCCAAGGTCAGTAGAGACATAATCCTCGTCCAAACCATTATAACTATTGATACCGTTTGCCTTTCCAAATCCATCATGAATTGCTGCATCAATGGGACTTGTCGTTACGACGGTACACAGTTTCGGTATCGGTGTAGATAGTGCCATTCTTTCGGATAGGCCTTCGGCAAGCAGTAAGAATTCAGACTCAAGTACTTCTGATAGTTCCAGAGGGTGTGCACACAATTTACAATTCCTTGTAGATTTAACTGCTAAGTCCGCAAGCTCCTTCATAGCAGCGAGACTTTGATCAAATGGGATGTATTTTGGAGGAAATGCCCATACATTTCCGAGCGGCATTGAACCGTATCCTGTGGCTTCCTTACCACCTAATGTTTGAACATTAATTCGAACGTTAAAGAGTATGCAGTGATCTGTCGGCACACCGCCAAATTTTAGTGGCGTTCTGTATCGGTGTTCCTCAAAATCATACTGGACATCAATGATACGAATATCTGTCGGTTTTGGCATTTTATTTTATTTCTTCCAGATAATAAGTGAAAGATCGTAGGTCAGGCAATGTGTAAAGCAGCAAACTCAATGCGTCATGCAGTCCTTTATAGTGACTTCAGAATTAATGAAACACTCCACTACGGACGAGGAAACCTCGTCCCTACGCAGGGTGGATATCGTAAAAGTTGAAATGTCTCTTTAATCTTTAACTTTACTATACACAGTATTCTACCTAACCCACAATCTATTTTAAGTTAAGAGTCGATCCCCAAGTGATCATTTATTTCTTTCTGATAACCTTCCAATTCGCAGTTCTCAATCTCTGCTATAGTTACGGGGCGACCAAAGTAGCCGGATTCGTAGGCTGCCATACAGATAGCTTGAGATCTCAAACCTTCCACGGCATCTACCTCTGGTTTTCCACCCGTTCTGATCGCGTCTGCAAAGTATTTCAGCTCTATTGCTACGGTATTACCGATTCCTGATGGAAAGAAATACTCCTTCTCATCATCACTTAGGCTATCGGTGAATTCCTTCTGTAGGTCATCGTTTGAAATTGGTTCACCGCCGCGTGGTACCAAGCCTCTACCCCAATCAAGTGCACCTTCACTACCGTAGATGGTCTTCGTGCCGAAACCGTGAGCAGGTGCGGAACCGACCCATGTCCACTGTGCTGTAACACCTTGTTCAAACTTGATCGTTGCGATCAATGCGTCTTCTACATCAACAGAATATCCACCTTCACGGGCACCAGGGTTATCGTAACGATAGGGTTCATACGCTTTATTAATAGCATAAACTTCCTCAGCTTCCAAACCGAGGATATAACGCATCAGGTCGGTAAAATGCACACCGCCATCTAATGCCCAACCACCGCCAGCATCCATTTTGAAGTTGCGCCATCCCCATTTCCCCATCGCCTCGCTGACTTCTATCCAGAAAAACATGCGGGGTTCGCCGATGCGACCTTGGGCAATGACCCAACTACGTGTCCGTTCCATGCGACTCAAGCGATAATTCTCTGCAACAGAAATGATTTTATTGTTCTTTTCAGCTGCTTCCATCATCAGTTTGCAGGCGCGCATCGTGATCCCGAAAGGTTTTTCAATGATGACATGTTTACCTGCCTCAAGTGCCGGTACTGCAAGTACATGGTGTGCACTATGGAGCGCACAGATGTCTACACAATCTAAATCAGGGTGCTTATCAAGCATCTCGTCAATTTCGGTGTAAACTGCTGGTTTCGTTCCACCTTGAAATTCGTGCGCCTGATTTGCCCGTGCCTCAGCTCTACCTTTGTCTATATCACATGCAGCGATAATATCAAAATCTCTAACCTCTTTTGACCACAATTCTTTGTAACCGTTCATGTGGGCACCGGACATACCACCGCATCCGACCAGTCCCATTTTTATTCTGTTTCCCATAAATGCCTCCTTAGGCAATTGTACATACATTTGAAGAAGGTATGCATCTTCAAGTCACTCTTATTAGTATATCTCTAAACACCAATATATACCTAATCCAATGTTAGATTAATATTGTGAGATAATCTAAACGTGAATTGTATAGAATTTTTGTTCGGATGTCAACTGTTTTCATATCATTCTCCAGAAACATCCAATTGTATTGACACAAATACTATTTTCAATTAAACTATACCCATGGAACACTAACATTGGTGTATAGTGAACATTAGAATTTATGAAACACTCCACAACGGACGAGGTGACCTCGCCCCTACGTTGTGTGGTCTTCGTCATCGTTGTATGGGTGAAATGTCTCATTAATTATTAACTTTACTATAAATGTGGTTACCGCAGTTAACAACCAACAGTACGCGAGGAGATAACAATGTCAAGAGTACTCGTACTATCAGGTGAAAACCATCGTTTCAATGCAAGTGCAAGTGTTATCCACAGCTTTCTTGATGAGGACGCTGAGATAACCGCAACCCTAACGGATGACAAAGATATATTAGCTTCGAATGATCTCAATTCTTATGATGCATGTGTGTTTGGTACCGGTTTCACCCGCACCGAGCGACAAGAAGATGGCACTTCCAAGCGGGTACCGGATTTAACACCATCCCAAGAAGACGGTCTGTTTAAATTCGTCGAGAATGGTAAAGGATTGGTGGGTATACACGGGACAGCGTGGTGGATTGGCGGCAGAGCAGTTGATCTCATCGGTGGACATTCAAACTGGCACCCTCCTGGTTCTACCTTCACTGTGCGCATTGAAGATACAGAACACCCGACAACACAAGGTGTCTCTGACTTTGACGTTGAAGATGAAATATACATCTCCGCTTATGACCCATATATACATATCTTGGCATCAGCAGAATGGTTCGGAAGAGCACATCCTATGGCTTGGGTTAAAACTTACGGTTCAGGACGCGTCTTTTATACTACGTTAGGACATGGACCAGGGACCTTTGAACGATCTGGGATGCAGAAATTCCTTACACAAGGTGTGAGATGGGCAGCGAATTCCTAACAAAAGTATCATGTCAGATAAGCAATATTAAATAATGAATTATCAATTTTCAGATTCTCCTGCAGACGCTGAACCCGTAGGGGCGGGGTCTCCCCGCCCGCCATCAACGTGCAGCCTGCATATTTAATATTCAAACTTGCTTATGCACACATTAAAAATAAAATCTATAGAAACCGAGACCGTTCATGTAAATCACCGTGGCAACTGGCTTTTCGTTAACGTACTTGCAGAAGATGGAACAACCGGTATCGGTGAAGCATCACACGGTAGAGATGATGCACGCATAACGGAGCTTATTGAATACCTAAAACCATCACTCATCGGATTAAACGTGTTTGACTTAGAATCATACCGACACCGATTTTTCCGGGAAAGTGAAGGACACACCTATCATACTGCTATTAGTGGTATTGAACACGCATTGTGGGATATTGCTGGCAAGTCTATAGGTGTTCCGACTTATCAATTGTTGGGAGGGAAATGTCGTAATCGGATTCGGCTATATGCGAACATAAACCGTGCTACGGTAGATCGTAGTCCTCAAGGTTTCGCTATTAATGCTGAGAAAGCGGTATCAGAAGGTTTTAGCGCGATAAAGTGTGCACCATTTGATGGTGTCTCGGCATCAGATATTTCAAAAGGATCCCTTAATACTGCTATCAACCTCGGTGTTGACAGAATTCGTGCGATCCGCACCGCAATTGGTCCAAATGTTGACCTTATGGTTGATTGTCATAGTCGGTTTAACGCTGGACTTATCATCCAGACAGCAAAGGCGTTAGATGACCTGAATCTGTTCTGGATTGAAGACCCTGTACCGTTGACTGACCTTGATGCAGTTGCACATGTGAGTCAGTCAACATCTATGCCGATTGCAACAGGTGAACGGCTTCGGACACTGGCGGATTTTGAGAGATTACTAAAGCACGGACATGTTGACTACATATTGCCAGATGTCAAACATGTAGGTGGGTTGTTGGGTTTGAAGAAGATCGCAACGATCGCAGAAACTACGCATGTTAAAGTAACACCGCATAATCCAAGCGGTCCTGTCGCCACGGCTGCAAGTGTCCAATGTATGGCAAGTATACAGAACTTCGGTATCCTTGAATACGCATGGGGTGAAGTCGATTGGCGAAGTCAATTGGTTGACCCACCTGAGAAAATTACCGAAGGTTTCATTGAACTTACTACAAGAACCGGTTTGGGAATAGCACGTAGTTCTTTGTAGATAATCTATTGAGGAGCAAGACTTATGAGATACATGGCTATTTTTTCAATACTATTCACGACGTTTATCTATGGCTGTTTAGGGAGTCAAAAATCTGCAACACAAACTATTGAGCCAGAAACAGCTACTGCTGAAACAAATACGTCTCAGGGAATTGCATCCCTTGAACTATCAACAACCAAAGAAACATATTCAGCACAAGAGGCGATCCCGCTTGAACTCACTGTCCAAAATGGAAAGTTCGATCTGCTTGTACCAATTTCCACCGTAACATCGCTAAGAGCTTTCAAACAGTTGACTGTTACAGATAGCAACGGTGACGTGATAAAGGCAAAAAAAACTATGCCGTTAGGAAATACGCTCAAAACACTCTATAAGGATGGAAAAACTGTCAGATGTATTAAGGGGTTGGAGATGAAAGCTGAGACATCTCAGAAGACTTCTTTAGACGATTTGCAGACATATTATCAACTCGGTGCTGGTACATATACAGTAAAGTTGACGTTGGAATTAGAGGTATACAAGGAATTCATGCAAGATCAGCATCCAGAAATCATAGAATTGGAACGCGAAATAATGAAATATCAGAATAGCACGAATCCACAGTTTACACCTGAAGTAAAAAAGACCGCAATTGAATATACGCAAGGACAAATTGATATTATAAAGGAGAAATATAAGGACGAATTACAGGATATCTATTTACCACTCAAATCACGTAGAGGCAAAGCGACTCTTGAATCTAATGTCATTTCTATAACCATAGACTAATGCTCAGTCAACATACTATTGTAGGTCGCGATTCGGAGATCGCTCCTACAGAATCGTTTGTATTGTAGGAGGGAATTCCGATTCCCGACTTTTTATGCCATCAAATAACACTTGACTAAGCACTAATATAATTTAAAGCATTCTGTCCTTTGGATGCCAAAGTTGTCCATCTACAACACCCAATTCTTCCAAAATTGGTATAAGCAGCGAAATCTCATCCAACTGCTTTAGGTTATGTGCATCACTCCCGATAAGCAACTTCACATCCCGCTCTAAACAGAGTTGATAGAACGCAACGAGGTGGCGTTGATTGTATCGAACCATCTTCGGACTGATTTCTATGCCGATGCCGCGTTGAGATGCCAGATCAAGTTGATATATCAATCGTTTCTGTTCAATGTTGTGCATCATCTCCTGACCAAAGGCAGCCAGTTCCTCTGGGGAAAACTGGAAAACATCTGGAGACAGCAGAAATGGATGGACGACTGCATCTGTAATTGGACATGCAATTGCTGCCTCAAACATATAGATTTCGTGCAGTGCTACTCGGCGCGGATCACGAAAACTTCTGGGTTGTGCAACGCCTCGGAGATGATAATGATTAGGTGCCATCAAGACGTAATCAAAATAGGATGCCAGTCGAATTGAGATTGAAGTCACTTGATACTCCAGCATCTGTGACTCTACACCAAAGTGCACCTCAATTGATGGGTCAACCTCTTTTAGGGTCTGTTGTGCGGCTTGTATCTTTTCCACTTTTGACTGATAACTATAATCATGGTCAGTGATACCAATGACTTTCATATCATTCTGTTGCTGAATCTGAATTATTTTTTCTATGCTCAAGTCGTTGTTAGCACATCCAGAAAGTTGTGTATGGATATGATAATCACACCTAATCATTTCAAACTCCTTTACGCTGTTTGATTCCTAATGAAATTATTGCAGACTTTTAGATGTATTGCAACAAAATTCTGTGCTTAATGGCAAACCCGTACATTCTGTATTCTACCATAGATAACGGAAATACGTGAGTAACACTTTTTTTCCTTGCAAATTCATTCTCATTTAAGATATACTTTATAGACTTTACGTGAGGAAAAACAGACGCATACTGCCAAAAACTATTGTAAGAAACGTTGTTTACGAGATAGGTGAGAATAAGATGCATTTTAATTTTGGGAATGTACTGATTTTTTTGATTGTCGGTTGTCTATTCGTCGTTCTCAATCTTACTATCTCACGCCTCCTACATACAAAGTTGTTCTCTGGTGAAAAATATATTCCCTACGAATGTGGGGAAGACCCGATAGGCGATACCAGGATAAAGTTCAACTCACGTTTTTACGTCATCGCTCTGATTTTCCTCATTTTTGATGTAGAGGTCGTATTCCTGCTCCCGTGGGCGGTCGTTTTTCGTGACATTGGTGTTTTGGCTTTCGTAGAAATGCTCGTATTCATATCTATTTTGTTAGTCGGTCTCGCTTATGTATGGGCAAAAGGTGACCTGGAGTGGATACGTTCTACACAGTTAGAAGTACAGTCCTTCCAAAGGGAGGAAAGTGATGATAATTGATGACAAATTAGACAAGAACCTAATAGTTACATCCGTTGATGCCGTAGCAAACTGGGCACGATCTTCCGCACTTTGGCCAATGACTTTCGGACTTGCATGCTGTGCAATTGAGTTTATGGCTGCAGCCGCTTCAAACTATGACTTAGATAGGTTCGGAGCAGGTGTGCCTCGGGCAACGCCACGTCAGTCTGATCTGATGGTTATCTCCGGGACAGTCACGCTCAAAATGGCAACACGTATTAGACGGCTCTACGAACAGATGCCTGAACCGAAATATGTCATCTCAATGGGCAGCTGCGCAACGAGCGGAGGTCCCTATTGGCAACACGGATACCACGTCCTAAAAGGTGTTGACAGAATCATACCCGTTGACGTTTACGTGCCGGGATGTCCCCCCCGACCAGAAGCTCTAATCGAAGGTCTTTTGAAACTGCAAGAAAAAATAAAAACCCAAACCGTCGCAAAGCGGACACAGGTCCCATTCTTAAAACGGCTATTTACAAAGACAGAATGGTACGAACACGAGAAAAATGAAAAAGCCAGCAATGAAAGTGCAGAAACATCTGCAACCGATGAAGAAGTGCTGATTGCTGCAGACGCTAACGTTGAGACTACAGAACAAACAGTCCGGAGTGAAACTACGTGACACCAGAAGAAATTTACAAAAACCTATCCGATAAGTTTGGGGACTCAATACTCGGTCTTGACACAGAACTGGCTGGAGACGCAAGCATCAATATTTCACCGTCTGCAATTGCTGAAGTCTGTCAATATCTTTCAGAAAATGGCTCCCTTGCTTTTGATTCTCTCATGTGTCTCAGCGGACTTGATTTGGGTGTGAAGGAAGAGGAATTCTCGGTTGTCTATCACTTATATGCTATGCAACATCGCCATAGTGTTGTGTTGAAAACATCCATACCGAAAACAGACCCACACCTTCCAACCGTTGCGCACATCTGGAAAACTGCGGACTGGCACGAACGCGAAACCTATGACCTATATGGCATCGTCTTTGAAGGACATACTGATCTTCGCCGCATCTTACTCCCAGATGATTGGGAAGGATACCCGCTACGAAAGGACTACAAGGAACCCGATTTTTACCGTGGGATGCGTGTGCCGTATTAGCTAATAACACCAAAATACATTATATAAATAATACATATCTCAAATCACACTATGGAAACAACACAACAGACAGAATCAAAGATGATAGAGCTTAAGCCGTTCACAGACGAGATGGTTGTGAATATGGGGCCCCAGCACCCCAGCACCCACGGCGTGTTACGTCTTGAGTTACGATTGGATGGAGAAGTTGTGCGGGAGGCAATTCCACATATCGGGTACCTACACCGTTGTTTTGAGAAACATTCAGAGAATCTCTCTTATCCCCAAATTATACCGTTTACCGATAGAATGGATTATGTAGCAGCGATGAACCAGAATTGGGGATTCTGTCTTGCTGTTGAAAAACTCATGGCAGCAGATGAAAAAAAGGATTTTGCTGTCCCCGAACGCGCAGAATATCTGCGTGTGCTTATCTGTGAATTGAATCGCATCGCCAGTCATCTACTCTCTTTCGGCACGTACGGGATGGACCTTGGAGCATTTACACCGTTTCTCTATGCATTTCGAGATCGTGAAAGACTACTCCTGCTTTTTGAGAAGGTATGTGGGGCACGTCTGACCTATAACTACATCCGTATCGGTGGTGTCTCGGAGATCATTCCAATGGAACCTGGTTCAATTGATGAACAAAACTTTTTAGACGAAATAGAAGAATTTCTGGATTATTTCGAACCAAAAATTGACGAATATAACGATCTACTGACATCAAACAGTATTTTCTCGGAACGGACTATGGGAGTCGCTGTTATGTCAGCAGAGATGGCACTGAGTTATGGTGCTACCGGTCCAAATTTACGCGGTTCTGGTGTTGACTGGGATTTAAGACGAGACGAACCCTATTCTATCTATGATCGGTTCGACTACGATGTGCCTGTAGCACAAGATATTCCTGAGTTAGGTGCTGTTGTTGGAGATTGCTGGAGTCGCTATAAAGTGCGCATGGATGAAATGAAACAATCCGTGCGAATCGTCAGGCAGATCTTAGCAGAAGGTCTACCTGATGGACCTGTCATGGCTGATATGAAAGCAGTACGTCCACCTAAAGGGGAAATCTATTTTAGAAGTGAAGCACCACGGGGAGAACTGGGATTTTACATCGTCAGTGATGGCACACCGAAGCCGGTACGTGTCAAAGGACGTTCTCCGTGTTTCAGCGCATTGAGTGCCTTACAAGAATTGAGCAGAGGTTTAATGGTTGCAGATATTATTGCAATTATCGGTAGTATTGATATCGTCATGGGAGAGGTAGACCGATAACTGATATGAAGATAAAAAAATATTTGGGTAATCCAAGGCATCAGAACCATCGTAGGGGCTGGGTTTCCCAGACCGCATGTTACCGGTTTCCTCTTCCGCATATTACCCGATTAATAACTTAATCTTCATTCCAGTTATAGGAGATTTACCATATAAGGATGTTAAATGTCAGGTTTTTTGTCTGAAAGTTTCTTTAACAATTTTAATATACAAGAAAATATACAAGAAGAAACCGGGAATTTGGTGTCATATATTGTTAAGTATATCAGCACAAGATTTCCGGAGTTTCCTGTGGAGTTAGGAACTGTCCTCGTGATGTTAGGCTGTGCAGGTATTTTTGTTGCTGTTGTGCCACTGTTTCCACTGGTGCTTGTGCTTGCAGAGCGAAAGGTCGCTGCTCGTTTTCAAAACCGGACAGGTCCTATGCGTGTCGGTCCTTGGGGGACCCTCCAAACGTTAGCAGACGGTATAAAACTGATCTTCAAAGAGGATTTTATACCACAGCAAGGGGATAAACTGCTCTTCCGACTTGCACCCTATATCATGTTTGCTTGTTCTTTCGCAGTCTTCGCGGCAATTCCATTCACACAACGCATCTTGGTGAGTGACCTCAATATCGGTATATTTTATGTCATGGCGATCTCCTCCGTGATAGTCATGGGTGTGATTATGGCGGGTTGGTCCTCAAATAGTAAATGGTCACTTTTGGGTTCTTTACGTTCCGCGGCACAGATTGTAAGTTACGAAATTCCACTCGGTTTATCTATATTAACAGTGATCATGTTGGTTGAAAGTTTGGGAATGCGTGAGATTGTTGAAAATCAATCTGGTGGTATCTTCACATGGCTAATCTTTCGTACACCTTTTACCTTTATTGCATTTTTCATCTTTTTTATTTCTGCTATTGCTGAAGTCAATCGAACACCATTTGATCTGCCGGAAGCGGAATCTGAAATCGTCGCGGGGTTCCATACCGAATATAGTGGTATGCGTTTTGCGCTGTTCTTCATTGCCGAATATGCGAATATGTTTGCAGTCAGTGCCATTGGCGTGACGCTCTTCCTCGGCGGATACGAGGGTATCTTACCGGGTTACGATTTTCTCGGTGGACTACCCGGATTCGTTCTTAAGACCTTAGGACTTGTCTTCGTCATGATGTGGTTGAGATGGACACTGCCACGTCTGCGAGTTGACCAACTGATGAATCTCTGCTGGAAATATTTTATACCGATCTCATTCTTTAACATCTTAGGTACTGGAATTTGGGTGCTGATCTTTGGACAGGACGATGTATGGAGTATTGGAATTAGTTGTGCGATTATCTACGTGGGTCTCGTCAGTGCTTATGCTATTGCTGGTAGAAATCTCGTGCAGAAACCAACACTACAACCGAGTTCACTTTAAAGGGAACATTGATTATGGATAAATATATACGTAACATATACAAAGGTGTTTATACCGTCCTCGTTGGTATGCGTATCACAATTCGGCAGTTCTTTGAGCCGAACGTGACACACCAATACCCATATCAACACGATTTTGAGAAGAAGCAGAACGTCCGAGAAATACCGAAAGGGTATCGCGGTCAACTCTACAACAGAATCGAGGATTGCATCGGATGCAAAAAGTGTGAGTTGATCTGTCCTGTGGATTGTATAACAATTACAGGTGACAAACTTCCTAAAGGGGAACAACTATGGGACAGCATGAACGTGGTGCATCTCAAGGATGGACGTGAAATCATCGGTATCATTGAAGGTGATGACAAGAAAATAATGTCAGAAGACGCAATGACAATCACAAATATCACGACCCGATTAGGATCACAGGAAGTCATTGATCGTTTGGAACCTTCGGGAGATGATAGCAGAACAGAGACAATCAATGTAGACGAAGTGTCTCGCGTCGTTACCCGCAATCCCGTTGTGTTCTATCTTGACCAGTTTGATATTGATATGTCCATCTGCATGTATTGTGGTCTCTGCACAGAGGTCTGTCCCACGCAATGTCTCGTGATGAAAGACTCTTTGGATGGTATTGAGTACTCAAGTTTTGATCGGACAGACTTAATCTTCCATTTTGACAAGCAGGAGATGTACAAAAAAGACGAGGCAGAAGACTCAGATGTTTCTGAAGAGTAAAGGGTACGAGGTTAGTTTACATGGAAGAATTATTGCTAAAAACATTTGTTTTCTACGGATTTGCACTGATAACAATTGCCTCCGCATTTGCTGTGGTCAGTGTCCGAAATATTGTACATGCAGCGTTTGCGTTAATGGTCACGCTTTTCGGTGTTGCTGGTCTTTATGTATTTCTGCAAGCAGACTTCCTCGCAGCAACACAGGTGATTGTATATGTCGGCGGCATACTGGTGCTTATCCTCTTTGGTGTTATGATGACAAGCGGACGATTAGAGATGCGTATCCACATACAACGCGGTCAACTCCTATTAGGAGGTGGTATTTCGCTGGCACTGCTGATGTTGCTATTGACGGTCATTGCAAATACACCCAAATGGGAGAACCTGACTGATGATGGCTTGACACTTGAACCAACAACGGAACGTATCGGTAAGTTAATTCTGGAAGATAAGTTTTTGCTGCCGTTTGAGGTGGCTTCTGTATTGTTGTTAGTTGCGTTAATCGGTGCTGCGCTCATTTCTCGTAAGGAGATTCGGGATTAATTCTATTGTATCTTCAGGAAAACACAATATGACGTTACAACACTATTTGGTCATCAGTGCGATATTATTCTCACTCGGTATATTCGCAGTACTAACCCGCAAAAACGCCATCAGCATTTTGATGGGAATTGAACTTATTCTTAATTCTTGTAATCTGAATTTCGTTGCATTTTCACGCTTTGTTTCAATACCAGTAAACCCAGAAAACATTGATGGTCAGATAATCGCCATCTTTGGTATTGTGCTTGCTGCAGCCGAAGCAGCAGTTTTTCTTGCAATTATTCTCGCAATCTACCGTGAATTCGGTAGCATACGTCCAGATGAAGTGGATACCTTGAAAGGTTAATATCGTAATAGTAGACTGTCTACCTTTGAATTACAAGTGAATGCGTTTGTAGTAGGGCAATTCATTGCCCGTTCTCCCGTAGAAACGGGCAATGAATTGCCCTACTACAAACGGAGGCACCCTATTTTTTGATTGGACATAGCAATAGTATGGTCGTTCCCTTAATTAGCATCATCCTACTTTCCCCACTTGTTGCCTTTGCAATCTTTGCGCTATCAGGTTTAGCAAAACGGAGTTTCCCGCGTCAAGACCTGCTGTCAACAGCAGCGATGTTAATTGCACTTGTGTGCTCCTTTTTTCTCTTACGGGACGTAGTTCCTGAACCAGAACCGTTGGCAGTTGATTGGATATCTATCGGTGAAATCACCATCTCAATGGGATTTTACCTTGACAGTGTAACTGTGATAATGCTCATCGTTGTCACTCTGGTTAGCAGTCTTGTGCATATCTTCTCAATAGGCTATATGCATGGGGACCCACGGTATCCAAGATTCTTCGCCTATCTTTCGCTCTTTTCCTTTTCAATGCTGTTCTTAGTAGTATCTGATAACCTACTCGGTATCTATATCGGTTGGGAACTTGTCGGTCTCTGCTCCTATCTTCTCATCGGTTTCTGGTTTGAAAAGGACTCCGCTGCGAATGCGTGTAAGAAAGCATTCCTGACAACACGTGTCGGGGACATCGGCATGTTTATCGGCATGATGATGCTGTTTAAAGAATTTGAGACCTTTTCCCTTCACGGAACAGATGGTATCTTTACGTTGATTTCCAATCCTGCAGAGTTTACAGGAGATACCTCTGATATTGTGTGGCTTTCAATAGCTGGAATTCTCATCTTTTGTGGTGCAATTGGTAAATCCGCACAAGTACCGTTACATACATGGCTACCAGACGCTATGGAGGGTCCGACTCCCGTCAGTGCGTTAATCCATGCAGCGACTATGGTTGCTGCGGGTGTATATCTCACTGCTCGGATGTTCCCGATTTTGACAGTTTCTTCATCTTTGGTTATCGCGTATGTTGGCGGCATTACTGCCATCGTCGCCGCTACTATTGCCATCGTTCGTTTTGACATTAAGCGGGTGTTGGCATATTCTACGGTGAGTCAACTCGGATATATGATGTTAGCAATTGGTGCGGGGAGTTATGTTGCAGGACTATTCCACCTTACAACGCACGCTTTCTTCAAAGCGTTGCTGTTCCTCGGTTCTGGTAGTGTTATCCACGCCTTCCACGCAATGCATTCACACAGTCATGATGAATCGCATGCGGATGACGAAGCACATGAACACGACGACTCCAGCTTAGTTCACGAACACGGTTCCGAAATCCCACCTGATCAAGATATGCGGAATATGGGGGGACTCAGACGGAAAATGCCGATCACCTTTATCACAATGCTCATCGCAACGTTATCTATCTCTGGTGTACCGTTCGTCTTTTCAGGTTTTTGGAGTAAGGATAAGATTTTAGCAGGTGTACTTGGACGTGCAATGGAATGGAATTCTATACATCACTACATACTGTTTGGTATTGCACTCTTGGCAGCGTGTATCACGGCATTCTACATGTTCCGACTCATCTTTATGACCTTTTTCGGTGAACCGCGTAATCAAGAGATGCACAACATGGCACACGAATCACCGTGGGTGATGACAGCACCGCTAATTATATTGGCAGTATTGAGTTTTCCGGTTGTTAATCACCTCTGGTTTAACAAAGACTATGTAATACCACCTGAACAACACCATCTTGCTGCACCGCAACATGCTTACATTTCCCCTGATACCAAAATAGGTGATGCGAATTTCGGTTTTTCATTCTTCGGCGTTTCCGATGCACAAGCAGCTGATGAAGAGGGTGGAAAAAACGGTGAAAAGGCAGATGCAGCATATCGCATTTACAAACGAGCACATAATATCGCTATGGCGTTATCCATCATTGTTGCGGGTTTAGGTATATTGCTATCTTGGTTGTTTTACCATAGACGAAGGTTCTCTGCCGAATCTGTCGCAACGACTTTCCGTCCTGTCTATAACCTATTCTGGCATAAGTACTATTTTGATGAATTCTACGACGGCGTATTGGTTGCACTCACGGTTTGGAAATCTCGACTCTTTGCACGCTTTGATCTGTCTGTCATTGATGGTATCGTCAACGGTGTTAGCACAGTGACACGACGGGTTTTCGCTGCCTTTATCGGTTTCTTTGATAATAGCGTCGTTGATGGAATCGTCAACCGAGTTGCAGAGGTTACCTGGGCAGCCGGTGGCAGAATACGAAGGATACAAACAGGCGCAATTCAAACCTATCTCTTTGTCGTTATTGGTGGGATAGTGTTGATAATATTGATTTTCAGGGCATTGTAGTTGAAATACATAAAAATACAGACACGATGGGATGAGGAGGATCCCTAAGAGAATGCAAGAGATATTATTATCCCTAATGATTTTTGTCCCACTGCTTGGGATGATCGTTGTTTTACTTCTACCGCGCGAGTCAGACGAACTCATAAAGCGCGTTACATTGCTCTTCACACTCATTCCACTTGTATTAGCAGTGTACTTATTCATATCTTATGTCCGTTCTGCAGAAACACAATTCGATGTTAACATTAACTGGATTGAGACATTTAATATAAGATACCACGTTGGGATCGACGGTTTAAGTGTAACACTCTTACTGTTAACAGCACTCTTAGGTCCAATCTGCGTCCTTGCCTCATGGAGAAACATAGAGAAGGGTATAAAGGCGTATATGGCGTTGTTCCTGTTGCTTGAAACAGGGATGTTAGGCTTTTTTGCTGCGTTGGACCTCTTCCTATTCTTTGTCTTTTTTGAGTTGACACTGCTACCGATGTATTTCCTTATCGGTGTGTGGGGTGGACCACGTAGAGAATATGCAGCAATCAAGTTCTTTCTCTACACCTTATTCGGTAGTGTGTTGATGCTGGTCGCATTGATCGCAGTCTATCTCAACAGCAATATCCTTGATGGTGCTGTCGTTGGTGACCGAACTTTTGACATTCCCGAACTTATAAGATTGGCAAGTGAACCAGGACACGCGCTCGCTAATTCAAACTTCCAAATGTGGGTATTCCTTGGTTTCTTTATCGGGTTTGCTGTCAAAGTACCGATCTTTCCATTTCATACATGGCTACCTGATGCACACGTTGAAGCACCAACGGCGATTAGTGTTATCCTTGCAGGTGTCCTTCTAAAAATGGGAACTTATGGAATAGTCCGTATTAATATGGATATGTTCCCTGAAGGCATGGCGATCTTCACGAATGGAAAAGGTTTAGTGGGTAATAGTCTGGCTATTCTCGGTTTTGTAAATATCGTTTACGGATCATTCTGTGCATTGGCACAGACGGACTTCAAGAAACTGGTCGCATATTCCAGTATTGGACACATGGGATTTGTTATCTTGGGACTTGCTGCAGGAAATGAAATGGGTATTACTGGTGCAATATTACAGATGTTTAATCACGGTGTCATCAGTGCAATGCTATTCCTGCTTGTCGGTGTACTCTATGACCGCGCACACCACAGAGAAATCAATGGTTTCGGTGGATTAGGAAATAGAATGCCTGTTTATACCGGTATTACTACACTCGCCTTCATGGCATCCTTGGGATTACCCGGCTTAAGTGGATTCATAGGCGAAGCGTTTTCGTTGGTAGGTGCTTTTGAAAGATTCTGGTTGTTGACCGTTCTATCTACGATAGGGATTGTCGTTGGTGCAGCATATTTCCTCTGGACACTCCAAAGGGTTTTCTTAGGAACGCTTAATCCAAAATATGAAGAGCTCCCAGAAATCAACGGACGTGAGATCATGACTCTGGTACCACTTGGAATATTAGTCATTGTCCTCGGTATTTGGCCCCATTTTGCAATTGACATGTTTAGTGATTCTGTCGTAAACCTGTCCACGAAGATTTCGGGTATACTGGATCAACTACAGGCAGGTCTATAGGAGAAATGTGTGGATAGTCTAAACAACATCGAAAGCCTTCTCTATTTCATTCCAGAGATACTTCTCGTCGTTTTCGCTACAGCTGTTATTATCCTTGATCTTATCGTTAGAGACCGTGAAAGTGATATAGTCGCCTATCTGGCACTTGTAGGACTCGGATGCGCCTTATTAGCCATCCTCATCTCAGATTCTATTATCGGCACTGATAAATCCCTTTTCTTTGGGATGATTCGGTTGGATGGATTCGCCATATTCTTCAAGATTCTCCTGATATTAGCAACCTCCGCAACCATTCTTTTCTCTCTCCGCTCGGAAGAACTTGATGTAAAACTAAAAGGTGAGTACTACGCGTTGTTGTTAGCAGTTACCTTGGGCATGTTCCTGATGGCATCGTCCACCAATCTGTTGATGATATTCATCTCTTTAGAAACGGTGAGTCTGACCTCCTACATCCTCGCTGGATTCCTAACACATAGTCCACGTTCGAGTGAAGCAGCGTTCAAATACATCACTTTTGGTGCTGTAGCATCCGGAACGATGTTATTTGGACTCTCCTTAATATTCGGTATGACAGGAACAGGGGATCTTGCAGAGATTAGTACACGACTACCAGATGTCCTCGCTACAGGTCAAGTAACTGCACTCGGTCTTCTCATCGCGATAACCTTCATACTCGCAGGTGTCGGTTACAAAATCGCTTCAGTGCCATTTCACATGTGGTCTCCTGATGTTTATGAAGGCGCGCCTATCCCTATAACAGCATTCCTATCTGTTGCTTCAAAAGCCGCTGGATTCGCACTGTTCCTCAGATTCTTTTATTCAGGATTTAGTCAAGGACTTCTGGATTCAGTTGATTGGGGTTTATTGTTGGCGGTTGTTTCGGCACTCACAATGACTGTTGGGAACCTCGCTGCGCTTCCGCAACGTAATGTAAAACGTCTCTTAGCGTATTCAAGCATAGCACACGGGGGTTATCTGTTGATGGGGGGTGTGCTACTGACTTCTGACGGACTCAGTGCAATCCTTTTCTACCTTATCGTCTATCTCTTTATGAACTTAGGGGCATTTTATGTGGTAATCCTTGTTGCAAACGATTCAGGGAGTGAAATGATTGAGGGATACAGAGGTCTCTCATCCCGATCCCCGTTAGTCGCTGCTGCGATGATGATTTTCCTTGTATCGCTAACTGGCATCCCACCTTTTGCAGGTTTCTTTGGTAAGTTCTTTCTGTTCAAGGCAGTCATTGACAAGGGTTTCTATTGGTTAGCGTTTGTCGGACTGCTGAACAGTGTCATCTCACTCTATTACTATGCTCGCATTATCAAAGCGATGTATTTTGAATCTGCTGAGGATACGGAGAGTTTCTACTCTACAAAGAGTACATTTGCGCTGCTGACTGTATTTGTTATCCCCACGATTTTCATCGGTTTGTTAAATATCTTCTATTCCTTATCAGGAAACATCACGCTACAATAACCCAAGTTGCCACATAGGTAGCAACTTGGGGGTGCGTAAAGATTTTGTCACTGGATGCTCTCTGGCACGTAAAGTTCCTATTACCTTATGTGTCAATTTACAGGGATTAATCTGGTATGAATATGTCTTTAGTCCCGTAGGGACGATATGTTTATGTTATTACCTTTTTATGCACATATCGTCCCTACCAAGTCAACGCCAAATGCGCGTTTGGCATTTGTCGGGACTAAAGAACGAGTGTTCAACCATGATCTATAAACATATCGTCCCTACGGGACTGAGGATACTAATTGATTGGATTTATCTTCTTAAAATGACACCTATGGTGACAAAATATTTACACACCCGCAACTTGGGCGAATTAGACAGATATTTCTCAAAATTAGTCTGCTCTCAATTGTTACCAAGGTTCTGAAGCTCCCAAAGTATAACAGTGCTATCACGACCACAACTTGCGAGTGTTCGTCCATCAGGTGAAAAAGCGAAATCAAAGACACTATCAATATGGCCATTGAATGTTTTTATTTGTTTTCCAGTATTAGTATCCCACAGGTATACATCCCATCCGCAGCTTGCAAGGGTCTGACTATCTGCTGAAAATACTAAGTTCTCTGATCCCCAATCTCTTTGAATTGTCCGTATCACCTCACCTGTGGCAACATCCCATAAATGAATTACTTCAGTTTCATTTACAGTAGCAAGTGTTTTTCCCTCTGGAGAAATTACGACAAAATATATATGATGCGGTTCCGTGTCAATAGACTCTTGAATTTCTCCAGTCGCGACATCTATCAGATGTATTTCTCTGTTAGAACCAACACACACCAGCAATTGTCCATCTGCAGAAAACGATATCGACCGTTGACCTTCAAATTCATTTCTTAATGTTCTCAGGTGTTCTCCAGTGTTAGTGTTCCACAAGCGAATAGTGTTATCCCAACTTCCACTTGCCAGAGTTTCTCCATCAGAACTGAATTCTAATGAAGCTATACCATTCGTATGTCCTTTGAGTGTGAATCTCTCCTCAAGTGTGTTAACATCACAGATTAGAATTGTATTTTCATGAGTCCCATAAGCAAATGTATTGCCATCTGGTGCATAAACAATTTCTGTGACTGACTTCTCGGGTATAAGTGTCTGTTTTAATTTGCCAGTAGATATATCCCAAAATCTGATTATGTCATCTTTACTTGCTAATGTCTCACCATCAGGTGAAAATGAAATAGAATCTACGACCTGAGAAAAGCCAGACATAGTTTTCACAAGTTTTTTTGTCTGGATATCCCAAAATTGAATCTCAACGCCATTTGAACTTGTCAACCTGTCTCCATCTGGAGAGTATTTCAGAATATAGATGTCTTCCCATGTTGTATTGAACGTGTTATGCAGCGCACCGTCTTTGGCATTCCAGGTACGTATTGATCCGTCTTCACTCCCTGTAGCAAGTGTGAATCCATCTGGTGAAAATGTAACTACATCTCCTTTGTAGGTTCCAATTTGTTCACCTGTCTGAATATCCCACACAATGGTCTTATCCCGACTTCCACTCGCTAACAATTGACTATCTGGTGAAAATGCGATATGTATAACTCCATCTGTGTGTCCAGTTAGCATCTGAAGAAATTCCCCGGTTTGAGCGTTCCTTAAAGAGACATTACGGTCCTCTCTACCACAACTTGCGAACAACTCTCCATTTGGCGCATAGACTACATTCGTAACAGCATCAGCATGTCCGGCAACTGTTCGCAAGAGTTTTCCAGTGTTCACATCCCAAAAATGGATTAATTCATCGCGTGAACCACTTGCAAGCGTTTGTCCATCAGGACTAAACTTAACCGAATAAATTTCATCCTTATGGTCATTGAGTACTAACTTACATTCTCCAGTAGCAACATCCCATAGTCGGATAGAAGTATCATCACTACCACTGGCAAGCGTTTGTCCATCAGGACTAAAGTCAACAGATTTTAGAAAACCTGTATGTCCAGTGAGTAGGTTTAGCTCTTTACCCGTATTGACATCATAAATCCATATACCGATTGTACTCGCTACTGCAAGCACAGTACCGTCTGGAGAATAATCAAAATCATAAACCCAACCTTTACCGAAACGGGTAATTGCACCGTTTGGCAGATAGCGTGCTTTATATTGTTCTAGAGAATGCTCTTTAATTTCCATTGTAAGTATTCCTCATCTTTGGAATGATGTTTTGTATGTCCCACATCAGAACAGTACAGTCATTACTGACACTTGCAAGTGTTTTACCATCAGGAGAAAACACAACTGCATTTATACGACCTGTGTGTCCTGTATAAGCGTGCAGTTTTTCACCTGTCTTAGCGTCCAATACGTGAACCACATGGTCAGAATAGGTGCTGCATGCAAGAAAACTACCATCAGGTGAATAACGCAAAGAGGTTACTTGTCCTGTTACTGCAATTGGAGGAATAATCAACTCACCTATATTATAGTCCCATAATAGAATAGTTCCATCAGTGCTTCCGCTCGCAAGCGTTTTTCCATCAGGTGAAAATGCGATTGCGTTGACACCATCTTCATGTCCTGCTAACGTTCTTAGATGTTTGAATGACTTCACATCCCATAGTTGAATGGTCTTGTCTTGACTACCACTTGCAAGCGTTTTACCATCAGGTGAAAATGCAACAGCATTGATCCAGTCGGTATGTTCGGTAAAGGCTGCCAGACGTTCACCAATCAGATATAATTCACCTTTACGAATGTCCCAGAGACAGACTGAATTGTCCCGATTACTTCCGTTTTTAAGTTCGGGTCTTGGTCTTTTTTGTCCTCCTCCGGTAGCAAGCAAACGCCCATCAGGAGAAAAGTCAACAGCATAGATATTGTCTTTGTGCCCCACAAAGCTTCCAAGGAACCGTCCTGTGTGTGCATACCAAATTCGCGCTTTCTTAGAACTGCCACCTGTAGCAATAAAGTTCTTATCTTGAGAATACGCAACTGAATAGACATCACAACGAGGTTCAGGAATAGTTTTATCAAGTTCACCCGATTGCCAATTCCATATTTGGAGCTCAGACTTTGTTCCAATTGTGACAGTTGAACTATCGGTAGAAAAAGCTGCGGTGTGCATCTGCTTAGACGGATGTCCTGAGATTGTTTGTGTAAGCTCTCCTGTGGTAACATCCCAAATCTTCACTGAACCTTTATTATTTCCACTGGCAACTGTCTTTCCATCAGGAGCATAAGCTATTGAATTATAATCTTCCCCATGTGCCAAGTTCTTCAGATGTTGCATCGGACTAACTTGCCATAAACTGAGATTGTCCCAGGCGTCTGCAGCAACGAGATGACTTCCATCGGTTGAAAACTCTAAATAATCAAATTGTCCCTCCGACTCTGTATCAATAGAAAGTTGTTCCGTTGTTTCTATGTTCCAAAATTGGAGTGGTGAATCTCCTGCACATGCTAACGTTTTTCCATCGGGTGAAAGTGACGCAACTGTATAGTCTTCATCGTCTAATAGAACATCTTTGATACTTTCACCTGTTTGTACATCCCAATATTCAATATAGAATTCGTTATCGCCCCAGTCACCGATAGTTTTGAGGACTTTTTCATCTGGAGAGAATACAACTGCAAAGATGGTATAAGCATCAGATTGGATGGTGTGTTTTACTTCTCCTGATGTCAAATCCCAAATAAAAACCTTACTACTTACGTTGCAGCTGGCAAGCATTTTTCCAGAAGGACTAAAAACGACTGTTTCGACATGGTCTTTGTGCCCCTTTAAGGTTGCTTTATGTTTTCCTGAGTTCGTTTCCCACAATATGATAGTTCCGTTTTCACTTCCTGTGACGATGGTTTCTCCATCAGGACTAAATGCCATTGACTTCACGGGACTTGTATGACCTGTAAGAAGATCAAGTGCGTCTCCAGTTTTGATATCATAGACCCAAATACCGATGGATGTTGCGACAGCTATACGTTTGCTATTAGGAAAGTATTTCAGTTGATGTATTTCACCTTTTCCAATACGAGATTTCGCACCGGCGGGTAGACTTAATTGAAAATGTTCTTGTGAGAATGCGGTATTAAGCATAGCCGCAAATAGATAGTATGTAGAGATTATCGGTAAAAAAGTCAGGATAAGGTTCAATATTTTCATAACGATTTAAACTCCTTGAGACTATTGTCTATTGTCTATTGTAGAATATGGAACATTTTCAGATGTAGGAGGGAACTCCGATTCCCGACTACAACTGCGTTAAGTCGCGATTCGGAGATCGCTCCTACAGGGATTTTGTATCATTATTTTCAATGTTCAATATATTTAGGCACATCCCATAGCAATACTGTGCTGTCCCATCCAGCTGTCGCGAGGGTGTTACCATCAGGTGAATACGACAAGAACCAAATTCCCTGTATATGTCCAGAATAAGTTTGCATTAAATCTCCAGTTTTCGTATCCCAAAAACGGAATTTTCCATCCGCATGTTTGCTAACAAAGGACTGTCCATTAGGAGAATATTCCAAATAGTGTGCTTTTGGTAGAGAACTGATTGATTTCTGTGGTTTATCCTTACTAAAATTCCAAAAACAGATGGATCCAATATTCTCATCACCACCAATACCTAAGAACGTTTTCCAATCTGGTGAGACGACGACTTCATAAGCTCGGAGTTCCTGTATTGTTTCTTCAGAAGTGATATCCCAAAAACACGTTCCTGAATCACTTGTGCTCATTAGCATTTTTCCATCAGGAGAAAACGCTAAATTTCTGATGATATCACCGTTCCAGTCAAATTCTCTTAATGTCTTACCTGTATTCACATCCCATAAGTAGATCCAACCATTGTTGTCACCGGCGGCAAGTGTCATTCCGTCATGACTAAAGGCTACAGACTCAATACCTGCCTTGTGTCCTGTGAAAACACGTTTGTGTTCAAACGTGTTTGTATCCAAAAGGAAGACTGTATTATAATCATTTGGCCCACCAGCACAAGCAAGTGTTTCACCATCAGGTGAATAGGCGACACTACTGATACTGACACCTTCAGGGTTGTAATAGGTTTTTGTCAGTCTACTTGAATGTGTATCCCAGAAATAGATCCTCGGACCGGAGGTCACCGTAACAATTTTGCTCCCATCTGGTGAATAGGTCATATCACGAAACATTTGTGCGTAACCGTTCACTGTTCGTATGGATGTATTGTTAGCTAAATCCCAAAACCTAATTTTGCCATCATCACCTGTATATACCAGTGTATTCCCATCGGGAGAAAACGTTATATGATCTGTCGTATCTGGTGGTCCCTTAATGGTCTTAAGATGTTCCCCTGTATCTACATCCCAGAACTGAATCATATCATCCCCGTAGTTATTGCACACGAGTTTTCTTCCATCTGGATGAAACAGAACGGATTTAACACCATGACCTACTTTGTCGGATTCTATTTTTGTTGTTATAGTATTCTTGAGATGTCCTGTGTCAGGTTCCCACAACCGAACTGTTCCATCCTCGCTACTGCATACCAATAACTGACCGTCAGGAGAATAGGCTATGGAATTAACATCTGCTGTGTGCCCCGATAACGATCTTAGGAATTCACCTGTAGATGCATTCCACAGATGTATCAAAGCATCTCTATACCCGTGACTTGCAATCGTTTTACCATCAGGTGAAAACATCACATCTGAAACCCCATCTGCATGACCAGCAAACGTCAGAAGTTCTTCACCAGTAGACACATCCCATAAACGAATTGTAGCATCGTGACTACCACTCACGATAGTTTGACCGTCTGGACTGAAAGCAATTGAACCTACTCCGTCAATGTGTCCACTAAGTGATCTTATAAGTTGGCCGGTTTGTGTTTCCCACAGTAGTATTGTGTTATCCTCGCCATCACTTGCGAATATTTGATTATCGGGACTGAATGCCACTGTAGAAGAACCCTCCATGTGTTCTGTTAACAGGTTGCGTTCTTCACCTGTGCGCGCATCATAAATCCATATACCGATTGTAGTGGATGCTGCAAGCAGTGCACCATCTGGTGAATATGTCATATCAAAGATATAACCTTTACCAAGACGCGTTTTGGCACCTTCAGGTAATTTCCATTTTGTTGAATCATGACCAAGCTTGTTTTGCATAGTAGATTTTCCTTCATGTAGACCACCCTTGCTGGTCTGATCAGGTGTATCATTAGTCTTTACACGATTTTGCATAGTGGGTTCTAATTGTTTGTTATGAAAAACAGGAACTTCAACTATTTCAATTGCAGTTTCTGATTGTGCGTCAAAACTATAAGGTAATTGAGGATTACTCAGGTATTTATTACTTGCACCAATCAGTAGAATAGTCAAAACAATGGCTGAACCAAAAGCAGCAAACGGGAACAAAGGTTTACCCATAGGAGCTGCACTCGGATTAACATCGGATATGTCTTGGATGATGTTTTCTATTAAGTTTCTTGAAATTGGAACACTGCCGAGTGTTTCGCGAATCAGCGGTTCTTCTTCTCTTAAGCGATTTCGTGCGCGGCTTAGTCTACTTTTGACGGTGTTAGGAGACACGCCTAAATATTTGCTTATCTCTTGACATGTCATATCTCCGAGATAGTGGAGTATTACAACGGTGCGTTGACTTTCTGGGAGTTTCTCCAATAAATCTTGAACGATTTCACGCTGATGTTCAATTGCCTTTTCTTGAAGTTGTTCTGCAACATAACATTCATAAGCAGTTTCCTCTAATGTTTCTTCATTAGTGGTTTCAAGCGATTGCATTACCGGTTTTTTCTTGCGAAGCCAAGCAATGCATTGTCTATTGACAATCACATACAACCAACCTGGAAACTGATTCGGATTTTTTAGGGTTGGTAACTTTTTGTAGACATGTAGGAATATATCCTGTGTGATCTCCTCAGCAATATGGAAGTCCCCTATTTTCCGCCATGCCAGCGCATGAACCCACTTGTGGTATTTTATAACTAATGCTGTGAAGGCTGCTTCGTCGCCAGATAAAATACTATTGATTAATTCAACATCGTTATTATGCATCTAAGTCCTCTTAAAAACATATACATCTAATTATAAAGACGCGTATTGTGAGAGAAAAGGTTGCATATCGGTATGAATATTGTGGAATTGCAATGTTTTCTTGCCTTTTATGTACAAGCAGAGCAGTATGGACAGCAATATTCTAATAGAAAGCAATAGTTCTATTAAGCGTGAGTAGGATTGACTAACTAACTGGGTTGAGTGAGGAAAACGCGTTTGTCTACAAAACAAACCACATACCTATGTGCGCTGTTGAAATACCGATCAGAGCACCAGCAAGAACATCTGTAGGATAGTGTACACCAAGATACACACGTGCTATACCCACTGTTGATGCCCAACAAAATACACCAATCTGTATACTCGGACTATGAAAAAAACTTGTAAGAAGAGTCATCATTAGAAAGGCAGATGTCGTATGTCCGGATGGAAAACTGAATTCATCTGGGGGTCTTACACGGAATTCAATATCATCAATCTTTTCAAAAGGTCTATCACGTTTCATTGCTTGTTTCAAAAAATGATAGAGCAGTCTTTCAATCGGAAAAGCAATTAGGGCTGCATACAAGAAGGGTTTGCTGATTGATGCATCATAGTAGATATATATGTATAGTGTAATCAATGGATATAAATAACCATTGGCACTCCATGAGGTAATACGAAAAAAGCGGCTGAGAAATCTTCTGTCACCCCAGCCAAAGATGCGGTGGAATAACAGGGTATCCCATCGAGTTACGTTATTGGTCAGTTGTTTTAACATTGGTAAAATAGTCTTGTATCTGAAAAAATTGCTATAATTAAAAATGTGATAAAAGTAATAAAAATACCATATTAGTATACACCAAAAAGAGGGATATTTCAAGAAAATTCCAAAGTGAGTGTTAAGGTACTAATAGTCACTAAGGTCTCGTAATGCTATGACTGTATAGTTATTTTCAGCAAGAAATAGCAGATAATTCTCAAAATCATCAGGTTCAGTATGTACCCAAGGATGTTCTAAATCAGGAACGCCATGAAATGTCAATACTGCTATTTTGCCATCTTTCGCTTGTTGAAGAGCCCACGTGAAGTCATCAAAATCCCAATTCGGACCAGATGCTCCAGTAGTGGGCACGAGAAGTGGGTGATGTGCAGCTGGATCGTAAGCAGGACCGCGTCCTCCTTCAGAATCATATTGGTATTCTGGATATACGCCACGTCGTGCGAACCGAAAACCGTGTCTTGCAACCACTTCTACAGAAACAGCATTGTTACTATATCCAGGATAACAGAAAGTTGTCGGTTTGCTAATTCCATAAACCTCACAACGTCTATCTATATGTTCCAAATCATCTAATAGTTCTTGTTCTGATTGTTGTGTGACATTTCTATGATGGCGGGTGTGATTCCCAATCTCAAACCCAGTATCATGCAGTCCACGTATCTCTTCCCAGGTCATATAAGCATCTTTATTCGTGAGGAAATTCAGTCCTTCTGTAATGTAAAATGTTGCTCCAAAACCGTACTTGGTAAGTAAGGGAGCGACAAAAGTTGCTTGCGACTTACAGCCATCATCAAATGTGAGGACAACAAGTTTTTCAGGTATTGATCTCGAATCAATTTGTTGCATCATTAAGCTTCCATTTTGGATAGGTAATACCATTTCTATTAATTCCTCTCATTATCTGCTGTTAGAAATGAAAGTAATAACAGCACAAACTAAAAGTTTATGCTACAATAATGAAACATGTCAATTTGAAATGGTATTATATGTAGAACAGTTACAAAAACTTCGGGTAATTATATATCTGCATTCTATGATGGTCAAGTGAAAATATGCTTGAGATACAAAACACTTGACACAAAATTATTACAGGTGTAAGATACATAAAGGAGGTAAAAAAGATGATTGATCGACGCTCGTTCTTAAAATCATTGGCAGGATTAACTGCCGGTATTATGATATCGTCATCAAATGTAGAAGGTCAGGAAGTAAAGACTACTAACGATCGTCTTGGGACATTATTACCGTTAAGAAAGTTTGGGAGGACAGGAGAAAACGTAACAATGCTGGGTGTCGGTGGGTGGCATATCGGTGAAATGTCAGAGGTTGAAGCGCAGAAAACTATTGAAGCCGCATTGGCAGGAGGCGTCCGTTTCTTTGACTCCGCAGAATCATACCAAGCGGGTGGTAGTGAAAAACGTTTAGGGAAACTCCTTGTGCCAAAATATCGAGATGATGTCTTTATAATGAGTAAGTCAACCGCTCGCGATGCAGACGGTGCCAGAAAACATCTGGAAGGTTCACTCAAACGCCTCAATACGGATCATCTTGACCTGTGGCAGGTACACGCTGTCCGTAACCCCGAAGATGTTGATGAAAGGATCAACAACGGTGTTTTTGATGTCATGACGGAAGCAAAGGAATCCGGAAAAGCACGTTTTATCGGATTCACGGGTCATACCAGTCCATCCGCACATAAACGGGTCTTAGAAAAATCAGATATCTTTGATGCTTGTCAATTGCCGGTTAACATTGCGGACATCAGTTATGAAAGTTTCATTGAAGGTGTAATACCAACGCTTGTTGAAAAAAACATCGGTGTTATAGGGATGAAGTCCTTGGCAAATGGTGGTTTCTTCGGGGGATCAAGACATGGAAAACACGGTACGAACCCAAGAGTAGTACCAAATCGTGTAAGTATCCAAGAAGCAATTCGTTTTGTTTGGTCGTTTCCTGTCAGTACACTCGTTACAGGACCTGATGACGCTGCCCAGATGCAAGAGAAAATTGATATTGCAAAGAAGTTTATAGGTATGGATGAGGAAGAGAAGAAGAAACTTATAGACAAAGTTGCTGACATGGCGGGAACAACCGTCGAGTTCTATAAGGCTTAATAGTGTGATGAATGATATAGGGACAGGAAACTGACGGTTACCTGTCCGTATATCTCAGTTCTCTCACCTATTCTTCATGCAATACTTTACTCACCGAAATGACCTGCTACTAAGGTCAGATCCAAGATATTTACGGTTCCGTCCCCATTAACATCAGCTTCAGGTGGTGCGTTGTCATTACCGATATGAGACGCGACAGAGGTCAAGTCTAAGATATTCACATTCCCATCTCTATTTGTGTCCCACGGTCCAATTGGAGGTTCAGTTATTTCAGCGTTTTCAATAATCACTGGTAACTCAACACCTGCAGCCTGTGAAATTATCACGTCAGTCAACAGAAGTTCTGATGCTTTGGCAGAAAGAACTTCAAATATGATGGTGACAAGCGTGCCATCTGCTGTGCTTGCTGGTGTATCTACAGATATCTGTGCAAATCTGACCATACCTGTCTCTTCAGTAGTTGGTACGGCTAGAAGTTCACCTTGTAAGTATGTACCATGTTCTAAGGATACAAAGCGGAGTGCTGTTGAATCAAAACTTAGAACACCTTCATATCCCTGTACGTCCTGTCCATCAACAATATCAACAGTAATAGTGAGTTGTTCCCCTCTCCTTGGAGACTCTATAGATGCCGGTGAAACCTTGACTGTAACGGGAAGAACTAAATTTATATTAAGAATAGTTGCCAGTTCATCAATTGCTTCAGGGTCTTGAAGTAGGAGTTGAAGATTTGGATCGCTATAAAATGTCATTACATCCATATCATCCTTCAAGAGCGTAATGAATCTATCATCAATATTAGGTAAGATTGTTTTCAATGTGTCCGGATCAGTTTCCACCGATTTGAGGAGTTCAGGCGTGATTTGTTCTTGAATATCTGGTTTTCTCAGTGTAGCAAGGATTATCGGAAGAAGTTCCTTGATATCCTCTCTTTCAAACAGCGCAGCATGTGTTTCAACAACTCGTGCAGCGAGAGAAAGCTCAGCAAGTCTGAGTAATTCTGTAAGTTCGTCAATGGCATCAATGTCCTGAAGTAAAGACTGAACATCAGAATCTCTCAGGAACGTTTGTATCTCTTCATCTTCCTTTAGCAGCGTGATAAATTCATCACCTATGTCAGGAGCAATAGTTTTGAGTATGTCTGGATTATCAACGACAAGATTTATTGTTTCAGGTGTTAAAAACCTCTGATTTTCAGGTCTTTTGATCTCAACCAAGACTACAGGTAGTAATGCTTTAATGTCTTCTCGTTGAAGAAAAGTTTGATATTTTTCAAAGACCTTCTCTGCCAGTGAAGGGGTCTCTTCCTGACTATTTGAATTGAATGCCAGAAATGAATATGAAAGAAGCGTAGATAGAAAGATGACTGTTAACAGGAGTTTAGGTAGAGAGATAATTTTCTTGGTTTGATGGTGTGAATACATAACAATTTCTCCTAAATCAGGGATTAAACAAGTTTAAATATTAAATATGCAGGTTGCACGATGATGACGGGCAGGGAGACCCGCCCCTACGGGTTCGGAGCCTGCAGAATCACAGATTAAGCAAATTTGAATATTAAATACGCAGGTTGCACGATGATGACGGGCGAGGAGACCTCGTCCCTACGGGTTCGGAGCCTGCAGGAAAATCTTAAGCGAGTATTTCTCCTGCAGATGGATTCTGTTTGAAGCCGCCTGCTATTATGTTGTTGTAAGGTTCATTAGGGTCTCTGCCAACTGGACGCATCTCTGGTGTATGATAACCGAATCGTACTGCTTTTCGCCACTCTTCAGTTCTATTGACTTCAGACCAGTGTATGAGACAGTAACTGAAAAAAATAACATCTCCGGCTTTTGCTGGAATTGGTATTGAGTCGATGAAGTCTGGATGGAACTTATCAGTTGGTAAGTGCGGTGCGGTTCCTTCACCGGTAATATGTTCTCTTGGTCCCTCTTTATGACTGCCGGGAACAACTCTAAGTGCACCGCTTTCATAGGGTGCATCATCAAGATGAACAAGACAATCAACGAAATCGAGTCCATCGTGCGGGTAAAATGGATAGTCCTGATGCATTGGAAATGGTGTGCCTTTTTCTGGGGGTTTTGCGTGTAGGACCGTATGGTGCCACTGGACTCTATCGCCAATAAGCGATTGGACAGCACCTGTTAACCGTTCATGGAAAATCACCCGTCCCCACGCGGCAGAATAGAAGTGCGGATTATGCATGAAGACTGCCTTAGTGGTTTGCTGGTCTTCCTCCTTTAAGTATTTTGTCCGCCACGGACCGGGCCACCCGATTGTTTCCTGTCCCCAATTGTTTATGATCTTCACCATATCTGATGCAAGTTCTTCCGTTTCTTCTGACGTGAAAAGCTGATCAACTTTGAGATAGCCATTCTCATTATAAAAGTCTACCTGATCTTGCGTGAGCATATTATACTCCTTACTATAGAATGAAGTTGGGTTTGTGACTCTTCCAAAATTTTACGTTAAAATCTGATGTTTTGTCAAGGTATTTAATTCGGTTTTTGACGAGTTCTTTATCGTTTACTATCCAGCTGTAAATCAGGAAAACGGGTACGGAGGTTTGTAATCGGTGTCATGTCCTGAATTGGGTTATCCTTAATGCTTAAAGTTCTGATATGTGGATAACTTTCAACAACACTGAAATCCCTTATCTGGTTTTCATGTAGTTCAAGATATGTCATCTCTTTCAAGTCTGCAAGGGGTGTTATGTCTTGGATATGATTCTGACCAAGTCTAAGCAGCCTCAATCTCTTTAAATCAGCAAGAGGAGACACATCATTGATTTTATTGTTCGTAAGCATCAAATAATGCAAATCAGTCAAATTTGCCAGTGGTTCTATATTGCTAATCTGGTTGTTGATGAGTCTTAAGATGGTCAGGTTTCTTAATTCAGCTAAGGGAGTAATATCCTGGATTTCATTGTCGTTAAGTGTCAGATCTGTCAGTCGCTTCAGTTTAGAGAGGATATTCCCGGTCTGTTTAAGGTCACGGATTCTATTCACACCGATGCTTAAATCTGTCAACCTTATCAATCCGGCAAGTGGTGTTATGTCACTTATTTCATTGTCCTCAAGTCCCAAATCTTTAAGATGTAACAGTCCTGATAATGGTTTAACGTCTGAGATATTATTAACGTAAAGCCATAGTATATCAAGTTGTTTTAAGTCTGCCAATGGTGAGATATCACGAATTTGACAATTTCTGAGATATAGATGACTGAGATGCACCATTTCTGCTAACGGTGAAATATCACTTACTCGTGTATTTCTAATTGATAACCATGTTAACTTTTTTAATTCTTTTAGTGGACTTATATCATCTATTTCTTCTCCAGTAATTGATAACGTTTGTAAATGTATCATATCCTTCAGGGGTGTCAAGTCCTTTATGTTGTTTTCTGGATCGCTAAATTGGGATCTTAGTTCTAATGTGGTTAGATTTGTCAAAGCACTAAGTGGTGAAATATCAGTGATTCTATTACCACCAAGTTGTAAGGACCTCAACTCTATCAGATTGGATAAGGGTGAAATATCTTCAATTTCATTATCCTCAATTATCAGGAACACCAGACTTGTCATTTTTTCTAAACCTGTTAAGTCTTTTATACCTTGTTTCCCAAGGTTGAGAGTATATATCTCAGATAGTTTTTCCGGCAAAATGGGTTCATCGGAATTTATACCAATCTCCTCGCGAACAGCTGCTGCAAGGTTAGGGTCAGGTACCAATGGAGAATGGACTGCCTTTGTTGTCTTAACATCCTCTTTATTGTTTACTTCTTCTGTTGCTTCCGTTGTTCTCGGAGGACGAGGAGAACGGAGGAAACTATATTTATCTACAGCAGTCCTATCTATGATAAGATTATCTTCATATTTTAAATCCTTTAGGTGCTGTAATCCACCAATCGGACTCATGTCTTTGATATGGTTATGTTCAATGTGTAAGGTCTTAAGGTCTCTCAATCCAGAAAGCGGGGTAATATCGTGTATTTCATTGTTTCTGAGGTAAAGTTCAGTTAAACTCTCTAAATTGGTTAATGGCGTTATGTCACTTATCTGATTATTATACAGATCTAACCTATTGAGTTGGGATAATTCGCTGAGAGGGGTAATATCGCGAATTCTATTCATGCCAAGATTGATATAACGCAGTTGCTTTAAATCAGCAAGAGGTGTTATGTCAGAAATCAAATTACTGTATAGATTCAAATTTTCAAGTTCTTTTAAGGCATTGATGGGACTGATATCAGTGATTCTACTGTGCTCTATTTCAAGCGTTGTGAGTTTTGTTAAGGTTTTGACAGGACTGATATCAGTGATACGAGTGTAACCCAATTCAAGTGTTGTTAGTTTAGTTAACTTAGTCAATGGTGAAATATCTGCAATGAAACTCTTTTTACATACAAAAGTTTTTAGATTTGATGCAGTCTCTAAACCTGTCAAGTTGCGAACGGTCTGATCATATACACGTAAGTAGTCCAATTCCTTGAGATCTTTCTCCTTGATTGGATCGAGTGGACTAAGATTCAGTCTTGCCCTAACAGCAGCAGCTAAGTTCGGATCTGTAAACTCCACTGGTTCGGGTGGTGAACAACCGATCAGTAGGATGAAAAGGATTGATAGCGGAATAAGGGTTTTCATTGAAATGTCTGGTGATATTTCAATCAAAATATTCGTCTTCATTGAAGTTTGTCCAAGATTTGAACACGGGAAAAGGAGTGGGTAGACTACCGTTCTCGTCATTTATCTTGAATTGTATTTTGTCTTTATCGTATAGATTTCGTATAGAGATAGAGACACCTTTGGTTTCAATACAATCATCACATTCTGAAGGTATGTTCTGATGTGAATGGGGATCTACAAAATATAACCTATGTTCTGATCCGCCTTTCTCAACTTTATAGTCTTTTGCGAAAATTTCCCATTCTTTCAATGCGTATTCACCTTCAGCATATTGCGCCCACATTCTTATTATATTACCTTCTGTATCATCATAAAAATCAATAATGACTGCCTTCCGTTTAGCAGTATCTTTCTCAGGATCAAATTGACGAAAAGAACGGTCATTCAATTCTGCTTTTACTTTCTCTTCCTCTGCACTATCTACTGGTTCTAAGGGATTACTGCATGAAGCAAGAAATAGACAAGACAGTAGAATGAGAAAATGGATTGAAAACAGTACACATCTATTTGGTATTATAACTTGATGATATTTGTGAGTATAGTTCAGCGTTTTCATTTTGTAGTTTTCCCCTTAGTTACGTAACATATTTAGGTAAAGTTTAACATTTAAAAAGACGATATGTCAAGGTATGATTATATCAACCCATAATTAGTACTTGATTGAGAATAAAATCTCTGTTAGAATGCCTACACAGTAATCCTAAATGTGAATGGGATATTCAAGAGATTGTCGTAGCTGTATTAAAATTACGAAAGTTGGCAAACATGGTAGGAGAAGTTAGATATAGATATATTGTGGGAGTGGTAATATGACAGAAACTAATGAACGCGTTGATGGTGGTACACTGCCAGATTGGGAGGTGGCGGAATTACCTGAACCGCCAAAATATCAATTTGGTAAGGCTTTTAGAGGAATCTTAGGACCCGGTATAATCGCACTGGGGGCATCAATTGGGAGTGGAGAATGGCTGTTAGGTCCAGCAATCACTGCACAATATGGCGGGACTCTTCTATGGATCGCAACAATAGCAATTATACTTCAATCTTTCCTTAACACAGAGGCAATAAGGTACACTGTTTATTCTGGTGAACCGATGCTGAGTGGGTATATGCGATGTAAACCCGGACCCCGATTTTGGGCAATATTCTATTCTGGGACTGACTTTTTTAGTATATGGCCTGCCTGGGCAATGACTGCGGCAACTGCACTCGGTGCCGCATGGTTAGGACGAATGCCTATGGATACAGACCAGAATACAGTGAGAATCTTTGCCTTCTTGATATTCTTTGCCTGTTTGGCAATTGTTATGTTTGGCGGAAAGATATACAATGCGCTTGAAAAAGTGCTGCTGTTCATGGTCGTTTGGATTATCAGTTACTTGGTTGTTGTTAATGTGTTCTTTGTCCCCTTTGAAAACTGGTGGACTGTCATTAAGGGGTTTTTCAGCTTTGGCGCATTACCAGATGATGTCTCAACAGGTGACTTTGATTGGCTACTCCTTGGTGCATTCGCAGCTTATGCTGGGAGTGGAGGATTAGGGAACATTACAATATCAAACTATGTCAGGGATAAAGGCTGGGGCATGAGTAGTTTGGTCGGTGCGATCCCTTCAATCATCGGGGGACAGAAAGTAACACTGTCGCACTTTGGCAAAGTCTTTAGAATTACACCAGATAGTATTCAACGTTTTAAAGAATGGTGGAAATATGTCCGATTTGAACAATACTATATCTGGCTCATTGGGTGTTTTATCGGTTTAGCACTCCCCGCAATGTTGACAATAGCCTCTGTGGAAGAAGGAAAGAAAGTTGCTGATTGGTCAGCAGCTGCATTTCAAGCAGAGGGTCTTGCAGAAAGGTCAGGAATACCTATCATGTGGCATCTGACACTCCTATGCGGTTTCTGGGTGCTTTTCTCCACACAACTCGGTCAAGTGGATGGTGTGCCGCGGAGATTTACGGATATTATATGGACAGGATTTAGAAGTGCACGGAGAATGGATGAACAGAACGCAAAATGGATCTATTATCCAATCCTGTTGGTCTATGTGTTATGGGGTGTGATCGCTATGTATTTTGCAAGACCCTTGTTTATGATACTTGTCTCTGCGACGATAGGTGGATATCAACTCGTGATTACCGCAATACATACGCTTTATGTGAACCGAAAGTTCTTGCCGAAAGAGATACAACCACCGATTTGGAAACAGATTGGTTTGCTCATGTGTGCGGGATTCTACACAATTTTCGGCACTATCACAGTCATTCAAAAAGTAATTGTGCCTTACATAATTCCGTTATTTGTTGGATGAGGATAATTTGTAAATCGTTGCATTAAATCAATACCTTCTCCATTTTTTGATACTTCATCTATAAACATATCGTCCCTAATGAAGATTAAATAAATAATCAGGTAATTCTACGAATAAGACTCATCGTAGGAGTAAGGCTTCGTAGGGGCGGGGTCTCCCCGCCTGTCATCATTGTGCAACCTGCATATTTAATATTCAAACTTGCTTAATGAAGATTAAATAAATAATCAGGTAATTTAGATTGCCCCAGGCCGGTGAATCAACGCCAAATGCGCGTTTGGCATTCGTCGGGTGCGATTTCCTAATCGCACCGGATCCTACGAGGAAACCTTTATATGCTTTTAGAATTAATAATAATGATATTTATTTTTGCAATTTGGATATTTGTAATAAAAAATAAGTTTAGCAGGTTTCTAATAGCTGTAATACTTATTAATTTGGCAGCCATACTATTACAAATTATTGGATGTTGATAAGTTCAAAAATCTATCTTCATACGGGACTAAAGACACACCAATAACAGATTAATTTCCTTAATTTGACGCTTATTTTGCTACAACACGCAATTTAACAGTAAATCTATTTTCGGTGAAGGTATTGATTAAATTAGACAGATTAATCTATTCTGGTTGTCAATGCTGAGAGAATGGCTTGCGTAAGGCTTTCTATAGTTGCATCCTTAGATATAATATTGACCTTTACGCCATGCCTTCTTGCAGTCGCTTCAGTCGTTGGACCGATGACTGCTACACGGACTTTAGACAATAATTCCTTAGGATTTTGTTCGGGAAACATTTCAAGGAAGTTTCTTACAGTAGAAGAGCTTGTAAAGGTAACGATGTCTATTTTTCCTTCCAACAGATCTTTAAGGACCACATCCCCGCATTCACTCTCAACTTTGAGGGTATCATAGATCGCTACGTCCTGGACATGTGCACCTCTTTTTCGCAACCCTTGAGGTAAATCAGCAGTAGCGATTTTCGCTCTTGGCAGCAGTATGTTCTTGTCTTGCACGTTTTTCAATTCTTTTGCTATAACGTTACCGCTAGCATGCGTTGGAACAAAGTCAGGCTTTATGCCAATACCATTAAGTGCTTCAATCGTCTTGGGACCTACAGCGCAGACTTGGCACGTCAAAAATGCTCTTGTGTCTAATCCAATACTATTTAGCAAACTATAATATATCTCAACTGCATTGACACTTGTGAAGATGACCCAATTATACTTGTCAGGGGTTGGTATCTGTTCGTCTCTTAACTTAATGGGATGGATCTCTATTGTAGGGAACTGTATGACTTCAGCACCATTCTCCTCCAAGAGTTCTGCAAATTCACTTGCTTGTGCGCGGGCACGGGTGATAAGTATACGTTTACCGAAAAGCGGTTTCGTATCAAACCATCTGAGGTGTTCTCGTAAGTTGTTCACTTGTCCCACTATAATTATTGCTGGACTGCTCATCTGAACTGCTTCCACTTTTTCAACTATGTTCTCAAGTGTGCCTTGCACGACAGTCTGTTGTGGTGTCGTTCCCACTCTGACTAAACTCACAGGTGTGTGTCTATCCCTACCATTCGAGATCAAACGATTCACAATTTCTGATAGATGTGCGACTCCCATATAAACAATAAGCGTGTCTACCGCAGTGGCGAGTTGTGCCCAATTGATATTGGAGTCAGCATGCATCGCAGCTGAATGTCCAGTGACAAATGCAACTGATGATGCATAATCACGATGTGTAACAGGGATGCCAGCATAAGCAGATGCAGCAATGCCAGCGGTGACACCGGGCACAATTTCAAATGGTATTCCTTCTTGCACAAGAACCGTTGCTTCCTCACCACCGCGACCAAATACGAACGGATCACCCCCTTTAAGACGCACAACAACTTTACCTGCTTTTGCATGTTGTAGCAGCAATCGGTTTAGTTCATCCTGACGAGTTGCCCGTATTCTCGGATCTGGTGCTTTGATTTTTAGGGTGTGTTCAGGACAATAATCAAGCAGAGAGTCATTCAAAAGCAGATCATATATCACAACATCAGCTTTCTGTAGACACTCCATGCCTTTGATGGTAATGAGTTTCTTATCTCCCGGTCCTGCACCGACTATGTAGACGATTCCATTTTTCTCTGTGCTCATGTAGGATACCTTGCTCAATTATGTATGCATCAATTCGTGTGCACCGTTTTTTCGTAGTGTCTCAGCAACGAGTCTTCCTAATTCTTGGGGTTTATCAATATCACCTGTCGCTTGTTCTACTATACGTTGTTTGCCAAGTGGATGACATACAGTTCCAATGAGAGAGAGTTTTTCGTTGTGCTGTCTGGCATAAGCACCAATCGGCAGTTGACAACCACCACCGAGGGATTCCAGTAGGGTTCTCTCAGCAGTAATCTCGGTTGTTGTGATGCTATCGTTTAGTGGAGAAAGCAGATGCTGTGTGCGACTATCTTTCTCGCGAGTTTGAATTGCCAAGGCACCTTGTCCTACTGCTGGTATGAACTTATCAGGTTCAAAATACTCTGTTATTATATCTTCCTTTTGTAGACGTTTTAGTCCAGCAGCAGCAAGAATTATCCCATCAAGCTCCGTTTCTTGAAGTTTTCTTAGGCGTGTATCAACATTTCCTCTAACATCAACCACATGCAAATCTGGTCGGATGTGTAGGAGTTGCGCTTTTCTACGCGGACTTGTCGTTCCAATTTTTGCCTCGTTGGTAAGGTCATGTAATGGGAGACGTGTAGATGAAATCAATACATCACGCGGATCTTCACGGGTCGGGATAGCAGCGATACATAATCCATCTGGCAATTCTGTTGGCAGGTCTTTAAGACTATGAACGGCAAGGTCAATATCTTCATTCAGCAAGGCAATCTCAATCTCTTTGGTAAACACACCTTTCCCCAGTCCAACTAATGTTCTATTCTGGATTGTGTCACCAGTTGTTTTAATGATCTTTAACTCAATTTTAATATCCGGATGGTAGTGTAGGATCTGCTGTTGGACATAAGAAGCTTGCCAAAGTGCAAGTTGACTGCCACGTGTTCCGACCGTAACGGTATTCTTCATTCCTGTTCCTTCTTGTCAACCTGATCCAACGCGAACAGTTCTTGTATCGCTTGTACATATTTCCCGTGGTCAGCATCACCATCATTAACAGCCTGACGGAGATTATCAACGGGTTGATGCAATAATTTTTTGACAATTGCTTGTGTCATGGACTTTATAGCAGTTTCTTGTGTATCAGATAAGGATGCCTGTTTAAGGTATGTTTGAAGTTCGGTCTCAGCGATCTGTTGGAACTGCTGATGTAGTGATTTTATGGTAGGATTAACCTCAAGAACTTGTAATTGGTCGTGGAACCTTTTTGCCTCTTCGATTACGATCTGTTCTGCCCGGACAGCTTCCTGTTCCCGTTCTTTTAGATTTGAAGCAACGACTGCCTCTAAATCATCTATGTTATAGAGGAATGCGTGATTTATTTTGCTGACATCGGGTTCAATATCTCGGGGTACGGAAATGTCAATCAGAAACATATACCGGTGTTTCCGTTTTCGCATGATTTCTGCCAACGGTTGGCGTTCAATTAGGTAATGTGGTGCATCCGTAGAACTGATGACTATATCAGCATCAATGAGAAAACCGAGATCATTCTCGAAGGATACAGGAGTTCCTTTGAATTTTTCGGCTATTTTGACAGCGCGTTCATAAGTGCGATTTGCAACAATGACCTTAGAAACACCGTTTGAGACGAGATGTTTCGCTGTCAGTTCGCTCATCTCACCTGCTCCAATGATAGCGACAGTTTTATCTTCTAATGTATTAAATATCTTCTTTGCCAACTCAACTGCTGCATAACTGATTGATACAGCTCCAGAAGCAATAGTCGTTTCTGACCGGATACGTTTACCAACACTGAATGCCTTGCTAAATAATCTATTCAGGATAGTACCAGCACCCCCAGCAGTACGTGAAAGATCATAAGCCTCTTTAACTTGTCCAAGTATTTGGGACTCTCCAACTACCATTGAGTCAAGGCTTGATGTGACTCTGAAAAGGTGCAAAATAGTGTCAAGGTTATGATGTTGATAACTCCACTTTTTTATGGTATCTGACCCGATTCTGTGGTAATAGGTGAGAAAATCAAGGAGGCTTTTGACAGGTGATTCCGTTATCTGTTGTGGGTTCGCTACGGCGTATACCTCAACCCGGTTACAGGTGGAGAGGATCACTGCTTCTTGAAGTCTGTAAGAATCACGAAGGTGATGGAGGGATTCAACGAGTTGTTCATCGGAAAAAGCCAACTTTTCCCTGAATTCTACAGGTGCAACATGGTGACTTGTACCAATAGATACAATCTGATTCATAATTCTCTTCCAACGGAATCTAATGCTTTCTACGGATCATTGATAAAATATTATATCATGATTTAGGGTTTAAGTCAAATATAGGAATTGCGTAGGGTGTGTAAAGTTTTTGTCATGATGTCATGATGAATGGCATACTGCACAAAAAAGTATCTGCTCATAATTTGGCGTTATCAAGTCGTAGCACATTCATCTTGATTGTGCAACGTATCCCGTCCCCCATGCGATAAAGTATCTGTTCAGCATTTGGTGTTATCAAGTTGTAGCACATTCATCTTGATTGTGCAACGAAGCACGTCATCCCCCGCGATAAAGTATCTGCTCAGCATTGGGTCTTATCAATGTTGTGAAGAGAGACGTAATGATGGAGGAATGTATTAGAAAGAAGCACAATCAAGATGAATGTGCTACGGACTGTATGACGATGTTTAACTCACGGAAAGGTGTAATGGTGGCTGAAGGGTGTTAAGCACAATCAAAAGACAACAATACTTCTACATGCCAGAGGGATTCCAGTGACAAAAACTTTACACACCCAATTGCGTAAAATAGGTTGACAAACATCGCTTTGCTTAGGTAAAATTACATAATAGTCTATTTTCCTTCGGAGGGACAAAATGACAGAAGAAAATTTAATGGAAGAAACTACTGAAGAAACAGAACAAGATACTCCTGAAAGTGGTGTGGTTTTGAACTTCCAGCAAGTTCAATCCATAGATATTCCACAGGCGTTTGATCGTGTCAATACAGAAAATGGTTGGACTATCAATATACTCGGTTCGGGACGTGTGATAGTAAACTTCATTACCAGTATGAGAAAATTAGAAACACCTTTGATGGCGGGTGATATTATTGAACGTGATGATGACAATATTGTTATTATCAGGAATCAACCCGCAGAGGCATATAAAACCCAGAGAGGTACTACATCTTTAGCACGAACACGCGAAGAATTGCTATCTGCAGAAAGTCAGATTGGTAGACAAGCAGTTCCAGATTAGAAGACTTTAGTAAGAAACAGTATCGGAACAGATAGATAATGTAAGTCATCGCTGATAATGTCTTATTTAGTTATTCTATGTGAGGAGGTATCATACCATTTTAGAACGCATCCACAGACTTATCTCCAGTTTGAAAGGTGGTACTATGGTACCAACATCCGTAATATTGAGTCCCAAGAGTTACACCGTTGTTGAGGTGGAATATCTTGAATCTCTGCAGGATGAGAGTGAAAAGACATCAACACTTGAGCAACAACTTGGTTTACCTGTTTCTGTCCGATCAGATGATACAGATATTGTTGTTGTGAAGGAACTGGTGCCAAATCCTTGTCCGATTTGCCATCATCCGTTAAAGTTTCTTAGAGAATTAATTGAGCGATTTGAGAATGAGGAGTCAAATCTGATTAGATGTCCACTGGGACACCGTTATTCGGGTATTTTGAAAGTATATCATCTAAATATATTCCAACGTTCAGAAAACGCAGAGACGAAGCAAAAAATCACCGAATGTCCAAAATGTCATCGTCATAATATACAATACCTGGGTCCTACAGAGATGTTCTGCTTAGATTGCGATTGGGATAGTGGTATGGTTGCACGTTATCGTGTGTAAGGAGAATACAGAACTCGTAATACCCCCATGTGCCGGTAGGTGCGATTTCCCAATCGCACCGATTTTGCCCAATACGGTCTATCGGGAGGTTCCGCGCACGATCCGGTGCGATTGGGAAATCGCACCTACCGTCCTATGTATTATGGGTTTCGTATTTTCCTTAAATCGGCGTTGATAGGTGCGATTAGGAAATCGCACCTACCGCAATGAATAGCGTTAATCTGGCATAAAACCTGCACTTTAGATTAGTGCATATAATCGTCATGATCACCCATGTCTGAGAAATCTGGTGGTTCTTCAATCTCCGTTATGAGGGTTTCAGTCGTCAGTAGTAATCCTGCAATACTGCTTGCGTTCTGTAGTGCGGATCGGACAACTTTTGTCGGGTCAATCACACCGTAATCAATCATATCACCGTATTCTTCAGTTGCAGCATTGAATCCGTAGTTTCCTTCTCCATTTTCGACCTGTGATAGCACGACAGCACCTTCCAATCCTGCGTTTTCTGCGATTGCTTTGATGGGTGCTCTTAACGCTTCTCGGACGATATTACGACCTGTTTCTTGGTCACCTTCTAATTCAAGTGTGTCAATATCCTTGATTGCCCGTAGTAATGATATACCGCCACCTGGCACAATGCCTTCATCAACAGCTGCGCGTGTTGCTGCGAGTGCGTCTTCACACCGTGCTTTTTTCTCTTTCATTTCTACTTCTGTTGCAGCACCGACATTTACGACAGCCACGCCTCCAGCAAGCTTGGCAAGACGTTCTTCAAGTTTTTCCCTGTCATAGTCGGATGTGGTATCTTCTATCTGTCTACGAATTTGTCCAATTCTGCCTTCAACGTTTTCTTTTGCACCCGTTCCACCAACGATGGTCGTGTTATCTTGATCAATATGTACACGTTGCGTTGTACCTAACATCCCAACGACGATGTTTTCTAAACGGATGCCAGTATCTTCCGATATGACCTGTCCTCCTGTCAACACGGCTATATCTTCCAGCATTTCTTTACGTCTGTCTCCGAATCCTGGCGCTTTCACTGCGGCAACCTGTAGCGTGCCACGTAATTTGTTGACGACAAGTGTTGATAATGCCTCTCCTTCAACATCTTCGGCAATTATCAAGAGGGGTCTGCTCAGTTGCATGACTTTGTCCAGAATAGGAATGAGATCATGTACATTGCTAATTTTATCAGTATTAATCAGTATATACGGATTCTCCAGTTCAACAACTTGTGTTTCCATATCTGTGACAAAGTGTGGTGATAGGAATCCTCTGTCAAACTGCATACCTTCAACGATGTCCACAGTCGTTTCTGATGTCTTCCCTTCTTCAACGGTGATAGCACCATCATTTCCTACTTTCCCAATAGCATCTGCGATAAGTTCTCCGATATCGCTATCATTTGCTGGATCATTTGCAGCGATAGCGGCTACCTGTGAGATTTCCTCATGTGTATTCACATCTCGACTTTGGGATGTAATTGCGTCGACTGCTGCTGCTACGGCTTTGTCAATACCGATTTTTAGCTGCATAGGGTCAGCACCTGCGGTCACGTTTTTCAGACCTTCGTGCAGAATTTCTTGTCCTAATAGGGTCGCTGTGGTAGTTCCGTCTCCTGCAACATCGTTCGTTTTTGTTGCGATGGATTCCAACAGTTGCGCGCCCATATTTTCATAAGGATCTTGGAGTTCTATCTCCTTTGCGACGGTCACACCGTCACATGTTACCAGAGGCGCACCAAAAGATTTCTGGATAACGACATTGCGCCCACGGGGCCCGAGTGTTACTTTTACGGCGTTTGCAAGTTTATCTGCGCCACGTTTTAAAGCCACCCTTGCTTCCTCGTCAAAGATGAGTTGTTTTGCTGGCATATAAACCCTCCTAACATAGTTAAAATAGTCTGTGTCTATGTGTAAACGATATAAAATAATTATAACATGTAAGATGTGTAAAGTCAATTATTTTAGACTATGATGTTGAGGGAATAACCTATATTATATCGTAAAAAAATGTTGCAAAATGGAGACACTTCAAGCATAATGTTAAAAAATACTTTTGTTTTAGAAAAGAGGTGTCTCAATGTGTATACTAACGCAAGTTAATAGTAAAATTCAAGAAGTTGCCTCGCTCTATCCGACCTATAAAATAAGACTGGACACTCCAAATAGGTTTCAAACGAAATGAAATTGTTTATAATCATTGTATTGACACTCTGGATTAATTTTGCCTACGTTGATATACCTCAGGCTGTTATAAAATTGACGCCGGTCACTAAAGAAGCAGGTATCCAGTTTCAGCATTTTAATGGTGCTACAGGTCAGAAATATCTCGTTGAAACGATGGGAGGTGGCACTGCTTTCTTTGATTACAACAATGATGGCTACTTGGACATATATCTTGTAAACGGCGCACCTCTCACAGAGAACACACCTGATGTTCCACCTACAAATCAGCTCTATAAGAACAATGGCAATGGCACTTTCACCGACGTGACACTACACGCAGGTGTAGAGGATACAGGTTACGGCATCGGGTGTTGTGTTGCAGATTACGATAATGATGGCAACCGCGATCTTTTTGTTACAAACTTTGGTAAAAATGTTCTCTATCGCAGTAATGGTGATGGGACGTTTTCTGATGTATCACAGCAGGTAGGCATAACAGATACATCGCTTTTTTCTGCTGGATGTGCTTTCGCGGACTATGACAATGACGGATGGCTGGACCTGATCGTTGTAAACTATGTGTTGCTTGATTTAAAAGATGCTCCGGATTGTTCGCAAGAAGGAATTCCCGCCTATTGCCGACCAGAAGAATTTGCCCCTACTCCTGATCACCTTTACCGTAATAACGGTGATGGAAGTTTCACCAACATCACACAGGAAGCGGGTATAAACCTGCACGGCAGGGGACTTGGAGTCGTCTGGACAGATGTTGACAACAACGGTTGGCTGGATCTTTACATCGCAAACGACAGAGAGGCGAACTTTCTCTACATCAATAACGGAGATGGCACATTTACTGAAGCAGGTGAATTACACGGAACAGCACGAAACGAACACGGTGATAACGAAAGTAGCATGGGAATTGATACTGCCGACTATGATAATGATGGCGACCTTGATATTATTCTCACACATTACCAAGCTGAAACCAATACACTTTATCAGAATGATGGAAGCGGAATCTTTTGGGATGTTACAGCACAAACCCGTATAGGTGAACCGACACATTTACCATTAGCATGGGGGACAGGGTTCGTTGATTTTGACAACGATGGATGGCTTGACCTATTTTTTGCTAATGGTCACCTACACGACAATGTTGAGGACTTACAGGAGGTGGGGGTTTACAAACAACAGAATCAACTTTTCCACAATGTCGGAAATGGAACTTATGGCGACATTACGGATAAATCTGGCGATGGATTACGGATTGAAAAATCCAGTCGGGGAGCCATCTTTGGAGATTATGATAATGATGGTGATATGGACATTCTGGTTACGAATATAGGTGATGCGCCGGATCTTCTACGGAACGATACTCCTCCAATTAACAACTGGATAAGTATCAAGATGATTGGCAAGAAGTCAAACCGGGATGCAATTGGTGCAAAGGTAAAACTGAAATTCGGTGAAACATCAAAACTTATAGAGGTGAAAAGCGGTGGAAGTTATCTTTCTCAAAATCAGTTTCGTTCTCAGGTTGGATTGGGTACAGCCAAAAAAGTTGACCAGATAATCGTAAATTGGCAAAATGGTGTTCAAGATGTGGTGGAAGATGTTCAATCAAATCAGCATTTGACAATCAGAGAAGAAGATGGTATTATTTCGGTTAAACATTAGTATTATTACATAGGAGGTGAATCAAGTGAATACGAGATTGTATCTGTTTAGCATCGTAGCAGTTCTCATTCTTACCGTGGGTCCGCATGCGATTGGAAAAATTGATCCTGCTACCGTGGCTGGTCTCTGGCTTTTTGAAGAAGGTGGTGGAAATATCGCAACAGATAGTTCCGATGCTGGAAACCACGGTACTATTGCGGGACCAAAGAAATGGCAACAAGGCAAATTTGGTAGAGCGTTGGAATTCAACGGTAGTGATGTCTATGTTGAGGTGGAGGCAATGACAGCATCATTCTTGAAGAACTAACAATTGTGGCATGGGCAAATCTAAAACCTTCACAAGGTACGCGCTGGCAATCTATTATGATGCGTGGACAGAATCCAAGAAACTATCTATTGGCTGTTGATAAAGACACACAAAGGCTTCAAATAAGCATGACGAGGGCAGCAGACGGTGGTTTTGGTGGACCCATAGGAGGTCCCGCAATTACAGATGGTGACTGGCACCATCTTGCTGGTGTATTTGGGGAGGATGGTTTCGTCATATATACGGATGGAGAAGAAGTCGGCAGACAAAATTATGCAAAACCGAGTCTTAATGCTAACCCCTCACGTATGCGAATCGGTGATGGTTCTAACGGTGGACACCAATGTGATGGTTTACTGGACGAAGTTGGGTTATTCAACGTCCCACTATCACAGGATGACATCAAGGGTATTATGAATGACGGTCTTGAAAGAGCGACTGGATTCCTCGCTGTTGAACCTGAAAGTAAGTTGACAACAACTTGGGGTAAGCTGAAAACTGGTCTATATAGTGAACTTTAGAATTAATGAAACATGCTACAACGGGCGAGGTGACCTCGCCCCTACGCTGGGTGCCAGTTAAATATAACATGGCGTAGACGATGAAAATGCCTCATTAATTATTAACTTTACTATAAACTACTTGCGCTTTTCACGTATCTCTTTTAATCCTTCTTGATAGACCGGATTATCGGGTGCAAGTTCAATTGCTTTCAATAGTGCTGCTTCTGCCGTATCATATTTCCCGTGCTTAAAGCACAACCATGAAAGGGTATTGTGATACAGTGCGGAGGATGGTGATAGTTCTGTCGCTTTACGTGCAGATGTAATTGCTTGATCTAAATCGCGATTGTGTTTCCCATATAGATATGCAAGTCCATGGTGAGCAGCTGCCATTTCTGGTACAAGTGAGATAGCCTGTTTATAGTGTTTTTCTGCGGTCTCAAATTTACTATCTGTTGTGTAGAGTGTCCCTAACATCAGATGCGAATCAGCATAATCCGAGTTTAATGTGAGAGCACGTTTGAACTGCTTGATTGCACGCTTGGCATCGCGGTCCTGCATATAGGCGATACCGAGATAGTGGTATGTTTCAGCCGATTTCAAACCGAGTTGAATGGCACGGTTGTAATGTTTGAGTGCCTCTGAAATGTTTCCCTGTTCCAGAGCGATCCTACCAAAACCAGCATGTATCTGTGCGGTATCAACATCTGATGTGCTATACATACTGATCCGTTGAAATTCACGGGCTGCTTCCTCGTATCTTTCATATTTGAGGTAGGTATACGCGAGTTGGACTAAAACCGTTACTTTGCTGTCAGTATCCGCGCTGAAAACGGCTTCAAGGTGTTCCTGAATGTCAGTTTCTACTTTCTTAAGAGAACGAAACCGTGCCATTGCCTTTTCTGCTTTTTGTACTTCTCCGATCTGTTTGTAGCACCGAGCAAGTTGATAGTGTGTGTTTGACATCGTTGGGGATATCGCTACTGTTTTCTCTAAAGCAGTGATTGCTGCCTGCCAATCCTGCTTACGACTATACAGCACACCGAGATGAAAGTATGCCTCAGCAAAATTGGGTTCTCGTGAAATTGCGTCCTGCTGTGCAACAATCGCTTTTTCTATCTCTCCCCGTCCAGCATAGATTTTACCAAGGTTATGTTGTGCCTTAGAGACACCTACTGTGTCTTGTTCCACTACATTTGTATAGTACTGAATTGCATCATCAAACTTACCTTGTTGGTAAGCAATGAACCCTAATCCGATATATGCTTGTGCTTTCACAACGTGGGTTTGTTGACCCAATTTTCCGGATCTAACTAAACGAAGTACCTCCTGATATGTGTCTGTTGCTTCTTTGTAACGACCAAGTTGTGAATACGCAAATCCAATACGTATGCGTGACTTTCTGGTCGGTGTCGTGTTCTTCAAATATCGGATTGCTTGTTCATAATTACCGTATTGTAGTGCCTCCTCTCCTAACTGATAGGCATCTTGGGAATGGACACACTGAACACTTCCCAAAAAGAGACATAATGCAATGATTTGCCAAAGGTGTTTTTTTTTCATTTTGTGCCGTTTGTAGTAGGGCAATTCATTGCCCGTCTTGATGTTTTTATTCAAGATCATGTATTATCAAAACCCAAACGTTTGACTTCGGTTTGAAGTGATATCCCTGTTTTCTCGCGCACCTGTTCTTGGATATAAGCAACTAATTCCAGAACATCCTCTGCCGTGGCGTTATCAACGTTCAGAATAAAATTGCCATGAACTTTTGACACCTCTGCACCACCGATACGGTATCCTTTCAGACCACTGATATCAATTAGGCGACCAGCGGAATCACCCGATGGGTTTTTGAAGATACATCCTGCGTTCTCTTCGGCGAAGGGTTGTGTTGCCGTTTTCTGTTTGTAGAAGTCTTTCATCTGTTTCGTAATCGTGTCCACATCACCGCTTTCCAGCTTAAGTGTCGCGCCTGTAACACAAAAATAGGTATCAAGTGAACTGTGTCTATATTCAAACCTTGCTTCATCGTGGGTTAGTTTGTCAACTTCTCCTGTCTCATGCATAACAGTTACATCGGTGACAACATCACCGAAACTACTTCCCCATGCCCCTGCATTCATTATCAATGCACCACCGACAGAACCTGGTATACCGAAAGCAAATTCAACGCCACTTAACCCACCTTGTGACATGAGTTTTGATAGTTTTGGTAGTGCCAGTCCAGCTCCGATGGAAACAACGTTATCATTTACTTCCAGTTCAGCAAGCTCACCGATCAACCTAATACTGATACCTTTGAATCCGCTATCACTTACCAGTAGATTTGATCCACGTCCGATGACTACGATGGGAATTTGCCATTCGCGATGAAAACGTGCTAATGCTGCTAATTCTGTAAAGGAACTAATCTCTAAATAAGCAGTTGTTTCACCACCGATACCGAAGTATGTGTGTTTTGCGAGTGGTTCATCAAATCTGAGTTTGGTTTTTGGTTCGGTGATTAGTTTCTTCAGTTCTTTTTTCCAATCCATAATATCTTCTCCTTACGCAATTATAGCATGAAATATGCAGACTTATCAAATTTCAGCGTTATGTATTTAATCTATCTTATACCATTTCTATTAGATTTTCCATCATTACCGACTTTTAGAAATAAAACGGAGAACGGCACAATCTGGCAGATTGTGCTACAATAAAGAAGCATTGTCAATTGGAAATGGTATTAGATATTTAACCGAACCTTTTGTATGTTGACTTGACTAAAGATAATAAATCGTTAAGGACATTCATACATTTACGAATTACTGATGTTCGATGCAGAATCTATATCTTGGTTCTAATTTAAAATCGGAATGATAACCTTGTATGACAAATACGGTTTATCGTTCTACTAAGGAGAAAACAATGAAACATAAGTTTTTTGTACTCAGCACAATCGCACTATTTACGATAGTCGGTCTTTTGATTTTTGAACATGCAACTTCAGCACAACGTCCTGATAGGAATGCTCAACCCGGACAAGGTGAACGTGGTCAACGCCAAGGTGGTGAACGCGCTAATAGAGGTATGAGTATGATGGGTAATCCGCTATCATTAGTTGATAATTCTTGGTTGGATTTGACTTTTAACGTGAAGGTTGACGACGAAACCCTCGTGAAAGCGCGTCCAGTGTATCAGGCAACACGCGAAAAATTTCAGAAAAAATGGAATGAGATACGTGAGTCGGGTGATTTTCGCAATGCAAGAGAACAGATAACGACTTTTACCGCTACTACGAGTACAGAGTTCCAGAAAAGCCTAAAAGAGATCCTGTCTAAAGAGGATATGGCAAAACTCACTGAATTGACGAAACAGCGGTTACTTGCGCAAGAACAAGCGCGTAACAGATTCCGTGGCGGAGGCGAAGGTTCCCAACGTGGTGGCGGCGGTCAAGGTGGTCAACGTGGCACGCGTTAGTATACGAAACATAGAAAATAAAAGGGTTGGGTGTTTTCACCCGACCCTTTTTCAATACAAAGGATTCTGTAGGAGCGATCTCCGAATCGCGACCTACAATAGCATGTTGACATAACAATGACTTCAGAGTTGAAACCTTCTCACCAAAAGACAATCTCTAACGATCATCAATTACTTCTTTCGAACTGTCGTCTTCTGTAGGAGGGAACTCCGATTCCCGACTGAACGGTTTGATAGTCGGGAATCGGAGTTCCCTCCTACAGAAATGAATATCTATAGTTAATTCCATATTCTATTTGAGTTCACGCATCCACTTTCGCACTGTAGCACTTCGTTCAAAATCGTTGTGCGTTTTGAACCCACTTTCCAATTTTAATCCAGTATCATATAAGAGTTTCTGATGTTTATCGGATTTATTGTCTTTCGCTTGCTTGTATTTTGTAAGAGCATCATCAAATTTATTTTGGTTTAACAAGCAGATAGCGAGTAAGCATCGCGCACGAGTTAGTATATTCGTTTTGTTACGACCCAATAATCTTTTTGCGACTTGTGTCTCAAGTGCCATGAGATTCTGATAGCATGAGTAATTGGTCGGGTCTTCGGAAATTACCTTCTCAAATAGTGTCAATGCCTCACTGTATTTCTTCTGAACAAGATATAAGTAACCGATGATGTTGTTGATCACAACATCCCTTTCAGTTTCAGGTATTTCAATGTACTGTGCAAGTGCTGCCGGATAATTCTTCTGTTTTACCAAGGCATTACCACGTCGGATATATAGGTTTATCTGTTCTGTTGTTGCTTGCTGATTATGCGGATCATGCTTTAGTACCTGTTCAAGTTCCGTTTTTGCGCGCTCGTATTCACCGATGCTCTGATATGCATGCGCCAAACTCACGCGAATGCTGGACTTGGTGGGTGCAATGACTACTGCTTTCTTAAGTAGGTCAATTGCCGATACGAAGTCTTTTCGCTTTATCATAGACTGTGAAGATTGATGATAGGCGGCAATCAGGTTATGCTGTGTTTGAGGATTATCGGGATCAGACAGATAGACTCTATTGAATTCTGTAACTGCTGCTGAATAATTCCGCTTCTTGAGATACAGATCACCAAGTAAACTTGATATTTGCACGTCTTTCGGTTGTAATTTACGCAATTCAAGATAGGCATTGATAGCATCATCTATTTTCCCGGAATCGCGATAAGCATTTGCTTTCTGCCAAAACGCATCACTTAGATTTGTTTTCGCAATGTGGAAATCGGGTTGTATCTCCAGTGCCTTTTGGTATGCAGTGATAGCATCATTCCACTTCTTACCGTTTCTGAGGGTGACTCCATAGTTGTTATATGTTTGAGCAAGAACGGTTTTCGTTAATCTGCTAACGGGGTTTATTTCAAGTGCTTTCTGATAGTATTCAATCGCGGTCTTGTAGTGTCCAGCACGTGCGTAACCCTCACCCATCAACATGTATGTCTTTGAATCCATCGGGTTGAGCTGTATTATCTTATCAAATATCTCCTTCGCTGTTTCAAAGTTCTTGACTTTTAGTGCGTGGCGTGCCTTTTCTCTGAATAGTTGATGTAAGTTATGCTTTGATGCTTTGTGTAAAGGATTGAGAGCAACTGCCTTCTGAAATGCATCTATTGCCATACCGACTTCACCTTTTTTATAGTAGTAAATGCCAAGTGTGTTATAGTCTACTGCTCTCGGTTTTGCTATTATCTTTTGCTCAAGCAGATTGATCGCCGTTGATAGTTGTCCTGATGCATCATAAGCCTGCAGTAGTTTTTCAATAGCAGGTTGGAAATGTTCATTTATTTCTATGCAATCCTTAAAACTGTCTATAGCGGAATCCATATCTCCTTTGTCAAAGTATACATTTCCGAGTAGAAAGTGATGGTAGTGTTCTCTCGGTTCCCGCAAAATCTCAATTTTCAGTGCTTTGATTGCAGCCTCGTGCTGTGATGTGTCAATTGCAGTATTGTAGAGTTTACGTAGTGTGTTTAGGTCTCGTTGTGACGGATGCTGTGCAGTCGCAGTAGGATAGCATATATCACCTGCGTGTGAGCTATGTCCCCATAATCCGATAGCATGTCCGAACTCGTGTAAGCAGACCGTTCGCATCTCCACTTGGGACAGTTCGGTGATGTTATCATCTCCCTCTAATATCAGTATTATTTCTACTTTGATATTCTTTGTCTGTGCCTTATCTGCTGTCTGTCTATTAGTTTGACTATTATGTATCCGCTTTAGTTGTGCACTTCCGAGTCGTGTATCATGGATTTTCATATAACTACTGTATCCCCAACTGACTCTGATATCTGCCTTATCAGGGGAGTCGGTTTCCTGAAACTGTATCAGTTCATCGGATGCGGTTGTCCATACGTGCATTGCGTATCGGAGTTCTGGCAGGTATGGACTCTCTTTGATGACTGGAGAGATATAGACCGTAATCGGCATCTCAGAGAATCGTGTGATTTTGCCGTCAGAGAAGAGCGTGATGTAGTCGAAGTAGTCTGTTGTTGTGGTCGTTGCGTTTGTGTTGGCAGCATCGTGTGCAATGGCTTGTGTTACGTTGAGGAGGCAGATAACAATAATAGTTGATAGTATTTTGACTTTATAATCAGTATCCATTGTGGGCGTTTTCATGGTATCCAACTTTTCCTACAAATAGTTGAGAAAGTATATCACAACTTGTGTCTGTTATCAACGAATTTGATGGCTTTTCCTGAAAATCCTGGTTCAGAAGCGAAAATAGAAATTACTTGAAATCTACACAAGGACATGGTATAATACACCTTAACACTCTTTATCCAGAAGAAAAGGAATAGACACGTGAATTGTGAAATGAGCGAAACTCGTATGCGAATCCTGCAACTGCTCAAGATGCGTTGCAGTATGACTGTTAGTCAACTTACAGAAGCTTTGCATATCAGTGCTATGGGGGTTAGGCAACATCTCGCTATCCTTGAGGATGAAGGTTTAGTTGCATATCAAAGTGAAAAGCAGGAACGGGGTCGTCCACATCACCTTTATTCCCTAACAGATGAAGCGAATAGTCTCTTCCCTACCACTTATGCTAACTTTGCTGTTGACCTGATGCAAGAAGTCGCAAAGTTCAACGGTCCTGGATTCATCAATAAGGTTTTTCGAAGCCGCATGAAATCGCAGCTGCAAACCTACGAACAGCGACTTGCAGGTAAAAACCTTTTAGAACGTATTAAAGAATTGGCACAAATTCGCGATGAAGAAGGATATATGGCACGGTTTGATGAAGAGGATACGGATTATATCTTGATTGAGCATAATTGTCCTATCGCCGCAATTGCACGCGAGTATCCACACGTGTGTGAAATTGAGTTGGCACTTTTCAGACAATCTTTGGGAACCAAGGTCTATCGTGAAGAACACCTGATGCAGGACAGTCATAGATGTTGCTATCGTATTCCAAAAGATAATTTTGCACAGCAGACTTCAACATCCTCAAAAGACGAAAATAAGACGAAGAAGTAAGTCTCTTCCACATCGCACCTCTATCTATTTACACAAAAGAACTATCTATGTCTGATGAAACAGGAAGACGCGACTTTTTTAAGGAAGCATTGAATCAGATCATAAAACCTGTCGCAGATTTTATTGATGACAGGATGGGTGATGATGTTTTCAAAGATGAACCGATAGGTGAAATACTACGTCCCCCTGGTGCCTTGTCTGAAACTGAATTTTTGGAGACCTGTCACCGTTGTGGCAACTGCGTCAAGAACTGTCCTGCAGATGCTATACAACCGATACAGAGTCGAGACGCTGACGTCGCTAACACACCCTATATTGATCCTGATTATCAACCTTGCGTGATCTGCGATTCGTTAGCTTGCATGTATGTCTGTCCAAGTGGTGCACTGCAAACTGTCTTTGCTGAAGATATTCGCATGGGTATCGCGATCTTTCATGCTGAAACGTGTCTACGCGCGAATTCTGTTGACTGCACCTATTGTGTAGATAGTTGTCCAATTGGTGAAGATGCAATTAAACTCTCCACAGATGGATTAATAGAAATCCTTGACACAGGATGCACAGGATGTGGAGTCTGTCAATATGCTTGTCCTACCTCACCAAAGTCAATAGTGATCAAATCCTTGACGTATCCATCGTAACATCATGTCCTTCTTCCCACAATTCCATTTGCAGAGCCCCTTGACTTTGCAGAATCTGCGTGACATTAAACCACCGATAGATATTCCAGTAAGTCCATTGCCTTTCATTCTGATCGGTTTGACGATACTTCTCGCTGTTTTTGGAGCAATCTGGGTGTATCTTCAAAAACGACGGCAGCATGATGAAATACCCATTACCGAAGAAATAGTTGTAAACCCTCCCCATGAAATTGCGTTTGAACAGTTAAATAACCTTAAGGACGCACAATGTGATATGGAAACTTATCATATACGTATCTCCTATATTCTACGTGAATACATAGCGTTACGTTATCGTATTCCCGCATTAGCGTTGACATCTACGCATCTGTTGCAGCAGTTGACGCTTAAACAGAGTGGAGAGTCGGACATTAAGCGTATTCAGCAATTCTTCGCCAGTTGTGATACGGTTAAGTTTGCGAGTCGGGAACCTGAACCGTCAGAGATTGAGGCAAGAATGGAAGATGCATTATGGTTCGTAGAAGAGACAAAATCATCGTCCTAAAAAATTAGACATAGTGCTGGTGCGATACGGAAATCGCACCTACCGGCCTGGGAACATCGTTGAAATGATTCTTGCAACTATTCAGGTAATTGGTGTATAATAGTCATAACAGATGTAGTGCTTAACAATTTAGTGAGGAGGACATTATGAGATCAATAAATTCCATCCCTATATTCTGTGTTATGCTCATGTTGTTATTGGTAGTTGGATTTTGCACCGTGAGTATGGCAGAATTGAAGACCCTAAAAGTAGAGATTTCTGACGTCATTAGCGGTTCCGATGCCATTAAGTTAAAGAGATTGTTGTCTCCATGGGTTGATGCGAAAGATATTACTTTCAGTACACCTGTAGACAAAAATGGTAAAAAAAGACTCTTCTCCACCGTCGTTGAGTTAAAACCGAGGAGCGGTGATTCAAAGTATACTGAATCTCACATCTTTGATGTGTATGATATAATGCGGCAATTGAAGGATTCTCGCTACCGTGGACGGCACGGGATCAGCCAAGTCCGTTTACTTAAAACTGAGGCGACAGTCCGAGGAACGATGTTTGCACATCCCGCCTATGGACGAAGTAATATACGTGATGTCCCTGCATGGGCACGTTGGAGACCCCAGACCTCAGAAATCCATCATGCGTTCAGAGCAACAAAGGATGGTCAGAAATTCGTCTTTACACACTCTCCAGAATTCGATCAGTTAAGGACTGATCTTGCAAATAACAATAGGGAAATCGAAATGGAAGGTAAGGTTGTAGGTTTTGATGGTCCCTATCCGATTTTGCGTGTGCAGACGTATAAATTAGGTCCCCGTGTGAAACAGAATGAAACTCCTGAACGAAAAATGCCGATGGAAGGTCAGATGCCTGCTGAGGGAAAACAACCGAAGTACGATTATTTAGAATACGATAGATAAACCGAAATTTACCGTGGGTATACTGTCATTGTGTCCCCACGGTTTTTCTATTGTAGTGCAATAAAAAATATGTGCACACTTTTGGTACGTCGGACATAAACCGACAGACTGGACTGTGCTGTAGCACAAACTTTGAGTTTGTGTAATAGTGTACGCAAACTAAAAGTTTACGCTACAATTGTATGCAAGTGATTTTAGGTTTGAATATAAAACCAAACTTTCCTTACGACTGGTAGCCGCCGGTGTTGAACAGAACGACTTGATCGGAAGCTGTTATTACGTTGTCTGCTATAAGTTTCCCTAAGGCAGCTACCGTCGCAGCACCTTCAGGACACGTCAAGATACCTTCAGTTGTTGGTAATAGATGCATTGCATCACCGATTGCATCATCGGTTACAGCAATTGCTGCACCCTCACTTTTTTGGATAGCCTCTAAAATAAGAAAGTCTCCGATGGCTTGTGGTACACGTAAACCACTGGCGACGGTTCTTGCATTTTGCCACGGTTCCGCAGACGCTTTGCCATCTTTCCACGCCTTCACAATCGGTGCACACCCCTCGGCTTGAACGGAAATAAAACGGGGTCTTTTCTTACTTATCCATCCTAATGCTTCCAATTCAGCGAAACCTTTCCACATGCCTACGATACCGGTACCACCACCTGTGGGATAAACTATCACATCTGGTAGTGTCCAACCGAACTGTTCTGCCAATTCAAACCCCATCGTCTTCTTTCCCTCTACACGATAGGGTTCTTTTAGTGTAGAAACATCAAACCAACCTTCATCTATCTTTTTTTCTGCTACAATACGTCCAGCATCTGTAATCAATCCGTCAATAAGAGTTAAGTTCGCACCGGCAAGTTGACACGTTTCAATATTAAAGATAGGTGTGTCATCTGGCATGAAGATATAAGCAGGAATCCCTGCTCTGGCAGCGTATACAGACAATGCGGTCGCTGCATTACCTGCTGAGGGAATGGCTAAATTCTTGATCTTTAGTTCTTTTGCTTTGGAAACTGCCATTGTTAAACCCCGAGCCTTAAAACTGCCTGTCGGCAAACGGGATTCGTCCTTTATCCAGAGTTCCGGTAATCCGAACTGTTCACCAAGTTTTTTTGCATGGATCAGTGGTGTCACCGTCTCTCCGAGTGAGACGATATTCGCTGGGTCGCAAATGGGGAGAAGTTCACTATATCTCCACATGGAATAAGGTCTTGACTTTAGTTGGATCGGCTTCCATGTATCTGCTAACTGATCAAGAGCGTAACGTGCAAATAGAGGCTTCCCACATGTATGGCAGACGTTGTGTGCTACTTGGTGTGGAAAAGTTTCGTTACAACTACTGCATTTAAGGTGTTGGAGAAAACTGTGCATGTTAAAAAATAGATAGATAAAATAAAATGATGAAGGATAGCACAAAATATGTAAGAACTGTAGGATGATCTACACAATAATATAACAGAATCTCTCAAAACTTTCAACAAAGTTAATGCTAATTCTTGACAATTTAATCATCTTTAAAGTAAATATTTTTGAAGTTTCTGCAACATTCTTAGATTACAATTCTATCGTAAACAGAGCATATTTCAATAAGAAGTCTATGCCAGGTTACACTGTTTGAGAGTAGAAAAATAGTGTTATTATGACAACATTCGTTTTAGAATAAACTTAATCTTGTTTATAAATCTTGGAGGAAAAAGTGTTAAATTACAAGTTGTCTTTTACATTTCTTATTACAGCTGCAATTGTGGTTTTAACTGTTTTTGGAGCATCAGCACAGTTGATTCAAGGTGTGAATAGTTCAGAATCTCCATACATTGTCCCGGTAGCACCTGGTGTCCAAACATGGTCTATTTTGACTGTCGGTGATGATGTCAACGGATATCGTTTAGTCGGGATTCCTGATGGGACAGGTGCGTTCAGCAACGGTGATGGAACTTTCACATGGTTGGTAAACCATGAACTTCGCAATACACAAGGTGTTCCACGTGTGCATAGCACAACAGAGGGTGGAGCATTTGTTTCAAAGTGGGTAGTCAATGGTCTAAATGGAATTTCAAACAAGATGCTTGAAGTCCAGTCTGGTGAGGATCTTATTCAACTTACTTCATTTTGGAATCATACAACAAACACATTTGATGAACCCGTGACAGGTGCGGTTTTTAATCGTCTCTGCTCTGGAGATTTACCTGCGATGCCTGCCTTCTACAATCCCGTCACAGGCAATGGATATCCTGGACGCATTTATATGAATGGTGAGGAAACAGCAGAAGGTCGCGCTTTCGCACACGTTGTTGATGGTATGAATGTAGGGGTCAGTTACGAATTAGCATATTTCGGTAAATCTGCATGGGAAAATGTCGTTGCACATCCTGATACCGGTGATAAAACTATTGTTATAGGTATTGATGACTCTTCGCCAGGTCAGGTCTATGTATATGTTGGTATGAAACAGGATGAGGGAAATGAGGCTGAAAAAGCTGGCTTAGTCCACGGGAAACTTTACGGAGTCATTGCAGAAAACATTCCAGCAGAAGAACGGGAACCTGGCGTAGTTACTGGAACTCGTTTTTCACTTCACCTCTTTGAAGGTGCAGCAGAAATGACCGGTGCTGAGCTGGAAGCTGCAAGTGATGCTGCTGGGGTAACGCGCTGGCTACGACCAGAAGATGGTGTATGGGATCCAAAGAATCATTCTGATTTCTACTTTGTAACAACGGATCGATTTGATCAAACCCAAGACGGTCTCGGGGACAATATTGGACGTAGTAGACTATATAGACTGCGTTTTGATAATGTGATGAATCCTACAAGTGGGGGTGTCGTTCATCAAATGACAGATGGAACGATGGGGGTCATGTTTGACAACATGACCATGGATAATTACGGAAACGTACTTATTCAGGAAGATCCAGGGGGTTCTCCGAGAACTGCTAAAATATGGCAGTATAGCACACGCGATAGCACACTCAAAATCATTGCTGAACACGATTCTGCGCGTTTCGGCAGTCTTGATTCTGAAGCAGTTCCACCATTTACAACCAACGAAGAGTCTTCAGGTATTATTGACGCTACTGATGTTTTAGGTGCAGGATGGTTTCTGCTTAACGTCCAAGCGCACTATAATCATGAGGATCCTGAACTTGTCCAAGGTGGTCAGTTAGTGGCACTTTTCAATCCTGACAGTGCAGCACCTGGCGTTGTTGAACACCATTCAGATTATGTCTTCTTCAAAGAACTAACGGCAGGTTTAAATATGATAAGTTTGCCATTGGCTCCTATCGTTGACTATACAGCCCGTTCCTTAATGGATGAACTCGGCGCGACTACTGTTATTAAATTTGATGAGGAATCAGAACGATTTGTTGGATTTACAGCTATGAACCAGGGAGATGGATTTGCTATCAAAGGTGGTAGTGGCTATATCGTAAACGTGTCAAAGACAAAGGTTGTGTCCTTCGTTGGTGGTGCATGGCAGAATTCCGTTTCACTACAAGCTGCCCCTACACTTAAGAAGGATAGCAGTGCCTGGGCATTTGTCCTCTCAACTAACGTCACGGATCTGGGAAATTTGACACTGTCTGTTCACAATCCACGTACGGATAATGTGCAAAGTATGGTCCCGACCCACTCACAAACTAATATGCAGGCTGTTTGGACTGATTTGAACCGTCGTGAAGTGATTGTCACAGGTGATATATTAGAGATAAAAGTTCACAGTGACACGGGACACTTAGTTGGTGTATTACATCATACGGTTACTCCCGAAGACATCAGTAGGGCATTCGCTCATCTGACCCTGAATCCTGATGCAATGAAACCAACACAGACAGCACTGTTAACCAATTATCCGAACCCCTTTAATCCTGAAACCTGGATACCATATCAATTGGAGACAGGAACAAACGTCGAGTTCCGGATTTACAACGCAGCTGGTCACCTTGTCAGGAAGTTAGACCTTGGTTTCAAGTCTGACGGATTCTATCTTGATAAGAATCAGGCTGCATATTGGGATGGCAAAAATGACTCTGGTGAAAAAATGGCAAGTGGTGTCTACTTCTATCAATTGATTGCAGGCAGTTATTCTGCTACTCGTAGACTCGTAATTGTGAAATAATTGCCTCAAAATGTATCGTTTTAAAAAGCCTATCAAAATGACATTTTGATAGGCTTTTTTCATAATTTGTATTCCTTTAGGAATACTCAAGCAATCTCAGCAAGATCGCTTTCATGCTGTGTAGTCGGTTTTCAGATTGATCAAAGATGACAGAACGCGGGTCATCAAGAATCTCACCTGAGATTTCATAACCGCGATGTGCCGGTAAACAGTGCATAACTTTACAATCAATCCCATCAAGAAGTGTCGTATTCAATTGATACGGCATCATCAATTTGATGCGCCGATCCCGTTCTTCTGCGAAATCAGGATCCGTGAAGAATTCCATATCTATCCATGTATCTGTATAGACAACATCGTTTTGCGTGATCACTTCCTGTAATGCGAAAGTGTCGTCAATTCTATCAGTTGAAACAACTTTGTAACAACCTTTTCGTTCAGCTTCTTTCCATAGTTCCGCATCTACTGCAGCGGGATTTATTTCTGGTGCAATGACAGTAACTTCTAAACCGACCTTCATCCCAGCCGTAATCAGCGAATTGCATACATTGTTGTGAACGCCGATAAAACAGACTTTGACACCTTCCAATCTGCCGATCTGTTCCTGTATTGTCATCAGGTCACCGAGAGCTTGTGTTGGGTGGAATCTATCGCAACACCCGTTTATGATAGGAACAGTTGCTGCTTCTCCCGAGATAGAAATATCTTCGTGTTTCAAGAAACGCGCTAAAATTATATCTACATAAGCAGATAGCACGCGGATCTCATCATTCAGGTCTGCTAAACCGAAGTTCGTCGTCCGCCAGTCCAGATAGTGTGCATGTCCACCCAGCTGGACGATTCCGATTTCTCCTGCACATCGTGTTCGCGTAGAGGTCTTTTGGAATAGTAATGCAAGACTGAGTCCAGTTGCAGCGTGCCTGTATTTTTCAGGATGGTTTTTGATCTTAATGCAATTTTCTACAGTTTCAAGTATCTCTGTTTCTGACCAATCTTTTAATGTAATTAAGTGCATAATTACCTCCGCTGCGGTTTCATTCGCTGAATAGACTTAGGTTTAGTAAAAGAAATGGTAATTATAACAGGGATTCTACGAGTTGTCAAATTTTTCAGTATATCTGAATCCTACCAATCATCTTTTCATAGCAGAAATTGCATCGTTATAAACAGGTAGCGACTACAAAATTCTCCCATGAGTACGGTAATGATTGCAATGAAAAGGAAACCTGTCGCTGCTCGGGTTGCTCCAACTTCATCAAGTGCAACAGATTTCGGACGTAAGCAATCCCAAGTGATAAAATAAAGAATTAACGTTCCAACAAATCCAAGACCTACGCGGATAAAAAAGATGAGCTCTTTATGAAAGGTAAAGGGGTCTACGTCTTCTACTTGGGATCTAAAGAACAGATTCAGACAGAACAACCCGATCAATACTATCAACGTACCAAGCAAAACGGTGTTAAACCTTCTTAGATAATGGACAGGTAATTCAGGTGTTACCAGATACCAATGTCCAAACCACATGCCTGTATGCACAGTGCCGAGTAGAACAGCTGCCACTATAAATTGTGCTGGTAACAGGAATGTCACACCAGGAATCTGTACTATCTCTATGTATGCAATAGCACTATAGATAAGCCAAAATGTACCACAGAGAATCCCACCATAGAATAGTATAAGTGTGACGAAAGATGATTTAAACCACCAACTGAGTGTATAGAGAAGTAGTATACAGAAGAAACTGATGACCAATACGGATTCTGTGTCTTGCCAGAAATCGAAAAAGTTGAGGAAAGTGATAGTTTGGTCATGCCAATATAGATTCGCGCAACGTGCTAACCCGCTTACCAATAGGTATATACCTCCCATCAGTCGATAAAAGTTAGCACCCACTAAACCTTTGGGTATGAGTAGCATAACAGCCATACCGCCAACAGCAAGTTGACTGAATACCAGATAGAATACTAATACCAAATCAACATCATAATTCATGGTAGGTGAGATTTCCTAATCAATGCAGAATGCCAAACGCGCATTCTGCCGATCTTCAATGTATAACATCTTTCTGTAAGTAAAACCCCATTACAGTTCCTGACCATAACGGGGTTTACAAAATCCCAAACCCGGTAGGTGCGATTAGGAAATCGCACCTACCGGAATGGAACAAAATCGTTTTACCAATTTATTTACTTAATCTTTTTCATAGCAAGTCTGAATATCAAATATGCAGGTTGCACGTTGATAACAGGCGGGGAGACCCGCCCCTACGGATTCAGAGCCTGCAGGAAAATTGGAAAATTGAAAATTCATTATATATTGCTATGGCCTGATGGACATGACACATGCTATACAATTTCGACGACTGCGCCGATGGCTTCAAGTTGTTCTTTAATCTTCTCAGCATCTTCCTTGCTGACACCCTCTTGAATGGCAACAGGTGCTGATTCAACTTTCTCTTTCGCTTCCTTCAAACCGAGCCCTGTAATAGACCGTACTTCCTTAATAACAGGTATCTTCTGTCCACCGATTTCTTTGAGTTGGACATCAAATTCGGTTTTCTCAGCTGCTTCGGCTTCTTCAGCTTCTGCGCCACCAGCGGCAGGAACTGCCCCGGGCATTGCCATCGCTGGCATTGCGGATGCACTTACACCGAATTTATCTTCCAGTGCAGTTACTAATTCAGACAATTCCAACACAGTCATTTCGCTGATTTCATCAATCATTTTTGCTATATCTGCCATTGTTCATTCCTCTCTTAAATAGAATTTGTTATGCCTGTTCGGCATTTTTCTTCTGTTCGGATATCTGTGTTAACACAGATGTAACTTGACCTATTGTATTACTCAGTACATTAACGAACCCTGTCATTGGCGATCCGTTATGCAATACATTGACGAGTCCATAGAGTGGCGCACCGATACCACCGATTGCCTTCGCAATGAGTACCTCTTTTGAAGGCATATCTTGGAGTGCTTTAACCCCGCTCTCATCAACAACTTGATTTCCAAGGATACCACCTTTAATATTTAAACTCTCATGTTCTTCACTGAATTCAAAAAGGATTTTACTTGACACTGCAGGATCATCGCTTGCTGCCAGGGCAGTATTTCCCTTAAGATAAGGTGTCAGACCTTCTATCTCTCGCTCTTGTGCAATCACGTTTATCAATGTATTCTTGTAGACTTTGTATTTTATGTTTGCGTCCTTTAATTGCTGACGCAAAACATTCACCTCAGCAACGGAGAGACCCTGAAAGTCTGCCAATAGAATAACATCTGAATTATTGAATAGTTCACGAATTTCTTCTGCTTGTTGAAGGTTAGCTTCATTCGGCATATATAAACTCCTTTCACATTTTGACTCCGTAACCCCAGAAATAGAAAAACCCCCAGAGTCCTGGAGGCTTACCTACTTCGGTAGTAAAAAGAGTGATTTCATTCTGAGAATGAACACATCTTCTTACGATTTCCGAGTCTCGGTAGGTAATTAAGCCTGCGGCTCCTACTTTCTTCAACTCAATTCTGTTTTGTGCTAATTTCGTTTTATTCCTTTTAGATTGTACCTTTTACCTTTTTTGAGAGTTGTGCATAATTGTCTGACAGCTCACCTCATTGTGGGATTTTGATTTTTTTACGGCACACGGAGTGTGCCTACTACTTTTAAGAGCCTATCAGATCTGCAATTATAGGAATTCTTGTGGATCAATTCGGATTCCGACACCCATTGTTGAAGAGATGGCAACACTCCGGATATATCTCCCTTTTGTTGATGCTGGTCGTGCTTTCACGAGTGCATCCATAACAGTATTAAGATTTTCCTTTATTTGGTTTTCTTCAAACGAGGTTTTTCCTATTGGTACATGCACGATACCCGAAGTTCTTTCCACTCGGTATTCTATCTGTCCTGCTTTGATGTTCTGAAGTGTTTCTGCAATGTCCATCGTTACAGTTCCCGCCTTTGGATTCGGCATTAATCCACGTGGTCCAAGGATACGTCCTAACTTCGGCATAATGCCTCGCATAAGGTCTGGTGTAGCGATTGTAGCATCAAATTCAAGCCACCCATCAACGATTTTGTCAACCAAATCATCTGAACCGACGATGTCTGCGCCTGCTTCTTCTGCCTCGGTTGCTTTTTCACCTTCGGCAAATACAGCAACACGGACAGACTTCCCGGTGCCGTGAGGGAGTGAGACTGTACCACGGATATTCTGTTCAGCAATACGTGCATCTACACCCAGACGCGAAGCTAAATCTATAGTCTCGTCAAACTTTGCAGTAGAAGTCTGTTTTAGGAGTGAGACAGCTTCGTCCACAGTGTAAAAACTCATCCTGTCCACGTGCTGTTGAATATCGGTATAACGTTTACCTTTTTTCGCCATTCTGTTCTCCAAATATAATCATAATTACAACAGAGATAAAACCTTGTTGGAATTAGTTAATTGTTAATCCCATACTCCGTGCGGTACCTTCAATCATCCGGACAGCTGCTTCTATATCATTCGTATTAAGGTCGGGTAATTTCGTTTCAGCGATCTCCCGGATCTGATTAGATGTTACAGCTGCGACCTTATTCCGATTAGGTTCGCCAGAACCCTTGGCAATTTTCGCTGCAGATTTGAGCAAGACCGCCGCTGGGGGAGATTTGACTGTGAATGTAAAAGACCTATCACTATAGCAGGTGATGATTGTGGTAACAACCATTCCGCTCTGTTGCTGCGTTTGTGCGTTGAACGATTTAATAAATTCCTGCAGGTTTATCATGTAAGGTGCAAGACTTGGACCCACGGGCGGTTGTGGTGTTGCTTGTCCCGAGACCAACTGCAACTTAACTTCACCTGCGACTTGTTTAGCCATTTTGTTTTTTCTCCGTATCATTCAAGATGTTAGAGTCTCTCAACACCCATGAAACCTAATTCAAGAGGTGTTGAACGTCCAAAGATTGTAATAGAGAGACTTAATCGTTGCCGCTGTGTATCAATTCCGAGGATTTCAGCGGTAAATGAGCTGAATGGACCTTCAATAACCCGTACTTTGTCACCGATAGAAAAAGTAATTTCTGGTACAGGTGCTTCCTCTTCAACGGTTGCGGTAGCCAACATGCGTTCTACATCTTCTTCGCTTAAAGGGATAGGATTCGCGTTTCCCAAGAAATTCATGACACCTGGCGTTTCTTGAACGAATGCCCAACTTTTCCTTCCTATCTCACTATCTGCATGGGGGCCGACCTGATGCTGAGCGTTAATAAGAACATATCCTGGATATGTAGGTGCGGTTCTGACCTTCCGTTTTCCATCTTCATTTTTTACAGTGGTAGACATAGGCACGTTAACGCCTAATATCTCATCACGTATTTCTCTATCACTATCTGATTTAGACGCGAGTCGTCTTTCAAGATTAGACTGTATTTTCTTTTCATGTCCAGTGTAGACCTGAACAATATACCAATAACCTGTCATGACCAATTCCCATTGCATTTAAACCAACGTAAACCGATGTTGGTTTAGTTCTGTATCAAGATAACTTTTCAGTAATTACATTACCTGTATGCGCGAAATTACGCGGCGTGTTTACTTTGGACCTCACACGAAATAGATTACCAGTTTAACGCTATCGTAGGAAGATGTTTCTCAGAAATGACATCCCAAACCCTTCAAGTCCATCTTGATTGAGTAGATAGTTGTTGACAACGACAACAACAAGGGGGAGAAGAGCAATTCCGGTTGCAAGCAATCGTCTATTTTCTAATCCTTTACCGAGAAAAAAGACGCCGATTGGAATTAAAACCAGAAACAATTCCGTGGGCCAATCCCATATAGGACTTGCGGTATTTCCATCAACTAACCAGATGAAGACACCTAACATTGCACTTGCGATGAGTACGACGATTGTGCTACCGCGCACTTGTTCCCAGTCTGGTTTTGAAACTTTTTGCCATTCTAATAGAATATTCTGAATATAAGTTTTTATTCTTGCTATCATATTTCAAGGCAGGCCAGGAGGGATTCGAACCCCCAACATCCGGTTTTGGAGACCGGCGCTCTACCAGTTCGAGCTACTGGCCTGTGTACATATAGTCTAACGAGTCTCCTTGTGGAGTGTGTGTTTGCGACAGAACCGACAGTATTTTTTTCGTTCATACCTATCTTGTTGTGTCCGTCGGTTACGTGTAGTTACATAATTACGTTGCTTGCAGTCATCACATGCTAATGTTACAATATCTCTTGGCATAGTTCTTTACCTTCGTATCTGTTTTGTGGAGCCGACGACCGGGATTGAACCGGTGACCTCGTCCTTACCAAGGACGCGCTC
>JAAXGN010000016.1 GCA_012267415.1 Candidatus Poribacteria bacterium | reverse complement strand
TATCAGGCCCAGAAGGTGAAGCGATAGTAGTGACATTGGAAGAGGGTGATGGTTCTCAGTTAGTTGCTCCCCAGTTAGTAGTTCGATTCGTACCATTAGAACAGAGTGGTATGTATAGTCTATCAATCACACCGCAAGACACATTAGGGCAGGTTGCACAGAATGCGACGACCTACCAATTCCGTTTGGATTTTGCAGTTCCCAAGATCACTTCAGTATCTGCCAAAACAGCCGATGCGACTATAGCACTGACACCTTTTGAAATCGTAGAGATTACAGAAGTTGTGAATAGTATCGGTATAGGGTTCTCTGATATGATGCGGATAGACATTGAGAATACAAGCGTAACACTATCAGGCCCAGAAGGTGAAGCGATAGTAGTGACATTGGAAGAGGGTGATGGTTCTCAGTTAGTTGCTCGCTTCGTGCCATTAGAACAAAGTGGTATGTATAGTCTATCAATCACACCGCAAGACACATTAGGTCAGGTTGCACAGAGTGCGACGACATACCAATTCCGATTGGATTTACAAGTTCCCGAAATTACTTCAGTAAATGCAAATGTAGCTGACACACACGTAGCACTAACGCCTTATGAAGAACCAATTATCTCAAATTCATTCAGTAGTTTCACCTTTGAGTTTACAGATTCAGAGAACCTTGACGATGAGAATACGTTGATAGGTTTATCAGGACCAAACGGACAAGAGATTGCAGTTACACTTGAAATGGGTGAAGATTCTAAGTATGTCGTCCGATTTGTTGCCTTAACAGAAAATGGACTGTATACCATCTCTGTTACACCTCAGGATAAGGCGGGAAATGTTGGACAGAGTGTCTATCAATACCAGTTCCGACTTGATATTGCGCTTCCAACAGTCCAATCTATTAGTATTGATGGCAAGCTTGGCTCAACTATTTATGTAAGTAATTCCACGCCTCGAATAATTGCATCATTAACGGATGCTTTAGGCGTTGGTTTATCGTTCGGTGAAAACGGTTCTACTATAGTTGTGACGGATGCCAATGGTCTACAAATTCCAGGAACAACAACCATTAACGACTCAAATCAATTAATCTGGATCCCTATCCCGTTTGCAACAGATGGTAGTGCTGATGGACAATACAACGTTGCTGTTACACCTGTTGATATGAATGGTCGTTCTGGAACTGTAGTCAATCGTAATTTTATTTATGATTCACAGGCACCGCGCATAACTGCTGCCTCGCCAATCACACTTCATGCTCCAGTTTCCTATATTGGTGGTGGCTTAAGTGAGTTCATTCTTACGATAGAGGATGAAGGACCTGCTGGTTTTGTTCTATTATCACAAGTTGCTGCATTGATGGATGCCTCAGATAAACTTGTTCCGGCCACTATAACGCATGATGATCTTACAGACCAATTATACCTAACACTTTCAACACCGTTTGCTAATGATGGAAGTGCAGATGGAACTTATACGTTAAACGTCGCATTGATTGACAAGGCAGGGAACCGCAAGACGTCTCAGTATACAGTGGTATATGATTCCAGGATACCCCAGATATCTTCGGTAAAAGTCAATACTGCTGGTGTAGCCAAGGATCTGGTAGCGAGTGAAGTTACAGAACTTTCAGAATCTATCAGTACTATCACGCTCAGTTTCTCAGAAGCCACCAGAGTCGACTTTGCCAATACTGCGGTCTCATTACTTGACCCATCCGATCTATCAGTACCGCTCACAATTGAGGATGATGGGGTTTCTGAGATGACGATACGTTTCCCAAATCTGACCGAAATTGGTCAATACATCCTATCTGTGACACCACAGGATATTGCTGGCAATACTGCAACAACTCCGATTGAATATACTTTCAATTTGGAATTCATCCTGCCGACCGTTGAATCAATTCAAATAGGGGATACCGTAACACTTGGCAGCGGCGACATCGCTTATGTCAATGCCAATAACCTTGTGATTGTTGCTAATCTACTTGACCCAACTGGTACGGGTTTATCATTTGATCCACTCACGGGTTCCGATATCACGGTTACAACACTTGATAATATAATTGTATTTGGTTCTACAGCGACAAATAACAGTGATGTTATAGCATGGGAACCGATTACCTTATCAACCGATGGTAGTTCTGATGGAAGGTATGCTGTGTATGTAACGCCTGTAGACAAGGAAGGACGCGAGGGGAGTACCATTTATCGCGAGTTTATTTTAGATACACAGGAACCTGAAATAACCGCTACATCTCCTATCAATCTAAGTCAACCTGTCTCTTATATGAGTGAAAGTCTAACACAACTCCAATTTGCGGTTCAGGACGTAGGGCCAGCAGGTCTACTTCTTGAAGATCAGCAGATTAGTCTACAGAATCAAAGCGGTGCTGTCATACCTACAAAACTCACAAATGACAGTCAGAACCAATTCTATCTTACGCTTAATGAACCATTACCGCTTGATGGTAGTATGGATGGTGAATATACAGTCGTTATTGCGTTCACTGACAAAGCAGGAAATATGCTGTCTGTTGAACATCCGATCATATATGACACACAAGCACCCACACTCGTGAGCACTGTACCAGTTAATGGTGAATTACTCACTGAAGACCTGACACAGATTGTCGTGAATCTGAGCGATGAAGGTGAAAGTGGTATTGATTGGTCAAACACTACAGTAACCCTGATTGACCCGAACGGTGTTGAAATCTCAGGGGATGTATCCAGTAATGGAAGAACACAGTTGACACTCAACACGAATCAACTCGTTGCAGATGGTAGGTATACCATACGTGTGCAAGCTGTTGACAGAGCAGGTAATGGAAACCTGTCCGTTTTTGAAAGCAGTTTCCTACTGTCAAGACTTTTACCTGCAGTTATTTCTACAGTACCTATCACAGCACCAGAAGATGAAGCGTACATAAACGAAGCAGTTGAACAGATTGAAGTCATGCTTCAGACTGAGGACACGCGACACCTTTCTACTGTCCGACTGTTGAATGCTGATGGTCAAGTAGTCGATGGACAACAGCATCGAGAAACAGATAAGTTGATTTATCAATTAGTCCGTCCACTTGCTACAGATGGTTCTGAAGATGGTGTATATACGATTGAATTCACCCCAATCAGCGCATCAGGTCGTAGTGGTGAAGTGCAAAGCATGACTTTCACTTATGATACACAAGGTCCCGAGCTTATAACGGATGATATTCAACTGATCGTTGCCGAACCAGAGGTGAATAATTCGCTCATTGAAATTAGAGTTCCTATAACCGATATCCAGGCAGGTGTTGACTGGGAGAACCTTGATGACGCGTGGTTTTCCTTTGAGCAACTTACACCGAATAGGGATGAAATCACTGGACGCCTGTCATATCATGACGAGCAGAGCACCCTTATTTTCAGACTCAATGTTCCGCTTGCAGATAACGGTTCCGCCGATGGTGAATATAGGATTACAATAACACCAATAGATAAAGCAGGAAATGGCGATGAAACTTATGAGAAGGAACTGACTTATGACACAAGTCCGCCTGTGATAGACCCCAACACTTTGCTCATAAATGATGCACCGCTACTTATAGACATAGATGCTGAAGATTATCCAAGTTCGATCTCTACTTCTCGTGGTGTTGTTATTCAAGCAAGCATTACAGATGTAGGATTAGGTGTTAATCTTTCACAGTCAAGTATCACTATCACAAATCCGAATGGACAGGAGATCTCTGGTACATCCCAACAGAACGGTATTGATACAATTGTTTTCAAATCTGATGGTTTGAATATTGAGGGTATCTATCAAGTTACGATAACAGGTACTGGGAACGACTCAGAACTTCTCGGTTTTTCTCCCAAAGCCTCAATTACTGTTGCGTTTCTCTACGAGACAACGCAACCAACGGGTAGTGTGATAAACGACGGTGGTAAGACTGAATTTACCGATGAGGCAATTCTATTTGAAGGAACCGCTGTTGACCCGGAAGGTTCACGCCGCGCGGGACAACAAGGTGAGAATGAAGTGCCTGTCCCCGCATCAGGTGTCATGTTGGTAGAAATTGTCGGTACTGGTCCAGATGGACAAGCGATAGAACCCGTGCCAGCGAAAGATGATAGCAACGCACAAGCACAACCGTGGAGTAGTTGGTCGGTAGATTTCTTGCCTACACGTTCAGGCGAGTATGATTTAGACTTACGCGTTACGGACAAAGCAGGAAACTATACCGTCTACGACATCGGTGAGTATACCATGTCCGTTTCATTTTCCTTCAAGGGAAACACTTTTGGTTGGCCAAACCCCTTGCGAAAATCAAAGAATGATGTCGCGTTCTTTTCTTTTGACCTAAACGCACCGGAAGACGAAGCCATTGATATGACACTCTACATCTATGATTGGGGTGGTGATCTGGTTTACAAACAGAAATATGCAAATATCACGACAGGACAACGCGATGACTCACGCATAGAATGGAATTTAGAAAACCAAACAGGAAATTCTGTCGCGCGAGGTATTTACGTGTTCCGCTTAGAAGCTGTCAATGGAGCAGGTAACCGAGCAAACGCTGTCGGGAAAGTTCTTGTCGTTGACTAAGACACAATAAACTAAAAAATGAATACATGGAGATAAATAATGCACAAACGTCAAGTTGTAGTAGCTCTGATAATAACCTTACTGCTAACCGGTTCTCAAAGTTTCGCACAAGATGAGGGAATTCATGACGGTGCAGGAACTGCTGGTGCAGCATTCCTCAAGATAGAACCAGGAAGCAGACCTGTCGGGATGGGGGGTGCTTTCACAGGACTCGCAAACGACATCAACACCATCTTTTGGAACCCCGCAGGATTGACAGCAGTTCACACAAGAGAACTTACTGCAATGCAACACTTCTCGTTTGTAGATATCAACAATCAATCTATCGGATATGCACAACGTGTTAACCGTCTTGTATGGGGAGCGAGTTTCTTAGGGAGTTTCACCGAAATTGAGAGACGGATTGCTGCAACAGAAACTCCCGACAGCACTGTTACTGTTGGCGGTTTTGCTACAGGGTTGTCTCTTGCCTATCCGTTAGCAACGAATTTTTCAATTGGTGGGACAGCGAAATTTATTTCTCAGCAATTGGATATTCAGAATGTATACGGATTTGCAGCTGATTTCGGTGGAATTTTACGTCTACTTGATAATCATCTCGGACTCGGTGTTTCGGTACTAAACGCGGGTGTATTAGATGGAGAGGAAAGTCCCCCAATGGCAATCCGTGCCGGACTCGCTTATAGGAATTTTAATATTGATGGGGGGAATGAAAAAGTAACCGATTCTGAAGAGATGGGACAACCGAATGATCTATGGGCAATTGTGGCTGATGCACATCTACCCCTCATTGATGCCAATCCAAGTTTCCACTTAGGCGCGGAAAGATGGTTTTACGACATTATCGCGGCACGAGTCGGGTACCGTATTGGTCTGAACGATAATCCGAGTGATGGATTGTCTATCGGAATCGGTGTCCGCAAAGATGGGTTGGACTCGTTAGCGAACATAGACTTTCAATTTGATTATGCATTCGTCCCAGATGCACATGTCGGACATGCCCATAGAATATCTTTTATCACACGCTTTTAAACTCTCATAAAAAAATCGTAGGGGCGGGGTTATGAAGATTAAAAAATCCTTTGGGTAATAGACGGGCACTGAATTGCCCTACTACGAGCCCACCCGTTTGTAGTAGGGCAATTCAGTGCCCGTCGAAATATTACCCGATTTATACCTTAATCTTCATTTTTCCGTCCCCAAATTACGTCAGATTATCTCACTGTTTCTATACGCTTGCCTCCAGCATACGTTCAATCGGTATCCGTGCCTTTTCAATCACATCCGGATCCAGAGTCACTTCGTATTCTGATAAGTCATCTCCATTGTCAATGGCTTCCAGAATATTCCCGATTTTGTCAATTCGTACTTTTGCCATGTGTGAACACCTGACTGAACACGCTGTCCAAAATTGGACTTTAGGGAATTCTTGTGCTAAGTTGGATGTTAATTCACATTCCGAAGCGACAAAGGCACGTTCTAAGGTGTCCTCTGCTACGCGACCGGCGATATCTTTCATAATCTGACTGGTACTGCCGTAAAAGTCTGCTTCCTTTAGAACATTTGGACGGCATTCCCAGTGTGCGTACAATTTGCGTTTTGAATGGCCTTTAGGTATTTCAAACGATTCACGGATCGACAGCAGATCAGATAGTGTAAATTTCTCGTGCACCTCACAAACAGCTCCGCGTGCTGTGTTATTTTTACCGGGATATACAACATTCTTCTCGCCTTTCAGCTCTTCTTCTAAGTTTTGCGCAAAGAAAATATCGGGAACGAAAATCAGCGTATCCCCAGGCATAGATTTAGCAATATGTGCGGCATTTGCCGATGTACAGCAAATATCCGACTCTGCTTTCGCGTCTGCATAACTATTGACATATATCATGACCGGTGCATCGGGGTAAAGTTCTTTCAGTTTTCTAACGTCTTCCGCTCCGAAGTTATCAGCGAGTGAACAGCCTGCAGTTTTATCTGCTACTAAGACCGTTTTGTCAGGACTTAGTATTTTAGCCGTTTCTGCCATAAACGGCACACCATTAAAAATTAGATAAGGTGATTCTGATTTAGCAGCATACATACTTAACCCAAGCGAATCACCCTGTTCTTCTTTATCGGATAGACCAAAAACCAACGGTTCCATGTAGTTGTGACCTAACATCACAACATCATGCTTCTGTTTCAAAGTTCGTATCTTGTGTACTGTCTTAGCGTGGACTTCAATATCAAGGAAAGTTAAACTTGGGTGGTGTCTGTTATATAACTCCTGTTTAACATCCTCAAGTGTGAGTTCCTTATCGTCCAGTCCGTTTTCTAAACGTTGCGTATGTTCCACATGGGGAGTATTGTCCGTAGTATCCATGTTAATATCACGCTCCAATTTGATCATTAAGAGCAGATCGTAATCGTCAATGCTTACAGAATCTGTTCTTAACAGTAATATCTGTTCATAATAGGATACTTATATTTATCGGATTTGTCAAGGATATCACACAAAAATGCAAAAATATGGTATAATTTCTTGTATGAATACGAAAAAAATACTTACCTTCGTCATAGTGACGCTATTAATGCTAAATATGAACTTTACTGCGGATGGTTTCTCGGTCAAACTTAGAGGCAAACTTGCACTTGCTGGTATTCTCTCAGGGGCTGCAATTCTTACGATTTCGCTTGTTAAGCATGACAGAGAAGTCTCTGAGAACTTATTGTCAGAACTCGGTCGTGCTGAGGCTATCTGGAAGATAGACCGTGGATTTGATGCATGGTATGTTCATCAGTTCAAAGAACAGTCGTATTATTTCTTAAATAACCGATATATTCAAGAAAAACCCCCAAATATATTTTTGGGGTCTTTCCTTGATTCCTTACCGATAGGTTCTATCAGTGAGGCATTAAAACGTGATAACCTGGCTAAAAACCGAGAATATATGACCCCATCTCTTATTGATAGGACTTTTTTAGCGTACCCCAAGTGGTTGTCATTTTCCCTTTCGCATCAACGGAGAGCCCCTTTATCTGCCTTTCTCTATCTTCATCAGTCGGCAGACGGACGTTTGCTGCACCCGGCTCAGTGGCACTACTATTTGAAGTGACAAAAATCGCATCTAACTTGGTAGCATCTTCTCTTGTGCCAATGCGAAGAACTGTTTCACCTGTTTTATCAAATTCCCAGACTCTATCAAAAGTTCCACCATCTAACCAGTGATTGATTCTGTCCCAATGCCACTGGTTTTTTGTGCCGATACTCCATCTATATTCAGTATTTTTTGTTACTTGCGGGTCTTCATCTGGGTCAGAAGGTTGCCATGTAACCCAAAACGAATCACTATTTCCATCCCAAGCGAACACATGTCCCCATAGGGCATATTCACCTGTCTTAGGAATATCAATTATGAATTCAACCCAGCCTTGGTCACCACCACCTGTTGCTGGTTCACCTTCCATCCATACATATAATCCACCTGACGCTTCATCATCCTCAGCGATTACCATCGGTTCCTATATTGTATGAGCCATCTCAGCATCAATAGCAAGGTCCCAACAATAACCGGTGCCGTTAGATATTAGCAAACCGATAATGATAAAAATTCCGATTACTTCTGCTCTACTACGCATAGATTTAACTCCTTTTTACTGTTTTCTGGTACCGAAAAGTACCTTGAATTCCGTCACCCATCAATGACGGTATCTATTGGGTTTTAATCTCACCCCAACGGGTGTATTGTGAATAAAGTGGGTCAATAGTTAGTTTGCTTGAGGGATGCTGCCATTTCGGCTGCGCTGCCCAAGCACTGTTGTTTATCAATTCACGACGTTCAGTGCCTTCTACATTCATCAAATGAATTACCCATCTCCCATCCATTTCAGCTTGAAAAGCGATCTTATGACCATCGGGAGACCAAGACGGTACTGCTTCATCTTCCGGTGTATCGGTAAGGACTTTTTTGTTTTCACCATCTGCCGCATCCATCAGGTAGAGATCGAAATCCGCTTGATCAACATCCTGTCGCATTGAAGCGTATACGATAAACCTACCATCGGGTGACCAAGCAGGATATGTATCCATCAAAGGTTGATATGTTAATCTCTGTTCTTCACGGGTTTCAACATTGATAGTATAGATATCCCAATTAAAATGCCGTTTTGATTGAAAAACGATCCGTTTCCCATCGGGTGACCATATCGGAATTTCATCTACATACGTGTTTTCTGTTAATAATTCCAGATTTCCGCTCTCTAATTCTAATATGTAGATATTAAAATGTCCGTTACGATTAGAAGCAAATGCTAAAGTTTTACCATCTGGAGACCATGATGGTGCTTTGTCTACTGCAGGATTATTTGTCAATCTTCTTTGATGCTTACCGTCTGAACGCATCACATATATCTCATGGTTGCCATCGCGTCGTGAGAAAAAGGCAATCTCTGTATTATCGGGTGACCATGTCGGATAATAATCAGCTGTATTGTTATCCGTGAGATTTACCGGGGTTTTGCCAGTAGTATCTGTTATGTATATTTCCCAATCCCCATCTATATTTGAAGCAAAAGCAAGGATTAGTGGGGAGTGGATTTGGCAGAACACTATTCCAGAACATACGTGACAACACAGAATTCCCGTTAGATATAATGATAGCAGAAATCGCATTTTTTGTCTATATTGAAGAATTAGTAACCTAATAGAGTGTCTACTACTGGGGTGATTCTATAATTATATCAGTGATAGGTGCTGGCATTTCATTGATAATTTGCCGAACACCAACACTCTTAACTGGATTACGGTTCTCATCAAAACTGGATATAGATGTTGCACCCTCGTAATCTGTAATAGCAGCAATTGCATCTCGTATTCCAACTGGAGTTTTTGGACCAACTGTATTAAGTGCGATAGCAAGAATCCGCATCGCATCATAGCCTGATGCAGCAATACCATCAACTGAACCATATCTTGCCTCATAAGCAGAATTAAAATCTGTAGCATCTGGATCTAAGTTCGTACAGTAGTATGAATTTTCAAGAGGAGCATTATTCTCCAAAGTCTCGAACATCAACGAATCGTCCCACCCATCGCTACCAATAAAGATGGATGCTATTCCCATTGCTCGTGCTTGTTCCATTATCCGGGGTACCGCTCTGGGAAAACTTGCAAGGAGAAGAACATCCGGGGCTGTCGCCTGAACTGCGGCAAGTTGGGAATCAAACATCATTACATCGTTGTTCTGATATGTTTGCTTGGCACCTACCATTCCACCAAGTGAAGTGAAATCCTTCTCAAAAGCGTTCACAAAACCTACTGAATACACATCCATATCCTGCCAAATCATCGCAGCAGTTGCAGCATTAAGATCTTCTCTAACGACTTTGGCAAGGAGTTTAGCTTGTAACGCATTGGAACCTGCAACGAGAAACATAAAATCGTTTGGATCCGTCTCTTCAGCAGTAACCTCTGCTCTCGTTGCCCCCAGAAGCACAGGTACAGTCGTTACAGGTCCAACCTTCACTGCATGGCTTGAGAAGAGAGGACCTAAAATCGCTACGACATTTTCATCTTCAATCAACTCCTGAGTAGATTGAACGACGGTATCCGTTGTTTCTTTCCTGAAGATCAACTCAACCTGCATGCCGAGAACACCACCTGCAGCATTGATTTCGTCCCTTGCAAGTTCTGCTCCTTTACCAAAACTTGTGTAATTGGGGTACGGGTGAATCAGACCTACTTTGAGTGGGGGAAGCTCTACTGGACCCACTCTTGGGGGGATATAACCCGGGTCCATTGTTCTCTCACAACCTGAGAGCACTGCGAATGAGAGTATAAGTAAAACAGAAAATGATATGACATAAGTAAAATGTTTCATAGTTATTCCTTTCTAATAAGGGTTTACCAAAAGGTAATAGTCGGGAATCGGAGTTCCCTCCTACAAGACACACTTTTTCTGTAGGAGCGATCTCCGAATCGCGACATTTACCATTAATATAAACTTGACTGAGCAGTAGGTGCAATTCCCTGATATATACCTAAGTTATGTCCTAATCGCTTGAATTTGAACGTAGCAGATGCATTCCCAAGGCACCATTCAGCAATGGCAATATAGCATCAAAAATTATCCAGACCATAGCACCGGTGTCAGACTTTGTGGGAGTAAAATCTGAGTTGAAGATACCGAACCAGTTCCAGAAAAAGAATATCGCAGCAAACATGAATCCAAAAAATAGGGTGTTCGCTGCAATGTATTCCTGCACGCTTGAACTCTCACTAACGTTGCTCTTGCGATTATAAGTTATTATAATCCCTAATACCAAAGAAATGGCAGAGAGTATGTTGATATATAACCAGGCAGAATTATTGTAAGGTTGTTCTTGTGTGGACTTATAGTATAAAGGTTCTGCGACTGTGTGGCTCGCGACGATTGCCGCTACGAGAATTAGAAAAACGCCAATAACTTTTTTGAGGGAATCCATGATATCTCTCCTTCCCTGATAGGGAGTTTAGTCTGTATGTCAGACACAAATAATATTGGCAATCACTAAGTTCTAAAATTCAGATATTGTACGGGAATAAAGCAGATCACTTCTTGGGTTCCAAAAGAAACTATCCAATATCTGCTTATCTACAAAGTTCATTTTATGTAAAATCTGAATTAATGTCAAATTAAAAGTGTCCTGATATCAGATGGAAAGGACTTTCCGATGGTTGTGGTAAAGTTATTGTGCCCTTTATTGTCTGAATCGCGGATTACGCGGAGGACACGGAAGACACGGAAAGTGCTTTGGTAAACATCAGGGTTACTTTGACAGAATGGGGTTCGTTGGCAATAATCTTTTTGTCTGAATCGCGGATTACTCGGATTACACCGATTACGCGGATTATTGCGTTTGATATGCGGTAAGTCGTTTGAAAGGTCAGCGTTCTGCTTTGATTTCTTTTGTCTGAACCAGGATTTCAGGATAAGAACGTGGTGAACAACACAATCCCAAGCACCAGCGGTGCGAAAGGTATATAGAAGTATAAACAATAAGAGACCAAGCACCAGCGGTGCGAAAGGTATATAGAACATCTATATCTAATTTCCTAACTGATATACTTTTCACTGGGGCTTACTCTGGTAATATCAACGTTTTCTATACACCTTTCGCCCCTCTGAGGCTTGGTCTCTTACAGAGATTTGCCTTTCCTTCAAACGGGAAATACTTTCCGAACGTTTTCACTGGTAATTGTATTAGCAGCGTTTATAAGCGTTTCCATTCCCTTCAAACGGGAAATACTTTCCGAACGATCCCTCCTTGAATATTAGCCTACCTAATTCCTTAGTTTCCATTCCCTTCAAACGGGAAATGCTTTCCGAACTGGCAAAGCCGTAGCTGACAAGATTCCTGATAAAGAGTTTCCATTCCCTTCAAACGGGAAATACTTTCCGAACTTAAGCACATCAACAGATCGTCACCTGCAGCGATCATGTTTCCATTCCCTTCAAACGGGAAATACTTTCCGAACTGCACCCCCTGCGAACCCAGTCACAGTAAGGGCTAAAATTGCCAAAACCAAACATCAACTGCGCGGAGGGTTTTTTCCGCTACAAATATCACCCAAAACCCCTCTAAACCCTTATGTACACTACACCAAACACCGTTTTTCATCAAAAGAGACGCTAAAACCAGTCCCTGTCTATGTTCTGGGACAATTTCAACTGCCACGACGATCAATCAGCAAGTGATGTTTGTGTGTAATATAAGTATACACTAAATCTGCAGAAAATGTCAAGTTTTTCATTATCAGCAAAAAAAGATGGAAGGGTAGACCCTTCCATCTTTTTTATTGCTATAGTGATAAATTATTCTAATAGGAATGGAATGTTTATAGAAGACGAAAATACCTTGAGATTTCCAAAATACCCTTCCGCGTCTTCTGTGTTCTCTGTGTCATCCGCGATTCAGACAAAAACGGGTATAATAATTTTACACATCTCTTAACCAAAAACTACTTGTATTCAGATTGCTAAACAGTTAGAATAGTTTGATATTTCTCAACAGAATTAGAAAAAATTCGGATTGGACACATTATGAAGTTAGTTTTACTCTCTTATAGCCATCACGGACGGGGTATGGCACGGACAGCACAAGCAATCGGGCACGAAATTGTAGGTGTTATGGATGCAGAACATGCGCCGCGCGAACAGTTAGCTTATGATTTCCAATCTCCTGCGTTTGATTCTGCAGATGACTGTCTGGATGCATGCACACCAGATGCAGTACTTGTCGCAGGAAAACATACTGAGATGCCGACTCATGTAAAAGCGTGTGTTGACAGACGTCTTCCCTATCTGGTAGATAAACCTTTCGCCGATTGTGCTGACCGTTTGCGTCCAGTAGCGGAAGCATCAGAAAAACATCAAGTCTTCAGCGCACTGGTCCTACCAAATCGGGCAAGTAGAATCGTCCGTGTTGTCATGGATATGCTTGATGATGATAGTATGGGTGATCTTGTCTTGTATAACAGCAGATTGAACAACGGACCCCCATCGCGTTATGATCCTACTCCCTCCTATTGGCACAACGATCCGAGTGTGTCAGGAGGTGGTTGTTGGGCAGTTGAATCCGCACACGGTATTGATACTTTCCTTCAGTTTGTCGGTGACCAAGAGATTACAGTCGTCGGGGCAGTGATGTCCAATGCAATGTATTGTAGGAGAGTTGAAGATAGTGGTATAGGTGTGTTAAGGACTGAAAACGGTATCACCGGTATAGTTGAATCGGGTTATACGTACCCCGCTGGGAAACGCGGTGGTGATCACTTCTTCCGTTTTATAGGTACAAACGCTTCGGTATTTGAACAATATGGCAAAAAGGGTGAGCCTTTGATTGAGATCCACACCTCCAATGGTGTACAGTTCAGTGAGGATATTTCTCACGGTGAAAGAATGGAGAGTGTTATGGGAAAAGCGTTAGACGCAATTCGTGACGGACAAACCTATGAACCATCAATAGCACAGGCTGTTCGAATACTTGAAATTCAAGATGCTGTGTATACACACGCCAGAAGAGATGTAACGACCAACGGACCTCATCCAATGGGTTAATCCAGTAGACTGTCTGCCTTTGAATTACATGTGAATTCGTGTTCGTAGTAGGGCAATTCATTGCCCGTTCTCTCTTCAAAAACGGGCAATGAATTGCCCTACTACAAACGGGGTTACAGCAGTTTTAAACTGGACAGAACACTAGTCTACACGACATTAACCTGCAATAGCAGAACAAGGAGTAAATATGCCGAATTCAGAAACAATTATACCTTCAGACTCAGAACTTCAAGAGATATTCAGCGATGCACACTTTACAGAGGGACCTACTGTTGCGCCTGATGGAACGGTCTATTTCAGCGACATTACCTTCACACACGAAGCGGATATGCAAGCAGGACACATCATGAGATATGATCCTGACACAGGTCAAACAACTACCTTCCGATCACCCAGCGGGATGTCGAACGGGATGAAGTTTGATGCTCAAGGTCGTTTAGTGATAGCAGAAGGTGCCGATTTTGGTGGTAGACGGATAACACGAACTGATATGAAAACGGGTAAAAGCGACATTATCGCAGGATTATATGAAGGTAGACCCTTCAATTCACCGAACGATCTGACGATAGATGAAAACGGACGCATCTACTTTACTGATCCGCGCTATGTTGGACATGAACCTATTGAACAACCGGTGATGGGTGTCTATAGGATTGATACAGATGGTTCAGTACATCTCGTCGTTGCAGATTCCGGCAAACCGAACGGAATCGCTGTCTCACCTGACCAAAAGACACTGTATATTGGCAGCAACGATAGCGGTTCATTCCGTAATATACCAGATGAATTACCTACTTATACTGGACGCATGGCACTACTGGCTTACGATCTCTCTCCTGATGGAACGGCTACCTACCGTGAAACACTTGTAGACTATGCACCCGAACATGGACCCGACGGTTTTGAGGTCGATGTTGAAGGTAATGTTTATGTTGCGGTTCGTTCCAAATCCCGCTATGGCATAAGTGTATACGATACAGATGGAAATGAATTAGCGTATATTGAGACGCCTGAATTACCTACGAATGTAGCCTTCGGACGTGGTGAATCAAGCAAGGTTCTCTATATCACAGCAGGTGGGAGTCTCTTTAGAATTCGTGTTGCGATAGACGGTTATCATCTCCCGCTGCAATTGTAGTAGACTGTCTACCTTTGACTTAAATGTGAATTCGTTCGTTTGTAGTAGGGCAATTCATTGCCCGTTCTCCCCGCAGAAATGGGCAATGAATTGCCCTACTACAAACGGGGCACCCTATTTTTTGATTGGACAGAACAGTAGGTATGAACAGTTAGATATTAGGATATAGATTATGCCAAGATGTTGCCTGTTGATATGTATGTCCAATTTGGCATAATAACGGTTCTGACAAGTGTTTCCCTACAAACTGGATGCTCAACGGTAAACCTTCACTATTCATACCACATGGTACAGATAACGTCGGTGCACCATTGTAATCAAAGGGTGCCGTAAATCGCTGAAAATTTGCTGGTCTTGTCTCTTTTGGTCCGTATAGCATTTCTGCTGTTACGACATGGGGTGGTGCAGACATTGATGGACATACCAACACATCAATATCTTGGAAAACCTTCTTGAGATGTCCTGTGCATTCAGCTCTTAATTTGCTTGCTTCAATATAGTCTGCAGCTGTTACCTGTGATCCCATATCCAACCATCCTTGGAACCAAGGTCCGTAGGAATTCCGTTGGGATGGGTACGTAGCGGAATGTGCTGCAACTGACTCAGCAGAACAGATAGTAGGCCATGACAGCGCATATTCATCCATATCAGGAATTTGCACTTGAAGGATATTTGCACCTAATGTTTCCAGTAATTCTACACCATCACAAACTGCCTTAGCAAGTTCAGTGTCAACATCGTTGGTGACAAAGTCTTCATCAAAGCCGATACGTACGTTTCTGACACCTTTGTCAATACCTCCTATCATGTTTGGAACCGGATGTGGAAGAGATGTCGGGTCATTTGGGTCATAGCCTGCTATTGCTTCTAACAGAATACCGGCATCTGTTACGCTTCGTGTCATAGGTCCGACATGATCCATTGATTCGGCAAGTGGGAGTACTCCGTATCTACTGACTCTACCCCAAGTAGGTTTTAGTCCTACGATACCACATGCCGCGGATGGAAACCGAATTGACCCCCCTGTATCACTTCCGATAGAACCAGAGCATAAACCGGCAGCTGTCGCGACACCGGAACCACTTGAGGATGAACCTGTCCATCTTTCAGGATTCCAAGGGTTGATAGGTATATCAAATTCAGGATGATACCCACCCATTGCGCCTTCTGTCAAGTTTAGTTTTCCAAGTAAAACTGCCCCTGCATCTTTCAATCTCTTCACGATAGTGCTGTCGTAGTCCGGAATATGATCCTTCAGTACTTTAGCACCCCCCATTGTTCTGACACCTTTAGTGAAACAGAGATCTTTGACTGCTATCGGAATGCCGTGTAACGGACCACGATATTTACCTGATGTAATTTCCTGTTCTGCTATCTTTGCTGTATCTCTTGCATGCTCAATCATCACTGTTGCATAACTCTTTAAATGACCATCATGTTGATCAATCCGCTGCAACATTGCCGCCGTGAGTTCAACAGGTGAGAGTTCTTTTGAAGATATTAACTTAGATAATTCGGTGATGGACTTATAGTGTAGTGATGTATCTGACATATTAACTTCCTTATGCATGTGGTCTGCTGCGACCTAAGAGGTTTAGTAACCGATCACTTGCCTCAGAAAGGGCATCCTCAGGCACGGGAACACCATTACATAAACTAAATCGCCAGTATGCCCAATATGCCGCATACTGTGACTGCAAGATATGGCGCGTCTTGTTAGAGACATTCGGTGCCCCACGATGCCAACACTGCGGGTCTTGTAGATAGATGTCGCCAGCTTTACAGAATATAGAAACCGGCCTATTACCTTCGAATTCTGGATTATCTTGTTCGTTCGGTCCTCTGCCAGAGTAGTGGCTTCCACGGACATATTGTGTTGGTCCCTCTTCTATTGAATCTATATCGTTCAATGCCATTTGAACAGTGAACCACATCACTGGCATTCTTAGACGCGGATCATGACGTGGCATCTCATCCGAAACGGGAAAGTGAACGGAGCCATCAACATGCCAATTGCTGATTGAAAGTCCCGGCAGGTTGCGAAGCACATTTTGTCCACAGAACTTGCAGTTCTGACCAACTATCGCTTCAGCCAAGCTTAGTATCGGTTCACGTAGCAGCATATCACGAAAAATGGGATCCAATTCTATAGTATTGCGTAAAATAAATGGTAATGATTCACCAGTGTCAGCGTGTGTTCCCATCTGAATATAGCGCACATCAGCAAGATTAGGATTCGTCTTTTTAGCGAGTTCTGGATCGGCGAAAAGCTCGTCTGACTTCTCTCTGAGTGCTGCTACCTCATCTTGTGTCAATACACCTGGTATATGTACGAATCCGTCCTTAAAGAACTGTTGTGCAATTTGTTTCGTTTTTTCTTCACTGAAGGGTTCACCCTTCAAGATTAGACTGCTTTCCATTGATCTATATCTCCTAGTATCTTATGGTGGATTATGGAATCATTTATACACAATCAATACTACCCAGGCCGGTAGGTGCGATATCCTTATCGCACCGGATCCTAAGCGGAAACCCTAAATGAAATAGGTTTTCCATCATCTGGTGCTTCCAACGTCCTCGCTTAAGTTCCGGTGCGATAAGGATATCGCACCTACCGGCCTGGGAATATCACTAAATTGACACTTATGGTAGTCTCAGTCTAAGTAATCCATTTCAGGCAATAAATTCCAACGATACTGATCTATAGGCTTTGTGTTCCTGCCCCATCTACCGAGTATTTTTGTATCTTCCCGTTTCGCTGCCATCTGTTTTTTAACCGCTTCAGGATCCCATCCATCCAAAATGCTATCAGTCAATTCCATCAAGATATCTTGGCACCTGGGATCATTCGTACGGTCATTTAACTCGTTTGGGTCTTCCTTAAGGTTAAATAGTTGCGAAGGCTGTCCATGATAGTAGTTCAACTTCCATTCGTCACGACGAATCATCCGATGATAACATCCATCATCTGTGCAGTATTCTGAGAAAGCAACATCTTCCCAATCAATTTTCTCGTTGCGAAACAGAGGAAGAACGCTTCTGCCACGGGAATTTGGTAAACGGGGTGCATCAAGTGCATCAAGCATCGTTGCATTTAGGTCAAGAGCACTGATAATACGGTCACATTTAACATCTTCGGGTAAGTTGCCACGCCATGATAGAATAGCAGGAACTTTTACAGAATGCTCATAAAAAGTCTGCTTCCACCAGAGGCCGTGTTCACCGAGCTGTTCACCGTGGTCAGAACTATACAGAATGACGGTATTCTGATCTAATCCGTTTTGATGAAGTGCAGTCAGAATCTCACCAATCATTATGTCCATCCGTGTTACCAATGCCCAATATGCTGTGCGTGCCCGAAGTATTTCATCCTCTGTTACTTCCTTAATACCGCATTTCTCTCGCCACCAACGAAAATAAGGGTGTAATTTGTCAGAATAAGGTTCAGGATTCTTTGGCATAGACATACGTCCTTCGTAAATTTCATAATCCTCTTTACGAGCAACGAAAGGTTGGTGGGGAAGCATGAATCCCACTGAAATAGAAAAGGGTGCATTGAGAAGTCCTGCTCTTTTTCGCACACCGAGTCGGTTAAGGTAATCTACGGTCGCAGCAGTAACATCCTCATCATGAACCTGATATGCACTCTGTCCCGAACCAGACTTTTCAAGACTTACTCTGGCAGGACCTGCTGTTCCAGACAGTTCACCGTGGTCAACACCTCTACCACCGGGATGATTCGGTCCGTGGTCACCTACGAGACGTTCAGTATATCCGTGCAGTTGGTCTGGTCCCACAGCATGCATGCGTCCAATCAGAACAGGATTATATCCAGCAGCACCCATTGCATGTGCAAAAGTCGGTATTGCAGAATCAAGAATATGGCTGTTTGTCCACACGTTGTTTTCGTAGGGATACCTACCACTTAGCATTGACATGCGAGAAGGAACACAGATGGGTGAGGGACAATAAACATTTTCAAACACAATCCCTTCTGCAGCCAATTTGTCAAGATTTGGTGTCTGAACTAACGCATCGCCATAGCATCCAGTGACATAAGGATTGTGTTGATCAGAGTGTAGATAAAGTAGATTTGGACGTTGGTTCTGCATGATACTCCTCAGTGGTGCGTATCAATGGAACATCTGCCGTAGCATGGAGATACTTAGAAAGTATACTGAAGTTCTTGGGGAGAGTCTTTAAGGTTCAATACAATCGTCCCCGTATCCTGTCTGTAGGCATTCTGATACATGGTTTTGATCGGTGTGAGATCAAAGTTATAGTTTTCGGTTGGATAGGCTTCACACGTATCACCCATCGCATTATGTGCAAGTGAAACATTGAGTTGGACAGGAAATGATTCAAGAAACTGGTCTGATACAATCAAGGTGAATTTGTGAGCCTCACATCCTCCACTATAGGATACACTAATTTGTAATGTATCCTCGACTATCATGGCAGAATTTAAAGCGAAATCATCGTTTCCAAAACTATCGTCTGCTTCACCAATGACAACCGTCCCCGTAAGAGGTATGTCAACAGGATCAACATCATCTGCGGAAATGGATACAGTCGTATTATCGGGGTCTGCTTTCATCGAATTCTGAACTTGTTGACACCCCACTGTGAGTAGAAAAAGTGAAGCGAAACAGAATACAATTGTCTGTATGGGTTTCATCTGATTACCTCTCTAAATGTTTCCAGACCGGGCCTACGCGCAGACCTTCTGATAAACTGTATTGTATAGATCCGGTGCGATTAGGAAATCGCACCTACCGGCCTGGGGTATTATTGGTTTCGTATTTTCCTTAAATTGATGCTTACTGCATCCCAAGCCAACTGCTAAAAACATCACCGTATTTTGCGATAAGACCTGCAAAGACGACAGATACCATAGACATCAGCTTAATGAGGATATTCAGCGAAGGGCCGGAGGTGTCTTTGAAAGGATCACCCACCGTATCTCCGACGACGGTTGCTTTGTGCTGTTCAGACCCTTTTTCACCGTATTCCTCTTTGTGGCTTCCTTCTTCGATAAACTTCTTAGCGTTGTCCCAAGCACCACCAGCGTTTGCCATCATGATGGCTAACACGAAACCTGTTGCCAATCCGCCTGCAAGGAGACCGAGTACACCTGCGACGTTGAATAACAGTCCAACTGCCACAGGCACCACAATAGCGATAAGTGATGGAAAAATCATCTCACGTTGTGCGCCAGCAGTGGAAATAGCAACACATCGCGCGTAATCGGGTTTTTCTTCACCTTTCATAATACCCGGTTTTTCTCTAAATTGACGTCTGACCTCTTCAACCATAGCACCTGCCGCGCGTCCCACAGCTTTCATTGTCAATGCACAGAAGTAGAATGCCATGACAGAACCGATGAACAGACCTATCAATACTTGCGGATTCATCAGTGTGACGTTGTAATAATCCATGAATTGACTAACCGTGACCTTCAGTGTTTCGACTGTCCCTTCACCTTCAATTACCAACTCTTCCTTACCTGCTAAGTGAATTAATCCGTATCTAATTTCTTCAAGGTAGGCTGCCAAGAGCGCAAGTGCTGTCAAAGCTGCTGAACCGATGGCAAATCCTTTCCCTGTTGCAGCAGTTGTATTGCCGAGTGCATCTAACTGATCTGTCCGTCCTCTGACACTTTCATCAAGGTTAGCCATCTCAGCGTTTCCACCAGCGTTGTCTGCGATGGGACCGTAGGCATCTGTAGCAAGTGTAATTCCAAGTGTCGCGAGCATGCCGACAGCAGCAATACCTACACCGTAAAGACCCATCAAAGCTTGAAACTCCTCAAAAGCATTTCCCGGTATGTAGTAACTGATCGCGACTGCACCGATAATCGTGACAACAGGAATTGCAGTGGATTCCATACCGACAGCAATACCCTCTATGATGACTGTCGCAGGTCCCGTACCTGCCTGCTTTGCTATTGCACGCGTAGGTTTATAGTCGTGAGAGGTAAATACTTCTGTGACTTTACCGATTATCAAACCGGCTATCAAACCTGTTACGATTGCTATCCATACCTGCCACTTGTTAGGGAGATCAAGGACAAGTAGGACAGGAAGTGATAATATCGCTATGCCGAAAGCACTGCCGTTGATACCGAGATTCAGAGAACCCATCAACTGCTTCATCGTCGCACCCTCTTTAGTGCGCACCAGATAGATACCCAGAATAGACAGTATCACACCGATACCAGCGATTATCATCGGCGCTGATAGATATCTTAATTGGAGTTCAATAGATGTAAACCCTAAGGCTGTAAGGACTGTATCTGGTAAGGCGACAGATGCAGCAACACCGAGGGCAGCTGTCGCGAGGATTGAACCGGCATAAGACTCGTATAGATCAGCACCCATGCCAGCGACATCACCGACATTATCCCCAACATTATCGGCAATGACAGCTGGATTGCGGGGGTCGTCCTCCGGTATTCCTGCTTCAACCTTACCAACAAGGTCAGCACCAACATCTGCTGCCTTTGTATAGATACCACCACCCACACGAGCGAAAAGTGCTTGCGTTGATGCTCCCATACCGAAACTTAACATAATCACCGTAATTTGTGGGAGCGGATTCATCACATCTAAAAAACCAGGGAGTATCTTCGGGAAAAGATAATAGAGAATAAGGAACCAACCTGTAATATCAAGTAGTGCGAACCCAACAACTATCAAACCCATAACCGCTCCAGCACGGAATGAAACCTTTAAACCCGCGTTGAGACCGTTCATCGCCGCACTTGTCGTTCGTGCGGAAGCATTCGTAGCTGTTTTCATTCCTAAGAAACCGCATAGACCTGAGAAGAAACCACCGGTGAGAAAGGCGAATGGGACGACTCTGTTTTGGGCATCAAGAACAAAAGCCATGAAAATAAAGATTAGACAGAGAACGGCAAAAACGATACCGACAACTTTATACTGTTGCCTGATATACGCCATTGCACCATCTCTGACTGATTGTGCAATGTCACGCATCGTCTCATTTCCTTCGTCCTGTTTCATCACGGAACGATAGAAATGGAATGCAAAAACTAAAGCAATAATTGCACCGACTGGGGCAATCCACCACACAGAAGGTATGGCAGGATGAGTGTCTGTTTGAGCAAAAGCTTCGGTGGCTAAACTTAGGATGGGTAAAATAGTGAAGGTAACTAAGAGAACCCTCCAATTTAACCACCGTTTTTTGCAGTTGATTTCATGCATTAATAACCTCTCTTTACATGTTTCCTTCCATGTTTAAATTGTGATTTCTGATGAAAAAGTCCAGTGCTTCTCCCACGAGGTAGAGTGAACCCGTTACGCAAATTAAGTCAGTTGGATTCGCGCGGGACAAAGCAGTTGAAATTGCTTCTTCAGGGGTTGGATATGTTGTGATCTTGTTACATATACCTGACCATGCGTTCTTAATTATTTCAGCAGGTATTACACGCGGGTTTCCGGTAACTTGAGTGATTATTATAGAATCAGCAATTTGTGATATGATATTGCCAATTTCAACTAAATCCTTATCTTTCATGATACTAACGATAAAAGTCGCTTGCGTGTAACGATAACTTTCACAAATTGCACGACGTAACGCACTAAAAGAAATAGGTGAGTGTGCACCATCAAGAACAACCGTTGGTGAGGACATTACACATTGGATTCTTCCGTCCCACTGAACGTTCTTGAAACCCGCATAAACGCTCTCTTTTGATATTATAAATCCTTCCTGTTTTAGACATTCGATTGCTGCGATAGCGGTCATTGCATTCCCATGTTGATGCTGTCCAAGTAGTGGCAAGGTAAGTTGGTCATAATGTTCAGTATGTGTCTTTACGTTAAATCGTTGTCCTATTGGAATACCTTCTGAATTTCTAACGAGCGTAGAAACTGACTGTTCAGTGTCTCGTTTTTCAAAATCTTTTACTTGAACTATTAAAGCATTACGTGCGTCTGCAACGCTTTCAATCACTGCTTGTGCCTCAGGATGTTGGGGTGCTAATGCGATTGGACAATTATCTTTGATGATTTCTGCTTTTTCACGAGCGATCTCAGTATAAGTTTCTCCCAATATGTTTGTATGTTCTAAGCCTATTGTTGTGAAAACAGTCGTTACGGGCATGACAACGTTTGTTGCGTCGAGTCGTCCTCCTAAACCAACTTCAATCACGGCAAAATCGGTTGCTTTGTCAGCAAAATAGGTAAACGCAAGTGCCGTGTATATTTCAAAAAATGAAACACGCCCGAATTCGCTGCTTGAGACTGTCTCAATAGCAGGTCTTAACTTTTCAATATAACAGGCAACGTCTGTTTCCGATATAAGCTCATCATCAATTCGACAACGTTCACGCGGTGTTATGAGATGTGGTGACGTAAATAAACCGGTCCTAAAACCGGCATGTGTTAAAACCGAAGCGATGAGTGCTGCCGTAGAACCCTTCCCTTTACTTCCCGCAACGTGTACGATCCTTAGTTTGTCATGTGGATTCCCAAGCAGATCTAACAGCAGTGAGATACGATTCAGGTTATAGAACCTAGCCTGTCTTGCAAAGTCTGGACTTCTCTCATAGTCTATGAATTTATCAATGTAGGCAAGTGCCTCTTTATAGTCCAATTTCTTATACTGTTGTGTTTACAACACTCGTATGAAGATTAAGAATTAAATTGGGTAAAAATCTATTCATCCCAGGTCGGTAGGTGCGATATCCGTATCGCACCGGATCCTACGCGAAAACCTTCTAATGCGCCGTATTGGGCAAATCTGGTGCGATAAGGATATCGCACCTACCGACCTGGGGTAATCCCGCTTAAACCGAATTATATTTTTAATCCTCATTAGTGTGCTCGGACTGGTCATCTAAAAATGGGCCAACCCCTACAGGCTGGGAGACCCAGCCCCTACGTTAGATATCCATAAATCGGGAATTGTGTACAGAATTCTTTGACCTTTGCTCGGATTTTTCGTTTAACCGATCCTTTCAGTCTGTTTTCAAGCACTTCAGTGATAAAATCAGCGATGGTCCGCATTTCATTTTCTTGCATTCCCCGGGTTGTAACCATCGGTGTGCCAAGTCGGATGCCGCTTGTTGTCCTGGGTTTTCGTCTGTCAAAGGGTATGCTGTTTTTATTAACGATAATGCCAGCATCTTCAAGATGATCGGCTGCTTGCCTGCCACTTAATTTTTCGTATTTAGCTGTCAAGTCTAACAGCATCAGATGGTTTTCAGTGCCACCACTTACCAAACGGAAACCGTTTTCCATCAATCTTTCAGCGAGTACTTTTGCATTTTTTACAATCTGTTCTTGATATGTTTTAAATTCGGGTTCGCTTGCTTCTTTAAATGCCACTGCTCTTGCAGCAATCGTGTGCAGGAATGGACCCCCTTGTAAACCGGGGAAAACAGCACGGTCAATTTTATCCGCATGCTCAGATTTACACATGATCATTGCTCCCCGAGGACCGCGTAAAGTCTTATGTGTCGTTGTTGTAACGACATCGCTGTAGGGAACAGGATTAGGATGAACGCCACCTGCGATGAGTCCAGCAATGTGTGCAATATCTGCCAACAGATAGGCTCCCACAGAATCAGCGATTTCTTTCCAGTCCGAAAAGTCAAACTGCCGTGGATAGGCAGTAGCACCCACAACGATCATTTTCGGACGGTGTTGTGATGCAAGTCCTGCAACTACCTCCATGTCAATACGTTCTGTGTCAGCATCTACACCATACGGAACGACATTGTAGTATCGTCCAGAAAAGTTGACCTTATCGCCGTGGCTGAGATGTCCACCGTGGCTGAGTGCCATCGCCATAATCGTATCACCCGGTTCAAGTAGGGCATGATAAACTGCCATATTTGCTTGTGTACCTGCGTGGGGTTGAACATTCACATGCTCAGCACCGAAGAGTGACTTTGCGCGTTCAATAGCAAGGGATTCCACACCATCCATAAACTCACAACCGTTATAGTAACGCTCACCCGGGTAACCCTCAGCATATTTGTTCGCTAAGATGCTCCCTTGAATTTCCATAACAGCGCGACTGGCATAGTTCTCCGATGGAATCAACATCAGACAATCTTGTTGACGTGACAAATCATTTGACACGATTTCAACTATCTCTTGGTCTACTTCTGCCAATAACTTATCCATTATTTCACCGTATAGCGTTTGACTTTGCCTTGTGCTCTATGAAAATGAAATTGTAACACAGATTATACACAATTTCAAGAAAAGTTGACATATACGTGGCAACATGTTATATTAGTGGTAACGGATTTTCGTTACTTCATTAATTCACCCTATCTAACAGTCTGTTTATAGAGGACTTCAGAATTGAATGATACACTCCACAACGGGCGAGGTGACCTCGCCCCTACGATGGGTGGTCTTCACAAACGGTGAAATGTCTCATTAATTATTAACTTTACTATATTACTATGTTTCAATCAAAAACCAATACTGTTTTATCCGCTATATGCTTCTCAATCGTATTCTGCCTTTTTTTTGCTTGTAATTCATCAGATAAACCACAAGACTCTCCAACACCATCTTCTGAAACACCTGAAATTGCCGCTTCTATCTCCCCACCCCGTGCTGAAGACTGGCACATGTATATGAATGATCTCATGTTTTCTGGTAGAAGTCCTGATCAACAGCTTAAACCCCCTCTCCAACTGGTATGGAAGTTTAAGACTGGAGGTCCCATAGAAGCATCCCCTATAGTTGTTGATGAAGTCGTCTATATCGGATCGTCCGACGGCAAGTTGTACGCATTAGACGCCAAAACCTGGGGAATCAAATGGGCCTATCCTGCTGGCAGTGCTATCCGTTTTTCTGCCGTCGCATCGGGTGGACGCGTGTATTTCTGCACACGCGATAGTAAATGTTATGCACTGAATGCTGAAACAGGAAAAAAGATCTGGGAATTCGAAACAGAAGGATGGATAGACGGACCTCCAGTAGTCTATGATGGAACTGTTTACATCGGTTCTTTTCCCACACGGATTTATCTGCTAAATGCGATAAGTGGTAAAATGAAATCCCAACGGAATAGGAGTATCAGAATTGATGGGAATGACTACGGCTGTGTAAATGGTGTGTTCCGTCCTGTTATGCCTCAGTATAATGAGAGTCTGTGGCGTGGATATACTGAAGGGAGTGATAGTTATCCGGTTATTGCAAATGGTTTTGCGTACATCGGTGCAAGAAATGGCAAAATACATGCTTTCAATGTAGATTCTAAAACAGAAGCAGGGGCTAAATCAGAATCATGGTCTTATCAGGTAAGAGGGGCAATTAGTGCTGCACCTGCCATCTCCGACGGTTACCTCTATGCAACATCTTTGGATGGAACAATCTACGCCTTTTCAAACCTTACGGATAGTCCACCTGTAGCAACAGATGGATGGCAACGTGGCATCGTCACCCGAGACAATGTGCCCGTTTTTGCGGAACAGGAGGATGTTTCAGCAATATTTCAACTTCATGATGGCACAGAATTACCGATTGTCAATACAACAGAAAAAAGGTATCAGGTTGAATTACCGAACCGAGAGAATGCTTGGTTAAATCGCAATGACTTCGGAGAGTTTGAAGATACTGAAGGGATAATGTTCAATACGAACTATTGCGAAACACCGCGGACATTACATCTCGTTGAAGGTGCAGAATATCCCAATTGGAGTCCTAACGGTGAACTTGTTGCAATGCTAAAAAGGACAGACCTAAGTGGAAGTTATTGGAAAGCAAGCGAACTCTGGATTATGGACAGAACAGGTAAACAGAGCAAGAAACTATATGAAGGTATATTTTACAATCCGCATGTATCATGGTCACTGGATAGCCGTCTGATCGCTTTTGAAGTTAAAGAAGATGATGAACGTTATATCTATACAGCGGATTGGGAGTTGGGAAGGGTTAAGAAAATTGTTAAAGGGAAAGCACCCGCATGGTCGCCTACTGCAAATCAATTGGCTTTCAGAAGACGGGACATCCTAGGACGTGGGGGGATTGACTTCGTATATCTGATTAACAGTGACGGGAGTGGTGGAAGAATGGTTGCGCGAGTGCCATTCAAAAAGCCTCTCTATACTTATGTTTTTCTACAGCCACCCTCTTGGTCCAGGGATGGGAGTATTTTAGCTTTCAATATAGTTTATGAGCATGAAGTGGGTAACACATCGGTTCCTTATGCGGGGATACGTCTTCAAAGTGTTGAAGGTAATCGGTTGGAACAGATCCCGACTCAGCATCAATATATCCGTCAAATCCGATGGTCGCCAGATCAGACATATCTTGCTTATGTGTTGTCAGGGGGTAGTCGTTCCGATCCCGTTTATGATAAACGTCTCCATTTAAACCCCTACGAGAGTTCCTCAACGAATGGCACTTCATTGAAACATCGGGTTCTTAAACACACGATGCCTGCGTGGGCACCAACAGGGAATTTATTAGCATTTTCTGAACGCGAAGATTGTGCAGGACTTCAGTGGAAAGTTTGGGTGTATGACTTAGATACTTATGAGATGTATGCGATTGCTCGGACATCAATGGAACTCGCTTCTATGGTCTGGATGCCAGATAGCAAAAGTCTTTGTATATGGCATACATCCGAGTATCTGAGAGATAACAAATATCTTCCTGCTGATACTAAAGGATGGATTGTCCCAATTACGTTTTCACCTTAATTTGTGTCTATATATTACGAATACAACCTAAAACGCCTCTTGCAGCAAATTTAGCATATCCTGTTCAAAACACGGTCTCGGATTAAACTTATGGCAATGATCAAGCATTGCATCCGCTGCGAGTTTCGGTATTTTCTCTCTGTCTAAACCCGCTGCGCCGAGTCCCGTTGGCATATTAAGTTCTCTGTTCAACCTTCGGATTTCATCAATCGCGGCATGTGCAGCATCACTCTTGGACATCCCTTCAATATTAACCCCCAAAGCGTCCGCAACAACAGCATACTTTTCAATAACGTGTGGCAGATTAAACGTCATGACAGGGGGCAATAGAATAGCATTCGCAACACCGTGGGGGATGGGTGCCTCAGTTGATAGTTGGTGTGCAATTGAATGTACTGCACCGAGACCTTTCTGAAATGCGAAAGCTGCCATACACGACGCGAACAGCATCTCTCCTCTTGCTTCTATGTCATCTCCGTTATGGTATGCTGTTCGGATATTCGTACCTAATATCTTTAATGCTTGCAACGCCACCCCTTCTGATATTGGGTGATATTTTGTTGCTACATAAGCTTCTATCCCGTGTGTGATAGCGTCCATACCTGTCGCTGCTGTCAATGAAGGTGGCATTTTCACAGTAAGTGTAGGGTCCAGTAGTGCGATGTTAGCCATATTATAACGTGTGACGATCGCGCGTTTTCGCCATCTATCTGTTGTTTTTAGTGAAGTGTCAGTTATGACTGCTCCTTGAGAAACTTCACTTCCTGTCCCCGCAGTTGTTGGAATGCATATTAAGGGTGGCATATCCTCACGGATTCTTTCTGCACCACCTGAACCCGCATAGTAAGGTTCCAACGGCGGTTCGTGTGTTGCCAGAATGCGTATCGCCTTCGCAGCATCCATAACGCTGCCCCCTCCAACGGCGATGACCAGATCACACCTTTCTTTCTGGTAGATTTCCGCGCCTTGTACGGTACTCATATCTGTCGGATTCGGTTCAATGTCCACAAAAATTGCAAAGGGTATGTTTGCATTCTTGATCGGGGTAATGGCTTGTGACAATATCCCTATTTCTTGGATACCAGAATCGCTGACGATGAAGGGTTTTTTGCCATTGAGTGTTTTGACATGTTCTGGTAAGTTTGCAATTGCCCCTACACCGAATTCTATACGTGGTGGTAAATAATAGTTTAGGATTTCCATCATATTGTTGATCTCATTCTATTGAGATCTTTCCTTGAGTAGTAGATTAATAGTTCTTAATAAACAGTTCATTTCCCTTTGCAGCAAAATTTTTCATATAATTGTTCATGCCATATTGTAAACTCCATTCACGAATATCTGCAAAATCAAAAAATTCTCTAATCACCGGGGAGTCGTCGTAGGTAATCAACCACTTGTAAGGACACTTCTTCATATTCTCTGCAAATCGTTCGTGGTCAAATGTAGTGTGCAGTGTTCCTCTTGTGCCATATAATTTGGATTCTGTGGTTTTCCAATACGGCGGGTCAAGAAAGATAAAGACATTTTTTCCTTCTTGAAAGAGGAGATCGGTGTAATCTCCACAGCTGATATGTACTGTCTTTAAGTATGGAGAAATCATCTTTACGCGTTCAATAGAAGAGTCTGTGAATCGTTTATCATAAGCCGCTTGTGAATATCCGCCGGAATCAACTATACCAGAAAAAGAAATCCTGTTTAGAACAAAGAAACGGACTGCCCTATCAAAATCAGGAAGCAACTCTCTATCTGTTGATAGTAGGTCTTTTTGTTTTGTAAGTTCATTAAACAGAGCCCTTCCGTTCCTATATTCCCTCTTAATCTTACTTATAGTTTCTACCAATTCATCAACATTGTCGCGCGTATGTTTCCAAAAACAGTAAAGATCATAATTCAAGTCATTAATCCAGTAAGATTGGATAAGATCTTGAAAAATGGAGCGGATTGCAAGAATGACAGAACCGCCGCCAACAAAAGGTTCTCGAAATTCTGAGATGCTTGGAGGTATTAAAGGAAGAATTTGCTTTAGTGCTCTGGATTTTCCACCTGGATACCGTAGGGGACTTTTTGCTAATTTATTCATGCTGTTTATTCTTGATATCTATATTTTGTGATCCATACCTGTAAATTTTCATTTTCACAAGATTCACGATTAAGCAATTCAATGGTATTCTGCTGTGACTGTGTTAATTGATTCTCATTGCAAAAACGATTTATGTTTTCTCTATTGTTGGGCAAAAGTAAAGTTCCAATAAAATCTCCTGTCAGTTTCAATCTGACCTTGAATTGGACGTTAGTTTTGCCCCCTATCTCGACTTATGTTAAATTTGAAAACATTATAAGTTTGAATAGTCCATCTTTAATGTCATTTTTTGATGGAAGTGTTTTTTTGCTGCTATTCTTTGATTCTTGTATTACTAATTTGCCATCTTCCCAATATATCTCATCAGCCGTCAAATGATATTCTCCTCCCAAATAGTTCTTGATTGAGAATACACCTTTAGCATGTTGGTCTAAAGCTTCTAATTCATGGACTGTCACGGATTCTCTAAGTGCAGCAGAATGTGAGGCTGGAAGAGTCGCATATTTGAAATTTTCTAAGCAAAAAGAGCCATCCTTTTTGAATTTTTCCAACTTCAGTATATGGTTTTGTGGAACATGCATTTTTACGTTTTTACTCAGAGAAATACGTTTATAACTTTCGACTGCATTCATATAGACATTCTCAAAATCTTTCTCAAAATGTGTTGTATTCCAATGTAATGCGCTCATCTGATATTGACTCACTTCAAGTAATTTTTCTGTCACATATTCGGCATTTAGTATCTGATTAGTAATACGGTCAGTTGTGTTTGGTTTTCTTTCTGCATCTTCATACCAAGTTAAAATGACATAGATATTTAGGAGATTCATCCAAGAAAATGTGATAAAGTTAATTCGATCGTTATTTTGTGTACCAGCACCTTCATCCTTGATAATTGGTATAATCGTCACTTTCTTGAGGTTAAGATGGTATGTATCATAAATCCGAGCAAAAGGATATGTACGAGTTCGTTTGGGTGAAACCCATTTTGAATATGCCAGATTGTTTTCTGAGGTCCCCAAGTTAATAAGTCCAGACCCGGGTGCTTTATTTATATCAAAATCTGTTATGTCATATACCTGAAATTTGTTTGTAGTAAAACAAGGAGTGTATATGACATCTCTCACAAAACCCTTTATGAATAGCGTATCCATAATCTTACCTACAGTCGGAAAAAGATAAATCTCGTTTAATTTGGCATTATCCTGAATATCAGAAAAATCTTGTCCATCTGGTTCAGGAAGAAGTTGTTATTTATCAACAAGTTGTTGTCGTAGTCTTTCTAATTCAGCTGCCTGTTCTCGGATTTTTTCTGCTTGTTCTTTAACCTTTGCTTCAGCAATGTCGCGCTTTGCTTCAGCAATTTCACGAAGTTGCTTTTCTTCTATGGATGTGGTTATTGGTGTTCCATCCGGTAGGTATGGACGTAGGAGTCGGACTTTCACGTCTACTTCTTCCTTCCATGTGAACAATAGGTTTAGTCTCTCACTAAACAACGTCCTTGGCGTATCTGATCTCATCTCAACGATTTCATCGGTATCGTCCCGATACCATCCACGAAACTCAGCAGGTTTTTCCAGATTAGGTTGATGTATAAAGTATTCTTTTACTCCCATCTCCTGTAAATATATTTGAACCTTTCTGCCTCTATCCTCATCTATCGTGCTATCGGATAGGAACTCAAATACAGTATCGGGAACAGCCCCTTCTGCCCACGTATAGAAGCTGCGTCTGAGAGGATATTTCTTTGCACCTAATACAACAAATATATCGGGTGCGACGCATTTCTTCATGTCTCCTTCACTATAATAGATAAAACTGTCAAGTCCTACCAAGATATGAGGTTCCGTAAAAAAATAGCGTTTGAGTTGTTCGTGAAAGGTGGAAATCTGTTCAGCGTGATATAAGTTTGCTGCCATGGGTTCATCGTCCTCAGATGGATAGCCTTCGATATAAGTGGTCGGGTGTCCAGTCGCTTTGGGGAAGATGGGCATGTATTTAGTCCGTTTGATTTCAAAGTCGTTGATGTAGTCCACTGGTTTCTCCATTGCGCTTCAGGATTTCTTGCCTGTCGAGTATTGATTGACGTTTATTTGTTGCTCTGTTGGCATTGTTGCTATAACTGACGTGTTTCATAGTATAGATTAACAGGTATAGAGCGGAATGTCAATGGAATATTCTGGTAGAAGATTGGAAGAGGAAGTCTGTTTGAAAATATATCCATTCTGGGTTGCAAAAAAGATGGTAAGTATGGTATAATACTAATAGTAGGATACATTGATCATTGTAGAGAACCTTATGGATTGAACATCCAAATCTTTCAAGAGGAGAACTTCTATGAACCAAACACAACCAAAAGACAACGCGGTAACTCTGCCGCCTCGTATGGAAAAAGCATTAGAAAAATATAGAAAACGTGTCTGGATAATCAAACTTGCGGAAGGTACTTTAGCAGCAATTTTCGGTCTCATCATCTCTTATCTGATCGTGTTTGGTTTGGACAGAGTGATTGATACACCTAACGTTCTGCGCGCGCTCATCCTACTCATTGGGATGGTAGGTATGGTTGTTTTCCTTCCGTTGAAGTGTTACAAATGGGTGTGGCGAAATCGGACGTTGGATGGTGTCGCTCGGTTACTGAAGCATAAATTCCCGCGTTTCGGCGACCACGTACTTGGCATTGTAGAACTTGCATCAGATCGGTCTGATCAGTCATCGAGTCCTGCTTTGGTTGCAGCAGCGATGCGTCAAGTTGATGAAGAGGTGGCAAAACACAATCTTTCACATGCAGTGCCGAAGCCTCGACACCGTCGTTGGGCATTAGCAGTCGGTTTACCATTAATTCTGGTTATTATCGGTGTGATGATAATCCCCGCAACAACGCGTAATTCGCTTGCACGTTGGTTGACTCCATGGAGAAATGTGGAACGATATACCTTTGCACAGTTAGATGGTAATCCTGATCTTCGTGTCGTCGCTTATGCGGAGCCTTTTGATGTTAAGGCACAACTAAAAGACGAATCACGCTGGAAGCCGGAATCTGGTCAAGCACAGTATGCAAAGCAAAAACCGATAGTTGCTGAACGGGATGGTGCATCTTATAAATTTGAATTGCCACCCCAAACAGAAGATGGCAAAATAAAGCTTCGCGTAGGTGATGCACGCCGTTCTATTCCGGTTGAACCGAAATTAAGACCCGCGCTAAAAGAGCTTGTTGCAACGGTGCAACTGCCTGAATATCTGCAACGTGAAGAACCGCAGGTAGTTGATGTACGAGGCGGTACAGTGAATTTAGTTAAAGGTAGCACTGCCACGTTGGAAGCCACAACTACGCGCGAACTGTCAGAAGCAACCCTAAACAATCGTCCGCAGAAGGTAGATGGAGCCACTGTGATAACCGAACCGATCTCGGTCGCAACAACTACCGAGATGCAGCTGACATGGCGGGACCGCTTTGGACTTACGGCAAAAGCACCTCAGGTGTTACAGTTTGATCTGGAGGATGATGCTACGCCGACAGTCGCCATCAAAAATTTGAAGAATAATCAAGTTGTTGTATCATCAGAAGTGCTTTCTTTTGAGATACAGGCAGGTGATGACTTCGGCGTGAAACAGGTCGGTTTAGAATGGGAAGGGATACCTAATCCTGTTCAAAATCCTGATCCTGCAAGTGGTGAGAAAACTATATCGTCAGGTTCTCCGACTTCTGAAGAGCTCAATGTTACTGCCACATTTTCCACCGGACGTGAAAATGTAAAACCGCAGAGCCTCCGTTTGCGCGCCTATGTTGAAGATTACTTCCCAGAACGGGGACGTATCTATTCGCCTCAGATTGTGCTTCATGTGCTTTCACCAGCAGAACACTTCAAATGGCTTATTGGACAGATGCGACTTTGGGCAGGTGCAGCAAAGGATGTTCACGATAAGGAACTGCAGCTACACCAAATTAACAAAGAACTTAGTAGCCTGCCACCAGAAGCACTCGATGATCCGGCACAGCGAAAGAAGTTACAGAATCAAGCTGCAGAAGAAAAAGCGAATGCAGCCAAACTGGATAGCCTAATTGATTCAGGGGAAGCATTGATACAAGAAGCAGCAAAAAACAGCGAATTTGATGGTGAACAGATTGAATCGTGGGGAGATATGCTTGAAAAATTAGAAGAGATTGCTGGACAGAAAATGCCTTCTGTGGCAAACTTACTCGCTCAAGCGTCTGATGCTCAGGGACAAGCTTCTCAATCTGGCGAACCGACTGATTCCAATCAACAACAGAGTCAATCGCCAAATGGAGAATCTCAACCTTCCGATGGGACACCTGGTGAACAGACCGATTCTAATCAGCAACAGAGTCAGATGCAAAGTGGACAGTCACAAGCCTCTAATAGTAAATCTGGTGAATCGAAGGATGATATTGAGAAGTATGGTCCTGATAACCTGATAAGTGAGAAGTCGTCAGAGACAGCAAACGGAGAAGAAGATAGCGATGATTCAGAGAAAGAGAATGATTCCGTAAATGTAGACCGAAGCAAACCCCCGCAAGGGGATGCTGAGCAGCAAGAGGATCAGTTTACCAATCCTTATCCAGGTATAGGGGATATTGAATCTGGATTCAACCTGCTTGATGATCCGACAGCAGGTCCTGGCTGAAAAATAGTCGGAGGAATGGGCATTCCTCAAACTACACTCAAAGGCAGCAACAGCGACAATCAAGCACAAGACCAAGAACCCCAACAGGAACAAGAGGAGGCAACCCCTCAGGCAGATGAGTTGGTTGATGATGCGATTGAAGTGCAAGAAGATCTGCTTGATGATTTTGCCAAATACTCTGACGAAATTAAAAAACTACTTGTTGCTTTTGAAAACAGCACATTCGTGAAACGTTTGAAAGCTGCATCTCGTAAGCAGATTGAGATAGCAGTAGACCTGAATAAATTAGATACATTCGGTTTAGCAAAGGGAGCGACAGATAATGAAGTTGTCCGCGAACGTCTTGCATCACTTGAGGATGCAGAGTTAAAGAATGTGTCAACTCTTATGCAGGATATGTCGGCATACACCGACAGACGGCCTAATGAAAATTATCTACGTGTTCTTTCGGAAATGGAAGATTCGTCTATATCAAAACAGTTGTCGGAGTTGGTAAAGTCAATCAATAGGAATTTTATCGGACAATCAACTATTGAGGCAGAATATTGGGCGGACACACTGGATCGGTGGGCAGAACAACTTGTTGATCCATTACCCCCGCCACCTCCTGGTGATGGAGATAGTGAAATAAATGAAGTCCCTAATCTACCCCCGGAAATCATCGTAAGAGTATTACGTGTTATCAATAGAGAAATAAAACTACGTGAAGAGACGCGTGAGGTAGAACAAGCAAGAAAAGCACTGAACGATGATAAGTATTATGAACGTAGTGAATCTTTAAGCGATACACAGTACGACCTGGCAGAGGAAACCCGAGAAATCGCAAGTGAAATCCGTCTACTGCCCGAAGTGAATACAAGATTCATCCAGCAGGAACTTGCTAAGGTAGCAAGGGCCGCTGAAGTCATGGATGAAGCAGAAACTATCCTCGCAAGACCAGAGACCGGCAATGAAGCAATCGCAGCGATCACAGAAGCCATTGAAATATTGCTGGCAGTCAAACGTGAACCAAATACTCCCAGCGGCGGTGGCGGCGGGAACACACCAGGGGGTGGCGGTAGTGCAAAAGGATTAGCATCAATCCTTTCTGCCCTCAGGCTTAAAGGTATGGGTGATGACAGTGGGACAGCATTCATTGAGAAACGTTCACCGAAACAGGCAACGGGTAAGACAGGTCGTGTGCTACCCGAAGAATTTCGTCAAGGACTGGATGCTTATTTTAATGTTTTAGAAGGAAGACAGTAGACCTAATTCCATGCGGAATCTTATAGGTAAGACTTATGATTGATGTCAGCACCGAGCCCATCCCATTTGAGGTATTTGCCAGTTTTAAAAGAATAGAGACTGGCAATCCTATTATTTCTTTGCCACCACCGTACTGGGCAGCTGCGACCCATGCTATCATCATTGATGATACGGTGCATTATATTTGGTGTAAACGCGACGTTGATATCCGTTGGTTGATAATGCACGCAACTGCACCAATCAGTGATCCGACCGACATCACACAAGATCCGCGGAACCCAATCCTTGAACCTTCGGCACACGGTTTCGATAATATGGCTGTTGAATATCCTTTTCCGTTCCTGAATCCTGCGGATAATAAGTACTACATGTATTATCGCGGTAAGGGAAAAACGACACCCGAACAGACAGGTCTGCTTGTGAGTAATGGGGATATGAGGGAATGGGAACGCGTCTGTCCCACCCCTGTCATTCCCGCAGATACTGAACATGAACGATACGGATCAACGCACCCTTCTGTCGCAGTAGAGGGTGATACAATCCACATTGTTTATACCGGAAAAGCAACGCAATCATTTGGTGAAGGTTTGACGATGTGCCATGCCACTGCACCGACGAATGACCCAGCATCTGTCACAAAGAATCCTCACAATCCTGTTTTTATAGGAAGCGGAGAAACATGGGATAGTAAAGCTGTTCGCGAAACTGAACTGTTTAAAGGGACGCAATATTTTCATATCCTTTATGGAGGATTTGATGGTGAACTCTGGCGGATAGGACATGTAAGAACAAAGGATTTCTCCACTTATGAACCAAACCCTTACAATCCAGTATTTACACCTTCAGACAATCCAGAGACATTTGATTGCGATGGCGTGTTGACAGGACAAGTACTCGAAATCGAGGATACTTACGTAATGCTATATGCAGGTAAGAAGGGAAAAGAGTGGCAGACAGGGATGGCTACGATCTAAATAATGCCAGAGGCTAACATAACCTAAGTTGCTACCTATAAGTGTTTGATCTGGAAACACCGCCTTTAATGAAAAAATGCTGATAATTAGCCAATATTTGTAGCACGGGGAATACCATTAAGGTATTCATACCGTTGATTTCACTGCCAGTTTGCGCTCCTTATGGCACAATCTGGCAGATTGTGCTACATAGGTAGCAACTTGGGTTACCATAATAGAATGTCCAATAGAACTTGATATTAAGTGAAGAAAAAAATAATCAAATTCAGAAGTTAAAGGCAAAAATGCCTATACGTCTTAAATAGACGCGGTATCCGATATTATTATTTTTTGCCCATTTTATATTTTTTTCTGACTGATGATGTATTTACCTAACGGATACCTAACATTTATATTACTTGGAGTATTAGATTGCAAATGTATCAACATTTATATGAGAAGGATGCTTGTGGAGTAGGATTTATCGCAAACTGTTCTGGGAGTAAAAGTCATGCTATATTGGAAATGGCAATTCAAGCAGTAACGAATCTAACGCACCGTGGTGCTGTGGCAGCGGATGCTAAAACTGGCGATGGCGCAGGTATCCTAACACAGATACCGGAAAAATTATTTAAGAGAGAATTAGAAAAACTTAACGTAAACCTTGATATAATCAATGACCTTGCAGTGGGTATGATGTTCCTACCAGGAACTGATCTTGTTGCACAAGAACAGGGACGAGAAATCGTTGCTGATATATTAAGACAGTACGATTTTCCACTTTTCGGATGGCGTCCAGTACCGATTGATGAATCTGCTCTTGGTGACAAAGCACTTTCAACCTTGCCGCGAATAGAGCAGGTACTTGTCGGCAGACCTACGCATGTCCCCATCGAGAAATTTGAACAACGTCTCTATCTCATCTGCAAGGAGATAGAACATCGGATTACGGACCGGCAGCTGGATGGTTGTCATATCGCATCTTTTTCCCACCGGACAATAGTCTACAAAGGACTTCTCGTGGCACCGCAGTTAGCCATGTTTTATTCGGATTTGCGTGACCCTGATTTTGAAGCTGCTTTAGCAGTTTTCCATCAACGTTATAGCACGAATACTTCCCCGACATGGTCTCTTGCTCAACCCTTCCGCATGTTAGCACACAACGGTGAGATCAATACGTTGATGGGAAATCGGAACTGGATGCGTGCGCGTGAAGCAGAGATGAATTCACCGGTATGGGGTGATGTGGATATCAAGAAACTTGCACCTATTATCAACCCACACGGCAGTGACTCTATGAGTCTTGACAATGCTTTGGAATTGCTAACACATTCTGAACGTAGTATTCTCCATTCAATGATGTGTTTAATGCCTGAGGCTTACGAGCAGATTCCGGATATGCCACCTGCTATCAAAGCTTGCTATGAGTTCTTATCATGCGTCAGTGAACCTTGGGATGGTCCGGCTGCCGTTGCATTTACCGATGGAAAAATCATCGGTGCCAGTTTAGACAGAAACGGACTCAGACCTGCTCGTTATAAAGTTACCGATGATGGACTCGTTGTCATGGGGTCTGAGGTCGGCATTATTGAATTAGATGATAGTCGCGTGGTGGAAAAGGGACGATTGGGTCCAGGACAGATGATTGCTGTTGATACAACACGCGGACAGTTGCTAAAGAATTCAGATATTAAAATGGAGATCTCCCAGCAGAAACCTTATGCAAATTGGTTGAAACAGAGTACGCAGTTGGATGAACTCAATCCACCCCCCTTGGGAACTGTAACCCCTATACCTGATAATCTGGAAACACAGCAAAAAGCATTTGGGTATATGGTGGAAGATGTAGAACGTTTTATTAAGCCGATGGTGATGGAATCCAAGGAAGCGGTTGGATCAATGGGAGATGATACACCTCCTGCTGTTATCTCACGACATCCACGTTTGCTCTATCACTATTTCAAACAGTTATTTGCACAAGTTACCAATCCTGCAATTGATTCACTCCGGGAACGAATGGTTATGTCCCTGACGACTTATCTCGGCAGACGTCACAGTTTACTCACGGAAACTGAGAAGCATGCACATTTAATTCGTCTGAAAACGCCTATTTTGACAAATGAAGAGTTAGAAGCACTGCGGACTCAGAACCTGTCTGAGTTTAAACTTGCGACGATTCCTGTCTGTTTTCCTGTTGCTGCCGGTGAACAGGGATTGGAAAATGCACTTGAGAGTTTATGTGAAAAGGTCTTAGAAGCAGTTAATGCTGGCAATACACTTCTGGTTTTAAGTGATATAGGTGTCAATGCCGAATCCGCGCCTATTCCCATGCTGCTGGCAATTGGTGCAGTACACCACCATCTCATTCGGGAAGGCAAAAGACGACAGGTCAGTCTAATAGCGGAAGCGGGAGACCCTCGTGAAGAACATCACTATGCAGTGCTACTCGGTTATGGTGCGGATGCTATCAATCCGTACCTTGCATTCTCCACAATTGTTCAACTTGCTGAGAACGGAGAATTTGAGGAATTTACAACTGAACAGGCAATAGATAACTATAGGGAAGCGGTTGAGAAGGGTATTTTGAAGATTATGGCGAAGATGGGTATTTCCACAGTCTCAAGTTACCGCGGTGCACAGATCTTTGAGGCAATTGGCATCAACGCATCTGTCATTGAGAAGTGTTTTACTGGAACACCATCACGTCTAAGCGGTATCGGTTTTGAACACATCGCCGCAGAAACACTACATTTCTATACCAAAGCCTATGGAGGACAAGACGAAAAACGATCTCTCCAAGAAGCAGGTTATTTCAGATTTCGTAGACACGGTGAATTTCACGCTTTTAATCCGACAGTTTTCAAAGCAATGCACAAGTTTGTTAAGAGTGGTGAAACTGAAGACTATACGGAATATGTTGAGGCAGTTGAAGAGGGTGAACCTTTTAGTCTAAGAGATTTACTTGCTTTTAAAGCCAGCACACCGATCCCGATAGATGATGTAGAACCCGCAGAGGACATTGTTCGCCGTTTTACCACAGGCAGCATGTCTTTTGGCGCGTTAAGTCGTGAAACACATGAAACCTTAGCGATTGCGATGAACCGTCTCGGTGCTAAGTCAGGGAGCGGTGAAGGGGGTGAAGACAGTGGTCGTTTTGTTGAACAGCCGAATGGAGATTTGGCATCCAGTGCAATAAAGCAGGTTGCCTCTGGACGGTTTGGAGTAACACCGCAATATCTCGCTTCAGCAAAAGAATTAGAAATCAAGATGGCACAGGGGTCAAAACCAGGAGAAGGTGGACAGATCCCTGGACACAAAGTGACTTTGGAGATTGCTAAGCTTCGACACTCCATTCCCGGTGTACCTCTAATCTCTCCACCACCCCATCACGACATATATTCTATTGAAGACCTGGCACAATTAATTTACGACCTAAAGCAAGTTAATCCGAGAGCCAAAGTTGCAGTCAAACTTGTATCTGAGTTTCTCATTGGTACTATTGCATCAGGTGTCGCAAAAGGGTACGCAGATGTGATCCAGATTAGTGGTCATGAAGGAGGCACTGGTGCGTCACCGCTAAGTTCTATCAAGAACGCAGGGACACCGTGGGAACTCGGTCTTGCAGAAACACAGCATCGGTTGGTAGAAAATGATCTACGCGATCGTGTCGTATTGAGAGTTGATGGTGGTATGCGGTCAGGACGAGATATCGTCATCGCAGCGATGTTAGGTGCTGAAGAATACGGATTCGGTACAACTGCTATGGTAGCAACAGGTTGTATAATGGCACGTCAATGCCATTTGAACACATGTCCTGTCGGTGTGGCGACACAAGACCCCGCATTGCGAGCTAAATATCCCGGTACACCTGAAATGGTCGTCAATTTTATGCTCGGCGTAGCGAATGAAGTCCGGGCACTTTTAGCAAACCTCGGTCATCCTTCTTTAAACGACGTGATCGGTCGTCCAGAATTGTTAGAATTGGCTGATTTGACAGAATATCCAAAGGCATCTACGCTGGATTTAGGTGAAATTCTTACCTCTGCTGATCCAACAGGAAATAGACCACGATATCACCTACAGGAACGCAATGACCGAGTTGATACACCTTTAGATGACCAAATATTGCAAGATGCTGAGACCGCAATCTCTGCAAAGGAACCGATACAGCTTTCATATCCTATCCGTAATACACATCGGACAGTAGGTGCTAAGTTATCTGGTGAAATTGCATATCGGCATGGAGATACACCGTTGCCAAAGGAGACCATCCGATGCTATTTTACAGGGAGTGCTGGACAGAGTTTTGGTGCCTTCTGTATCGGTGGTATCCAGCTTGTTCTGACAGGTGAGGCGAATGACTATGTCGGTAAAGGCATGGCAGGCGGAGAACTTGTGATTAAGCCTTCTCCTGACGCTCGTTTTGAACCCCATGAAAATACGATTATCGGGAATACTGTGCTGTATGGTGCGACAAATGGATTCCTATTTGCTGCTGGTAGAGCGGGTGAACGTTTCTGTGTTCGGAACAGTGGCGCTACTTCCGTTGTAGAAGGAGTGGGAGACCACGGATGTGAATACATGACGGGGGGCACTGTAGTGATTTTAGGAGAAACAGGACGTAACTTCGGTGCTGGTATGACAGGGGGTATCGCTTATGTGCTTGACGAAAACGCACAGTTTGATACAAGGATCAATCCACAGATAATAAAGTTAGAACGGATAAGCGACGAAGTTGACGAAGATACATTGGTGGGACTAATACAGAAACATCTTGAGTTGACTGAAAGTTATCGTGCACAGCAAGTTCTCACCGATTGGGATAAATACTTACCGCTTTTCTGGAAGGTTGTTACACCTCCACCGCCTCCTCCACCTGAACCCACTCGACGTGTTCGTAGAACACCTCGCAAGAAGAAATAGTCTTTTCTGTATCTACTATAAACAACAATAAGGGCAGCGTATGCTGCCCTTATTGTTAGGTGAGTTTAAATTAATTTTAGTTGAACCTGTTCTTTACTCGCTTGGTGCAGGTGTTGGACCACTGCCGATACTGCTACTACCGCCACTCTCGTCTTCAGCGACGGCAAATGCAACCTCAAGTCCTTCAGGTTTCGCTGAACTCATTTTTGCCCGTTCAACTACGTCAATCACCCGTCCGTGTTTAGCGAGTTTATCAGCTTTTATGATTAAAGTGCTAATTTGATGTTCATGAGCAGATATGAAGAGGCCTACTTCTTCCAGGGTAAACAACTCACGGTCATCAATTGCAATCTTATCGTCGCTGCTGATAAACAGGTTATACTTCTTTCTCGGAAACTCATGCTCAGTAGTGGAGTCTGGTAGTGTTACACTAAATGGTGGTGGAACCCTCATAATGGCAGAAACCATGAAGAAAATGAGTAACAGAAACACACAATCAATCATTGGTGCCATAGGTATATCGTCGTCGCTACCAGTTTTCCGCCTGCGTGACATGTGGAGAGCCATGTGCATTCTCCTTTATTTACGGTTTGAACCGTTTTAAGATTGCCAGCGTCATTCACGCGCGGCAATCGCGAATCCAATTTTATCAATACCTGCATCTTTCGCTGTATCCATCACTTCAACAATCTGTTCATGGAAAACTTCTCGTTGTGCTTGGATAATAAGCATCGATTTCTGGTCTTCAGGTGCGTTAAAGAGTCGTGCAAACATGTCGCCGAGCTGTACGACCTCACCGTTTAACAACATAGTCCCCGTTTTTAGATTACCAGTCGGATTGTCGATTTTTACGATGAGTCCTTTCGGCTTATCCTGTGACGGTTCACCAGGGGGTGGAAGTTGTACGCGTATCCCCGGCATGGGTGTAAACGTTGTAGACACCATGAAGAAAATCAGGAGCAGGAACACACAATCAATCATAGGTGCCATACTGAGTGTCGGTGGTTTGCGTTCTCGTATTCGCGTTGCCATGAGACTCAATTTGGCTTCGCCAAGTTGTTGCATTTCGATTCTCCCTTATGTAGTGGAAAGGAGGTGTTTTATAAACACTCATCCGTTCCCTAATTAAGCGTCTGCTTCACCTACAATCAACTGGTTAACGATTTCTGTGGAGACCTGAGAAATTTCAACCATGTGTCTATTAACCCAACTATCAAAGAGTTGGAAGAAGATAAGACACGGAATAGCAATTGTTAAACCGCCAGCGGTTGTTAGCAGTGCCTGTGAGATACCTTCAGCGAGCTGTTGCGGGTCACCAGTACCTTCAAGAGCAATCGTCGTAAAGGCAGTAATCATCCCTGTAACAGTTCCGAGTAGACCGAACAACGGTGATACGACTGCAACTGTACCGAGTACGGGCAGGTTTCTTTCTAATTCAGGAATTTCAAGTAGACTTGCTTCTTCAATAGATTCCTGTATTTCCTCTTTTGTGATATCCCGTTCTTCGATCTGTGCTTGACTGTATCTAAGCAATCCAGCCTTTAGCACATTCGCCAGGGGACCTCCTGCCTCTTCACAAGTTGAGACAGCTTCCATAATGTTCTCTTTGCGCAATGAATCAGCGATACTTGCGATGAACTGCTCAGTCCCAATTCTTGAGCGGCTTCGAAGGAACGTGAAAAGTCTTTCAATAATGAAGGTCAAAGCTACAATTGAGCAGATAGCTAACGGATAGAAAACGAAACCGAACTTCCTGAAGAAAGTGTAGATATTGTCTCTTTCTCTCATTTTGATCCGGTCAAAAATCTCGCCACCTGCGGCGACCAATTTTGTTTTTCCGACGCGATCACCGTATCCATCTTTAGCATAACTAATCGTGTAACGACCAGCTTGGAGTCCAGTTTGTTCATACTTACCGTCTTTATCTGTTGTGGCAGTATACTCTTGACCGTCACTGCCGACGATACTAACAGTTACTTCTGGAATTGGGTTCTGATCCGTAGTGGTATCAATTACTTCCCCTTTAATTGTTGCGTCACCGCCCATGGTGCCGTCAACGGGGGTGGTGGACTCATCACCTTCAACTGCTGAATCATCAACCATCGGTGTTTCATCCGCTGCTTCTTCTTCTTGTGCCATAACGATGCCAACAGACATAAACATGCATGCAATTAACATCATAATTAAACTAAAACGAGTCATTATTTCTAATTCTCCTTTAGGAACTTGCCGATTTCGGCAGTAATTTTTCATTTCTGAATTCTGTAAGATAAACATATCTTTAAACACCTGAGTGTTATAGAAGTTACGCTTATGTTTATCAACTTGTAGCCAAACTTGTAATAGATGTGCCATATACGGACAATTTGTATACGGCACATAGATTTATTTAGAAACCCATCATTGCTCGGACGAACGTTGTATTACTCGTTGTGTTCTGTAGTAATATCGTTGTCCGACGATAACCGGCGAGAATGACGATATTGAAACCGAGCCATTCACCTCTGTTGATTGCTTGAATTTCAAAGATTCGTGTCCGCAGGTTTGGTCGATATAGAATTGGGACGGGTTCATCTTCTGGGAAATATGACAGATATGCTTTGTAGTCATTGTCTCGGTTTGTGAACTTCCTATATTGATATCCGCCAAGTATGTTCATTCTTTGTGTAAATTGATAATCGAGGCGAACACCGAGCACATCTTCACGGCTTCTACGGTTGAATCGTAAGTATTCAATTGCTTGATCACTACTGGGTGCGTTGAAGCGTGGGTGTATCCCTTCTGGTGGTGCCCAGAATCCTGGGTCTTCCTCAACATCTGGTCTTCTTGGGAGTGGTATTTCGTCAGCTCTTTCCCTGCCATCAAGCCCGCGATCCCAGATATATTTGACCATAGGTGTCACCGTCAGGTCTTCACCGATGAGTCTTTCAACGAAGCCTATATCACCGAGAGCGATTTCATATTTCGCTTTGAAGATCGTCTGTTGGCTCCGTATGTTTCGGTCAGGATACCGTCTCGCTTTCCAGTTATCAACATCATAGATCAGACCGGTATCTGCTGGGTCAAGAGCGTTTATTCCGTGGTCAGGATAGAAAGGATATTCACGTCTTTGACCACTTGTCCGGACTTGTTGATCTGGCACCAATAAATCAACGCGTTCATCCGTTAGATACATCTCACCATCTTCCGCAATGTCTAAGAACACAGCACTTTCTTCATCCTTTTCAAATTGATTCTGTATCACAAGGAGAAGTTTTGTTTCCAATGTAAGGTTCGGAATCGCTGTATAGAGGAATTGGAGTGTCGTCGTATTTACACGTGCGTTGTAGTAATCCAGTTCATCCGTAATCTGGATTTCTTCTAATTCTCCAACCCGTAACGTGATGGTATAATCGGGTATATCATCTTGCGCGAAGACGAGTCTGTTCTGGAAAAGTATTGTTCCAAAATCAGGAATGTCTCGTTGGTATGTAACGTGTAGATATTTGGAATCGTTTTGTCTACGACTTGAGATTTCACTCTCGTTCAACCATCCGAGTTGGAGAGAGAGGTTATCAAGTAGGTCGTATTCCGCCGAGATATGGTAACCTTGACGGTCAATTCCGTATTCATATTGTGGTTCAAAATCATCCTCAAGTGAATCGATCGTCCCGTTGTTATTTAGGTCAATCAGATCAGTAAAGATGGGTGGGTCGGCTTCAAAGATGAGGAAATCTTCTTGGTAGTCCAATATGCCGTTCTGATCTCTGTCATCAGCGCGGGGTAGAACGCCATCAAAGTCGTCATCATCTGGCCAATCATCATCATCATCATCATCTTCCACCAGAGCATAATTTGTCACATCCCAGGGATCACGTTCTGCAAGTGAGAGCGTTGTCCTGGGTAGTTCATAAGCTTGGTCTCGATCACTGTTAGAACCGAAGTTCAGATAGGTAGTGGTGTAACCTGGATCAATGTGGTATAACACACCTTCAAGGTAGAGTTTACCAAACCGAGATTTGAGTTGTACAAACCAAGCGGTTTCCCTTCCAAGTTCACCGTCACCGTTTTCATCCGTACCATCTCCACCGAGTAGAGCCTCAAATCGTTCTCCTTCGGTTTCTGAGTAGGTGGGAATACCGTTAGCATCTACAGCTATTCCATCTTCGTTGATTGAGATACCGGTTGTCTCTTCACCATCTTCGGTTACGATATCGGTAGTAACGCGGCTAAACCCGACCTTATCTTGAGGAATAGTAGGATACTGTTTGTATTTTCCGTTGATAGAATAGTGTGCTCTGACGAATACATTTCCAACGGTTCCTTCCAGATCAAGTCCGTATAGAACGGCTGCGCGTGCTGCACCGTATTGATACCGTATTTTACGCGGTCTACCTTCATCTTCCCATGCGTTAGGATTATTCCTAAGACTTGCTCTATTACTTGTATAATGCTCTGATTGTCCGTAGTTGCCAGGAGCTTCAATAATGTCGCGATAAGGCATCTGAATGTGCCCGTCTTCGGTTTTAATCCATTCCTGAATTTCGGGGTCAGATTCAGCCATGTTTGCTTCGCTGAATCCGATAACAGCGATATTGTAATCGCCAGCGACGACCATTTCAAATACTACGGATTTTACCCAGCGTGGATCAATCGGTTCCCCATCAACTGGATCAAAGTGGTCAGCAAAGACAAGGTCATACTTCATCTTGTTGAACCCATCAACAATTTTCCATTGTCCATCATCAGAGTCACGCACATTATCTACTTCAGCATTTACGGGTTGAATTTCGTCAACGCCAACTGAAAATTGGTATGTTCTTTCAGGTAGAAGTGCACGTTCTGGTGGTGATTCACCCTCTTCTAATTCGACGTCGGATGCTGGTTCAAGTTTTTGGAGAGTAACCGTGACTGTCATATTCTTGACAGCTGCACCGACGCCTCCCTGAAATTTTTCTTCAAATATACCTTCGATATCATTCTCATTTAACTGATTACGATCTTCAGCGTTGATAAAATCCTCATAAGCATGGTTGTCTTCTGGAGAATCATCTCTGAAGACGACCGTAATACTTTTTGGGGGAGTATTGGCAACAGTTCCCATCAATGGGTTTTCAACACGTTCGGGGTGCTCTTTATGTAGGTTAATATAAGTGAACCCGACGCGGAAAATATCACCTAAGAGCCCTTGTCCCCTAAAACCGACGAGGCGTGCATTTTCGATATGACGTACACCTGCGTCGTCATTTAACCCGTTTCTGCGTCCAAGCGTCGGGGCAAGACTTGCTGCACCTTCTGTTATTTGAACTGGATTAGAGATACGGGAGTTAATCAACGTAAAGAGGTGACGTTCTTGGGCAAATGATATATCCCAACGGAAACCATCAAATTCGGTTTTGTAGAGAATATATCTATTTGGAAATAGGGTTGAAGGTTTGAGCCGCATATGGTCACCGATAGCAAACTCATTATATCTACCCCGGTACGCATCTTCAGTCAAGATAGTGCGGTCTAACTGTGCCGAGAATCGTTCACTATCAAGCTGCCCTGTCCAGCCGACCACGAGTTCACCATTCTGATTGAATGCCTTCCGTTCGCGATAGTTATAGACTTCACTACCTTCAAGTAGTTCTTTACCAAATAGATCGTAGAAAAACTGTGGTTCTTCTTCTAATTGGAATCTATCAGAGAATTTTGAATCCCCCTCAATAGTAGGTAAGAGGGGTTCTTGCGGTCCCAAACTTTGTGCACCACAACCGTATAGCACAAATCCACATATGACGCAAGACGTTACAAGCAAAACATTGGTTATGCGTTTTAACTTGTTCATTAGTTAGTATTCCTCCTTAGGAAATTATATTTCGGATAATAACATTTCGGACTTAACAACGAAGTGTTGAATTGGATGTATTATCACCGAAAACCTTAATTTTAAATTGAATCTTTTGAAATATGTAACATAAAGCTTGTATTATCGTTATATTATGTAACAAAACCTTCTTTGTGCATTAAGAACATACTTCTACCCACAAGATTGATAATTAATGATTGGGTAAAGCAAACCAGATTCTATTAAAAGCAAGGTATTTTGGGAAAACCTTCCGCAAAATGATTATTAAGTGATAAAATATCATAGATGACGTTTTTTGTCAAGTTTGTGATAAATAGATTAAGTCCTAAAAAATTATCCAAAGAGAATCATATCAGAATCGTGAATATTTTGCAACAACAAAATGTATTCATCGTGTTTTTAAAGTAATTGAATGGGGAAATCAGCAGAATACGCGTTTGGTATTCTGCATTGATTAGGATATCGCACCTACAGGGTTTGGGAGGGGTTTTGCGAATCGTTAGTTTTGAAAAAACTCTATTGCCAGAGCCAGCGTAACACCTATACATAAACCGATAACGCCAGCAAGCACGACTATGAGTTTGAACTGTGGACTGACTGCTATCTTTCTTGGAACAGCAATGTCTACGATTTCAATTCCACCTTTCTGAGCAGGTGTAACATTTGACTCGGCACTCAATATTTCAGATTCCAGGTATCGCTTTTCAATTTCTTCTTTGAGTGTGCCTGCAAGTTCTATGTTGGTGCGTAACTGCGTAAATGTATGCTGATTTTCTGGGATTTTAGTTAGCAGTTCTTGCAATTGGTTTTGGGTTTTTTGTAGTTCTTTCCTAAGTTGTTCAGTTTCGTTTTTGTGTCCTTCAATCGTTGGTGGTAACTCAATCAATTGATTTTCCAAATAGGTATAGTGAGCAGAAGTGCCATAAGTGCTGGTCGTTGTCAATTCTGATGTGTTTTCAGCTTGCTCTCGGATATCCTTAATTTGTGCCTCAAGTCCGCTCAGTTCATGTGTGCTTTTTCCCGCTTTCTCAGAATCACCTATCCTCTGTGACTCCAGATCAATTAACTTCTCTTGCTGGTATAACCGGATAGGATTTTTGTTCTGCGTTTCTGATATTTTTGTTTGTTGTGGAAGTGTATCTTGCCGGGTTTTGAAGTGGTCGAGGCGGCCACGGGCGGTGTGGAGTGCCAATTCTGAAATTCCGAGTCGTTCTTCTAAATTTCGATGCTGTTCTAACAGACTTGCCAGCTGTGGATACCATGTTTCTGGACTACCGTTTTCGCGAACAAAATCAAGGGTTTCGTCTATAAGTTCTCGTATTTTTTTATCAATTTCGTCCCGTTTATTTTCAAGGAATTTCTGATGTTTTGCTAATCTGGTTTTTTCGTTTTCGCTCCGTAATGTTTGCATGTCTCGTGCTAATTGGTTTACTAACAGTGCTGCGTTCCGTTCCCCTCCTTCGTCTTCAGTCAGTTCAATTGAGAGTTTAATATAGTCAGCCTCTGGGTCAATTTGTGCTTTCAATTTGCGTTTTAGAATGCTGATACTTGGCAGGTGCTGTACGGCTCCGAGTTGATTATCATCCATGTTTTCGATGGCGGCATTCAGCATAGATTCTGTAGAGAATCTTTTGCTGATTGTTGCCATTTCGCTCCTATCAACACCCCCTGAAAGGACTGTTTGGAACAAATTGTTGGAGGAGATAGGAGAGCTTGTGTTAGATTGGATAAGCTGCAACAACGTGGATGCGGAATAGGTTTTAGGTATTCGAAGGGAGATAATGAGTGCTGTTCCTAAAACCAATATAGTACACATGCATATTACGAAAGTGTACTTTTTTATGAAATGCAGGTAGTCTCGTAAAACTTCCTCTTTCTGAGGCATGTATGTAAATTTCTCCCTGTCTTTTGGGTGAAAATCCTGCTCCCTTCATTTACTTTTAAGTGGCTTGTCCGTTATAGGTTGTTTGCAGCCCGAATTTCTTCATCGTTGAATGCTTCATCATGCCATTCGGTGATTCGCCATTCATCATTTCTTTTTTGAAAGATGAACAGGTTGTCACCTTCAGCGAACCATCCTGTAAATCCACCTTCAAGTGATTCACCATCAGCGACAAAACCTTGTATCCTATAATGGTTGCGTACTTCGGCTTCGTCCCCATCTTCATTTACGGATACTTCTGGGGGTTTAGAAAGTTCTATCTCAATGTCTTGAAATCTATTAAAGACACGAATAGCAGAGTCCCTTTCATCTCGTATATCATCAAAGATAAGGTCGTCGGTTTTGTCCCCATCAGTTCCCATATCGGATACATATCGGAAGCCGTCTGACCAATAGGTATTCATATACATTTCAACGTCTTCGGTTTCATAACCTTCTCGCCACTGCTGTAAAACTCTGTTAATTGCTAATAGGTCTTCGGGTAGGACAGGATTCACCTTTTCTACATCACCGCAGCCTATAAAACTTGTCAATAAGATGAGTACACTACCCATCACTGCTAATTTCTTATACATGATATTCTATCTCCAAATCAAAATGCCAAATTAAAATGGCTTGACAACTCCCAAATAGAGCCGTGATGGCGTGATTCCAACTTGGAGTCCTAAGTCTTCTATGTGTTGTGCATCCTCTCGAATAGATTGAACTTGCGAGGTAGCATTGTAAAAGTTTGCACTGACATAAGAATCAATAATGCTGTAAACCCAGATGCCGATACCCGTATAGATAAAAAACATCCTGAGTTTATACCCCTGATTTGCTTTGTCGTAGCTTGCTTGAACAGCGGTAATATTATCTGGTTCATTGCTTGCAGTTAGTGCGTAGTTGTTATATTCAGTAGTAAAGGCGCGTTGTGCGAACAGTGCTCCTGTGGTTGAAACTCCGATACCGATTAACAGAAGCCCTCCACGAAAGTAGTTACGACTATGAATTTGCCCCCATCCAGGAATTACAGCTGAACGGACCATAGTACCGACAGGTGAAATAAGTCGTATAGGCTTTTCTGTTTCAAGAGTAGAAGTAATGTTTTCTGCCTCTTTGGCGATACAGGTTTGTCCGCTCAATAGTAAAAGAAGAATAAATGACAAAATACGCATATTATGAATTTTAGCTAGTCTTTAGATTAATGTTGACGATGCCAAGTGCAAAATCTGCGTTTGGCATCGTCAATGTTAAATTACGTAACTTAGTTGCTAAGAGTGCTTATCTTCTTCTTTTAATCCGTTCTGAAGAACGACTCCGACTGTTATTGTTATTATCATCGTCGTCATCATCGCTACTTGAACTGGAGCTTGAACTGCTTGATGAACTTGATCTGCTGGTCGTTGCTGAACGAGTCCGTGAACTTCTGGATGATGAAACCCGTGATGAATTTGTTGATGTCGGTCGTGTTTTCGTCGGTGTAGTCGTTACTGCTGGCGTGCTTCGTTGTGTCCGACTACTACTGCTATTGCTGGTGCGTAGACGTGAATTTGAAGACGAAGAAGAAGAACCTGAACGACTGGAAGAAGAGGTAATGGATCTTCTAAAGATTCTTGAAGATCTTTCTGTAACTGCTGACGAACTACTTCTATCTGTATTCACCCTTGACCGTGTATTCTGTAGAATTCTACGGTTGTTGTCTGTGTTCAGGTTTGAATAACGCGAACGACTACTATATGTCCTTGATGCATCATTTGTACGGAGCGATGACCTCGTAACTGCGCGTTGTTTCTGTGAAATTAACGCAGATCGCGTAAGTCTTTCCGTAGCTGGCGGTGCTTGTCTGCGATGATTTTCTATAACCACGCGAACATTGTTGTTAATTTGTGTCCGTTCAACGGTTCGGGTTGGTACGGCTAATCTACTCCGTGAATACTGTTTTCGTGCATTTTCGTGTTGTGCACTCCACCTATTCAACTGTGTCCGTTTAGAATAGACAACGTTACCTCTGCCATATCCGTATCCATATCCACCGCCATGATAGGGGGTGTAGTAGTACGAATAACGTGCTGGGTGATAGGTACGGTAGCGGCCCAGGTATCCTCCATAATATGTGCGGATGGAAAGATAACGATGGTCATAGACAGGGTAACTCCAGCATAGATATGAATCGTATCCTGATGAATAAAATACGGGTCCGTCGTAGAAATAGAGATATGTATATCGGTTCCAAGGACGCCACCTATATGAAGGTGTATACTGCTGTACTACGCGTAGTTTTGGTGCACGCCGATAGGTTGATACTTCAATATATTCAACATCCAGCTGTTCGCCTCCTTCAGCAACGACATGAAGTTCCATCCATCCATCTTGTACACGTCCGGCAACCGGAATTCTTATAGTTTCAGACCGATTTTTGGCACGTAGTACAAAAGTGTCGCCATATCGTGTTTCAGAAGCACTTTGGTCATGGTATCCCCGTCTTGTCATTTCTCGCTTGATATTCCGTATCCATATCCGTCCTGCGATGGGTTCGTATTCATCGTTAATTTCAAAAGTGTGTGGTTCACCTTTATAGCGAACTACGATTTCTATTGTCTGTGCAGAACGTGGAATTTCGAACAGGTATACACCGCTTGCTATAGCAAATTGAAATTTTTCTGTATCCTGAAAATTGTTTGCCCAGGCGGTAAGTCGCATGCCATTCTCAAAGAGAGGACTTGCCGTGATCGTTGCGTTTCCACGTTCAATCCATTCATCAACATCATTTGCGATTCGATGTTCGCGACTCAGACGGTCTGCATAATTACCGTAATCAGCATCACTTACTGATGCTAACGAACCGATGAGCATGCAGCTGAGGAGTCCTGTGATTGTTAGGGTAAAAATTCGTTTCAGCATGAGAATCCTCCAAAGTAATCATCTCAAACAAGTAAAACCTATGTTTGATGTGATTTTAATAAAAAGTAAGTTTATTCTCTGTTCTGCTCGTGTTTTCCTATAAATCTGTGAATTGTAGTTTATGTTTCTCTATGCGTTATTTATGAAGTGAATTGATAAGAACCTTATGTTTAACTAAATTATACAATTAATTATCGTAATTGTCAAGCATCGCGAATTACATCAATCTATCGTTCTGGTGTCAACCTAATCCCCAGCTTTTTTGCATGTTCGCGGGCAAGAGGTGTAATGACAGTAGATTTGGCGTATACTAACTCCTTAATATTAGGTGGCAGATTGGTGATAACGGCTACACTGATGACGGGTGTATTGATACTTACGCGATTCGTTGTATCTACTTCACCGATTGTTTCCGCAATCTGCTCAACTTTTACCCATTTAACGCCAAATTCGGATAAAGTGTTGACATGTTTCTGTTCAATTTCGTCAAGTATTAACGATTTCTTATTTAGCAACTCCCTTCTGTTCAAAAAATCCGCTGCTGCGATGACCTGTTTTCCGCAAGATAGTGCATGAAAGATTAAGTATGTAACTGGCGTATCAACCAACTTCAGTGCCAACTTTCCCGCCATCGGATAAGAAAGTGCTGGTAACACAATCTGTGTATATTCGTCAACAATAGATGGAATGTTAGTCAGTTCATTTTCCTGAAGAATATTCTCTTCACCCAGCATTTCATCAATCAGAGCGAGATCAACTACTTTAGTTGCAAGTTCAGACAGAATTATTCTAATATTCCATCCGTTTTGTGTGCAGGTTTGTAATTGTTGAAGCGGCTGTTCTAAAGGACGTTGCGTCGCGCCAATGATGGCAAGCAGTTTCTTGTTGGCATGTCTGTTGTTGTGTAAATTTTGTTGTAGCACTCGTTCAACAATTTTCTCGATGTGCTCAATCTGTTCTGGTGTCATGTGTTGTCGCGTAGCAGTTCAACGGCTTCGCCACCTTTCAAGCCTGCGGCATTAGAATCGTCAGTATCAAGGTGCATCTGGAGTGCATAATCTTCATGTATTTTCGGACGAATGTTCTCAAAGGTTAAAGCGCGTTCACCTGGAATGCGTACCTTTAGTAGGTCTGTTTCGCTAATACCAAAGGAATCAGCGTGTTCCGGTGTCATGTGGATATGTCGTGCAGCACAGATTGCTCCCTCCTCTAAATAGACACTGCCTTCGGGACCTACGAGGGTTATCGCTTCAGCACCTTTGAGATCGCCAGAATCCCGGATTGGTGGGTTTAGACCGAGGCGAATTGCTTCGGTCTGTGCCACCTCAACTTGCGAATAATCGCGCACTGGTCCGAGTATGCGTACATGTTCAATTGCCCGCATCCGTTTGCCAACAACAGTAACGGTTTCATTTGCTGCGAATGCGCCTGGTTGATACAGTGGTGCATAGACGGTAAGTTGATGTCCAGCACCGTAAAGTATTTCCAGGTCTTCCTGGGTTACGTGTGCATGCCGAGCTGAAACACCGACAGGTATTTTCTGTTGCGCGGTAACCGCATCACACGCGCGCTCACCTGGGGCACAACTTCGTAGTGCACATCCACTACAGGGTTGGTCGTTGGATAATCGGCTTACCACACGACGGGTAATTAACTTTACTAAGTCTTTGTCGTGCATTTTAGTATGTTTCTATTCAAATATGAACGTCTTCAAAGGAAGTTCATGAAAGTATGTTCTATTTTTTTAGGATAGTTTCAACTTCAGGGTGTGGTCGTGGGATTACATGCACTGAAACAACTTCTCCTACTCGTGCGGCTGCTTCTGCGCCAACATCTGTAGCGGCTTTCACTGCACCTACGTCTCCTCGTACCATGACAGTAACGTATCCGCCTCCCACTTCTTGACGGCCTACTAGTCTCACATTGGCAGCCTTTACCATTGCATCGGCTGCCTCAATACTACCTATTAGTCCTCTTGTTTCAACTAATCCTAATGCATCTTCAGTCATATTGCTACTTATATCCTCCTATTTTAATGTGTAGTTATAATAACATCAGTTTGATTAATCATATCGGATGCGTTCACTCACACCATTTCGTATCCGATAGGCGTGAATTGTAGCACAAACTTTCAGTTTGTGGCACATCTTCGCAAACTATAAAGTTTGCGCTACATGTATCAAACTCACATTATAATATATCAGAAACACTTAATTTATTCAAGAAAAAATGTGTGTACAAACTGTAAACTTTTTTCAGATCAGTTTCCGCTGCTTCATCGTAATCCTGTTTTTTGTAAGCAACTGCACGCCATAGATAGATAGTAAGCAATCCATCAGCATTTTTTTGCCAGTTTTCAATTGCATTGGTTAATAGGTCAATAGCCTTAGCATAGTCTTCGTTATTCGATTGCTGTTGTCCGAGATCGTTGTAAACGTCTCCACGACTGAGATACGCTATAGCAAATTGGGGTGCTAATTCAATTGCCTTATCAAAGTCAGACAGAGCGAGTTTTAAGGTTTCCTCTGCTTCATGTAAACGGAGAAACTTTTGATAGTATGCGCTACCACGATTGTAGTATGCAATAGCACTTGGTCGTCGTTTTATGATGTAGTTATAGTCTGCAAGTGCTTCATCTACTTGACCTGTTTCAAGAAAGCTCTGTGCCCGTTTTGACATAACAAGTGCATTCTTTCGTTTCTTGATGGAGGCAGTGTAATCGGTGATTGCTTGAGGAATATCACCTAATGCATGATGGACATCTCCCCTGCTTGCATGTGCGTCCGCAATATATCTTTTGAATGAAAGTGTTTTTGTATAATCGTCGATTGCTTCTTTGTAACGTGTAAGATGGTAATTGGCGCGACCACGTTGAATGTAAGCCTGAGCGTATCTAGGTTCAATTTCAATAGCCTGTGTCAATTCAGTAATCGCTTGGTAATACCTCCCTTTCCTAATGAACCGTGTGGCATCATTTATATGTTTCACTGCTTCAGTGTCAACGTTCTTTAGTCTATCCCATGATACAAATCGTGAAGCGAATAGGAATGTGAGAATTAGGACAGGGGTCATTATGTAAATGAGTGTACGCATACTATTCTGGATAGAGACGATGAATGTTTACACCTAATTCAAATTCATCAACAGATGTATAAGTTTTTGCCAAGTCAATTTCTATATAAGTTTGACCGTCCTTATTAAGTCCACCGTATCCTGTAGAAAAGATAAGTTGTATGCCACCGAGTCGTGCGACACCGTCTCTGATATTCTCTTTTGGGAAATAACTAATAGGTGTATGTCCTACAACGAGAAATTTTGCATTCAACATTTTCAGAAAATCTTTAGTATGTTTGTGTGTATAGCCACCACTGTATGCGACATCAGGACGGTCCCATAATATCTCGTCAAGTAATTTGGTATCAGGTTTAATAAGTGCGTTGAGTGTGATTTTGCTTCTGGCGGGTCCGGCATGAACAGCAGCAAAACCATTCTTAGCAACAACAATCGTAGGAATATTCATTAGGAAATCGTAGTGGACATCGGACATGCGTTCAATGAAATTGAACTGTTGATAGGTAAGACCGAGAGGACTGTTGTATAGAGCATCAATAAACTCTTTGCGATTATGTTCGGTCATCCCTCTTTTCTTTAACATCTCATAAAGGTCTGCCGCAGCGTATTCATGGTTACCTCTTAGATAGATAAGCCTATTTCCGTTCTCACCAAGCTGCTGTTGAATTTCAATGACACGGTTGATTATCTGTATATCACCGTAAGGAGGTTGAGGAATTTCACCGGGTTTATAGTCAATTGCATCTCCAAGCATTAGACCGTAGACGTCCTCTCCAGCTTTGATTCTTTCAATCAGTTGTGTCTGTTGTAGCCATTGATTGAAATCGTCCCAATGTGCATGTAAATCTGAGACAATATAAATGGTTCCGTGGTCAGGTAGCACGATCAGATGTCCATCACGGGTGAACTGATTTGGGTATTGAGAGATGTGTTTGTGTTGTGCGATCGCTGCGAAGCTGATGCAGATAAGAATAAGAAGGACGAGGGTAGTAATTAACGTACTATTCATAAATTTTTACTCTTTAAAGAATGGGTCTATACGGTTTTCTTGTTGAATAAGACGGTCAAGTTGTTTTCGTCTACGAATTCGGGTAATAAGATAACAGATGAGGAACAATCCACTGATTCCACCCCAAAACACATAGGAACTGGAAAGGAACGATGCCCAATGATAACGTTGCGGTAGCGATTCACGCCAGAGTTGGTCGAAGATTTCAAGGTTGTAGCCTACAACGGCTACGAAAGCTTTGTTTAGGGTTGCACCATTATGTAAATGGTCAATGACTGCCCAGAGTGTTTCAATACTGTTGACTTCAACGAACCATCGGATAGCATCTTGGCTTTGTGCGTAAGCTAAATCTGCCCCTTTCTGTGAAACAGGGAATTTCTCTGTTAATTCTTGCAGTGGGACGATGGATTTTGAGAAAACATTGCTCAATAGTGTTTTGTGACGTCCTGGCACCCATTCCTTTGAGAAGTGGATAGCGATTCCCTCAACGAACCATAGTGGCATACCTTCAACCGCTTTTCGTGTATACTGTCCAAATAGGACATGTGCTATCTCGTGTCGAAGCACCTGTGCTAATTGGAGCTTTGCTGCCATTATCTGCGATGGATTTTGTATAATGATACGCCGGCTTAGGGGAAATGCACACCCGACTGCCCAATCTTGGATTGGTGCATGAACATAAGCCTGAAAATCTTCTTGTGTCTCACATATCCAGATTGTTATTGTTTCGTCTGATATGTGGCGTGAAATCCGGGACATCTCGGTATAGAAACCTTCAGCTATTTGAAGTATCGGTTTTGGATCTACCATTTTTTCTCGGTAAAAGACGCGGAAATGTGTGCTTTCTGATGACTTCCAATTCGCAGTCGCTGAAAAAAGAGGCAGAAACATGAAGACAAATATCAGACTCTTCATATCCTTCTCATCAAAGCCTTTCAATGGAATCAGTTGTTTTAAGTCTAATTGATTGATGTAGCATTGAGACAAGTTCTTCTACTTGTTCATTGGCGAAGTTAGTTTTGATTTTCTCAATGTTTTGGAGTACAACGTCTAAACTACCTTCTTGTGCCCAATAACTTTCGCGCAGGATTTCCGCGAATTCTGCCACGGATGCAGCAAGTTGAAACTGTAATGATGCTTCCTCAAAAGTACGCTTCAATTCAGTTGATGAAATATCCTGACTTATTTCGGATACTTTATAGGTATCTGGGTCTTCATAGCGGATAGAGACTTTTGCCAGATGTCCAGAGGCACCCTCATGTAGTTTTATTTCATATAGTGCTGTAACGCTGTGTCCAGAACCGATTTCTCCTCCGTCTACATCGTCATTGCGGAAATCGTCATCTGCCAAGGCACGGTTTTCATAACCGAGTAAACGGTACCGACTTACATTCTGAGGATTGAATTCGACCTGAACTTTTGCATCTTTAGCAATGATCTGTAGTGTGCCTGTCAGATTTTCAACAAAGACACGTTTTGCTTCGTTAAGATTATCTACATAAGCATAGCTGCCGTTACCGTTATTTGCAAGTTGTTCCATGAGAGTATCATTAAAATTGCCCATACCGAATCCGACGGTTGTTAATGTTATACCTTCCTCAACATAAGCGCGAATATTCTTGAGGATAGCATCAGCACCAGTTTCTCCGACGTTTGCAACGCCATCCGAGCACAGAATGACTCGGTTGATTCTACCAGCTCTTGCATTTCGCAGTGCCAGTCTGTATCCGACTTTAAGTCCTTCTTCGGCATTCGTGGCGTCTTCTGGTTCAAGTGCGTTAATAGCATCTAATATTTCCGCGCGTGCCTCAATCCCTGTATGGGGTAGGACAATCCTGGCATTAGATCCATAAACAACAATAGCGACTTTATCACCTTGCCGAAGTTGCTCAACTAAGAGTGCCAAGGAACGTTTCACCAAACCTAACCGATTTTCCATTGCCATTGACCCAGAAACATCAATGACGAATGTTAATGTCGCGTCTTTTCGGTCTTCGTCTGATACAACGCGTCCTTGAATGCCGATTCGCCCCAATTGGTACCGTTCATTTTCTCCATAAGGCGTGGCGGCACTCTCAATATTGACAGAAAAGGCATCATCTGATGGTGGTGTGTATCCGTAATCAAACGAATTCACAAACTCTTCTACCCTTACAGCTTCACGGGGTGGCAGATGTCCATCTCTAAGGTATCGTCTTGTAACTGAATACGATGCAGTATCAACATCCATACCGAATGTTGAAAGGTTGTCATCCTCTGTATCAATAAACGGGTTTGTGCCGTATTCCTGAAAAAATACATCGTCATAAGCGGCACCATTTGGCGGATTCAATCCTGATGGAAGAATACCGCTATCGAAAGCAGATGTAGCGGAAAAAGCTTGTGATTCGCTTTCATCTTCACTGCCACCCAAACCACAACCTAAGCAGATAAAAGTTATTAACACACATATCATAAATATTGGATAAGCATTGACCTTACAAAATTGCATTTTCATCAGACTTGCCTCCTTTCCTGTCTTGTATTATTTATGGGTCTATGACAACACCCATAAATAGCACCGTTTGTGTTTGATTATCACGTATTGCGAAGAAAAACGGTTTGTTAACAATAAACATCCTCGGGAGGGACTTAACACCAATCGTTACACTTGTCGCTGCTGCTGCTTCAGACCCCTCTTCGTTGACTTCAATAAATGTCTTATGTGCTACCTTGTCTATATATAGATTAGCACTGGGTTTTTCTAATGTTGCCATTCGGCTGAAGTCTGCCCGATCTTCATCAAATGCTACACCCATACCGAGTGATGTTAACGCATCATTGAGTTCTTTCGTACCATATTCTATTTTAAATTTGGGAATTCGTATTGAGATGTCTTGTTCTCGGAACTGTGTCATCCAATTCTCCCAGTCTGCAGCGTTTAGAGCACCTATAAAGTCGTTAAGGTTAGACTTTTGTGAAGGTAGGAAGATATACATACCCATCCGTCCCTCACCATAAGGGAGGTTAATTGCTGCTACATTGTCTCCGTAATAGATAGGAAACATTCCTTGTCTGTTCATCATCGGAACCTGTTTTGTACTGCCATCGGTGAGATAGAAGTCTCCATCTTGTGTTTTTGCGGGATCAAATTCAGTTTGCCACACGCCTTTGAAATAGATTGCATTTATCAGAAACAACACAGCATTTGATTCAATTTCTTCAAGAATCTCTGGAATTTTACCGTTTGTGTTGGTATTGACCCATTGATTGATTGTATTGAGTGTATTTGGGTCTAAAAAATCAAGTGTTGAAACTTCAGCCTCAAAATAATTTTCATTTCGTTGTAGGAAGTCCTGTTTGAATTGGAAATCCTGATTTGCCCAAAGTGAGTTGGCAATTGTAAGTGTTACTTTCGGATCGGATGTTTGTAGTTGCGTTAGCAGTTGACTAAAACTGTTATTGATTGCATCGTTACCAATATTCTGTAACTGTAACGTATCGGTCATTGCCTTCTCTGTTTCCCCAGATGCGCCGTTCAACGTCATCGTCAAAGCAGTAGAAACGCTAAACGGAGATGTAAAAATATTCTGATTCTGTTCAGTTTTCCATAACTCCTTGAATAGGTCAAATCCAAATCTGGTATTAGCCATAGATACATTTAAATCAATCGGAGCAATAGGAGGTCTATCTATATTCTCTGTGAGTGTGTCAACTGCATTATCAAAACACCCGATGAACAAGAAGATACTAAAAAACATAATGTATAGGTTGGTTTTTCCAGATGTTCTCTTACTATTCATTGGTTTCTCCATTTCAGCGGCACGTCTAACAGAAAACTACTTTTGCGTAGGATCAATGACAGTTCCCATGAATAGCACTGTTTTCGTTTCATTGTCATGAATTACAAAGAAGAACGGACGGTTGACGATAAATTGTGGTGGAGCCGATGTAACACCTATCCCAACATTCGTCACGGCGGCAGCTTCAGTGCCTTCTTCATTGACTTCTACAAACGTTTTATGATCAACTCTTGAGATAAACAGATTCCCTGTCGTTACTGCACTATCAGGCAGCATCCGGTTGAAGTTAGCTGCATTTTCATCAAATGCTATACCCATACCGAGTGCCTTGAGAACATTGTTTAGGTTACTTTTATATTTAAATTTATATCTTGGAATTTGTAACCAGACCTTCTGTTCACGGAACTGTGATATCCATTCCTGCCAATTTTCTGCATTCAAATTCTCAAGAAATTGGTCAAGACTGGAGTTTTGGGATGGTAAGAAGATATACATACTTACCCTTCCTTCTCCGTAAGGCAGACTAATTGCAGTAAAATCCGATGCGTAATAAAACGGATACGTATCCTCCCGAGTCATCATGGGGACCTGCTTTTGACTGCCATCAGTGAGATGGAATGTATTATCACGCGTATTTGCGGGGTCAAATTCTGTTTGCCATGCTCCTTTGAAATAGATGGCATTGATAAGAAATAGTATTTCGTCTTCGGCAATTTTCTCAAGGATTTTTTCTATCTTTCCGTTCGTATTTGTATTGACCCATTGATTGATTGTGTCAACAGAATTTGAATCTCTGAAATCAAGCGTCGAAACTTCCGCACCAAAATAGTCGGTATTTCGCTGTAGAAAATCTTGATTGAATGTGAAATGTTGATCCGCCCAGAGTGAGTTTGCGATTTCCAGTGTCACTTTAGGATCAGAAGTTTTTAGTGCTTGAAGTAATAAGGCGTAGCTTGTATTGATGGTTTCAGAATCGTTGCCTTGTAGTTGGAGCGTGTCTGTCATAGCTTGTTCAGTCGTCTCTGCTGCACCGTTTAAAGTCATCGCTAATGCAAGCGAAACACTGAATGGAGAGATAAATATGTTTATATCTTCTTCAGTATTTAGGATTTCGTTGAATAAGTTAAAACCGAATTGTGTGTTTGCGTCAACGACACCAGGTTCAATGGTACCTGTCAAGGGAGGTTTAGTGTCTTGTATATTGGTATCGCGTTCGCAGCCAATGCAGATCATCAACATGATTGCACACATGAGAAACGGGATGCATAATGAATAAATTGCCTTAAAATTCATATCCATTAGAGAAAGTCTCCTATATTAATTGTATAGATGTGCGACAGCGTCACCATAGCCGTTATATATTAACGTAGGGTGTCTTTCCATAGAACCAATCATCCATTCGGTGGCTTGCGACCAACGCGGATGCGGAACATTCGGATTGACGTTGGCTTCAAACCCGTATTCTCTTGGTAGTATGACGTTCCAGAAGTTTCGTGGTTTTTTCTTAGTGAGTTCAATGCTGACTATGGATTTGATACTCTTGAAACCGTATTTCCAGGGAACGATTAGCCGGATAGGTGCACCGTGCTGTGGTGGCAAAATGTGTCCATAGATGCCAACGACTAACAGTGTAAGGTCATTCATTGCTTCTGCAAGTGATAAACCCTCAAGATAGGGCCACGGCAGATTCGGATTATTCTGTTGAGGTGCTACCTTGGGGTCAAAAAACGTTGTCATCTGCACATATTTCGCATCAGATGTGGGTTGAACTTTTTCGATCAGTGCTTTCATTGGAAAGCCGACCCACGGCACTACCATAGCCCACGTCTCAACACAGCGAAAACGGTAGATCCGTTCTTCAAGTGGCATCATTTTTATCAAATCATCCACGTCCAAAGTCATCGGTTTCTCAACGAGTCCGGATATTTCAATCTCCCATGGACGTGTTTTGAACCTTTCAACCCGTCTCCACACCGTGCTTTTAGAACTTGTAAATTCATAAAAATTGTTATATGTAGCGGCTACGATTTCTTCAGTCTGTTTTCGTTTAACGGTGAAATCAGTGTTCTTCTTATGTTCAAGTTTTTGTGTCTGATAAGGTTCAAGTTGTTTTGCGACCCTGTCGTCTTGTGCACAAGCATTTGTGCCAAATAGGGATAACGTTCCAGCACCTACTAAGCCGAGGTCTTTGATGAATTTTCTGCGGTTAATGTAGTCTGATTCAGGAGTAGCTCTGTTTTCTGGTATCTCCCATCCTTTGGGAATTTTTATATTTGCCATGTTGAAACTCCTATATTTTATGCTTCTTTGTGTAGGTTCGACATCATTTTCTTTGCTTTAATACAAATTATACCGATTCTGCTTCTGTTAAGCAATGCTATTTATGATAGGTAATGTTTAATGTCACGCGCTTTCGTTGTTTGTGTTAGTGAGTTGCTCAAATAACGTATGAAGACTAAATAAATGATGGGGTAATCAAGTCCACGAAAATGATCGTAGGGGCTGGGTCTCCCAGACCGCATATTACCGCCATTTTGCTAAAAGCCCATCCGCATATTACAGGTTTCCCTTCCGCAGTTTAGATGCCCTCTGACGATTCTGCCAGATGTTCATCAAACCATGTAAGCACTCGCTGCCAATAGTCAACTGCATTCGGATAACGTCCTTTTTGAGGTACATGTCCTTCATCCTCATATCGAACCAATACCACCTTTTTTCCGAGTCTACGTAACCCAGAGAACATTTCGCCAGCTTGTAAAGCAGTATATTTTTCTAAAGCCCCAACAACTAATAGTATAGGTGTTTCAACATTATCAAGAAAAAAGATGGGTGAGTTTTCGATATACCGTTCGCGAAAATCCCATATTGAACCACCCATTTTTCCTTGACTTTTCTCTGTCCAAGTTATCCAAGGACTATCCCCATCCTCAGTCAAGAATCCAGTAAAACTAATCAGATTGCAGATAGATGAACTTGCAACTGCTGCTGCAAACCGTGTTGTCTGAGTGATCAATGCATTGACGCAATATCCACCGTAACTGTGTCCCATCACTCCTAAACGTTTTGAATCAGCAATTCCTATGTCTATCAGTGTATCTATGCCTGAAAGAACGGATTCTGTCAATTCCTGAATAGGAGAATGTGATTGCATTGGCATATCTGGTAGGAAGACGACGTACCCATTCCTTGTGAGCAAAAACCTATGTCCTATACCATCGGTGCCAAAATCGTTCGACATGCGCGATAGAAATGAACCGCCATAGACTTCTGTGATAACTGGGTAACTTTTTCCTTCAGTATAGTCTTCGGGAAATAATAATGCCCCTTTTAACTCTTTTCCAGTGGGAGTCTGCCAAGTAATGACTTTGGAAGACCCGAAATGTGTTTCTTTTATTTCTGGATTTAGATAAGTAAGTTGTCTCGATTTTAAGGAGTTACCATTCACTATCCACACATCAGCTGGATGATTTATGTCTTCAATTGTATAGAAGATATCACCCGATTTAGGTGCCACATCCATGTTTCTATTATTAGGATTATACACGCGTTCTTCTGTGACCAATTTTGTAATCTCAAGAGTTTTAAGGTTAACGCGATGAAACCCGTGCTCGTTTCCTTTTACTGTCTGAATGTATACAGATTCATCATTGTCTGATGACCAAACGGTATCCGCATTAGATCGCTGAACAATCCGGACAACCTGTCTGTCGAATCTATCTGTTAGCTTTTCAATGGATCTGTCAGCGATTGTAATTCGCCATAGATGACTTCGAGCAACACAATATAGGTAACGGCTATCTGAACTCCATAAAGGTGGATGTGTACTATTCACTAAAGCATGATCAGTATCTTCAGTTAGACAGATTTGTCTTCCATCGGATGCGGAAACGAGATAGATTTCATTTTTTGATTCCTGAATTGCGAGTGGATATCCCGTTGTTCCATAAGCAATATAACGTCCATCTGGAGACCAACTAAATAAGAGTCCATTGTGCCTCAGTGAATCTGCAAGTAGTTTTGGCTTTGTGCCATCCAGAGATAGAATATGAAATCCATATACTTGCTGAGCATTCTCTAATCCGACATAACCGCGAAAACTCATGACAGCCACTTTTTTTCCATCAGGTGAAATACGGATACCAAAAGGATAGAGTCCTTGGGCTAATGTTCTGACTTCTCCAGTAGTTACTGAAATGACACATACATCTGATGAAAACAGTTTTTCAACACCCAAGGGCCACCATGGATCAGATCTGCTATCGGGATCGTCCTTAACTTCAGGTGGTGTTTCTGTAATATCGTTTGTAAATACTTTTACATAAACAGAATTTTCATTTAGTTTGGTTTCATCGTTGTTGTCTATTTCGGGTAATAACTTAACGATAATATGCATCCCATCCAACGTCCAGATAGGTAGACTATCTCTGTAAAATGATCGAATTGTAGCATCACTCACAAGATATGGTTCGTTTTCTCCATCTTCCCATATATACAGTTGATTCTTTCCATTTCTATCAGAATAAAAAGCCAATTTCTTACCGTCAGGTGACCATACGGGAAAGTAACTTGTTCCCCAGTTTGGTGTGAGATTCTGAGATTCCCCACTCTTGACATCAATGACCCTTATCTCACTCCCTTCAAAAAAAATCGGTGGACCTGTTGAAAGGAATCTATCCCCTTTTTTTGCTGAAATTTGTTTTCTATTATGGTTTTGAGTCACAACAGCAAGTCTGGAACTATCAGAAGAAACAGCAATTGGATGGGATTCAGTGAGAAGCTCTAAAGAAAGAATTGTCTCAATATCTGTTAACATTTTGCTTTGCATTTTCAACAATACCTTCGCCAAAATTAGTTAAATAAGATGGGTTTTTGTCTTATAGTTTAAACTACATTACAAAAACAGAAGGACAAAAATCCACGTTTGAAATTATAGCACTTTTTAGGGTTTTAAATCTATGTATATCTTATGTATATCTAAAATAGAAATCAGAGGAGCAGGTAGCACATTCATCCTTGATTGTGCCCCGCATCCCATCATCCCCGCGCTAAAGTATCAGCTCATCATTTAGCGTTATCAATCCGTTGCACATTCATCCTTGATTGTGCAACGAAGCACGTCACTCCACGCGTTAAAGTTATATGCTTAGAATTGGGCCCTTATCAATGGGGACAGAGAAGTCCAATGAAGGATGGTTCTTGTCCAAAGAAGCACAATCAAGGATGAATGTGCTACGACTATATCAGGATGTTTGTTGTACGAGAGGGTAATGATGGAGCAGTGTTTTAGAAAGAAGCACAATCAAGGATGAATGTGCTACATCTATAATTAGGGTATGACAGGCAGGGGAGACGGGGGTATTACCCCGTCTTGACGAAATGACTAAAGATCCGCTTCCTTCAGGTAAGGTTGCAGATGTTTGCGGAGGTTGCGATGTGCGTGGAATAGGTGCGCTTTGACTGTGCCATCCGATCTGCCGACTACCGTCGCAATGTCTTTCAGGGATAATCCGTCCCAGTGACGAAGGATAAAGATTTGGCGTTGCTTAGGTGGCAGTTGACGGATAGCCTTGCGTATCTGTGATCTGAGTTCCTTGTTTTCAGCAGCTTTTGCGGGGGAAACTGACCGTAAGTCAGGGAAGTTCGCCATCGGCAATTCATCAGAGTCTTCAGACTCATATACCATGACTTCCGACCGAGATTTCTTACGCAAAAAATCTATACAGAGGTTGACTGTAATGCGGTAAAGCCAACTATAAAACTGACATTGACTCTTGAAATTACTTAATCCTTGATACGCTCTGATGAAAGCATCTTGTGTAATATCAAGTGCATCTTCATGGTTTGGCACGAAACGTTGAACCAACCGATAGGTGCGTTTCTGATAACGGGTAAAAAGTGTATCAAATACAGCAGTATTGCCATTCTGAAATTGCTCTATCAGTTCAGCATCATCGTTATCGGATAGTGGGATATTCTCTTGGCTTTGGGACTGCATGTTCTCCTCTCAAGTGTCATTGACCAAGACTGAGACTCAGTTGGTCTTTGATAGAATAGAAGTCACCGATTTTTTTCTTTGTGAACCCTGCGAAACCATTTTTTATATCTATGGCTATCTTGAAGCATCTGTTGGAGAAGGACAAATTCTTCATCCTCTTCGGTGCAAGGAGCATCATCAATTAATGCTAATAACTCCTCATATACGACTTTATCTTCATCAACGAGTGATGAAAGCAGTTTGTCAAAATGTTCTCCATGTCCGAGTAGAGAAAACAACTGGTTCGTATGTCGTATCTCTTCGGATGCAGCTTGGTTAAGGTATGCCGCGAGTTCGTGCTCATTCCGTTTTTCTGCAATCTGTGCGAGTATTAACCGAATTCCGACAAGTTTCAGTTTTGTCTGTGCGAGTTCATCAATATCGGTTTCAAACTTTTCCCGCAAATGATCAGCATCACGTGGGTGTAACTGTGAATAACTTGGCCACACCGGTTTTGCCATCACCTGTTGCAGCTTTTTTAAACTGTCAATCAGGTTCTGCTGTTCTTCGGCGGAAAGTTGACCAACGGTCTGTTCCCAAAAGTCCACAACATGTTCCACCCGTTCACGGAAAAGTTCCTTTGATTGCGGTGTCAGTTGAATGCGAGCACGTCTACGATCTTCTTCACATTTACGACGTATTACCCATCCATGACGTTCAAGACGATCTACCAATCCTGAAACTGTGTTGTGTGCCAGTCCCAGATGTTCACCTAATTTGCTGACATACATCCCAGCGTCTCGACCATACCAGTGGAGATGTTGTAAAGCGTTGAACTGAACGATTGTTAGCCGGTTAGGGACAACATCCTGAATAAACCTGGATTTGACTGCTGCTTGCGCATGACGCATCACACGCATGACAACATCTATTTCTTGATTGAACCCATGGTTTTTTGACATCTTTTTAAAATACGTCCTATATCAGATATATAATCCGTCGTATACGACATAAATTATATATTAAATTATAGCCATTGTCAAATAAAAATAACTTATATTTGAAATTTCAGGCACTTTGGACCAGTTAATTGCTGCCAACCAAGCGTTGTGCCTTCATTTTTCGTTTCCGTTTAGACTTTGATTTTGACTTAGATCGTTTAAGTGGAGACTCATGCTCAACAGTCTTTTTTTGAAGGATCTCTTTCTCTTCAACAGTCTGTTTCTGTTGTGTTGCTTCAAAGTCTGTATAAGTACCTGTAAACAGGAACGTGTTTGTTCCATCTTTGGTTACATCAAAAATCAGGAGTTTTGTTGCGAGACGGTTTAAAAGGAAACGGTCATGAGAGATAATGAACAACGTGGCAGGATATTCGGCGAGTGCATTTTCAAGTGCCTCGCGTGCTGGGATATCTAAATGGTTTGTCGGTTCATCAAGTAAAAGGACATTTGCCTTTTCTAAGAGCAACTTCGCCAGTTGCACGCGACTCTGTTCGCCACCACTTAGGTTGCCAATCTGTTTGAACACATCATCTCCTGAAAAGAGGAACTTCGCCAGATAGCTTCGGATTTCAAATTGCGTTTTATCTGGACATAGCTCCCATACCTCATCCAGCACATCGTTTGTTAAGTTGAGTCCCTCTAATTCTTGTGTATAATACCCAAGTTTGAGATTAGGTCCCACCCAAAGTTCTCCGGCTGTAGGTTTTTCTTCTCCCAGCATCATGCGAAAAAACGTAGTCTTACCCGTACCGTTCGGTCCTATAATTCCTACCACATCCCCCCGATAAACATCAAAAGTTAGGTCTGTAAATAGTACTTTATCATCAAATTGCTTACTAACGTTTTTGCATCGCAGGATGTCATCTCCACCACGTTTTGAAGGTGAGATATTGAGTTTCAACGTTGGGGATTCAGATTTCGGTTTTTCAACTAACGCCACACGTTCCAGTCTTTTTCGTCTTCCTTGTGCTTCACGTGTGCGTTGTCCTGCGATATTACGATCGATGAACTCTTTCTCCTTTTCAAGAAATGCTTGCTGCATTTTATAGGCACGACTGTCAACGAGTTTCTCAATATTTTTGATTTCCAAGAATTTGGAATAATTGCCTCGGTAGACATTTATTTTCTGTTCAGTAAGTTCCCATACCTTTCGAACAACCTTATCTAAAAAATATCTATCGTGAGAAACAACCAGAACACCTCCCTTGTATTCGGTGTTGAGATAGTTTTCTAACCATTGAATTCCGTTTATGTCAAGATGATTTGTGGGTTCGTCAAACAGCAATAGGTCGGGTTCTTCAAGGAGGAGTTTCGCCAATGTTGCTCTACTTTTTTGTCCACCACTGAGGACACTGACCGGTAGGTTGAAGTCCTGTTGCGTAAAACCCAATCCTCCAAGAACGCGATTGATCTTATGTTCATAATCGTATCCACCGAGTCGCTCATGTTGTTCCTGAATACGTGCGTACTGCTGGAGTAAATCGGGTGATTCACCAGTTTCCATATCCTCCGCCAGCAGTAGCATCTTGTCTTCAAGTGTCAATCGTTCTTGAAAAACTTTGAGCATCTCCTGGCGTAGTGTACAATCCCGTTCTAAGTCAGGTTCTTGACTTAGGTATCCAATACGTCTACCTTTAGCTAAAACGACATCTCCCTTGTAATCGGTAATGATGCCGCACATGATCTTTATTAAAGTCGTCTTTCCGCAACCGTTCCGTCCAATTAGTCCTATCCGGTCTCCAGGCGCGATGGCAATAGATATATCGTTTAGGATTATATCTGGATCGTAGAGTTTTGTGACATTGCTTATCGTTATTAGTGACATATTTTTTGTGTAATGAAGTTATACTCTTAACTGCTATATTCGTATTGTTTGCCAATTCGCACTACGGGTAATCATCTCAAGGTATGTTTCTGATCGCTGTGTATCGGGATAGCGTATATTGAATTGTCTAAAACGCCAGACTGCGATTGACAAGGCTGCATAGTAGACAAAACCGTCTAAACACTCCCATTCGTTTTCTGTTAAAGGACGTAACGCGTTATAGGCATTTAAAAAATCGTGTAACGCGTCAATATTCAGATCATTTTTTTCTGTATAACAGCAGCCAATAATTGTCATTGCTATATCAGTTAGCAAGGTATCATGACAGCCTTCCTCAAAGTCAAGAATTGCCACCATCTTCTCATCGTCAAAGAGGGTATTATCTAAAAACAGATCTCCGTGCAGTAGTCCTGTTGGCAGAGGTTTCTCTATTTCAGGTATGATCCATTCAAGTTCCGATTGTAACCAAAGAAAAAAGGGATGTGTTGCAAGTTCTGTGTGTTTTACTTCGTTCATAAAAGGTCCGATTTTCGTTATCCCCATTGGAAAACGTGGCAGATTTGCAATCGGCGGAATGCGATGTAACTTTGCTAACGCTTCTCCGGTTTGTGCTAACACGCGTTTTGATGGTTTGGGTGTATCTCCATTTAAAAACGGATAGATCATGATATGTTTCTTTTCATTAACATGAAGGGCATCACCATTTTTCTGTAAGATTGGATACACAGTCGGATAGGCATGCTTTTTCAGATGTTCTAACAGTGTGATCTGTTGATGAAGTTCATCAAGATTTTTCTCATCACATATTTTAAGTAGGAACATATTTTCAGTAGTCGTTAATTTATAGTTGCTGTTTCCAAACCCACCTGGCAGTTCTTCTAAATCTACAGATGTGCCGACTTCATAATGTGCAACAATATCATTAAGTTCTTCAGGTGTAAGGGTTGTGTATTGTGGCATGTTGAATCACTGTTGCAGGTCAAGCGCATTTCTGTCGTTCATTACATTCCTCTAACTTGTACTGCTTTTCAGTAGGAGTATCAGAGACACGTTGCTGAGCATATTTGCAGTAATCCGGATTGATGTCGTATCCTATGTAATATCTGTCAAGGTTTTTACACGCGACGGCTGTTGATCCTGACCCCATGAATGGATCAAGAACGATGGAATTAGGAGGTGTAAGAAGATGTAAAAACTCTTCTACAAGCTCCACTGGGTAAATTGCAGGATGTTTGTTTCCTTTAACAGCAGCAACAGGGGTTTCAATTACGTCTCGCTTGAGTTTATTACCATGAATCCGGATGATTGTAAATCCTTTGTTTTTTAATTGTAATGTGCGTCCTCCCATCTGTCCACCAAATGGAGGTGCATGGATACCACGAATTTTCATTCTAAAACTCTTTGTTTTGCCTCGTTTTACTTCTTGTATGACTTCTGCCAGTTCAATCCGAGCAAGGGATTTTTCATCCTTAGATAAGTCTGATTCTTCAATAAGATCGAAATATCGCTGCCCAATGTTTGTATTTTCTCTTTTATTTGAATGTTGTGTTTCACGTGTTTCTGCTAAGAAAGCTTTAGGATTGTAGAAATATTGGTCTGACTTTGCAAAATGGAAAAACGGTTCAGTGCTGCTGACAAGACGTCGGGTAAACTGACGTGGTGTAGGGTTCTTTTTAACCCATGTAATCTCATTGACAAGTCTGACTAAGTCGGTGGCTGTTGCTGCAAGCGCAAAGCGATATGGAACAAGAAGCAAGTTGCTATCCTGATACTTGTCGCCTATATTAAAGACAATACTACCATCCTCTCGGACGACACGGACACATTCCCGGAACAGGCTGATTAATGTTCCAATGTAATCATTGACATCAGTTTCATTTCCCATCCCGCCACCATAATCACGTTGTTGAAAATAGGGGGGAGAGGTGATGACTAATTGGATGCTACAATCAGGCAAATGTTTGATAAGTTCCAGATTGTCTCCACATAGAATTTGGTCAACAGGTAAACTGGCATCAGTATAGGACATTTTCAGGCTCCTGTTCTAAGAACGACACACGGATGAAGATTAAGTAATTAAAAGGGTAAAAACCAATTCTTCCCAGGCCGGTAGGTGCGATATCCTTATCGCACCGGATCCTAAGCGGAAACCTTTAATGAAGCGGGTTGGGATAAACCCGGTGCGATAAGGATATCGCACCTACCGGCCTGGTTTAATCAAAATTACCTGATTATTAATTTAATCCTCATTCAGTTTGTGGCACATCTTCGCAAACTGGAAAGTTTGCGCTACATTTATCAAGTTCCCGTTGAAGTATATCCGGTAAGGGATAGAAGCGTATCAGCTTTGTCCTTGATATCTTCAAAAACGATCATGAGATAACCTACATAAAGATTGCAATTAGTATAACAGAGGTTACCTATAACTTACAACTAAATCATTGTAATGCCTAATGTATGTTATACCAATTTTATTTATTTTTATCTCATTCTTCGTAGGTCGGGTAGAGGGTAGCGACACCCGACATGATAGTTCCAATCAATACTAAATTTTGTGTTGGAGACGAGTCGCCCTGTCTCCACCCGTGTTATATGTATACAGGTTATATTCTACAAGTAAAAAGCTATGTATAACATTTTACGAGTAAAAAGTTATATTTTATACTGTGGAGATCTCAATCCAATATCAAATCAGGATCCCAATCCCATTCTATAGGTTGTTCTAACTTGTTTAATGGGTATAAATATATTTTTGGAAATATATCTTCTATGATAGGCAGCATCAGTTGATCCTGTTTATATTCTTTATAGTAGAGAGTAAGCCTATTAGGGTGTATCACAAACCAGTGGCGTGTAAGTTCTGCCCAATACTCCGACATATTTTTGTTGCCAAATCCAGCCGTATGCGCGCTATTTTCGCCAAACGGAGCAATCGGATTCGGATTATCAGGATCGTAAGGAATATCGGTCAAAAAAGCGTTTTCCAGCTGTTCATGAAAATCTGGATATATCAGTGTTATCGCTTGCTGACTGGCTAAAGCATGAGCAAACTCATGTATAAGCGTACCAACACCTAAAGTCAAACGTCCAGGTTTCCACGTCTCTGTTTCAGCGTCCCACTGCAAACCCCGCCAACCGATACGTGCGACACAATGGGTTCTTAGGCTCTGTCCACTATGTGTAAAACGCTGATTCTCTGGATACGCAGCAACATACCCGTTTCTGCGACCAAATTCACTATTAAATTCACTATCTACAGGTTCTTCCGTGTTCATGAGAACCACACGAAACCCCCTGTTATTTGTTTCGAGTGAAAGATGTTCACGTATTTCTGGATGCTTTGATGTCATGTGCAAAATTATCTCTCTCGCCACATAGAACTGCTCATCTCGGACATAATGATTGCCTACAATCGCTATGCCGTCAGCATCAATATATTTGGTATAATACGTTAAATGCCGATCTAACTCAAATTCAAACTGTCTCTGTGGAAGCCAACTCAGTTCCGCTTTGTATATGTCTATGAGTTCCTGCGGAATACCGGTGACCTCTACTTCATTATCACCACCTGTAATATGAACCTTTAGCATTCCATCTCGGACATCATCGCATCCAAAAATACAAAGGCAGCATAGTAAAAATAAAAACAACCTATGACGAATAAATAACATCCTAACTTCCCTTTATATCAACGACTTCTATAAATGCAGCTTTACCGAGCGTATAGTGAGCGTGGGTGATGTCGTTCATAAACTTTCACGCAAGAGACACCAAAACTTCAACTCGGTGACGCATGCGTGCCCCTTATAGAACACTGAATGTTTCAGTATATCCATTCACATCTATTGTATATTCACCTGACTTACAGAAACCGAGAAAAATCATATCAATATAGTATGGACTTGCAAGATCACAAGCAACGCTACCTACCGTTACTTTCTGTCTAATCTCAATAGAAATTGTATCATTGTCCGAATAAAGTGGAATCCTATCAAACACACTGGGTATCATATCATAATCTATCTCATAGCCATCTATGCATTTGTCCTCTAATGTGCCAGTCACCAAAACGGAAACGGCGTAAATGCCGGGTGTATCAATTTCTGTTATGTATATTTCAACGTCTGTGATCGGCATCAACTCAATGATTGTCTCTTGGTTGCATCCAGTGAGCGTTGCTGCTATCAAGAGGATAAACGGTATAATAGAATATATAGATTTTGTCATATTTTTTTCGAAATTATCCAACTATAGACATCAATTTAGTGATGTCACCTTGTCAGTAAGTGCGATAAGGATATCGCACCATAGGAGTCAATTTAAGGAAATTAGTTTGTTCTTGGTTTGTCTTTAGTCCCGTAGGGACGATATGTTTATAGAAAACCGTTATCCTAACTCTCTTTAGTCCCGTAGGGACGATATGTTTATGTAATTGCCTATGTTACACATATCGTCCCTACGGGACTAAAGAACGGTGTTCAACCATGATCTATAAACATATCGTCCCTACGGGACTGTGGTCAATATTTGATCAGATTTATCTTCTTAAATTGACGCTTATGGTGCGATATCCTTATCGTACCTACCGGCCTGGGGTATTATCGCTTTCGTGTCTTCCTATTTCGGTTCAGTGCTTTCAAGCAATTGTTTATATTCAGGTAGTTCTCTTATTTCATCAAATGCAGGCTCTATTTCTGCAGCTGAACGGGCTTCTTTGTCCACCCGGATCGCTTCTCGTAACGATGCAATTGATCTTTCAATGTCAATGTGTTTCGGATAGTCGCTGTCAGAATCCTGTGCGCGTAGTGCATAAGCAATGGCAAGATTAAAGTGTGCTTTTACGAAATCGGTGTCCAGTTGGGTTGTGCGTTCCCAAGCCAGGATTGCCTCGTCAAGTTCTCCCATATTCCCGTATACAGCACCCAGATTAAAATACGGAAGTGTCCATCCCGGTTCATTCTGAATTGCCAATTTCAACTCGGTGACTGCTTGTGCAAGATTGCCTTCTTTGGCATAAGTAAGTCCCCACTCATAATGTGACACTGCTGCCGCATTCGGTTTTATAACACCGTTATTATCCGAATAAGGGATAGTATTTAGTCCACATCCGATTAGCATTGCTGTAATACAGCATATAAGGATAAGTCGCATTGCTCTCTCCATGTCTTTATGTTAACGTGAGTTTGATAAAGCAAGATGTTGGATATGTTGTATGGGGAGGTCACCTCGTCCGAACGGATTAGGAAACCTAACCCCTACGATAATTTGCTTTCATGTTTAGAAGTTGCTGTATATCAAATTCATTGTATATCTATGATTTTTATTTTGAAGGCACATGCCAGAGGTAGATAGTTCCATCTTGTTTGTAACCTCTTGCGTTCATACTTACGAGCGTTTTCCCATCAGGGGCAAATGCTAATGTGTGGACAAATCTCTTAGTTGCTTGGTAAGTTGCAAGATGGCGACGGGTGGCAAATTCCCATAAATGAATCTTACCCCCTGTATCTCCACTAGCGAGAATTTTACCATCCGCAGAGAATGCTAACTGACAGACTGCATGTTGATGTCCAGTCATGGTCTCTATAAGCCGTTGGTCTACAATATCCCATAGTTGAATTTTCTTGTCTCCGTTACCAACAACAAGAGTCCTGCCATCTGGTGTAAATGCTAAGGACATAACATTAAAATCACGAAAGTTAAACCTCTCTAAGAATCCATCAAAAAAGCCTTTAGATGTTTTGAGTGTGCCAACCTTCTCACCTTTTTTCAAATCCGATATGAAAACTTTGTTTCCGATACCGTAAACAAACGTTTCTTCATTTATCGTTGACGTATACCAATGCTGATCTATATTCGTAAAGGTGTATAGTTCCTTACCGTTGATCATATCCCAAATCTCTGTTCCATTTTCTGTCTGGATAATCAGTTTATCACCATTCTGTGCAAAAATTCCGACTGTTTCTCCAGAGAAGTGTGTCCCATCATTAAATGAATTATAGAATCCTCCAGCCTGTGCTTCTAGGACAGTGTATGCTTTTACCAATTCTCCAGAGTTTATGTTCCACATTATGATAATATCCCTGTTTTCACTGATAAGTGTTTGGTTGTCTTTAGCAAATGTCAACGCACGGATAAATTGTTCATCTGTCTTAATTGTCATCCGTTTACTGCGTGTGTTTACGCCCCAAAGTTGGATGTTCCTTAATTCATCCCCCGTTGCGATGGTTTTACCATCACGAGAAACTGCTAACGATGTGAATGGTCTTGTAAAACCTGAAGTAAGGGTAATTAACAGTTCATCGGTGTGTGAGTGCCACAGACGAACTTCACCATTTGCATCAGTCGTAGCAAGGATTGCACCATATCTTGATGCTACAAATCGATCTGGAAAGAGTTGAGATTCATCTAAGTCAAGCGACACCCTACTGATTTCAAGTCCAGCAGCTAAATCCCAGATTGTGTAGTTATCTTTGCTGATGAGATAGAGTAATTTCCCATCACCTGAAAATCTTACCGTTTCCGCATCTGAAAAGGTAGCAATTTCCTTACGGGTGTCAATGTCCCAGATTACACATCCAGCAGAACCTATCAGAGCAAGGCGTTTACCATCATTTGAAAACTTTACATCAATATAAGGGGGAAGTACTGCGAGTTGCTCAGTTGAATCAATATCCCAAATTTCAGTTGGTCCTGGTTTGTAAGAATAACCTTTAAATCGTGGGTTTCTGTATTCACATGAACTCACCAAGGTTTTTCCATCTGGTGAAAACTCTAATCTGGCAAGCCATTTTATAGGCTGCTCCTTATAGGTTTCAGGATAGACATGTGATCTTCCTAACTTATATTGGATTGGGAATGGTTTCCCATCATCTCTATATTGCGTGGGAAAGGAAGCAGTATCGTCATTAGGGTTTAGCTGGACTATCGCTTTTGGGGGTTTCGTAACATCACCTATCTTATAGAATGCGGCTTCATTTGTCCTTGCTACGAGTGTCTTTATAAGTTTGCGATTATTCCCATCTTGTATGCTAACCGTTCCATCATGATTTCCGATTGCAAAGGTAGCATCCCTTGTTGGGTCAACAAATGCAGCTAAAGCACGATCCCATTCCATTCCTTTGACCCTTATCTTCCTATATTTTGGTTTATATGTTTTTTGCAGTTTACCGGTGATAGGATCCCATAGATGAAGGACCCTCTGATGGGTCAATCCTATAAGGGACTTTTCATCTTTTGAGAAGTTTAGTGAAAAAAGAGTATCTTTAGGGATATCCAGTGTCTGCAAGTTTCTTCCTGTTGTCGTATCCCAAAGACGCACGGTTTTGTCATGAGCACTGCTGGCGAGGATTTTACCATCTGGTGAAAATGCTACATGTGTAACAGTATCTGTATGTGCTGAAATGAGTGCGGTTTCTCTACGCGTGTTAACATCATAAAGCCATACACCGATGGAACTCGCTATAGCTAACTTTGTGCCGTCGTGTGAGAGCTGTATGTCGTATATGATACCTTTACCGAGTCGCGCTTTTGCTCCTTCGGGTAAACCTATTTGCGTGTAATCTTCTGCATTGGCAACGGGGAAATAGATCGATATGATGAAAATTAGTGTCAGAAGAGTAGCAAACGTTTTTGTTTTCATTATGTCAGATTCCTTTTTGTTAAATTATGTAGAGACATCCCACAGCAGCACTGTGCCATTATCCCTTAAAAGTAGTAGGCACACTCCGTGTGCCGTTCTTTATATTCCAGAGCAGCACTGTGCCATCATCACTCCCACTTGCGAGTGTTTTCCCATCCGGACTAAAGGCGATTTCATTTATACATCCTGTATGTCCTGTGAATATATGCAACTGTTCACCAGTCGCGATGTTCCATAACCGTATCGTCCTGTCTTCACTTGCAGATGCCAATGTCTGTCTATCAGGACTGAACGCCACACTCCAAACGGCATCTGTATGACCTGTAAATGTTTTTAGTTCCTCATTTGTATGGGTGTCCCATAGACGTATAGTTTTGTCCCAACTTCCGCTTGCTAACATCCTGCTATCAGGACTAAATGCTACAGCAAAAACCCATTTTGTATGTCCTTCAAGTGTTGCCTTATGTTTTCCTGTTGCGATATCCCATAGTTGGATAGTGTTTCCCGCATTACCACTTGCTAACGTTTTTCCATCGGAACTGAAATCAACACTGAAGATATTGTCCGCATCTTCAATCAATGCATTTAGTATCTCACCTGTTGCTACATCCCAAAGATAGAGATTGCCGTCTTCACTGCCGCTTGCGAGTATCTTTCCATCAACGCTAAATGCTACAGCATTCACCCAATGTAAGGCTGTATTTTTTCTTTTTGTAAATGTTTTAATCTCTTCTCCTGTATTTGCATTCCAAAGCCAGATAGTCTCAGGTTCGCCATTAGCACCTGCTACTGTTTTCCCATCCGGACTGAAAGCGTTGCAATTGATGCTATAGGTCAGATGTGTATTTAAGGGGTTGTCTTTATTTGTATCCCATATATGAATACCGTTGTAACTTCCAAATGTTAGTTTCTTTCCATCTTTGCTAAACGATACACAATTCACACTACCATTAAACCCATCAATTGCTTTGATGTTTTGTCCTGTTGAAACGTCCCATAGATTAATCCCATTAAAATCACCACCACTCGCGAGACGTTTTCCATCGGAACTAAAGGTTACATAATCATGACTTCCCCAGAGTGTCTGTTTGTGTTCTGCGGTAGCAACATCCCATAGATTGATCTGGGTCCCAGTACTTGCAAGCAGTGTGCTACTGGGGTTGAAGGTAATACTGACGACTCTCCCAGGGGCTGTGAATGTTTTTCGTCTCTCACCTGTTGTTACATCCCATAAGTGAATGGTGTCGTTACAACTTCCAGCTAATGTTGTTCTATCAGGACTGAATGCAACAGAGATCTCTCGCATGCGTTCTACGTTTGATATTAGGGTTTTGACAGGTTGTCCCGTTTTAGCATCGCGCAGATGAATAGATTGATCAAATTGATTCTTCTCACCACTCGCGAGCATTTTTCCATCAGAACTGAAAGCGATGTCCACAACCTGATCCGCACATGCGATACGTGTTTTGCGTTCCGCCTTATCTATATCCCAAAGGCAGATTGTTTTGTTTGAACTGCCACTTGCAAGTGAATTGCCATTCGGGTGGAATGCGAGACTCGTAACTTCCCCATCATGTCCTGTGAGGGTTTTTTGAAGTTGTCTGGTCTGGACATTCCACAGACGAATAGTCTTATCATCCCATCCACCGCCACTTGCCAATATTCGTCCATCTGGACTGAAGGCAAGGCTTTTAACAACATCATTATGTTCGGTGAGGAGGTCTATCTCCTGATAGGTATCAAATAGATCAGGATGCCGATGCTGGTTGCAACCGCCAGCACAGTATCGTCTGGAGAAAACTGCATCTGGTAGATTTCACCTTTACCGATGCGTTTTTTTGCACCTTCTGGTAATTGTAGATTCATAGGTCTGTTTTTATGTGATTTGTGATATTTTTCTTTTTTGTAATTATTATTCTTATCATTATTTTAGCAGATGATAGAGGTATATTCAAGGTTGCTTTCCATTGGGTAAGGATATTTACACAAGCGAATTCAGTATTGGAAGCAATGTCCCCATTGTTGGTACATCTCGGAAGGTAAAACCGAACTGGGAGAAATATGAGGATGCCTCCATCGCATCAGCTATGATAGGTTTTTTCTCTAATTCCTTTGAAACACCAAGAATCAAGGGGGTATCTGTCTGTTCGGCAAGCGTATTAAGACGAGATAATAGATGACCTTGATGCCAAGGATGAAACAGCTCAATTGCGACCTTTGCACCACTAATATGCACGAGTTGATAATCTGGAAAGCAGTAGGCATCCCCCGGTAAAGGCAAGAACTGACTGCCAGGACTAATCTGCCACGCATCTGTCTTATTAGCAAGCATCGCTTGAAAATGTGCAATATCTTCAGGTATGTATGCCAGGAACTGCTGTGAAATTGGTTTTATACCACACGATTCATTGAGATAGAGTCGTAAAGGACGTTTATTTCGCATCTGAATCTCGGCTATGAGTTCCCACTTCGGTTGGTGCAACACGGCAACAAAGAAGTTTGCCAAATTCATACCGTAACGTTTCGTTTTGTAAAATAGATTTAGCGGTCCATCTACGGTAATCTGGAATACATTCTGATTTGCAGTTTTATGTTTTTTTTCATCGTGCTCTTGTTGGTGCGTGTCCTCGGCTCCATGCAAGCGTTGTATGGTACACAATAACTGATGAAACCTGAGATATTTGAACAGCTGACGCAGTTCCGCTGTCATAGAATCCGTGAGATTTAAGGTGAGTGCGTTACAATGAAGCAGCAAACCTTGTACCTGTGCAGTGTTGTAGCGATGTAGCAGGTGTTCGGGTGAAAGTGTTTTAAACGATAAAATTGGTTGACAACTCGGAAGGTCTGCATAGAGTCTCTCACCTAACGCGATTTCATCTTCAGCACTGACATCTGCTAATGATCCGCTGTCAACCATTTCTAATACTTTCTGTTGATATGCTGAATAGTCCTTAAACTGTTCCTGCGATAGCAAACGACTCGTCTGCGTGAAGAGGTCGTGTCGAAACGTTATGAGTGCTTCGTTAGGTGAGGTATCAAAGTCCGTCCTATCTAACAGAAGCTTCTCAAATCCCCGTTTGATGATGAGGGGTAACGCTGAACTATCTATCACCTCCTTACTTGCTGCTAACAACGTTGACCGTGTTTTGTCTGAAGATTTTTCAAATACAGTAATTAACTGATCCGCAACCGATAACAACTTCTCATCAGTCGGTGAGACAAATTGCGGATAGATTTTACCGCTCTGTATTTTATATCGGAGTAGGTCTTTTGTGAGCATAGTTGTAAGGTAGGCATGTGATGGGTTAATTTCTATTATTGATAAGCGTGGTGTTGTCTTCGGCGTTTGTTGACATACTGTTCGCCTGTCTGTTTAGATATCAGTTCGTAGAGTATAGCTTGCTTTCCTTCACGTTTACGAAGGATACGTCCTAAGCGTTGCACATGTTCTCGGACACTGCCACTGCCAGATACGATAATAGCGACATTTGCTTCTGGCACATCTACACCTTCATTCAGTGCTTTTGAAGTGACAAGGATAGAATAGGTGCCATCACGAAATCCGTTCAGGAACGCTTTTCGTTCCTTCTGTTTTGTCTGATGTGTTAGAACTGGCAGGAAGAAACGTGTGCCAAGTTGATATGCGGTGTCGTTATCCTGTGTAAAGATAAGGATGCGATCCCCACGATGACGTTGGATGAGTTTCCAGACCCACTCTTTTTTAGCAGTAGAGGCAAAACTAAGCCGTTTCTGTGTAAGATAGGCGTTAAACGCTGCGCGTCCAGTCTCGGATTGAGATGATTTCCAGAGGAACCGCTGCCATCCGCTTGACGTGCCCATACTTATTTTTTCTTGCTTCAGAAAACTTAGGTAAGTGCGTCGTGCCTCTTCGTATTGAATCCGTTCAATGTCTTCCATATCAACCGCAATCGTGACGACGCGATATTCAGAGAGCGTTTTGCCAGAGAGTTCCCGCACCTGTGCTTCGTAGCAGCACTCACCGACAAGTGCATAGAGTCGACTCTCTTTACCGTCAACACGATCAGGAGTCGCTGATAATCCCAAACGAAATGGTGCAATACTGCTGATTGCAGCGTATTGATATTGGTCTCCTGGAAGATGGTGACATTCGTCAAATATAGCGAAACCGAACCGATTCCCATAGTGGGGTGCATGCATGACAGCCGACTGATAGGTTGTAACTGTGAGGTCTCGCAAGTCGTGTTCACCTCCGCCAAAGATGCCTACCGCTTCTCCGAAATGTTCTTTCAACACATCAGACCATTGATGCATAAGATCAATCGTCGGCACGTGCACAAGAGTTGGACGTTGTGTTTCTGCAATAAGCAAAATTGCAATGAAAGTTTTACCCGCACCTGTGGGTAGACTAATCACACCGCGTCTGTTATTTGCGTGCCATGCGTCAATCGCTTCAGTCTGATACGGATATGGCGTTACTTTCTTTTTATTGGTAAATTCTTTAATAGTGAATTGTCGTGCAGAATCGGTGTAGGGTATGTCGTGTGCTCGCAGCTGGGATACGATATGACGGTATCTGTAAGCAGGCGCGCGAAAGGTAAGTGTACGTTCATCCCAAAGCATATCTGGCAAATTCGGTTGAATTGTCTTAGGGACGTTCTGTAGGATGAGCGTGCCTTTGTCAAAGCCTATTTTTAGAGTATCCATGATTCAGTTTTCAGTTATCACAAGATCTACCAAATCAACGGTATAAATACCATTAGGCATTCTCCCAGGATTTTCGGGATAACAGGGATCTTATGTTTATCAGACGTTTTGGTGAAGAGAGGAAATTGTCTGAACCAGGATAACAGGTTTGTGGTTCTATCAAACGATTGTAAGAACGCATCTAAACCCTTAATGTAAGTGTGTTATCCTGGTAATCTTGAAATCCCAGGGAATACCTAAATGGCATCTATGTTTGCTTGAGATGTTTACCACTTCAAGCATTTAATCATCCATTTGACAAGACAGCAGAAAAGCAGCGAAGGTTTCAACCTTTTACTTGTGATGCTCTTATTTGCTGATTGCATTTAATAGTATACAATATTTTAGAGAAAAAGTAAAATATTTTTATCGTCATCTAAAGTTGATTTCTCACTTAAAATCATGTTAGGATAGATATAGCCTAAGAAAACGTTAGAAGGAGAATCCAAAAAAAAATGTTAATACTGACAAATATGAATGCACTATCAGAAGCATTTTCCAAGGAGATACCAAGAATTAAACAGGCGGTTGAAACACTTGCTGATACACACAACGCCAATATACTTGATATTGATGAAGTTCATCTGCAAAAAACAGGAGAACATATCACAATACCAAAATATCCAGATTCAAGTCTCACAGGGATGGCAAAGGTCATCAAGGATGAAATGATTTCAAGAACTGATGGTGCGTTGGATACGCTTATAATTGTAGGAGATGAGACAATTATACCGATGTGGGAAATCGGTTTAGCTCAATTGCGATTCCACACCGACTCTTTTTACGCAGATTTAGATCGCGATGGTCTACCAGAAGTTGCTGTAACAAGAATACTCGGAAATCCTGAAGCGATGATACAACAGATGCACGATACTGCTGAAACAGCAGGTCCGGATGCAACAATCATGTGTTCGGAAGATACGCGTATCCATTTAGAAACACAGCAGTTTATGGATGCACTCACTCAGCAAGGACATCAGGTTGATGTGATCGGCAGGAAAAAGGATGGAAAACTCCCGAATTCAGACCTTATAATCCATTTTGGGCATGGCAGTCCTAAAGGTTTAAGCAATCGTTTTGGCGAAAACTTCATAACAGCTAAAAGTATGCCGCAGTTAACACGAAACCCGATTGCTTTCATCAACGGATGTGCAACCACACCGCCCGGCTCAGAACTCTTAAAAGCATTTTTGAACAACGGTTGTCGTACCTATCTTGGAAACACTGCAACTGTTCCCGGTATGATACCGGCGCGGTATACCAACCAACTGGTCATGTGTTTTCTGAATGCTTACAAAGCCAATCCTGACAGGTCTGTTGTCAAACTTTTCACCGAAGCACGTGCTGGATACGCACAGATAAATCATCTCTCTAAACTATTACTAAAACTTGAGAAGAAGGAAACGCTCCATCAATTTAGAGGGGATATGCGAACCCACTTACTGACCTTTCTGGAGTGGAACGCCTACGGTTCACCATTTTCCCGTTTGCATCAAGGAACGGGACGTTCTGTTTTTGCCAAGTATCCGCTCATTGATCATATTTCAGATAACGGAGTATATCTCAAAGTACCGGGTCAGGGTGAAATAGAATCCAGTTTCAATATCGCTCAGGAGGACGGTCAACCCATTCTGTTCCTACAGGCAGACTGGTTGAATTCGGTATCATCTTCCATTGAACTTCAGATTAAGCAGAATGGACAGACGATTCATCAGTTGAAAGGCGACACACATATAATCTTTCAGCACATAGAGAACATCTGTGTCGGAGGGTATGTTGATGGTAAAATGTATCGTGCTTATTGGCTGTTACCCTTAGAAAGGACAGAAGGTGAAAACCGTTTACGTATTGAACTCACCAGTAAAAAGACAGAAATACAGATTTTACCCGAATCAATGATACAGATTTGGCCCGAGTGGGAAACGACCGCTGTCCCACAAAGCGAGTAGATGCCTTCTCCCATATATGCCTATGCTTATCCATAGATGTCAAATTTCAGCAAATTTGAATATTAAATATGCAGGTTGCACGTTGATGACGGGCGAGGAGACCTCGCCCCTACGGGTTCGGAGTCTGCAGGATTATCGGAAAATTGATAATTCATTATTTAATATTGTTTCAATATGAAGATTGAATAATATTTAGGTGATCCAATCCATCAAAACGATTGTAGGGGTTGGTCTATTCTTGGATGACCAACCTACATATTACCGCCAATATGTTAAGAGTCCTGCCGCATATTATCCAGTTTAAATTAAATCTAAAACTTCATTAGGGGTTTCCTTTTTACGGAAATGAATCTCTAAATAATCCCATATTCTAATACAGTTGTATGTAGGCTTAGCATTAAAATTTGAAAATTAGACCAAATTACCTTACTGTTACTGTATAAATTGATGCAGGTGTGTGTCAAGTAATTACTACATAAAGTAAAAGTATTTTAGTTTTTCTGGAGTATAAATGAACCAAATTAGAGTTTTACCAGTCTATTCAAAACTTACACAATCTGATCCAATTGTAGGTGTCCCTCAGGAAATATCTTTACGCGAGCATCAAGTAAAAACATTTGATGCAATTCGCAACCCTGATATTGATGTTGTCTTTAATACTGCAATGACAGGTGATGGAAAAAGCCTTGCTGCATATCTTTCGGCATTCACATCAGGCAAGTCAATCCTTGCTATGTACCCAACCAATGAATTGATCAAGGATCAAGAACGACAAGTGCAAGACTACTGCAAATGGTTTGCACAACCGGTTGCGTGTGACAAAATGTTTAGCGATAGTCTGTTTGAACTACGTACTAAATTGAAGGATTTAAGCGGACAAAAAGCAGCGATCGAGCATTTGGCACTAAAAAATCCTATTCTTCTCACAAATCCCGACATATTTAATCTCATTGCCAATTTCCAGTATCTGAATTCCAAATACGAAAATCCTGACCAGTTAGTACAACATGTTATTGATTATTATGATCTTTTTGTGTTTGACGAATTCCATATTTATGATGTATCACAAGTCATTTCTGTTCTAACGACAATGTTGTATTTCATTGAGCAGGGAAGTGGTAAATGGAGTCAGAAAAAGTTTGTCTTTCTCTCTGCAACACCCAATCCGCTTCTGCTAAATTGTTTAGAAAAAGCGAATCTTCGCTATAAAATCATTGAGGGGTGTTATCAGTCTGATAAACAGGTTTCAGCAAAATGGTGCAAGATCTGTGCCCCATTCGACTTACATTTTCATGCAGTAGGTCCCCAGACCGAGGCGTGGGTCGAAAACTATTACCAGCAGATTGCTACGTGGTTTGACGAAAATCCGAGTTCACGTGGGGCAATTATCATCAACTCAGTCGCATCTGCGAAGCGAATTTGCACATTTCTCAAGGAGCGAAACGAAGCAGGCGATTTCCCTTTGCGGGTTGGAGAAAATACGGGACTCAGCAGCCAACAAGAACGGTATTTTGCGCTCCACGAAAGCGATCTACTTGTTGGCACTTCAACGGTAGATGTCGGCGTTGACTTCAAAATCAACTTTCTTGTTTTTGAAGCAATGGATTCTGGGTCATGGATTCAAAGGTTAGGTCGACTGGGTCGGCACTCTGAATACACGAAAACCGACGGGACGGTTATGAAGTTTGAACGTTTTGTTGCACATTCACTTCTGCCAAAATATGCTTATGAACGGGTTGAGCAGGTCATCCCATCGGATCCAGAAATTGACAAAGAAACTCTGATTGATCTCATGAGAAGTGAAGGTGAGGATAAGCAAGTTTTCTCACCTATCAACGAATTTCGTAACTATCGAAAATCTTGGGGGTGGTTGCATGCCTCACATATTATCAACACACTTGGACATCCAAGTTTGCGTGAAAACTATGCATCTGAACGTAAAAAACTCACACGGGTTTATTCCGACATTTTCGAGACCAATATTGAAATACGTTCAACGAAATTATATTTCGCTGTTAAGCAGAAACAACCTGAAATCATTGATGCAGGTGTCATTCGATTTCGTGGTGAATCACCGTTCACCTGCGGTATCCTTGACGAAACCGACGGCAAAATCAAAAACTACAATCTTTTGTGGGTAATGCAAAACGCCGAAGTTGAATTTATGGAAAAAGCAGATTTTAAGCGAGAATGTCAGATACAGAAGGTTCCGTTTCGTAGGTTTCAGTATGTTGATGTCTATTTGCGTCTTCATGAATATCGCGCTGAACGGGAACAGTTTCGACTCACTCAGAGCCGTAAGATTAGGGAACAATTTACTGATGACTGTTACCGACAATTGCATACATTTAAGGGGTTTGAAATTGACGGTAACTTTTCGGAAATTAACAAAATCAATAGGTGGTTGTGCGTAAAACCTTTATTGTGTCTCATTCGTCCAGAAAAGGTGCGTGATTTAAGGAGGATATTACGTTTGCCACCGATGTTTTCCATTTACCCGTTAATCGATCGGAGCGGTGAAGAATTGAGTATCGTGTTTTCAAAAGACGCGCTATTGCTGCGTTCTCAACCTTATGTTTGGAGAAAGGTGAAGGATTCTAATGGTTGAACAACTTGAACTTGATTTTATGGGATTCTCAGACAATTCTCAAGAACCGAGGCGGCTCCATGCACAAATTGCTTTGCTGAAAAACGCTGTTGATCCAGCTGATTTTGTGTTAATGGATTACATTGATAAAGTGATGCCGAAGATGCTTGAAGCGTATACGCTTAAGCCAGCGAAAGGGAGCACTGGATGGGAATATAATCATGACCAGAGCATGCTCACTCATATTCTAAACGGTGTCTTTCCAACGCTTACGATTGTACGAACTGCCAGGATGCAGTTGAGTGAATTAGAAGAAAGCCTCTACTTGATCGCTTATTCGTTTCACGACATTGACAAACTGGTGGGGATCCGTGATTTGAGTGTCTCAGATGCAGAGAAGTCTGAGCAATTTTATGCTTACCTTGACGCATGGGTTACAAAACTCCATTTTGATGAATTTTTTCCAGATTACAAAGTATACCGCGGAGATATTGCATATCTCATTTTCAACACGCAGAAAAAATGGGGGGCTGATCTGAATTTGAAGCATTTTGATTTACGTCTACAGGGACGACGACGCCAGTATCTGCGCGAGATGTGCACAGCATCAGACATGATTGCTTATCTGCTGAAAAATCCGAGCGGATTTAAAGAACAAGCAATTGTTCGCGAATCTCTTACACAATTAAGCGGCGGAAAACTTGAACTTACCTATCACAAACTTGCTGAAAATCGCGGTATGATTACAAACGTCATCAACAACGCCTTGCTTAGAATTTTGCGTGACCGTCTCGGATGGAAACCCCTTCTCTTTTTTCCAACAGGTGTTACGTATCTGCGAGAACGATCAAGCGAAGAAGTGGTTTTACCGACGCTTGATGAAGTCGCTGAAGATACTGAAAAGCAGCTTATTGCTTACTGTGCTGATCGTCTGAAAGTCAATCTTAACGGCTTCACGCGCGATGGAAAGGGATTTAAGTTTCCTGACTACTATTATGATTTTTTTCAGATTCCGCAGTTGTTGAAACTCATTCGTATCGGATGTTTCAGGATTCTGCACGAAAACAAATCCCCATCAGCTGGAAAACGGCTACAAAAGATACTTCAACTGCAAGAAAGGGGTGATATTCCTAACAATGACACACTTGATTTTGAAGATGACATGCGCGTTGATCAACTCGCAGAATATCTCTATGAAATTGAGAAAAACGTTGGGGTAGTAACGAGTCGTGAGGTGGTATCTGCTGAAATCGTCAGAGTTTTGAATATGCAAGAATATCAGACTATCTTTGAAACCATTCCACGCGACAGTAGGGTTGGTGGTGTGCCATTGCACTGGTATTTCCTTGCTGGTAAATATCTACTGGAGAACCGTGGATTAGACACCAATCAGATGGAAGACCTGTTTATTTACATTGCCGAGGAGATTGTTACCACATTCATGGAAGAGATTGAACGACACGAAATGGAGAAAGAAGGTTTCAGAGTTCTTCGTGAATATGTTCAGCAAATTGTTGATATCAACGGACATGGTCAGATTGAACGCGACTTTAAATTAGAGTTAAACGGATACATCAATACCAAAAAGAAAGGGCGCGGATCAAATGCTGGATGCTCACTCTGTTCATCAACCTTTGATACTGCCAAACAACGAGACACATCGGTCACATTTGCTAACCAAGTTTACAGCAACAAGAATTTACTCAATTCATCGCTGCTTGTTCGTGGAATCTGTGAATTATGTGAAGTAGAAATGATGCTGCGCCAAATCATGATCCGATCAAAACTCAATCTGGTTGGCAGTAGATACGATGATGTAAAAATTAAGTGGCTTTATCTGTACCCGAGTTATTTCTTCACAACCGAAACTGCCAAGTTTGCGGGTGATATGTACCATCGGTTAAAGAATCTCAATTTCTTTGATGTTCGCAAAGCTCTACACAAAGGGATGGCAGTAAGGGATTTCATCAACTTAGATGAGATGGTGATTGATACCGATATTCCGGATACAGACGATGATTTTCTGCTCAAAATGGAATTTGATACCAATGATCCTGCTACTTTCTACTTCTGTGGATTCCCTACGCTTGGGAACAGTCCTACAGATGCAGAATCGTGGGCAATTCCAACGTTTCTCAGTCTCCTTATGCCTTTAGTATTCAATGCAAAGGTCGTCGTTACAGAGTCGCAGGTACCCCTTTATCATAGCGGCGAAGAGTGGAAGGAGACAGTTATTCTCAATGCGCCACACTCTTTTGTCCATCATATACTGAGACAAGATAAACTCCGTATTGATGAGATTGAACCTGCGCTTCAAAAAGTTGCAGTGATTTATGATATGAATGTTGACGTATTCCAAAAAGATGGAAATCCACAATGGAAATATCTTAACCAAATTGCTCGAAATATTGACACAGATCCGCTCTACGTTTTTTATTATCTGGAAGCATTTCGTCGAAAACAGAGTTGGGATAATTTCCCAAAACGACCTGATGGAGAACCGTCAATACCAGAACGATACATACAAGCTTACCAATATGTTGGAGGTGACAAAATGAGTCTTATTGAAGAAGCGGCGAGTCGTTGCTTCAAGTTTTATCGTCCTGATAATTTCAAACCTAATAGTGTATTGAAAGTCTTTACCCTTATTGAAGACGTAATCATCAACAGTGAACCGAAGATTTGTTCAGAAGACCTGAAATATCAGGCTATTGGAGAAATCAGAAATCTGATGCAACGCATTCGTCGGCCAAGCCGCGCTCAAGGGCACCACAGACTTAAGCGCGAAGAAGAGGCATTAGCCATTCACGAATTCGTTGAATATTTTTATCATACCGTCTTTGTAGAGTATTACGAGGACGAACGTGGTTTGCTGCGTCAAGCAAGAAACCGATTTAACGCTGGTATAAACGCTTGGTACCAAGTTAACTGGCGACAATTCCAAACCAAAAAGGCAGAGGAGGATAATAATGCCGATAATTGATATACCGACAGAAGTCGTTCCCGAAGGATGTTTTTTAGATCAGATACCGAAAGCACCAACAGGACGTTATGCCCATCTGATCGTCGTTCGAGAAACGGAGTCGTTTCCTGTTTTTCAGACAGATGGTACACTCAACATTACAAAGGTCAGCGCAGGGTTACACAGTGACAATTTGCTTATCAGACCTGCTATGTTCAAACGAAAACAAACTTCACCGGAACGACTTACTGGACGTGAGTTACTGCGCCGAATGAATATTACACAGAATGAAGATAGCGACGGAGATGACTACTGTGATTACAATGAAAATTTCTGCGGTACCTGTCCCGACTGTGTTTACTACGGTTTCGCTATCGGAGACTCAGGTTCCGAAAAATCAAAGGTGTATGTTGATACTGCTTGCTCAATTACAGGGTACGACGAATCACACCAACAATTTTTATTTAATGCTCTCTATGAAAAAGGGACTATGAGCCAGTATGGTGACGTTCGCCCAAGTTTTGGTGAACAGGACCACATCGTGCCACAAGTGTTTTTCCCATCTGTTATTACGATTAAGGATGTGACAGTACACAGTTTCGCTTATGTCTTGAATAACGTATTGCGAACGAAACGCTACGGCGCACAGACAACGCGAACAGGACGACTTTCTAATCATATTGTCGGTGTTGTATTTGCTGATGGTGAGATTTTTTCAAATCTTAAATTCACACAAGCTATCCATGATGAATTGGGTGAGGACAAGAATGAAATTCCGTTGAATCCTACAAAAGTTCTTCAAACTGCTCAAAATACCTTATCTATGCTTTTGGAAGATGATGGTGTGATTTATCACCTACTCAATCGAGAAAATCTAAAACAACTACTTGGTATTGTCAAATCTGTGACGACAGATAAAGAAAAACTCCAACTTTTCTTGCAGGAGGCAAACACCGAAACACAGGAATACGCCGCGCGAGTCATCCAAAAGGCATCAAACAAGAAGCGAAAGTAGGAGGAACCGATGCAAGTTACGAAATGTCATCTTACACTGCACGATTTTCTCTTCTATGCGACGCGTGAGATGGGACGACTTTACGAGACTGAAAAGGTCATACACAATTGGGCGTTGACTTATGCACTCGGTTTGATTCAGAAACCGCATAGAACGTTTAACAGCGTTCCTACTTATCAGGACGACCTAACACCAATCAATGCATCAGGTGTTTATGTTACACCTGCAAAACCTATCCATTATGAATATGTCATCAGTACATTCAAACTGGCAGACAATCGGCATCGTCCGTTCTCAACTGTGAGCAACACACGAAAAAAAGAGTTAGGAATTAAGATGACGAATAAACCTTCATTCGGTAAAGCAAAAGAACTTGCCCCAGGTAGTCTTTTTGAGTTTTTCATTGTCGGTGATTTACCCAACAAACTCCCAAAATGGATCAGGTTAGGTATATGGATGAGCAAAGCACGGATTGAGATTATAGACACGAAATTCTTAACACCAAAGAACGGGGCTTTTACGTGTTCACACCTTCTGAACCCGATTGATCTCTCAAATACAGCAGAATTCTGCGATATCATTTCAATGCCACCGGTGAGTTTACTGCAGAACGCACGATTTAACGGTGAATATGTTGAATTCGGTAATGTTTGTTTGCCGACATCCATGGCATACTTTGCCAGTGTAATATAAGGAGACGGGTGTGTAAAATTTTTGTGGAAGGATGCGGATAAAACTTGTAGGAGCGATCTCTGAATCGCGACCTGTCGGGAATCTGCCAGATATATGTCTTAACTGTCTCCTACTAAAAATTCTGTAGGAGCGATCTCCGAATCGCGACCTACTCAAATATGGAAAACATATTGATTCAGCGCAATGGTGAAAAAAAACTTGACAAACAGTCGTACATCGTGTATAATATAGATATACTAACTTAGTGAAAAACTTAAAAAGTGTGCTATACTATACCGTTTGAGAGTTATTCAGACTTAATGAGAGTAACCCAGACTTGTTAGAGTTTAGGGCAGGAGAGAGGTTCCAGTTCTGTCTCGCCTGCTATAAACCTGCCAATTTAGCAATGAATTACCCTACTACAAATTCGCGGTTGTAGTAGGGTAATTCATTTTCTATGTCAACGCTTGAGATGGTTTTCACTTTTTAATCATCATTTCCGTGTCCCAAGATTCCCAATTGGTAATTTTTCAGATTGCTCTTTATAGGCTGTGACTGGATTCGTCTGTCTGAAAATTTACCAATTTTACCAATTACGATTCTGATACCTCCTGAAAATTCTCAGGTTAGCTGATGTGCTGGCAGGTTCTACAGCACTGTTGGAAAGGCACGAAAATGATGAATTTCCTAATTTGTGAAGTTTTTATCACGCACGTTAATTCTCTTATTGCCTATTTTGGGATATTGACCCACTTATTGTCTGAACCAGGATTTTCAGGATTTCCAGATTTCCAGGATTAGTTTTTGCTCATTTAGTCGTCCTTTTAAGGATAAACATTCTCTCTATAAAAAAGAACGTATAGTTTATGAAATCAAACCTGCCTCTCAGACTCTTATCCCGGGGAATGCCTAAATGGCATTCATACCTTTGGTTTCTTGATTTGAAAATCCTATAATCCTGAAAATTCTGGTTCAGACAAGGTTTGGCGGAAACGAGAAGATTGGATGATGGAAGGGGAGTAGGTGAGAACGATTCTTGAAACGATTCTACCGATTTTCTCCGTATTCAGGTTCTAACGCTGGACGGACTACCCATTCCGAGAAAACAGATTTAAATGACTTTGCCTTCTCTCCAAAATGCAGATATTGGATACTATTCACAGGAACAGAAAGGTTTCCATAGATGGACGAATTTCCGTACAATCTCTCACCCCTTACCTCAATAGGTTCGAATATCAAGATCGGGTTATGGATCAAAGCGATGCGAACAAGTGAAACATTTGATTCACTGTTGTCTGTTAGGGAAGAAATTGGGTCCTGATTAGTTGGGGTGTCATTAGATGGTATTTCATCGGATGGGGCTGCCTGATCTTTCTCACTAACATCACTAATATCAATGATACGAGCAACCCTGTTGAGAGGAATGACAGATTTTCGCATCTTTGCTTCAAACTGAATTGTCTCTCCATTGAATCCAGTTAGTTTCCCACGTTTTAGATCGCCGTTGTTTGCCACAAGGATATGTTTCGGTGGATTCTCACGGTTGAATCGGGGTATGGTCAAGGCGCGTTCTACTTTCACATCCAACTTTTCGGGTTGGATTTCGAGCGGGTCAAACAGCAGGTCAACGCCGTGCTTTAGCGCAACAGCTTGGTTTGCAGCAAAGTCCCCTCCGAATGTGACTTTCAGCGGATTTTCATTGTTACCACCTGTTTCTACGATGATCTGCAGCATCCCATTTTCTGCCTTCTGCATTATAGCCTCCAAAATCCGTCCATCCTCTAAAATGATACGATGTCTATTACCCCCTGTAATTGTGATCGGATTCCGGTTTTCTTTCCTACCCTGAGTCTTTCCCAGTGAAAACTCAATGGCTTTCATGTGCGTTGATGCAATGCGCGTTCCACTAATGAATGGAGACCGAAAATTGATGTTATCCTTATCATAAGACAGAATATTACACGGGATAACCTCACCATTTTTCAGATGCAATAGATGCGGATACAAGGTCACATCATAAGGCTGTAATCTTGATACACGTTTACTATGACGTTCTATACGAGGTGAACGTTCGTCTGCAAAACGTACCGGTGTTGATACGCCTGTCGGTTGCCACGCTATACTGAATTCGTTTTTACTACCAAATATGATCTTACCTTGTAGACTACCATCAGGGAAAAACATCCTATCATAGTCTTCCGTAGGCTTCTCGGTATTTGCTGCAGTATTAAACCTAAGCAAGGAAGCACCATCAAGTGAACAGGTTACCGGTTCATCAGCATACTCCGTTTTTAATATGGCACTAGTGGTGGTTAAATCCAGTATCTCTCCTGGCACGACACCGCCGTCAACATAAGACAGTGTTGAAACATCATCTGTCGTTGATAACACCATCCCCGGTTGCACAACACGATCTATCTGATCTAAACTGATCTCACTTCGTCCGCCATCCGTATCAACGACATAGCCTTTTCCCTGCTTTAGTCTGTCTACGAATAACTTGCCATGAAAGACTTCTCCATTCATCATGTGAACACGTTGTTTTGAAAAATCGACCTTCTGATTTCTGAATTTTGCGTGCTGTCGGTATACCCTTAATCCCTGTACTGTAAGTTCCTGTCCACGATTATAAATATAGATACCGGTTGTATTGACGGTAGGACTGACATTTTTCAGTTCCAAGAGCGGGTTTCCGTTTATATCAAAAATCTCTAATATTCCTGTCGTTTGGTCATAGGCGAGTCGTAGACTGAAGTTACGACGGTCAGGTTCAATTGTCATTATCGGTTCAAATATTGTTCCTTGAACGACAACGAGTTCGTTAACCCACGTCTCTAAACGCAATGCCTCATATAGGTTTTTACCGAGTGAGAAGACAAAGCCTGGGGGGCGCGAGGTAGAGCCCAATTCTAAACTAATCTCAAACCGTTCGGGCCACGCAATTCCGTAAAAGATGTTGGCTTTACCCTTATCAGTCTGTGGATGTCCGGCTTGATTAGCATACCATCCTGTATGGGGTTCTTCCCATGATGATAATTGAGAGCCATCAAAGAGTAAATTTGAATGCTCCCGACTTTCAAGCGAATAGATAGATGATCTGTTCACCCTAAACTTACCAAAACGTTTGTTGGAAAAAAGATAGGTGTTTTCATCTGAATCGATAATATCAGCAGTCCACACATCTCCTGATACAGTGGCTATGCGAAATGTGCCTTGTGATGATTCAGTCTCTTTAGAGAAAACAATTGAATCCAATACACCTTTATCTATCTCTAAAGCATCTGAGAAGTAAGGAGATTGCCAACGGATCTTTCCTGAATTGCTTTTTAATAGTTTACCAGCAAGGGAATCACCGTTCTTCCAACGTAAGAGTTCTTCGGCTTCTATGCTATAGTGAAACTGAAATGCTGTGATCGTAACAGTAATCGCTAATATCCACTTTAGGTATCTTTGCATTGTATTTTTCCTATTTGAATATTTGGGGTATATTCTCTATCTCTCATAAATGGGCAACAGACGATAGTTCAACGCTAAAGTGAGTACTGCCATACCTGTTCCGTAAGCTCTACCGTAGTTACTATTGAAACTACCATCACCTCTTTGCAGTTTTTGCAGACGTTCAATAGTGCTTACATTCCAAGCCTGCCATGCCTCAAAGTCGCTTTGGAACAGTGCCTGAGCCATGTAGTATAGTGTATAGAACATATAACCGCCGCTAACATTGTAATCCAAACGCCGTTTGATGAATTCTGCGGTTGCTTTGTATTCTTGCGTATCCTTCCGTTTACCGATAGCATACACGAGCGTTGCAATTGCTGATCGTGTTATACTGTCTCCATGGCTTCTTGATGGCATATAAGATACACCGCCCCCACGCGAGGTACAGGTCTGAAAGAAGTTCAGAGCTTTCTCAATGGCTTCGTTAGGAACTTCAATTCCGGCATTACGTGCCCCAAATATCCCCATCAGAACGGTTCCAGCGACTGTTGTATCCGCGTCGCGTGCGGTGAGTGTATAACGCCACGCACCCCAGGGATTCTTCTCTTGTGCTGTTAATGCACATCTTACTGCAAGTTCCAGGGCTTCACCGATGGTCCGTCTTTTACTTTCGGGTGTGCCACTGTCTTTCCAAAGTAATTCGTCGCTGACTGCACCGTACGCCTCGGATAGTGCTAACATCGCAAAACCGTGATGGTACATTGATCCGTGTCCTGATCCTTGTAAAAAACCGGATTTAGGATTCTGTGTTGTGATAATATTCCGCAAAGCTTTACGAATGTTCTCCGCATAGGGTCCGTAATCAGGGTCTTCACCACTCGCCATGAACGCCATAAGACATATACCTGTTATGCCGGCACCATTACGTGAAGCTTGCCAGGAACCGTCATCCAGTTGTGTATTGACGAGGTAGCGCAGGCATCGGTCATTTATCGTCCGCACTGATGGTGGGACACCAGTACCGTAGCGGAGCGTTGGGTCTTGACCGTAAGCTAACTTATCAGTATGGGTGCTACACAATATCAGCAAACCGATGAATCCGATGACAATTATTTTTCGGGTTTTTAGTAGCCACTTATTTTGTTTATTTTTTTTCATCACATTTCCCGACACATCGATCAGTTCTAATGCTTGTTTAACTGACACCAGACTTGACATATTCAACTCCTTTCAAATGCTTGTGAAACAGGGATGTTAAAGAATCCCTCTATCTGTTTTTTAGTGAGCATATATCTCTAAACTGAACTCCTTCATATATTGCAAGTTCTCTCTATTATAACCCGAGCTGCTACCCACAATACTTAAGACATGGAAATACCATCTATTTGGCAATATTTGTAGTGTAAACTGTCAGTTTTTCACTCACGGGCACACAATCTGACAGATTGTGCTACTTATGTGGCAACTTAGATTATTATACCCGATTTTAAAGGATAAATTCAATAGAAAATAGAAGGATCAATAAGGAGATCGCTCCTAATACTATTTTACCATACCTATATCGGAATTGGCAAATGTTCTGTAGGGAAGGGTGCGTAAAGTTTTTGGCATGATCGTCCCACATAGCATGAAATTCACTAATTGCTGTCCTACATTCGTCTTGGATTGTGCTTCTTTCAAAAACATTTCTCCATTATTACACTTCTCCGCTCATCAAATATCGTGATATATCCGTAGCACATTCATCTTGATTGTGCTTCTTTGGACAACCTCCATCCATCAATGCACTCTCAGCACACCATTCATATTGATCGGGCTTGATAAAACGAAATTCTGAGCATATAACTTTATCGTGTGGTTTAGCGTGTTTCGTTGCACAATCAAGATGAATGTGCTACGGTTTGATAACGCCAAATTCTGAGCAGATGCTTTTTTTGCGCAGTATGACGTTCATCATGACGTCATGCCAAAAACTTTACACACCCGTATTATATCTCAACGGCAACCAGATATCTGCCGTCACACCTTCACCGAGCGTGCTTTCAATTGCAACCGTGCCGCCATGTTCTTCAACGATGCGTTTTACATTTGCTAAACCGAGTCCTGTCCCTTTGTCCTTGCTTGTAAAAAATGGTTCAAACAGATGTGGCATATCAGTTTCTGGTATGCCGACACCCGTATCTGCTACTTCAATAGATACACCGTCATCTAATTTTGATGTAGATACCGTTAAGACTCCCCCTTGTGGCATCGCCTCCATTGAATTCAGAACAACGTTCATAAATGCCTGTTTTATCTTATCAGAGTCAAATTCAAATTCTGGTAAATCAGACGTGAATTCTAATTGCAGTTCAATCTTATGGTGTGTTAAGTTTGCCTTCATCAACGCCAAAACATCTCTTAACAGTGGTTCAAGCGGTTGTTGGACAGGTTTGAGTGATGTTGGACGCGCGAAATCCATCATACCTTTCACGATAGTGTCAATCCGTTCAATTTCCTCAAGAATATATTGTAGCGATTGCCGCTGTTCTTCAGTCAATTCCGGTTTTTGTCTAAGGAGTTGGGATAGCATCCGCATAGATGATAACGGGTTCCGTATTTCGTGTGCAAATGAGGTAGCCATCTTCCCCGCTGTTGCCAACCTTTCAGCTTGAATAAGTTTATCTCTTGATTGCTTAAGTTCTTGTGTCATCTGATTGAATGCTGCTGCCAGATCACCGATTTCATCATGCGTCTTAAGTTCACACTGTTCATCAAGATTTCCCTCTGCCACTTTATTTGTAAAACCTACCAAATCCTGAATAGGATCTGTTATCGTCTTTCCAATACGGTGGCTGATGAAAGAGACGAGTCCGGTAACAAGAATTGCGATGCCGAACATATAAAGTGTAAGTGTGCGCTTCGCTGCTGCGATCTCCTCCATCGGACGTAACAAGCAGTAAATCCGACCCACAGCAAGTATGTGATAGAACACTTCGTAATGTTTCCCTCCGAGTGAGACATTGTGGGTGACAGGTGTTCCCGCTTCCTCTTGGAACGATTGCTGGACCTCTTTAAGTCTCATTTTTTCGGCTAAGTACTTTGCATCTTGCTCAGTTTCGGGAATATCCGTGAGTGTACTTGCATTAATCGTGAAATCTGAACTAAAGATCATAACTTCAACGGTGTATGCTTGTTTAACCTTCTCTATATCTTCATCAATAAACCCAGTTTCAATAATAACGTTGAACCATCCTTCGGTTTCGCGTGTAAACTGTTCACTATATTTCCAAGCGAAGAACTCAACCGTTAGCAAAGACACAAGGATAGTGATAAGCACGAAGAGAATTAGGAATGGGAGAACGATTTTGGTTTGAATGCTGTAGCGTCTCATGTGTATTCCTCATATTGAAAACGATAACAACACTTTAACGTAGGCGACTGTTCTTGTCAAGAGAAAGCGAAAAGGAACGGGATAAAGTGAACATTTTCGCAAATGGAAGTGTCTAACTGTAGAGAATGTGGGAACTTTTTGACACCTGTGGTGTATCAATAGATAATACCATTCCCGGACATTCACTACATAACGTGAGTTTGATGAATGTAGCGCAAACTTTCCAGTTTGCGAAGATATGCCACAAACTGGAAAGTTTGTGCTACAGTGTACGCCTCTCGTAGAAAAATGGAGAAATAGTATGCCAGAAACGATAAGGTCTTTGGATTTCATGTCTGCTGATGATTTAGAAAATATTGATGAACAGACGTATGTTACCCGCTTCCAAAATGGTGATGTTGACGCGTTTAACACCCTCGTACTGAAGTATCAAGACCGCATTGCGAAGTTGATTTACAAAAACATCAAGGACATTGAAACGACTAAAGACCTCTGCCAAGAAGTGTTCCTAAAAGCGTATAAGGCTTTGCCAAAGTTTAAGGGTGATTCTGCATTCTATAGTTGGCTCTATCGTATTGCTATCAACTGCTGCATCGATTATATGCGCCAACAGAATAGACGTCAAACTGTTCTGTTTGACGATTTAACATCTGAACCAGACGACTTGTTGTTAATTAGTAAGCAACCATCTCCATCTGATCAGGTTGAGATGACGGAGTTAGGTGAAATCATTCAGGAAGCGGTGAAACAGCTTCCACCGAAACAGCAGCGCGTCTTCAGACTCCGATACGATCAGATGCTTCAGATGAAAGAAATTGCTGTCGTAACAAATCGCTCAGAGGGCACCGTAAAAACGCATCTGTATCACGCACATCGCAAACTTCGGGAGTTGCTACGACCCTATTTGGAAAATCGTCCGTTAGAGTGGAATGCGTAGGTATTGATGTTTATTATGTATTAGATGTATGTATTGTGATTGAAAATGGGTAGGTTTCTCCTAATAGGCGCGGGTTCACACCGCGCCTATCGTTTTATATCAGGACTTACGCATTCCCCTTGATAAGGGGGTTAGGGGGTTAGAAAGTCGTTATTTGAATGGTATTTTAGTGATTTAACCCCTTATCAGGGGGACTTTAAGAAAAACTGCGTAAGTCCTGTATATTTAACTATAAAATTTCGCTTGCACTTAACTTCAATATAGCGTATTTTAAGGTAGAAGGCACGATAAATTCCGTTTTAATCCTTTTATTTTACTTGCAACATTTTTGAAGATTATGTTAAACTAATCACAAGTGCCACAAATGAGTCAAAATATTAGCAAAATCTCAATATCTAATGGAGATTACAAAATATAGTGAACATTGGAAATAATGATACAAATGCCCTGTAGGAGGGAACTCCGCTTCCCGACTATCAAACCGTTCAGTCGGGAATCGGAGTTCCCTCCTACAGGGAAGAATGTTACTAAATTCAGAAGTTTACTATAAAAGAGAAATGTGGTAAACTGTAGCGTCAAGTCACCCTTTCTGTCTGAGGAGACGTCCACGATGAACGATAAGGATAAGTATAGCAAAGTTGGTGGAAACCACTACGATAGTAAATCTGTCAAAGACAAGGATCAGTTGGAATTTGATGAAGATTCAGAAAATGAAGATGAGGAGACGAATGCCAACTATTCTCAGCGGCGAACAGACCGAAGCCGATACGATAACAAATACATTGAAGACGATGATGGGTTTGAGTTTGATATAGATGAAGAGCTCGGTGAAAATGAAGCCAGTTCAGGTTATTCACTTCGTCTTATTCATATGATCATCTCGGAAACGCCTGTTGAGGATTTTAGACGTCGGTATCTGCTTGAATTGCGTCGTTCTATTATCAACGACGAAGGTGAATTCCGGCAAAGATTACGTGCTATTGAACAGGAAGCAATTCGCATCCATAAAGAGATGGAAGAGCAGATAGAGGCACTGACTGCTCCTGCAAACCGCATCGGAACGCTCCTTGACACCCCCAAAGACGATACTGCGCGCGTCACCGTTGGTGGTGCTGAATACTATGCCAATGTGGACCCACAGTTGGAATCTGGTAGCCTCAAAAAAGGGGTGAGTGTGCTTCTCAATGAAGCCTTTGTTGTTGTTGGTGAGCTCGGCTATAATGAATCGGGACCGATTGCTAAAATTTCTGATATTCTTCCGGATGGGAGGCTTCGCGTCGGGTCTGAACCGAGTCTGCAGTCTGTCATTATAGAACGCGCGACTGATCTCGCGGATGTTAAGTTGAAGTCTGGTGATGAAGTGCGACTTGATCCGAGTTTGCGAGTGGCGGTTGAATATATCGCATCCAAAGAAACGAAAGATTATGCGCTTGAAGCGGTTCCAGAAATCCCATGGTCAAAAGTGGGAGGACTTGATGAGACCATTCAACGGATTAAAGATACAATTGAGCAACCAATCTTACACCCAGAACTATTTAAGAAGTTTCAATACACTGTCCCGAAAGGTTTCCTGCTCCACGGTCCTCCTGGCTGTGGTAAGACACTCATCGGAAAAGCGACAGCATATAACCTAACTGAACGTCTCAAAACAGAATCAGGTGAAGAAATAGAAGGGACATTCCTGCATATTAAAGGTCCCGAAATTCTCAACATGTGGTTGGGTGAATCGGAACGGAAAGTCAGAGAAATCTTTTCAACAGCACGAGAAAAACGGGATGAAGGTAAACTCGCTTTTGTGTTCATTGATGAAGCAGAGTCTATTTTGGGAACACGACGTGCAATGCGATCACACAGTATCTCTAATACACTCGTGCCTATGTTCTGTGCAGAAATGGATGGGATTGAACCGCTGCAAGAGGTCGTCATTATACTCGCTACGAACCGACCAGACTTAATTGATCCGGCTATCCTCCGTCCGGGACGGATAGACAGAAAAATTAAAGTAACGCGTCCGAACAAAGACGCTGCGAAAGACATTTTCGGTATCTATTTGACAACTGACCTTCCAATTGAAACGGAACAAGGTGAAACGGATGACCAGGGAATCGTCGATCAACTGATAACTGAAGTCGTGGACGAGATGTTCCGTGAATCCTCTGAAAACCGATTCCTTGAAGTCGCACTTCGTAGTGGCAGGCGCGATATTCTCTATCGGGGACATCTCTGCAGCGGTGCCATCATAGAATCAATCGTTCAGAGAGCAAAAGAATCTGCAATGAAGCGTGCAATAGCAGACCCTGATACGGATACTGGCATCACTTTAGACGACCTTATGGATTCACTCAACGCAGAATATAGCGAAAACGACATCTTCCCGCCAACAGAGGCTACTGAAGATTGGCTCAAACTTCTTGATTATGACCCCGTGAATGTTGTCAAGGTCACACCTATTCAGGCAGAAAAAAGAGAGACACGCAAAGCGTCAAGTCCAGTGATTTAGTTCTATACCTTTACCTTGGAATAAAATCACATATTGTCCGCCACTTATTGTAAAATTAAAACAGAAAGCTACAAATGATGCATAGACTTTTTGGGATTGAAACCGAATACGGAATCACACTTGAGAACGCTGAACAGATTGATACCGTCAAGGAATCCATTGAGTTAATAAAGTGTTACCAACGCGAGCCATTTTTACCGAAATGGGATTACAATGGTGAAGACCCTTTCAGAGATGAACGCGGTTTTCGGGCAAAACATCTAAACAACCACCCTGATGAAGTGGAGGAGGAGAAGAAGGATAAGGAAAGGTTTGCTAATCAACCTGATCGTTCCTTTCGTGAAATAAAGAGTGACCGCATCCTGATAAATGGTGCAAGACTTTACAACGACCACGCACATCCAGAGTATTCAACACCTGAATGTCAAAGTCTGTTTGACCTTGTAGCACACGACAAAGCCGGTGAACGGATACTGCAAGAATGTGCTGAAAGACGGAGCCAAGAACTTGGTGAACGGGTTATCCTATATAAGAATAACACCGATTTTTATGGTCATAGTTACGGATGCCATGACAACTATCTAATGGACCGTGATGTGCCATTTGATTACCTCAAAACGATCATTCTCCCGTTTTTTATTACACGGCAAATATTTGCGGGAGCGGGTAAGATAGGCATTGAAACTGAAGCAGGACTCGCTACGCCAGGACATTTCCAACTCACACAACGTTCAGACTTTTTTCACGTAGAGGCGAGTGTGGATACAATGCACAAACGGCCTATCGTGAACACAAGGGACGAACCGCATGCGGATCCAGCAAAATATCGGAGACTTCACGGCATCGTTGGCGACGCAAACATGTCCGAATTTGCTACCGCGTTGAAGGTCGGTACAACTGCCCTTGTTATTGAACTGATTGAACAACGACTTATTCCGGATACATGTGCAATCGCCAATCCGATTGATACCATAAAACTGATTTCGCATGACCAGACGTATCGTTGGATGTTACAGAAGGTTGATGGTAAAATGATCTCCGCTATTGATCATCAACGGGAGTTTCTTGAAATTGCACAAAAACATCTTGCGAGTCAGAACAGTGAGACGGATTGGGTGTTAACACAGTGGGAACAGACGCTTGATGCACTTGAAAGTGACCCGATGGACCTTACAGATAGGATCGACTGGGTCGCAAAAAAATGGTTGTTAGAAACCTTTGTTGAATCTGAAGAAATTGAATGGGATGACCCCTGGCTCCAGAGTATTGATTTAGAATACCATAACATCAATGTTGAGGAAGGTTTATTCTACGGATTACCGATGCAAAGAGTTGTAACGGATGAACAGATTCAGGCAGCTATGCATACACCCCCTGCAGATACGCGGGCTTATTTCCGTGGTAAATCACTCAATAAGTTTGAAGATGCGGTCAAAACTGTTCAATGGGACAGTATCTCCTTTGACATTAAAGGGAGAACAGTGACTGTTAACATGAACTCACTTGTGAATCCGGAAATTGCACAGAAATATAATGAAGCACTTGACTTATCCCCTAATCCTCAAACCCTCGTTGAAAAACTCGGTTTACCTTAGAATAGTGTAAACCCAAAATCGCTTCTAAAAGCAATTTAAGGAGAATGAACTCATGAAAGACAAAATTGTCTATTTTCCCGAACGCAAACAGAGACCGGTGAAGCCGATAGAACCCGGTGACGGTGGCGATGATAGTAACGCGCCGAAACGTCCCGATGTCAACAGACCCGATACAAACGAACTTCTAAAACGCATGAGACGGGTTGACAAGGATCAATCGCGCCGATACCGACAAAGGACGGGGGAGTAATGAACCATAAAGGCGACTTTCTCAGCCTTTTAAAACATGCCGATACCTTGCAAGTTGATGGTGAACAGACTCAAGGTATTTCTGAAGTGAATGTCCCAGAATTATTACCAAGTATAAAAAAATCTATACGCGATGCTATGGTGCTGCCCACGCAAGACAGACAAACGCATAGCACGACTTTAGCGTTAGCTGAGGCAACTACTGTTGTTGCGATGCGTTACAAGGATGGTATTATCATTGCGGGGGATCGGCGTGCAACCGCTGGCACTTCTGTTGTTCACGATCGCGCTGAGAAAGTCATTCCTATCGACTCACACTCTGTTCTGGCAATCTCTGGTGCACCTGCAATGGCTTTTGAGATTGCGCGTGTTCTAAAACACTCATTCCAGTATTTCCGTCGCAGCCAACTCCAAGAACTCAGTGTTGAAGGAAAACTGAGAACACTATCGCGGCTTATCCTTGATAACCTGCCAATGGCACTGCAGGGGATCGGCGCAGTGATTCCTATCTTCGCGTTGTATGCACCGCAAACTGACGAAACGGTAAACGGTGGCAAAATCTATTTCTATGACGCACTCGGTGCACACTTTGAAAACGTCGATTTCGCTACAACCGGTTCCGGTTCAGTTTGGATACGCGGAGTACTACGTTATCTCGACAGATGGGGAGAGACACGGCTTGAAGATATGGATGAAAAGCAGGCAACCATCACAATGCTAAGACTTCTTGATACAGCCAGTGAGTATGATGCCGCAACAAGCGGATACAACGCAAAAGCTGAGATATTTCCTACTGTCAAAACGATTACACGACATGGCGTTGAAACACTCACCGACAAATTTCTTAATGAATGTTACGCGGAGGCTACATAATGCGTGATATGCCGTATCGCTGGATTGAAGCAATTCAGGACAGGCGCGATTACATTGAAGACCAACTTAAACCCGGAAGTCCAGTCGTAGGACTCCCTTACGCAGAAGGCAGCCTCCTTCTTACCGTGAGTAAAGGTGCTCAGAAGATATTTGAAGTTCATGACCGTATTGCACTCTCCGCCATTGGACATCCTGCGGACATTGAACGTCTCCGTATGCTTGTTACCGATACCGCAAGTGTTCAGGCATTTCAAAGTGCCACTGAAGATGTGAACCTGCACCGGCTTACACATTATGTTTTAGCACATACCTTTAAACAAGCATTTGAATCCATTGTCGGTGAAGCGTATATTATAAAAATGTTGCTCGTGGAAATTGGCAATGGTGCCCCCGAAACACAATTTACCCATATAAACTACGACGGTAAGGTGAAAGTCCAGAACGAATCTGGTGTCATCGGCGGCACCGAAGAGATTGAAACCGCTATGCAAAACTATCTCACGAAGGCAAAAAATGATACACCACCTGACCTTGACTCAGCACTGCAGTTAGCACTGAAAACATGGGCAGTGGGTAGAAAATTAAGCCAAAGTTTTGAGGATGCAGAAGATAGTAACGAAGTATCAGAAGACGAGATAGATGAGGTTATAAACACTGAATTAGAGGAAGGCGAAATTGAAGCCGGGATTTTAGATAATTCCTTATCAGGAGACACAAAATTCCGTCTATTGAATAAAGATGAGATAACGCGCTTAATCAGCGGATGATATTACAGTCATTAAGGAAAGATTCCGTGACATACAGAATAATCGGCATTGAAACCGAATTGGGATGCATGGTTCAGCCCCAAACAATGCAGACACAACGTTTGAAAGCCTCCCCTGAAGGTGTTGCCGCGAATATCAGAGACTATGTCTTCAAACATCTTGAACTCGGGATTCCCGATCTGCACTATCGCGACTGGGGAGAACCGCCCGGTAATGGCGGCTTCCTTTTCAACGGCGGCAGACTCTACATTGACATGGGACATCTTGAATATGCTACACCGGAATGTGCCAATCTTTTTGACGCAATCGCTTACGACAAGGCAATTGAACATGTCATCATGGCAATTCTAAAAGAGAACAGACTTGAGTCACACGTCGCCTTCTACAAAAACAACATAGACCACTACACAGGGGCAACGTTCGGCTGCCACGAAAACTATCAGGCACGACGTGATGTGCCGTTCTATAGAATCGTAATCCCAACCCTACTCCCATTTTTCGTTACCCGACAAATATACGCTGGTGCAGGTCGGGTCGGTGCTTATGACGATATTATGGAATTCGGAGATGGACAATACAGTCAAGACGACTTTATCGGGTACCAGATATCACAACGCGCGGATCACATCGTCACTGAAATCTATGAATGGATTCAGTTCAGTCGCGCAATAATCAATACCCGGGACGAACCGCTCAGCGATTACACAAAATATCGTAGGCTACATCTCCTTGTCGGCGACACGAACATGTCGGAGTACGCATCAGCACTCAAAATCGGTACAACCGTACTCATTCTTGATGCGATTGAGAGACATTACGAACGATACGGAGAAAAACTGCCAATCCCAGACCTTGAACTTGTTGACCCGATCGCCGCCATCAGATACATCTCACGGGACACCACACTGACATGGGATGTTGACTTACAGAACGGTCAAACTGTCACTGCCATTGATATTCAACGCAAATACCTAAACTTTGTTCAAGACATGATGACACGTCCTAATGAGACGACCCAGTGGATACTCACTGAATGGGAAAATGTCCTTGATGACTTAGAAACAGACTGGACACGTCTTACCACCCGACTCGACTGGGCTGCAAAAAAATGGTTTCTTGATGCATTAGTTGAAGAAGAGGGGTTGGATTGGGATGACCAGTGGCTCAAGAGTCTTGATTTAGAATACCATAACATTGACCCTGAAACTGGGATATTCTATGCACTCCAATCCGAAGGGTGTATGCGTCGCGTGATTACCGACCACCAGATCAGTCATGCCATCACCAACCCACCCATCAACACGCGCGCAAGGGTCCGCGGATATCTCATGCGAAACCTGAAGAAGCATAAGATGCAGTGTATAGTGGACTGGCATCACATCTATGCCGGACAAACTGAATGTTATGAGATGAAGGAACCCCTTGACACCAGCCTACCAAATGCTCGTAGATGGCTAAATCTCCTCAAACTGCGGCAGCGGATGTAGAATACTGATCCAACATGGTAGTAGGCACGCTCCGCGTGCCGTTAATTGAAGATGATGGCATACGGGCGGCCTACTACTATGCAATGACGGCACACGGCGTGTGCCTACTACTATGCAATCAAATAATCCTGACACAAATATAAAAAATATGATATAATAATATAAAAATTGACCTGTGATGCAGGAGGAAACTATATGAGAAGCAGTCCATCTTATCGTATATTAGCCGAAAAATTAGAAAAGCAGGGAATTCAAGTTGAGGCAGTCAAGGAACACCTCAAACAGCAGCATATAGAAACACCCTCATGGGGTTACGGAAATTCTGGTACACGATTCGGGGTGTTTGAACAACCCGGTGCTGCGAGGAACGCAGCAGAACGTCTGGAAGATGCAGCAACCGTCCACAGATTTACAGGTGTTTCACCCACTGTCGCACTTCACATCCCATGGGATAAAACCGATGACTGGGGTGCATTGAAACAATATGCAGCAGATGTCGGTATTGGAATCGGGGCAATTAACCCCAACGTCTTTCAAGACCAAGAATATAAACTCGGTAGCGTCTGCAACCCTTATGCGGATATACGTCGTCTTGCAATTGACCACATGTTAGAATGTGTTAACATCATGCAGAAGACAGGTTCAGATTTACTGAGTCTCTGGTTTGCTGATGGCACAAACTTCCCCGGACAAGCAAACTTCCGAAAACGTAAGCAGTGGATGACAGAAGCACTCAGCGAAGTTTATGACGTGCTCCCCGATGATACCCGTATGCTGATTGAATACAAGTTCTTTGAACCTGCATTTTACCACACCGATTTAGCCGATTGGGGTACCGCTTACCTCATGGCGACTAAACTGGGACCGAAAGCACAAGTCCTTGTAGATCTCGGTCATCATCCGCAAGGGACAAATATTGAGTTTATTGTTGCATACCTTATAGATGAAGGAAAACTCGGTGGCTTCCACTTCAATTGCAGAAAATACGCAGACGATGACCTGACGGTAGGTTCTATCAATCCACAGGAACTCTTCCTCATATATAACGAACTCGTCGCAGCTGAACTTGATCCAGAAACAGAAACTGACATCGCCTATATGATCGACCAGAGTCATAACCTAAAACCGAAAGTGGAAGCAAGCATACAGTCGGTATGCAACCTGCAAAAAGCTTATGCGAAGGCACTATTGGTAGACCGAGACGCATTAGCAGCAGCACAAGATTCAGCTGACCTCATTGAAGCGGAAAGCATACTTCAACATGCTTATGAAACCGATGTGAACCCACTCCTTGAACAGGTGCGTTTAGAGATAGGACGCGATCCGCATCCATTGACGGCATACCGAAAGAGTGGTTATTATGAAAAGATTAGTAAAGCGCGTATCGGTGGTGAAAGTCAAGGATGGGCATGAACACAGAATACCTCAAAAAGATTGCTGCTGAAAAAGCGACAGAAGAGATACAAAACGGAATGGTTGTCGGATTGGGAACCGGTTCAACTGTTTACTACGCACTCTTAAAACTTGGCGGAATGGTGCGAAACGGTCTTGATATCATCGGAATTCCTACCTCCGAAAATACAGAGAAGATCGCAACTGAACAAGGTATCAGACTTTCAACACTTGCAGAATATGCCACAATAGAATTAACGATAGACGGTGCTGATGAAGTAGACCCACATCTCAATTTAATCAAAGGTGGTGGTGCAGCTTTGGTTAGAGAGAAGATTATTGCAAACGCATCAGAACGACTCCTCATCGTTGTTGATCAAAGCAAGGTGTCTCAAGTCATCGGAACAACTTATGCACTACCCGTGGAAATCATACAATTCGGGTGGGAAGCGACACAACGCATGGTCAATCAAATTTGCGGAAAGTCTGACTTGCGAGGTGGGATACAAAAACCGTTGATTACAGACAACGGAAACTATATCTTAGATTGCAAATTCAATGGAATTCCTGAACCTGAAAAGATGGAGTTATTACTGAACAACATTCCCGGTGTGGTCGAGAACGGTATTTTCGCAAAACGCGCAGACAAGGTGATAGTCGGCACAACAGATGGTATAAAATACATGGAGTAGGAATAATGGTCAAGAAACTATTGTTCTGTCCAATCAAAAAATGGGGTGCTCCCGTTTGTAGTAGGGCAATTCATTGCCCTACTACAAACGAATTCACATGTAATTCAAAGGTAGACATTCTACTATATTCCCTATCTATATTACTTACTACCTGCCTTATATTCACTGCTCCTGTTAACGCTGAAATCTTTACAGAAAGCGGATTGGTAGATATCCCATCAGGCGAAGTGTTAGAACACGGGATATTCGGTGTAGGTGTATATGCCCCCTTTCAAAATTCAACGCATTTCAAACGGGATCCGGTCGCTTTCCGTGTCAACTTCGGCATGTTTGATAGGATTGAAATCAGTGGATCACACATACTGCCGCAGGACAATGACGCTTCACGATCTTTCTTGGGACACCTAAAAGCACAACTCCTCGTAGAATCAGGAAAAATACCTGATATTGCAATCGGTATTGACAACCTCGGCGATAATGTTATACAGGAGTGGGATACCTACCATGCGAATTCCGCATATCTTGTTATCAGCAAGACCTTCAATCTTCCACTCGTTCATCTGATTTCGGGACACATTGGACTTGGTAATAACCGTTTCGCAATTGATGATAATCCTATCGGAATGTTCGTAGGTCTAAGCACGGAACTTCGGCCAGCTTTTGCAAGAGACGATATTAAACTCAGTCTGGAATTTGACGGGGTCGGTATCAATGCAGGAATACAGCATACTGCAAACAGTGGTTTACGAATCTCTTTGGGTGTTGAGACATTAAACAGACCGGAAGATATCCGCTACTTTGCAGCTATTTCGTGGTCAAATGCAAAGTTGATGGAACAGATTGCAGGTGCAAACCGCCTTGCACAACAAGCAGCCAAACTCGCAAGTCAAGCCAAAAAAGAGAAGACATCAGAAAAATAAACACAGCTACAGTTGTTGAGGATCACAAACCTGCAAAAAAACCTACTCTTCTACCTCAATAGATTTCATTACATTTTGCAGTGATTTTAGTAATTCTGTGGAAAAATCTTGTGGTGGCACAAGGATAATCTCAATCCGACGGTTTTTCGCTTTTGCATCATCCGTATCTGCAGTATCAATTGGTTGGTAGAAAGCATATCCCGTTCCCGATAGACGTTCTGGTGCTATGTCAGCATTTTCCTGTAAGTATTTGACTGCGGAGATAGAACGTTGCGTTGAAAGGTCCCAGTTTCGCAAGGCAGAACCTGCAATTGGGTTGTTATCTGTATGTCCTTCTACCCGAATTGCGTATTCCGAATAATCAGCGTTTAGCAACACCTCTTTGGCAATTGCATCAAGAAGTGCTTTGCCTTCTGTGCTAAGTATTGCACTCCCTGTTTCGAACAGTATTTTTCCTTTCACATCAAGCGTTAGTCGTCCCGCTTCGTCTAAAACAGCACCGACTGTATCTTTGAATTTATCTTGGATAGCGGCGATCGAACGTTCAGATTGATCACGGATCCGTTTTAATTCTGATTCAATTTCTGTGAGTTTTGTCCGGAGATTCTCTTTCTCGCTTTCAAGACTTGCTTTATCCTCTTGTAGTTTGTTTCGTTCAGCAGCGATTTTCTTTGCAGCTTCGCTCTCATTTTCCAATATCTCTTTTGTATTGTTAAGTTCTGTTTTTGTTTTTTCTAATGTCTTCTCTGTCTCTGTTAACTTCTCATCCACTTCTGTTTTCGCAGTTTCAGTTTCTTGTAACGTGTTCTTTGTCGTAGACAGGTCTAATTCCGTCTTTTTGAGTTTATCAGAAGTTGTATAAAGCAGAACTGACAAAACAACAACGGCAATGACCGCGATAATTACTGATATGATTGAAATGATCGTCTTTTTACCCATTTTACACTCCTTGCAAACTTAGTATTGTATCAAAGTTATCGTCTTTGGAGGTCTTATTCCTTTTAGTTATACCGCATGTAGTGCATCGGTGGATAAGCACATAGTTCCCGCGTTTCAATGTAAATCCTATCGGCTCCATCAAACCGAGACATGTTTCTGCACGATCACCAGGATTCACATCTACATGTTGACTCCAAAGGCATTTCGGACAGTGATTGGTATATCCATCACCTTTTACAAACGTACCGCAATATCCGCAAGTAAAGTCTTCAACGTGGCGTTGGAATAGTTTTTTCACTTGTGAGTTTCGATCTCTTTTATATACGTTAGTCTATCTAATGTTCGTTATTATACCACCATTCAGTTATTAATTCCAAACCAAACATATCCAAATCACATCTTGACATATTCTTTCAAATTGTATAGACTAAAATAATGTTTCAAAACGCATCCGAAATCCTTATGTTAATCGCTTCTGCGATTATCCAGTGGCTCTTCTATCGGAAACGTGTGCCGAAAGATTTCTTCCCCAAACGCATCCTCGTGGTAAAACTCGATCATATAGGAGATGTCCTTTTAGCAACACCCGTTTTTACCAATTTGCGAAGAGCATATCCAGACGCAGAGATACATGCATTGACTGGTAGTTGGAGTCGTATTATATTGGAAAATCATCCTCATGTTAATAAGGTGTTTGAATACAATTCACCTATGTTTTGTCGTTCAGGACATCCCACATCACTAAGGGAAACAATCCAGCTTTATCGTGCGTTGCGACAGTCAAAGTACGATCTGCTAATAGAACTACGTGAGGATTGGCGATTTGTAGTATTCGCATTATTACATTTCACTACAAGACGTATTAATCGGGCATCCTTGCAGTTGGCAAATAAGTTTGGATTCCGATCATTCAGTGGTACGCATGAGACGATTCGTAATCTTGATGTTCTAAAGCAAGCAGGTATTCCAACACCGATACAGAACACTACCTTTACCGTAAAAGCAGAAGATCAAGAATGGTCAGTTGATTTTCTAAAATCACATCAAATTGAAGGTGATCGTCCTATCATTGCAATTCATCCAGGATCCCCGATACCGCAAAAGAGGTGGTTGACTGAACGTTTTGCAGAATTAGCCGATTGGTTGATTGCACAGAAACGGGCAAAAATCCTGTTTGTTGGCGTCAAGGACGAAATGCTGATCATCAACGAAATTCAGGATAAGATGCATGGCGAATCAGTAAATATCGCGGGTGAAACTAATGTACCACAGTTGGCATCAATTTTGCTTAAATGTGATATATTTATCGGAAATGATAGCGGACCGATGCATCTTGCTGCAGCCGTTGGTACGCATACAATCGGATTGTTCGGTCCAGGAGATCCAGAAAGGTTTGCACCTGTCGGAGAAAAGTGTTATACAATACGGAAGAAACTTGACTGTCCACCTTGTCCTGGCAAAGTCTGTAAATTCGGTTCAGACGGTTGTATGGCTATGATACAGGTGGCAGACGTTACGCAATGTATAGAAACTACGGTTTGTGATACATGAGAACGTAGGACATAATTTGTCTTGAATTTTGCTTGACAGATTTTTGCAAAGATGCTAAGATACACTTTATACAACATCTTATGATAAACGGATAACTTGGAAAAGTTTCTTTTCTTATATACAAGCATAAGCACAATTATATTGAATACAAGTTTTTGAGATATACAAAAAGTCTATGGAGGAATAAAATGAAATGGCAATCAATCCGGATCTTTCTCACGCTTCTCGCTATATGCATCATGAGCATTGGCATGCTAAGTTGCGGGAGTGATGAGGGACCCACGGACAGAACACCAACTACAGACCCATCGGAACCGATAGTCATAGCGACAGCTGAGCCGATCGATTTTGAGGCAGAAAAAAGTGAGATACAACAAGTTTATGGTGCTTTCTATTCAGCTTTCAACAGAAGAAAGTTAGTAGACATTCGGAAAATATGGAAAGAACATCCTGTCCATGCACAATTTCGTGTGGCATGGGTAGCAGGGGGTTTCGTTGAACCCGTCGGACCATCAGCAGGGTGGACCCAAGTTAAAGGCACAATAGAAGGTCTATGGACGGGACAAGGCACTAGCAATCAGAATTGGACAGGTAGTAATCGGTTTAGCCAATTTTGGATTCGTAGATCAAAGTCTGATCCAAATACTTTAGAAGCGAGTGCAAGAGCTTCTGCTTCTTATAGGTCGCAAGGTTCCGGGGTAACCTATGCATACTTGGTTAAGAATGAACACGAAGACTGGCAGCTCCAACAAATTGACAGCGTGACAGGAAATGTTATTAATATGGGTCGTGGGGTTCCTGAAATCTCTAAATACTTTACTGACGAATCTGCTAAAGCCCCATAGGATGCACGAAATTGTGCAACTACAAATCTGGACTGCACAAATTTGTGCAAAAATTATCCGGATATCGTAGAGAATTACAACTACAACTAACTTAGTTAATGGCATAGAAATTGCACAGATGTCAAGTAGGTATTATTGTACTGCCTTATACTTTAAGAACATATTTTCGTTGAGAATCTATACATTAATAATAATCATGTGAGGTAAAAAATGAGTGCTAAAAGAACTTCTGGTGCCTTAATGACTTCACTTCTGATTCACGTGGTTTTGATACTGATTGCAGGCGTCTATTTTGTGACGCAAACCGAGACATTTAAAGACTTGGTTGGTGTGCAATTTGCAAAACCACCTGAACCCCCGAAGCCTAAGGTCCGAAAACCAATTGTCAGACAACTGAACAAACCGATTGTTCCTGTTGAAGACACGGTTGTTCTCGAACAGGTGCAAGTGCAACCCCGTTTAACAACCGCTTTTGCTCCAAAAACTACTGTTGTACAACAACAGACAGTCTTGGAATTTTCAAATCAAGCAGTTAAGGTTGATGCCCCTATAAATCCAAACGTCCCGAAAGTGGTTCAACCCAATGTTCCTATACCCGAAGTGGTTACACACACAGAACTCCCTGTGTCGGATTCACCGAGTGCCTTAGCATTTGCGGGTCCTGCACCGAGTGCACCTACCGCTGGTCCTGCTAATATCGTTCGCGGCGTATCAGGAAGTCCAGTGCAGGTCAAAGTCACCTTCCAACGTCCCCCCGGTTTAGCTATGGTTGAGAATGTCGGTGTCGTTCGCGACGCTCTCGGTGATGTCGCCGAAAGCATTACGCTCGGTAATGTTGAAGTGCCACCATTACCCAAGGGTGAACCCGGCGGACGCGTCATCGGTAAAGGTCGTGATATACGCGGTGTATTACGTTTCACACGTATCCGACATAATCTGTCCGACTGGTGGGCTGACGCTTCTTCGCTAAATGCTCTTACCAAATGGCTTAATGAGAAAACACAGATCAAAACCGACATGAACGTTGAGGGAGGCGCATTAGAATTCACGGATACTAATCTATTAAAAACGCCGATTGCGTTTATGACAGGACACGATCCATCTCTCGTACGCTCCAGAAACTTGCTCGGAAGACAATATGGCGGCGGAAAAATGGATAGCCGTTTAACACAAGCTGAAGCTGCAGGTTTACGGAAGTACCTCGTCGAAAAAGGTGGATTCCTCATCTTTGATGACTGCGGTGTAAACGCTGCACAACAGGCAATGATACGACTGTTCCTCGCACAGATGCGATATGTCATGCCAGAACACCAAATAGAACGTGTAGACAACACACACGAAATCTATGATAATTTCTATCAAATCGGTGGCCCCCCTGTCGGATTTGATATTTTCTGGTGGGGCACACGTCCTCCGAAACGGAACTTCCTTGAGGGTTTCTCAATTGAGAATAAATTATCCGTTCTCGTTGTCAGACGTGATTACATGTGTGCAATGGAATCTGTTAGTTTACCAACACGGAGTGTCCACTATTCACCAGGTGTCTACCGATTTATGACAAACGTCGTCGTCTATGCACTGACACACGGAGATATTTCAGATTATTCCGGGTATGTGCCAGAAGACACCTTGGCGAAGAGAGAACTTCCAACACGCGCACCTGAAGCTGCAAAAACTGGAGCAACTGAATAATAGACTACTTTGAGACTATTCAGTTCTAATCCTAATCTAAAACAATCTCCCGATGACAGACATCCTGTCCATCATTGGGAGATTGTTTTGTTAATGAATACTTATTGAGGTGAAAAATTGAAACTTGGCGTATCCACATATTCGTATTGGCATTTCAAAACTGAGAAAGTGCCAATTGAACATGTCATTGAAGAAGCCGCAAAACTTGAACTTGACGGCATTGAAATCCTACACCGTCAAATGGAATCCGAAGCATCCGCTTATCTACAGAAACTAAAGAGACACGCATTTATTCACGGACTTGACCTATACGCACTCTCTATCCATCAAAGTTTTGTTTCACCAGAAGCAGAAAAACGACAAAAAGACATCAATCACACTATACACTGCCTACGGTTAGCACATGAACTCGGTATCCCATCAATTCGCTTAAACTCAGGACGATGGAATACGATAAAGTCCTTTGATGACCTGATGAAAACTGAAGGGAAAGAACCAGCACTACCCGATTATACTGAGGATGACGCATTTGACTGGGTGATTGCTTCTATTGAAAAATGCCTCCCGGATGCAGAGAAATACGGTGTGATTCTCGGTTTGGAAAACCATTGGGGGTTGACATGTACAGCAGAAGGCGTAAACAGAATCGTCTCTGCAATAGACTCCGAATGGTTGAAGGTAACAATGGATTGCGGAAATTTCCTCACCGATCCGTACGACAAACTTGCACAGATTGCACCCGAAACTGTGCTTGTACACGCAAAAACCTATTACGGCGGAGGAGAATGGTACACCTTAGACCTTGATTATACCAAAATCGGTGAGATTCTACGAGATGTTGGATTTCAGGGTTATATCTCTATTGAATTTGAAGGTAAAGAAGATGCACATACAGGTGTTCCGAAGAGTGTAGAAATGCTGCGCGACTCACTGAAGATCTAAATGGTTGATGAAGATTAAGTTAAAACTAAGTTAATAGACGGGCAATGAATTGCCCTACTACAAACGGACGGGTTCGTAGTAGGGCAATTCATTGCCCGTTCTTTACAATACACTTTCGGTCAGCCCGAAAATCCAATTTTCCGCGTAAGTCCTATCTGTGTAGAGTCCTATGATCAACTCGTTTCCCACGGTGCTACTCGGTCCACTGCCGGTGGTGCTGGGAAACGACTCAATACATCAACAGGTCTACCCAAATCAGAAGATTCAAGCACCCGTTCACAGACCTCCAAGACATGACGTGCTTGTGCACCGTTACATCTTGGATTACGATCATGCCTAATTGCATCCGCAAAATCTGCTACACCTTTTCCCCAATCCAATCCCGTAAATGCTTTCGGAGGTGATGGTTCATCTTGCCATCCAGCTTGAGGTGTAAACTTCTTAATACCGCGTCCATCATCATGTGCCTGCAATGAAAACCCACCTTTTGTGCCGTGAATCTCGTAAGGTGGAATTTGAGAAGTCACGGTAAAACTGTGATAAATAAATCCGTGTGAACCGCCATCCTGAGGCACATCAAATTCGAGCACTGCAAAACCGTGATCCTTTTCCTTAACCTCAAATTCAGTACCTATTTTCGGTCCTTGTGTCAACACCCGTCTCGGCACAGCCACCCTTGCAAATCCGTGAACTGTTTTCACGGGTCCTATCATTGTCGTCATCGCTGTTAGCGGGTAAGGTGCTACATCTCTGAAGGGGCCTGCATGCTGTAAGAACGCATCTGCGCTTGGATGCCAATGCTCCAGGGGGCCGCCAAAGTTCCCAATTGCAGAAATCACATCACCTATCTCGCCATCGCGAATCCGCTGCCAGACGTTCTGTTGCACATAACCGAGTATCGCGGATGGCGCACACGCCAGTTTTAATCCGTTTGTTTCTGCAGTCTCAACAAGTTCATTCGCCTCATCAGTCTTGATAGAGATCGGTTTTTCGGAATAGACATGTTTTCCAGCCTTCAGTGCCGCTAATGAAACAGGATAGTGTGAAATATGTAGCGTCAGATTTACAATCGCTTCCACATTTGAATCGTTCAGAACCGCATCAAGGGATGGATAAACCTTACCTCCATTTCTCTCTGCAAGTGCTGTTGCACGGGCCTTATCTTGGTCATAGAAACCGACCAATTCAATTTGATTAGGATACGCTTGACAACGCGGTTGGTAACCACCTGCTGCAATCATACCACATCCAATAATAACAGTTCGTACTGGTGTTATACTTGACATTAAATCCTCCTTATTTCTAACACTCCACTGATTAAGCATAACAGATTCACAGTTTAATACCAAGTGAAATCACACTCCCATATTTCCTTGACAGCACAAGCATTTTTAGTGTAAAATTGATTGAATAAGGAGATACAAAAATGCAACAAACACATACCAGCATTCTGTTATGCTCTGTCTTCATACTTATGATCCTGATTGGTTGTGCATCCCACGATGTGACAAGCACAAAAGACTATAACCAGTTTGCAATAAAAGCTGCACAAGCCGGTCTTTGGAATGAGGCGATTTTCCGATGGAAACAGGTGGTAAGTATTGACCCAAATAACGCTGCTGCCCATAACAACCTCGGCGTCGGTTATGAGGCGATGGGAAAAATAGCGGAGGCAAAGTCAGCATATCAACGCGCAACTGAACTCGACCCGAATAGCAAATATTACAGGATCAATTATCGTAGATGTCGACTTCATATTCGCCGAAGTGGACTCGAGAGCGAGAATATATCTGATGAATCTTTAGAAGAACCTGAAAACGATTAACCTTGGTATCCTCACAATGCAAAAAAAAATACAATCACCTCTTTCTCAGTCTTACCTGCTATATGCGGGACAATATGCAATCCCTTGTCTATTGCTGCTCATATCCTTGACGTTGTGTGCTTGTGGTAGTAAAGTCGCGCGCGTTTCTATACCAATAAAAGTTCAATCCGAAATTGATATCAATACATATTCGAACTTCGCTGTGCTGCCGTTTATCAGTGAAAAACACACATCAAAGATAGGGGAAATCCCCGCTGATATAGGAAAAGATGTCGCACAGATTCTAAGAAGCGGCCTATCACGACAAAAACATTTTGAGGTTGTTGATAAACAGGAAACCGAACGTATCATGACAGGTGAAGAGATTGAAGAAGACCTACTCGCGGATACCGAACGATTGAGCAAGTTTGGTGGATACTTTGAAGTAAAAGGAGTCATTATCGGAAGTTATCGTTTTTACACGGATACACGAGCCAGACGTTATTACGGTGAACGGTATTCAGTCAGTCAACAGCGATATGTTATGGATTATCAAGACTATATGCAAAAGACCTATCTACTTGCATTACGTGTCATCATTGTAGATGTTGACTCTGAGCAGATTATCTGGGATGAAGTTTATCAACAGAGAGCTGCGGAAGCACACTCTATCGGTTCCTTCGTCTTTTCGCAAATGGCACCACAAGAGACCACATTGAGAGAACTCAGCAAACGCGCTGTCGCACAATTTACGCAAGACATCTCTCCACACTACGAACAAGAAGACAGATTTCTGATGCGGTAATTCCCGCCAAAATAAATAGTCAAAATATGGTGGATGATGGAATTATTTATACACTATCAATAATACCCAGAACGGTAGGTGCGATAAGGAAATCGCACCTACCGGGAGAGGAAACTGATGAAAACTGAAAAAAAAACCTTATCAAAAAACATCTTATCGGGAATTAAAATTGCACGATTTTTCATCATTATAATCTTAACAATCTTCTTCTCAACAAACGTTTGGGCACAAGGTTTCGGCAAAAACAAAATCACAGCACAAAGGTTTGATTGGCATATCCATCGCACTGAACATTTTGATATACACTACTATCCAAGCGAAGCTAAACTTGTTCCGATAATGGCTGCCATCGCTGAAGAAGCTTATGAAAAACATAGCGAGGATTTTGAGCACGAAATTGAGAGTAGAACACCCCTCATCTTATACAAATCACATAAAGATTTTCAAGAAACTAACATCATACTACAGGAACTGCATGAAGGTATCGGCGGTTTTGCCGAACTTTTTAAACATCGGGTTGTTATACCTTTCACAGGATCACTTGAAGCTTTTCGTGAGGTGATCTATCATGAACTCATACACATCTTTCAGTTCGACATTCTCTATCAAAAACCGCATGCCCGTATCTATAGCGGAGAGTTCCTCTATTCACCACCGATATGGTTTATAGAAGGTATGGCAGATTACTTCGCAAACGATAAAGACGCGCTAGGTGAAATGGTGCTACGAGATGCAAGTATCAACAATAATATACTTCCATTAACTGAGTTGCAGAACTTCAATCGTTTGAGTTCTCCTTATCTCGGCTATAAAATGGGACAGTTGGCTGTTGAATATCTCGTCACGACTTATGGAAGAGATAAAATCGCTGAGATACTGCGGGGATTGCGACAGAGTAGAACAAAGAATATTGACATAGTCTTTAAAAACGTACTTGGCATCAGTTTGAAAGAATTTGATGTCGGTTATCAACAGATGCTGCGAAAACGCTATTGGCCCCTCATAGAAGATCGCGAGTTGCCGAATATCGTTTCACGGAAACTTACTGAAAACGCCAGATTCTCCCATAACATTAAACCTGTATGGTCACCCAGTGGCGATATCGTCGCTTATGTTACAGCAAATGAAGGTTTTTTAGAGATTGTCCTGATGTCTTCAAGAACGGGTAAGAGACTTGATAGAATTACAAAGCGATTTTTCCGTAATAAATACGAGGAGATCAGAACTGATTCCAGCGGTTTTGACAGAAGCCTTGCGTGGGCACCAAACGGGGATCACATCGCTTTCATCGGTAAACACCACGATGCAAATTATCTCTTTGAAGTCAATATCCTCACACACAAACTCACACATTACATTAAACTCGACTATGATTCAGCAAACTCCCCCAGCTATAATGGGGCTGGTGACCGTATCGTTTTTACTGCTCTGAAAGAAGGACAAACAGACCTTTACATCATTGACCTTGATACAGAATCTATTAGCAGATTGACCAGAGATTCCTTCAACGATACGCACCCATCATGGCATCCAAATAGAAATGCGATCATCTACGCTTCAGAACGTGAACACAAAAACCGACTTGTTCTTATTGACATGGATCAAAGAACGGAACAATTACTCACAGATAACGTTTCAAATGCTATTAGTCCGATTTGGATGTCAGATGGAGAATCCGTGCTGTTTTGTGCTGACAGGTCAGGTGTGTACGATGCATATAAACTCCACATCGCCACCAGGGAGACGACGCGTCTCACGAACTTAATAACAGGGTGTTCCAACCCAAGTTTCTCACCAGATGGAAAAAGATTGCTCTTTAGCGCATATCAAAATGGAAAATATGACATCTGTGTGATGAACTCAGACAAAATACTAAACGAAAAAGTCGAAATACCTGAGTTTACGTCAGAACCGATTGCTATCAATATCGATTCAGATACCTCTCAACGAAACTATAGAATTGCCAGACGGAAGTACAGTACACGCAATTCTTTCCGGTTTGATGCTATTTTTCCACAATTTAGTTACGGAGCTGATGGGCTGTTACGTAGTCAAATTCAGATGAGTGCCAGTGATATGTTAGGTAATCATCGTGTTGAACTCAGCGTCATAAATCAGTCAGGTGGGTATCTCGTCCCAGATTTTATTGCACAGTACGGATACTTAACGAATCGAGCTGATATCGGGGTAGTTGCCTACAACTATCATCAATACCATCTACTCGGTTCACTTCGGAATCAGACTGGTGTTTTACAACGAATTACAGGTGGTGGTGCTTATCTCAGTTATCCCTTTAATCGGTACAACAGATTAGACCTTCAGTATTCTATGTATACGACACCGTTCTCTTATAATTTTGCCACGGTTAATCCTTTTGAGTTCTATGATCGCGGATTTCTCTCAATGGGTTCCATCGCTTTCGTGAGTGATAATACAATGTGGCGAGAGTTTGCTCCCTATAGAGGCACACGCTACCGTTTTGAGGTAGAACGTTCATTTCCTGCTCTGGGTAGCGAGTTAGCACTTACAAATGCTATTTTTGATATTCGCAAATATATCGGTTTAGGGAGACGTTCAACGATCGCTACTCGGTTACTACTTGGGGGTAGTTTCGGCGCAGACAAATCACTCTTTTATCTGGGCGGTATAGACTCACTCCGAGGATACGATTATCAAGACTTTGTCGGTTCTCGGGTTGGACTTTTCAATATTGAGCTGCGTGTGCCTTTCATAGATGTTCTCTATTTCGGTTGGCCCTTCCGTTGGTCAATTGGTGGCATTGGCGGTGTTCTGTTTATGGATATTGGCGGAACGTGGACAGATGAGTTATACAGTTCAGAGAATCCTTTTAGAATCATACGTCGTGAGGGTAGACGTTATCGTCTGGCAGATATACAAGGATCAATCGGTCTTGGGCTACGGCTACGTCTCGGTTTATTCTCTGTAGATTTCGCTGCCGCACGCCACACCGATTTAGCTAGCATCAAACCCGGAGTCAAATATCACTTCGGTTTAGGGCAAGCGTTTTAACAATAGTAAGATATAATGTCAATAGAAAGAATTCAAATAAGGAGAAATAATGGAACCACGGGTAAAGAAGTTTATCATAATTGTCGCCGTTTTAGCCGTAATTGCAGGGATTATTGCCGCATGGGTCAATATCTACCCTGATATATTATGGTTCGGCATGGTGGGATACCTCAGCGTCTACACCAAAATACTCACCACTAAGATATTCGTTGGCGTTATCGTAGGGTTAGTCTATCTAATCGTTCTCTTAGCGAATTTATACATCGTTTATAAGTTCACACCAGCACACCTCAGTCCTGCTTTCTTAGGTGGCACTGAATTCACGGGTGGAGAAACCAACACTCGCAAGATGATCTATGGCGGACTCACGGTGCTTGCAGTCCTATTTAGTGTGTTAATGGGATATACTGCAACTGACAGATGGGAAGTCTATTTACGATATACTCACGCGGATACCTTAAACTTTCAGGCTGCAACACCCATCGCCGTAGGTGAAGGTATAAACTCAGCCGATCTTCCCGTTTCAACATTAGAATTAAACGCGAAAAAAATCCAGATCGGTGATGAGATAACAATTAATGTTGATGGGAACGAACAAACGGCACAAGTTGAGAGTATTCTAAAAGAGCAAAGAACAGAGGACGGTAAAGCAGTAGAGATACCTATCGGATTACGTCTAAACACACCGGTGCAAATTGAGTCGGGACAGAAGGCATTCTTTACATCACTGGCACGAGACCCAATTTTCGACAAAGATGTCTCCTATTACATATTCAAAATGCCGATGTTGCGGTATATATGCGGGACATTTTTTGGTATGTTCATGCTGGTAACGATTTTCGCAATTCTTATCTACTTTTTTCACGGATTGATTACAGGAGATACAAGCCAATTCCGATTTCAGCCACCATTTAAGGTGAAGGCACATCTATTTATTCTCGTTGGCATTACTTTACTCTTCCGAGCATGGAATTACCAATTTGTCATGTACGACCTTCTCTATGGAACGAATGATGTCGTCCGTGGCGGTGGCGGATACGCTGCAATAAACGCACGACTCCCTGTACTGTGGATAATGCTGTTCATTACAGTATTGGTTGCTCTTATTTTTATCGTCAGCATCTTTATCCGTAAGAACACTTTTGCTTTTGGGGGATTGATCTTTTTCATCGTCGCAGGACTTCTCGGTAATCTATATCCACAGATTATACAGAAATGGCGTGTTGAACCGAATAAGCAGGTATTAGAGACACAGTATATCAATTACAACATCAGGGCAACGTTACAAGCTTACGGCTTAGCGGAAAACAAGGTATTAGTAGAGGAATATCCGCTGACAGAAGAAATTAATTACGAAGACATCACAAGTGAAGAAAACGCACCTGTTTTCAATAGCATACGTCTATGGGATTGGCGACCTTTACGCCGAACGTTTCGACAACTACAGGAACTGCGAACGCAATACGACTTCGTGGATGTTGACATCGACAGATACATCGTTGATGATGAAATTAGACAGGTGATGTTGTCAGGACGGGAACTGAATATTGATGAACTCCCTATAGACAGTCGAAATGATTGGTATAAGGAAACCTATGTCTATACACACGGTTACGGTGCTGTTGTTAGTCCTGTGAATGAAATTAACAACGGCAAACCGAATATGTACATCAAAGAACTACCCTCCGTGTACGATACGCAGTGGCAACATAGGTTTGCAGAAATACCTGGTCCTCGCATCTACTATGGTGAACGGACAAACCGATATGTAATCGTACACCCTGACCGTAGTAAAGGACCACTTGAATTTGATTATCCGATTGAGGGGCAACAATACGCCGAATACGCATATAAAGGAAAGGGCGGCGTACAAATAACCTCTTTCTGGCGGAAACTTCTCTATATGCTCAAATTTGATAACCAGATAAACTTTGTATTACCAGGGGAGATTGATTCAGAAAGCAACAGCAAAATCCTATATAATCGTAATATCAATCAACGTGTTCAGAAAATCGCACCCTTCTTACAATATGATGGCGATCCTTACATCATAATTCATAACGGAAGAATTGTATGGATGATTGATGCTTATACTATCACACACCGTTATCCTTATGCTGTTTCTATGAGAAACTTCGTTAAGGATAAACGAAACACTGGACCTTGGGGAAACTACATCCGAAACTCTGTCAAGGTAGTGGTCGACGCTTATGATGGCACCGTTGATTTCTATCTGGTAGAACGGGAAAATGACCCGATAGCGGAATGTTACCGAAAAATCTTTCCTGACCTATTCAAACCCTTCTCCGAAATGCCTGAAGACCTTAAAGCACATATACGATACCCAACAACAATGTTCCTTATACAAGCACGCGTATACGAAGATTACCACATGAAAGATCCAGTTACATTTTATGCTGCTGAGGATAGATGGGAAATCGGCAAGGAACTTTATGATCATACAGATGCTCAAACAAGTCCAGTCCAGACAACACAACCGACACAACGTTTTGGTGCAACACAACAACAGCAACCTATTCAAAGATCAGGTGTAGATGGACAACCTGTTGAACCCTATTATGTCGTTATAAAGTTACCAGGACAAGAAAAAGCTGAATTTATGTTGATGTTACCTTATGTGCCATACAACAAACCGAATCTAACTGCCTGGATCGCAGCACGATGCGACCTACCGCAATACGGCCAGCTCCTCGTCTATCGTTTCCCAAAAGGAAAACAGGTCGCAGGTCCCATGCAGGTTGAAAACTTCATCAGTCAAGAACCAGAGATCGCACAACAGATTAGCCTTTGGAATACGCAAGGTTCGCGTGTCCTGCGGGGAAATCTGCTTATTTTACCCATGAACGGCTCTCTACTCTATGTTGAACCAATCTATATCCAAGCTGAAGATGAAAAGACTGCTATTCCTGAATTGCGACGGGTCGTTATCGGATATGGAAATAAGGTCGTCTGGGGTGCAAGTCTCAACGAAGCACTCATAAAAATGTTCGGAGGTGACATGGGTGTTCAAACCACGTCTGTAGATGTTACATCTGAAGATACTACAGATTCCTCTGCCCTCCCTACTGGCGATGGTTCACTGCAGGCGTTAATTGAACAGGCAAATACCCACTTTACCAACGCTCAAAACGCACAACGCAACGGCAATTGGACGGAATACGGACGACATCTTGAACGTTTAGAGCAAACATTAAAACAACTTCAAGAAAGTAGTAAGGAATAGACATGGAGACCTTGAATTTATAAAAGGAGGTGAAACACATGTCACTTGATTGGAAACCACGACATCGCGATATGATCATCGGTGGAATCCCTTGGTTAGCCAGAATCTCAGATAAAGCAAGCGCAAAACTGCAAGGCATCATCGGTGAATACATATATCCGTGACCGCAAGATAAAATGTTCCTGGAGGAACATGACATATCTGCTGACGACTTTGTTGAAATGGTAAAGAACAATCCATCGGATGAAGAGATGATTGCTGCCATGAGAGAATTGAATAGTTAGAATATCATGCTACATAACAGCACAAAATCACGGTATCCGGTAGGCAATTGTCTGCCCGATACCGTGATATTGTATAATACCAGATTAACGCGATTCAGAGCGGTAGGTGCGATTTCCTAATCGCACCGATCTTCAATAAAACAAGATATATCCTGTTAATTTGGTATAAGGATTTACATAAGAGGATCATTTTATGTATAGACAACAAAACAACTTTATCTTTCTGTGTATATTATGTTTGTTAGTCTTTTTATTGTGTGACAACCCTACCATCTTTGCACAGGATGTGTCTAACGATGAACAGATAATAGAACGTTACAAGTTGATGCTTAAACGTAAGCCAAAAGAGGGGAGTACATTCGACCGGCTTTATCAGTTCTATCTGGAAGATGCTGGTTTAGATGCAATGGTTTCAGATTATCAAGCAGAAGCAGAAGCCAATCCGAATGAACCAAACCTGCAACTTATCTTAGGACATATCTACAAACGGCTTGGAAGAGATACAGAAGCTGTCAATACATACAAACGTGCTGTTGAACTTGCACCAGGCCATTACTATACGCATTTTGCTCTCGGACAAGCGTTTGCTTCATTACTACAGCATGAGAATGCCATCAATTCTTTGAAACAGTCTGCAGCGTTTGCTGAGAAGACGCAAGACGCTACCCCCGAAGAAATGACTGCCATCTATAAAGCTCTTGGCAGAAGTTACTTCAGACGAGATAGGGTTGATGAAGCAATCACAGCATGGATAAAGATCGCTGAAATTGATCCACAAAATATCTTTGCCCGTACTGAACTTGCCGATCTATTCATAGAACAGGAACTATACGAGCAAGCAATCACACAGCATCAAGCGATAATACAACTCAAAACGGATGATCCTTACCGAAAGTGTTTAAGTCAAAGAGAAATTGGCAATATCTATGAAATAAAAGGTGATTATCAGAAAGCCATTCAAAGTTATGATACAGCACTCTCCTTAACAGTTCCCGGCAACTGGTTGCGGAAAGACCTTCAACATCGTATCATCGGTATATTCTCCGCTGATAGCGATTGGCAAGGCTTGATTAAATACTACCAACAGAAACTCGAAACAACGCCAAATGAACCGGAACTACTCGGTTTGTTAGCTGCAGCGTATATTGAAAACCAACAAACTGAAGAAGGGATAAACGTATATCGGAAAGGTTTAGAACTTGCACCAACAGATTCTACGCTCCGCCTAAATCTTATCGCTGCACTCCGCAACGATGAAAAGTTTGCTGAAGCTGCAGCTGAATATGAAGTACTGAGTGAACAAGATCCGGACAATTTTGGAATCTATCGTGAACTCGGTGAGTTGTATATACAATTGGATGATGAAGACAGCGCAAGGAGAACGTATCAACAGATGATTGATCATGATCCGAACAGTGCCAGTACATATCTAATTCTTGCAGCAATATACACAGGGAATGAATGGATTGAAGATGCAATCGCAGCATATCAAAAAGCGATATCCCTTGCACCAAATAATCTCGACTACATTGCGTATTTTGGAGAATTCTATCTGCGTCAAGGAAGTCGTGACAAAGCAATAGAAACCTGGAATATGATGGTGGCATCTAACTTGGGGATTGCCGAAAATTATGAAAGACTTGCAAAACTACTCAGCACAAAAAACTTTCATACCGAAGCAATAACCGCCAGTCGAAAAGCTGTAGAATTGAAACCTAATGTCTACGAATACCGTAAGGAGTTGGCACAACGACTTATGAAAACTGGGGAATTTGAGGCGGCACAGAAAGCGTTTACCGAAGCAGCAAAACTTGCACCGAACGCATTCTTTGCCGAAGAAATGGACAACCAACGTATTGAACTCTATCGTAGACAAGGAACACTATTGGAAAAAATCGAGGCAGTGGAGGTAGAACTTGCAGAATCTGGACTGACAGATACAGAGATATTCACACAACAGAAACGCCTCGCAAAGATGTATCTTAAGTTGGGTAATGTCACTTATGCTTTGGAAGTCCTTTTGAAAGCAAAAGAACACAAACCTGATGATGTAATTGTCAATAGATGGCTTGCTGAGGTATATATCAAGCAAAACAGACGTGATGATGCGAATGCTATCTACATGCATCTCATACAAATCGACAGTGCCAATGCCCGCGAATACTATACACATATTGCGCAATCTCATTTGCATGTGATGGATTTTGAAGCTGCTACTGCATCAGCAAAGCAAGTCATCGCGCACAGTCCACGCAACCCAGAAGGACATAAGATGCTTGCTGAAATTGCAAAACAGTCTGCCAATTATGATAGTGCTATAGATAGTCTCAAACAGGCGATTCGTCTACGTCCGGATGCAATAGATATTCGTTCTGAGTTAGCAGCGGTTTACAAACTCGCAGAAAAACCGAGGCAAGCACTTGCACAGTATTGGCGATGCTGGGAATTAAGCGATTCTGTCAGTGATAGACTCACTTTCGTCAAACCACTTTCCGATACATATTACGACTTAGGACAGGGGGCTGCGTTTGCGGAAAAACTAAAACAGTTGTCAAAATCAAACGCATCTGATGTTGCCCCTGTTTTGGCACTTGCTGAACTCCACCGTATGGAAGGGGATCTGCCAAAGGCAAGATTTCAACTTGCACGTGCATTAGATAGGCAAAACGATAATCCTGACCTGTTGTCACAACTTGTGAACATTAGCCTTGACCTTGGGGACAACCAAGATGCTTTAACCTATCAAGAACGCCTCGTTAAAGCACATCCGGACCCAATCCACCAGCGAAAACTCGGTGAGTTGTTATTTGATGCTGGACGCGAGCAGGAGGCTATTCAGGCATGGACAAAACTGCTTCATGCGAAAAACCAGACACTTGAGGCAGAGGTAAAACTCGCTATTTTGCTGATTCGGCATGCACATCTTGACGAAGCACTTCTTGTCCTTGATCGCGCAGCTGAGAAAATTACTGGCACAGATGCACATATAGCACTCTTCCAACTCGGTGTGGTATTAGTGAGAATGAACGAGTATGAACGCGCACGGACGCATTTCCAACGTATCTTAGAGATGCCAAAACCACAGGAAACCGCAAATAAGAAACAAGATACATACAGACGTTATAACTATGATCCACCCGGTATAAATACCAGAAAATTCGATCTTGCAGACGACCTTCTTTACGAGATTCAGGATCAATCATACAGTGGCGGTAATGTTCAAGGATGGATGCCGAATAACTTTGACGAAGCACAAGCAGGCGCACTTGTACATTTAGTGACAATATCACAACAACAAGGCAAACTAAATGAATTCATCCAGCAGTATGAAACCAACCTGAATAAAAACCCAAAGGACATCAAGACACTTGAAACCTTAGCGCAAATCTATTCCTTAACAGAAAACACAGAGAAAACAGATGAAATTATCAAGAAATTAATCGCTGCATCTCCTAAGGATACCACTTACCAAGCCATTAGATTAAGAAACGCAATTCAAAGAGACGATACTTCTGAAACATTAGAGCAATATCTAAATGACAGCATAGACTTAACTGAAGAGCTGCGTCTTTGGTTCACATTTCATTACATTCAGAAACGCTACCTTGATGGGGAAAAGGCTGAAGCAGAGAAACTGATAAGTGAAATTGAAGATACAAGTGGCATGAACCTTGACACTGTTGATGCACTTATAGAGACACTCGTTCTCATGAAGAAAAATGACGCAGCAGAACGATTCATCGCAAAGTTACCTATTCCTACGCAAACACAACAGTCAACGTATAGATACATTTATAGTAAGGTTACCCATGCCTACCTAAAGCTTGGACAGTATGACAAGGCTGTAAATCTCTTCTGGACTTACCTTGAGAAGACCCGTCCTGAAGTGATTAACACACAACGAGTTCCATCATTATCATTAAGCACCTCCTCTTCAAGTAGTTCATCTATTCAAACAATTTTTCCTACAAGCACAATCTATTACAAGGGAAACCGATTGTGGTATCTAAAATCTTTTGCACGCCAATTATGGATGAATAATCAACAGATGGTACTATACGAAAAATTGCAGACTGCTTTTGATGCTACGGATGGTAGAGATAGAATCTTCCCTGGATTAGCACTTAGCTACTGCTACTGGTGGAATGGACAGCGCGAAAAAGCACAAGAAATACTCGTTTCGCTCCAAAATGAATTCCCACATGACCAATCCCTCAAACTTAATTCAGTGTTCTTAGCAATTCAATCAGGACAACATGCTGGAACAATCAAACTACTTGAAGAACTCACAATAAGTGATCCGAGGAATCGCTCAAAATACTACGAACTGACGTTAAAACTGGCTATGCAGACAGGTAACAGTGTCGTAGTACGTGATCTGGCAGTAAAACTCCTGAATACACCAAGCAGTGCTCGTGAACTTTACACTTTTTCGCAGCAACTTCAAAATGCCGGTTATACACAATATGCTACTGCTATTATGAATAAAACAGTGAAACTTGCTATGGGGGTGCAAGATGCAAGTTTTCTGATGGATATAAGTCGTCATTTGGAAAATCTCGGTAGAGGACAGGATGCCGCGATGATCGCAGAAAGGGCACTACGATTTGCAAACCGACGCGACCGATACGGTAGAACACTATCTTCTTGGAAACTTCAACAAGCCACACATCTAACGAGTCATTCAAAATCCATTAAAGATCATGAAATACAATTAACTGAAGCTGCGCGAAAGAACCCGGATTCACATAAGGCACAATTAGATTTGGCAGCCTTCTATGAAGGAACAGAACAGATTGAAAAGGCATCAGCAGCATTCAAGACTGCACTCACTTTACGACCTAAAGACACTGATACGCGCAAACGTTACGCAAGTTTGTTGTACCGAAGTGGAAAATATGAGGATGCTATTCCGCAATATACGAAACTGCTCCAAGACAATCCAAGTATACTTGGGTACGATACGTGGGATGTAATTGAAACCTTTTTTAGGGCAAAGAGAGTTGACGAACTCGTCTCTCTATCCAAAGATATGATAACGCCATCCATTGGACGTGATTATAATAACGAATTAGCACGAGATGTAGCCACTGAACTTAGGGATACAAACAATCATAAAGCTGCTATAGAAATATATGAAAAGTTGATTGAAGCACAACCGAGTGACACATACTATATTCGAAACATGGCTGGTGCATATACCGATATAGGTGAATATGAGAAAGCAATTCAGATACTCAGGAATTTACTGAAAACCGAGGAAACATTGTATTGGCAAGAAACGACACTATCAATATTGATACGTTACTATAAATTATACGGTGGATTGGCGGAATTCATCAAGGAATATGAAACAAAACTCGCAGCAAAGCCATCGGATAATAACTTACGATATCTCATTGCTACAATGAAAATTGCAGCGAATGACTGGGAAGGTGCAGATAAACTCACCATGCAACTTCTTGATGCGGACACGTTCAATACTTTAAATAGTGGTGCCCTTACACGTTTGGCGGATGCTTATCGACTTGCAGGGATGCGAGAACGAGAATTGCAGATTCTTGAAAACATTGTGCCAAACCAACAAGGATATTGGGCTTGGACGGTATACAATAGACTCGGCATGATATACGGACTAAAGGGGGAAACAGAGAAAGCACAAGAGGCATATCGTAAAATGGGCAGACTCAAGTTGCAATATAGGAACGATTTTGATGACCTGATGGATTTGGGTTCGATTTATATGCAGAACCAAATGTGGGATGAGGCTGAACCGATTTTTAACCAAATCGTTAACGACCTGTCTGTTCAATCATACTATCGCAGGCAAGCAGAAGAACAAGTGGTAGCAATCAAAAGACGTCGCACTGATTTCAACAATTCAACCCAACTGAAGGATAAAATACAAGCGATGGACATCGGCACGTTGCGAACTTTGGCGAAAGATTTCGCGCGACGCGGAGATAGAAAAAAAGCAATAACCTTCTACACACATCTCCAAGAAATCATGCCAGAAGACTTCGAATCTCGGGCACAACTTGCTTCAATATATACGACCCAAAACCGATACGATAATGCTGTTGCAACATGGGAATCACTCCTTGCTGAAGATCCGGGAAACTCAAAGTTTCAAGATGGACTTGTCCGTACCTATCAGAAAGCAGGTAATATTAACAAAGCAATCGAAATAGCACAACACTACATCGACCGTGATGCCGACAACAGTGTCAATTACATCCGTATTGCAAAACTCTATGCCGATGCGGATCGGACCGATGATGCTATCACTGCATACAAAAAAGCAGTTGAAATTAACCCTGGCAATGCCGAACTCTACCAAGAAATGGCTACACTCTATCTGCGTAAAGAGGATGTGGATGCTGCTAAGATGGCATACCAAGAAGCAATCCGGTACACGGGATCAGAATGGGAGCGACAGGATATTGAAGAAGAGTTATTAAAGCTTACTGAAAGTGAGAAAAACAGTGAAGACACTGAACAAAAGGTGGAAAAGGACAACGTACTTACGTACGCACAACAAAGGGCACGTGCGGATCAGTTAAGAGAAGATGGAAAACTTACCGAAGCAAGCACTACTTATGAAAAAGCTCTTGAGATGACTACCGATAGTTTTGAACGGGAAAACATCTATGAATACTTGCTTGATATGTATCCAAAAATTGGGAATGATAAGGCTGCCATTGAAATGCATGACCTGCTTGCATTCTCAATGGGAGTATACAATGCTGAACAAAGAGCACGCGATAGATTAATTAATGCCTATAATAGTGCAAGCAAACTTGATGTTCTAATAACTATCTATAAGACAAAACTTGAGAACGATCCGAAAAATATAAATAGTATGGAAATGCTTGCAGACGCTTACAAAAAAGCGAATGACCATAAAAAAACAGCTGAGATGTATCAAGCAATCATCACGTTACAACCTGATAACGTCAAAAGCTATTACTGGACTGCTGCAGCATATAATAGAGATGGACAATCCGATTTAGCTGAACAGATGTTACGCCAAGGTGAAAGTGCTCTCTCTGTTAGTTATAGAAAAAGCAGTGCGTTTTTCCTTAGAGAGCTCGGGGATATCTGCTATAACGGAAGATTGTACGACTCGGCTATAAAACTTGTTTATGCTGCAATCGGTGAAAGTACAAGTTCACCCGATGAATCTACCTATGAACTGCTGGCAAAGAGTTACCTCGCTGCAAAACGATATGAGGAAGCAGTATATGCTTATCAGCAACTCGTAAATCTCCCAGGAAGTGGTTGGCGTAGAGACGAAGCAAGGAGAGCGATTGAAAGCGCATCAAAGTTGGGTAAACTTTACGATAAACAGATACCGAAACTGCTGAAACAGGTTCAGGAATATCCTGATGACCCAGAAGTTCGTTTGACACTTGCACAAACTTACGAAAAGGCAGATAAGCCTGAAGAATCAATTACACATTACGAAAAGTTGAGTCAACTCCAACCTAATGATGTCAGATGGCAAAAGAAACTGGGTGATCTCTATAAAAAGGAGAGGTTACAGCGAAGCCTAACTGGACAAGTATATGAAAACACCGCCTTGCAACTTGATGGTAATGCAAATTATGTAGAAGTAGAAAATAGTGACTCATTGAGAAGAATCACACGACAGGCAACAATTTCCTTCTGGATGAAACCCACTGCATTTCCGAATAGATATGCACCGATAATATTTAAAGGAGACGAGCGAAAATCAAATTTGAGCAACCGAAGTTATGCCTTTTTACTTCAAGAGCAAGGAAAAATACAGATCGCTTCTGCTCCAAGTGGTCGCAGCCAAAGGCAATTCTATACAGATGCTGGTACCATTCAACTAAACCAATGGTATCACATTGCTGGTGTTATTGATGCGACACGGAATACTATCAAACTCTATGTCAATGGGATTGAATTGGGGAACAATACCTTGAGTGGACAACAGAATTTCTATGAAAGTCATTTACCTTTACGCATTGGATGGACACATGAAATAGAAAGACCTACACAATCACCCTTCGTTGGACTCATTGATGATGTGCGAATCTGGAATATTGCACGTAGAGGAAATCAGATCCGTTCTGATATGAATACAGAATTGAAGGGAGATGAACAAGGGTTAGTCGCTTATTGGAAATTCAATGATGCTACGGATGACATGGTACTTGACGCTACATCCCATAAAAATCATGGTAAAATAATCGGAAACGCCAAATTTACGTCTTATTCACGTCCTATTTTCGAGAGTGCCAAGAGTGCACAACTTACGAAAGCATCTGCTGCTTATGAAAAAGCAGTTAAGCTTGATCCTACTTCTTATGAACTATACGACTTATTGGCAGAAACTTATGACAGAAGTGGTCAATCATCAAAGGCAGAGGAGGTATATCTCCGAGCTCTGGATGCGCCACTCACACAACGTAATCACGATGACGCGATTCAAGCCATCTGGTCATTTTACGAAAATAGGAAGGATCAAGACAAGGGAATTGCAATCCTTGAACAACTTAAGCAGAGACAGAAAAACAGTGTAATGCTATATCAACTGTTAGGAGATGTATACCGAAGTGTCGGAGATACTGAAAAGTCTGATCACGCTTATACGCAGTGGATTGAACTCCGAAGACGACAGTTAAACCAGCAAGGCTCCGGTTATCAAGATTTTGCCGAAGAACTGATAAAAAAAGAAATTTTTCCAATAGAAGCAATAGAAGTTGCAAAACGTGCTGTCCAACACAATAGTAATTATACGAATATACTAACATTAGGATATGCCTATCTTGCAGATGGACAAAATGACATAGCACTTGAAGAATTCAAAAGAGGGTTAAATATCTTGAAATCCGGGTCTTTTCAACGCAAATTCTTCTCATGGATTTTTAATTACGGCGAAAAAATAGAAGATAAAGAGACTTACGTTGAAATGCTAAACGAACTCGTAAATGTTATACCTGATAACTTAATCGTTCAACTCAATCTTAGTCTACTGCTGGCGGATTACTGCGTAAAAAATGACATGCAGGATAAGGCAAGAACGTATATTCAAAATACCGGTTTCATCACTGAAGATGCATGGTTATACCTCGGTCCTTTTGACAATATCCGCGGAATAGGTCACGATACTGCATATATTCAAGAAGACATCACACAAGTAGACATGAACAAAAAGTATGATGCGGATAATAAGAAGATCAGTTGGAAGAATCTACCAGATGACAAGTTGGATGGTTTTATCAATATGGGAGAAGGGCGCGATTGGGAGACAGCTTATGCTTTCACAACTATCGTTTCACCAGATGCGCGTAAAGTCCAATTCCGATTCGATAGTGATGATCAGGGAAAAGTCTGGCTTAATGGTGCAAAGGTATACGCAAGACGAACTTCACATCCGACAGAAATTGATCGATATGTTTTTCCTGTGACTCTCAAGCAAGGCACAAACAGTCTACTTGTCAAAGTATGTGAAGAGTCAGGTGGTTGGGGATTCTACCTGCGTATCACAGATGAACACGGTAAACCCTATAAGGACCTACAATTCCGACGTCCAGATACGGGATCGGTAGTGCAACAATAATTCAGTCATTGGAACATTAGTGCTGTATCCTTTGTTTTTGTTTTTCTCAAATTGGAAGATGTGCTACAATATATGTATGAAGATTAAGATTTAAATCGGGTAATATGCGGTCTAGGGAACCCAGCCCCTACGATCCTTTTGGTGGATTGGATTACCTGAGTATTTATTTAATCTTCATTATAGATATGAATTAAATCTTTAAATCATCGTGCCATTAGAAGCAACATGATGCGCGAATTGCTTTGAACATTTCGTCGGAGATCACTCTTTGAAACTAAAAAAATTACGCGATCAAATAAATCATATTGATGACAAAATTCTAAAACTACTGCAAGAACGTGCCGAGCTCTCGAAGCAAGTAGGTAGCTTAAAAGCAGATATGGGATCGGAAATCCATGTGCCGCATCGTGAGTACGAAATCATAACGCGTATAAAAAAAGAGAATTTCGGTATATATCCTGAAGACGCTATAGAGAAAATCTGGGCGGAAATCTTTTCAGCATCACGAAACGCGCAAATACCAAAAAACCGAATCGCTTTTCTCGGTCCACCGGGGAGTTTCGGACACACGGCAAGTAGATCCTTTTTCGGACCTAAGGCAGAAATGATTCCCATCATACCGCAGACTGATATCTTTACAGAAGTTGAAACAGAACGTACTGATTTTGGTGTGGTCGCCATCGAAAATTCTGTTTACGGCACTGTCAGGGATGTTTTGGAACGTTTCTTACACACACGTCTGAATATATGCGCGGAAATATATCAACCCATCAGACATAATCTCATCTCAAAGTATCCACTCTCTAAGATTGAACGCGTCTACTCACACAGGCAACCTTTTGCCCAATGTAGAATATGGTTGAATAAATTCTTGAAATCAGTGGAGCAGATTGAAGTTGTCAGTACGTCTGATGCTGCACAACGCGCAGCAGATGAACCCAATTCAGCTGCTATTGCCAGTAGCCTGGCAAGTGAAATCTATGAGGTACCAATCATAGCAGATTCCATAATGGATGAACCAGATAACACAACCCGATTTTTTGTCATTGGAAACCAAAGGGTTGGCAAAAGCGGGAACGATTGTACATCTATCTTCTTTGCAATCAAAGACAAAATCGGTGCATTGTATGAAATCTTGGAAATATTGGACAAACATCAATTAAACTTGAGCTACATAGAATCGCTCCCCTCACGGACCAAACCGTGGGAATACATCTTTTTCGCTGATATTGATGGACATATTGACGATGAGAATATGCGTCTTGCACTTGAATCCCTTGATGATATGTGTCGTAATGTGAAAATCCTCGGTTCATACCCACGTGGTGTAAAGTAACATATAAATCTGATCGCCCCATTATTGATTGAACTTCTCTATTGAACAATTCCCAATAACTCCAAATAGAGAACCATGGAAAACACACTATCCCAACAAATTCAGAAGCGTGCACACGAACTCGGATTTGAACTTGTCGGTATTACACCAGCCGAACAGAGTCAAACTATAGAACGTTACCGGGAATGGATTGAAAATGGATATGCCGGTAAAATGGGATACCTTGAAAGACACCTACCTCTTAAAGAAGACACGCGTAAACTCCTACAAGAGGCTAAATCTATCATAAGCCTTGCGATGAACTATTACACGATTGATACACCAGAAGCACTCGCCGAGGATCCAAGCCGGGGGCAGATTTCACGGTATGCTTGGGGGGATGATTACCACGATGTTATCCGTGAACGTCTTTTAGACCTTGTTGATTTCATCAAAACCGCTGGGGAAACCCACCTGAAAAGTCGTGTCTTTGTTGATTCGGGTCCGGTCTTAGAAAGGGAATATGCGCAAAAAGCCAAACTTGGGTGGATCGGGAAGAATACCAATCTGATTAACTGGCGTTCAGGGTCATGGTATTTTCTCGCTGAAATCCTTGTCAGTATAGATTTAGAACCTGAGACGGAGACCTTACGTGGCAGTTGTGGTACATGCACCAAGTGTCTTGAGGCGTGTCCAACAGACGCGTTCATTGAACCGAATGTGCTAGATTCCAGGCTATGTATCTCATATCTGACAATTGAACTGAAGGACAGCATACCGAAGGAACTCCGCTCTAAAATGGATAATCTGATTTTCGGTTGCGATATCTGCCAAGAGGTATGTCCGTGGAACAGCAAGGCAGTGTCAACAGATGAACCGGCATTTCTACCGCGAGATGGCAACCTTGCACCTGAATTACTGTCACTTGTCAACATGACACAAGCTGAGTTTAGTGAAAAGTATAGAGGGAGTCCTATCAAACGTGCAAAGCGGAGAGGGTTCTTACGAAACGTCATCGTTGCCATAGGAAATTGGGGATCACGTGCTGCCGTGCCAGCACTCAAAAAAGCCTTAGTAGATGACGAACCCCTAATTCGCGGTCATGCAGCCTGGGCATTAGGTAAAATTGGCGGAAAGCAAGCCGAACAAGTGCTGGAAACGCATTTACAATTGGAAAATGATGCAGAAGTAACCTTAGAAATCCAAGATGCACTACAGAATATCAACTCTGAAATGGTAAAGTACAATGTATAATAATTGAAAAAAAGAAATCGACATTTACTATAAGAAAAAAACGTATCTACTCACACAGCCAAACCTTCAGTCTGTTCCATATATAGTTGTGTTGTCAAGATTGCCCACATAGGTGTGAAAACCGCATAGAGGATTATTTTTTGTATCAGTATGACCATAATGACCCAAAAAGCAGGCACTGTTGATAAAGTCGCTTCTATATTCCCAATTTCTATTAAGAAATCATTATGCTGCCATGCACCATCTATCCCTACCAAGATATTATAGATTTCTGTAGACAACAACTTTTCTTGTATCGGTTTTAGTTCAGGTGCTATAGTAGAAAGCATCAAGAACGTTAGAGCAAAGACCAAACCAATAATTACACAAGAACCCCACAGAAGTAGAAGATACCTTACAAAGAAAATAACCATTCTACCTTTGACAAGTTCAAAACTTCTACGGTATGCCCGAATTACCGATAGATTTTCAATGATTATGCATTGGTTTAGCAGACTCCATCTCACAGCAAAGTAAACGATGACACCTAAAGTTACAAGTGTGGTCAGAAAAGGTAGGAGTGGAAATTTAACTGAGAATGTTACGAACTGAGAAATCAGTAAAGTCAGAAAAATAAGAAAAAGGAACAACACAACTAATAGCAAAGACATCCCAATAATTGATAAGGATCTTTGCAAGGTATGTTTCCAGACATCTTGTAATGAAACATCCACACCACGACGTAGTCTGTAAACTGTGAGAACGAGAGGACACATAGCAAACCAGAGGAAAAATGCAATGAAGGACGAATATTGCATTGACATTTTCACCGTATTTTCTTCTGGTGTAAGATTATGTGTCACAGAAAAACCACCCGATGTATCGAGAGTCCAAAAAGGTGCGGCAATAAAGTTATAATGGTAGAGAATTGCCGCGACATCAATGAGAAAGCACAGAAGGATTAGCGGTATCATCACTTTCCAAAACAATCCGAAATGGTTCAAATAGAACCTTAGGATCCTGCTAAAAAATTCTGTCACCCCGACGATGCTTCTATTTGCTAATGAATTCATTATTTCTATACCTCTTGACGAAGTGTCATCATCTCAATATCAAAACCTTCTTTACGTATACGCTGATTGAAATATATAAGCGTCACACCAATAATCCAGATCGGCATCGTAATGGTATCAACGCTTACATGCGTCAGATACAAAACTACGTTTGAAAGATCAAATGAATCCCGAAAAATTGGAAATTGTGGAAAAAACAGTGTGTTGACACTATTTGACCACTCTTCTAAATTAATTATGCCTATCAAACTAAGCAATAACCCTAAAGAACAACGCAAAATAAAACCGATAGCCAAATATATCAGAAGGATCGCTATCGTTTTCCAGAGAGTTTGTGCTGATTCCTGTCTTGCCAATTCCCCTTCTGCGACGCATCCCTTCCCGCATTGATTTTCCCTCTATGAGAACCGCAGCGGTCATGAAACTCCAATGACTAAAGAAATAAATTGATACATATAAGAAAATCAATATGGAAAGCAGCCCAAGTATAAATACCATTACACCACCCATAAAATCTACTCCCGGGATACTGAAAATCATACCCATAGGAAGTGTAATGGCAGAAGATATTATAGTCGTCAGTAAACCATAAATCAATATACCGAAAAAACATGGAAAGAAACGATGTAGACCACGTTTTAGTGAGGTATCTGCTCTTATTTTTCCCTGGACATAAGCTTGGGAAGTGGCAAAAAACAGTCCGCTTACGACAACAACAGATATACTAAAGATAACAAACAGCACTGGAAGCCACAATGTTAACCAATTTCCCCGACTTAACGGAATCCTAAGAAAACTGACTGATCCCCCAATCACTATAGAAAGAAAATATACAGAGGCGATAACAAGCAAAGGTAGGAAATGTGATCTATATAGACTGAATGTCGTATCAAGAAATTCACCAAACCCCATCTGACGTGGTATAGGAAGGTACTGTTTGGTTTCTGATGACGCGTTCATCTCCATAATGCTCTACCGAAAATCTGATAATCATACTACATGCTTTTCTCACTAACAGAACGAGTTATTTCTGATGTTTTTAGTGCGTAAACTTCCTCTAAGAATTTGTCGTATAGGATAGAACTGTCGCCTCCCATCTTTTCAACGATGGGACTACCGATCGTCTCTGCCAGCTCAATCTTTCGTGTGACTGAAAGTGCAGAACGACGTGAAAGATACTCCCGTATCATACTTAACTCCGTATCCGTGATGAGATCAGGTTGTATCCATTCAACATAGAGAAATTCTTGGGGGGAAATGTTGATATCTGGTACGACTTCTTTTGTGCCAGCATCAGTGAGTGTGATTTTTTTTCTTGATGTTTTTACCACAAGTGTGCCTGCCGCCAAGTCACCTAATCGTTGCCAGTTGCCATTTATCAGCATAGTGGTCATCCCTATACAATAACAGAATGGTAGAAAATCAACGATTCTGACTAAGTTGCGGATGGCGGAATCTGCGAAACTGATGGGATACCCACCGACTTTCATCACCCTTAATCCGAGTAACCGTTTTCCGGGTGATTGACCATTTGTAATGATCTCAAACGCCATATAGTAACCCCAAAAAAGTGCAAAGACAACGATGCCACCAATCGCAGCAAGCCAATTCCCAAAAACACCTTGCAATTCAAATATGAGTTTCTCATTGAAATATCTTCCAATGAAAACAATCAATAAGAGTAAACTTGTGTCTATCAAGGCAGCATAAAAACGGGATCCGATTCCTGCTTTCTGGAAATTCAGGTTGATCTGTTCTGGTGTTTCTACGGATAAATGATCATTCATGATTTTTATTGATACGAGTCTTGTCAAAGTTCATATATCTTTGCGTCCTGGACTTCCAGATCAACAACAGCGACTGTGGCTTTTCCAGTTGTCCATCCTCCAGTTTCACCTGGATTTAGCAGGAGCGAATTGTCCGTATTGATATCTATCTTATGGGTGTGGCCGTAGACGACAATGTCATAATCGCCACTCTTGGCGATGGGTATAGCAAGCTCAGGATAGTGCATGACTGCGATGCTCTTGTCGCTAAGTGTTACACTGGCGAGATTGGGATGCACCTCACCGATCGCTTCAAACTTTTTCGCAAGCACAACGCGTTCACCATCATTGTTTCCAAAAACACCAACGACGCGGCAGTTTAAATCGGCTAACGGGTCAATAGCAAATGGAGATATGAAATCTCCTGCATGGACAACGAGATCCACACCGATCCGATTAAAAAGCTCTACTGCACGTTTGACGTTTGGGATGTTGTCGTGACTATCTGACATGACACCGAGTTTCATTGTAATTCCTCTCTTTTTATGCGGTTATTGAAGTGGGTACTCTATGAATGACATTTCCAAGGTATCCTTTGGGGTTCCACGGTTGGATGAAAGGCTGTGCATTCCCTATATCAGAATATGCGCGTGCCCATATCTCATAATAGCCTTTGTTCGCAAGTGTTATATCGGTTTTCCAGTGATACCAAGCATACCTATTTGATGGTGGGGTCAACTCTGTTTCTATCCAATTGATACCAAAATCTGTTGAGACCTGGACTTTACGGATCCGGTTTTCCCCTGCCCACGCGTGTCCTCGGGCTTTTATGGTGTTATCAGCACTGAAATCCGAATGCGGTTCGGGTCGTGTGATGAGGAATTTTACCCGTAATGAAGTGGCAATACGCATATCTTCAACGGGTGGTTTATGTCCCGGTTCTACTTGATATGCAGGTATACGGTAGGCATATCCGCTCATTTTCTCTGAGTCGTGGACTTTATCTCTCACCCAGATACGGTTGAGCCATTTCTGCATGGAACTCCCAATCCACCCGGGAACGATTAACCTTGCGGGAAATCCGTGTGCTGCAGGTAAGACGTCTCCGTTCATTTTCAATGCGATGAGTGTGTGTTCATCCATTGCCTTCTCAATCGGAATTCCTCGTGAAAATTGCTCGCTACCATCAGCAGGAATATCGTCTCCATAGTTCCCTGTATAGACAGCAGTCGGTTTTACGCCTGCTGCTTGTAGGACATCGCGCAGACGAACACCTGTCCATTCGCTACAAGCAACGGCCCCCCGTCGCCAGGGAGTCCCATCCACTTCTGGCACGAATAGACTTCTTCCGTTTCCAGCGCATTCCAGCACCACATTCATCGTAACCTGCGGGAACTGAAGCAGGTCATCCATCGTTAGTGCAAGTTCTTTATGCACTTCACCGTCTACTGTCAATTGCCATCCACTCAAATCTTCCTTTATTGCGCGTTCTGGGATACCGTTGTTATTTCTAACAAAGTGTCGTGATGTTGGCGTAACGTTGTCATCAAGAAGATGCGGAGGGAACTCCCCGTTGAAAGGATTATCCGAATGGACAAGCATATCCGTCTTCGGCAAACCTGCTGCCTTCAAATCTTCCAAAACAACGGGGACTAAACCTCTACCCAATAGACCTCGGTTGACCGCTTCACAACCAGCTCCAAATAAGCCGAGACTCGCGAGTAATGCAACTTTACCTGCTTTGGTAAGAAAGTCTCGTCTTGAGTTTGTTGGCGTTTCAATCATCGTCGCGTTCACTCAGCAACTCACCTCGTGCCAGACGTTCAGCGTTCTCAGTTGACCATAAGATGTTCTTCATCAACTTTTGGGCAGTGATATAACGTGTTGCTGCCAATAGATGCATCCGTTTTTCTTCAAAGTCATCTGACAGGTCGTAATGCCGAAAGGCGACTTCAAGTACCTGGAACATGTGGAGTTCTGCGTCTTCACGTAGTAGGATATGTGCCAGTGTCCGCTTTAGTGCGTCAACGTCATGTCCTTCTTCAAGATACTGATTGACGAGAATCTCTGCTTCGTAGACTTTCTGGAAGTCAGCAAATTCCTGTAGCCGTTCTAACATTTTATCAACAGATGTGTAGGTTTCATCAGGTATCCGTTGCCCCGGTTTTGGAATACGTGCGGCGGGCATGTTCAACCACCTCAGATATGCCAAGTAAACGACACCGTGAAATATACCCCGTAATAGGTTAGCACTCGGTGAATATTGAAACGCTTTATACAATGCATGTGAATACGAGTAGATGTTCGCGACATCGTGCCAGTCCCCTTCGTTTTTCAGATGGAACCGGGCAGTGCGGATCGCGGAGGCATACGTCATGGCACGACAGATGTCGGTTGGGTTGACGCCTTTGCGAAGTTGTTCTTCAACTATCTCTACTGTAGGTTCAAACTCATCAGCGAGTAGGAGTTGCGTAAATTCTGATATATCAATCTCGGCACTGTTGGCTTGATTGTCCTCCCAGATACTATCTATTCTCCGTAGGATAGGTCGTAGAACAGGGACAGAATCTGCCCATCGTGATGTTTCCTCATGTCGTGTTCTGCTGACAAGGTCAACGACGATAGGTCTTAAAATCTCGTGTGATCCTTCCCAGTTGACATATTCCAATGCTTCAAACATCTTGTTCGCGAAATCGAGTGCGTGTCCATCTCCGGTGAAGTAAAAGTCTGTTGCTGCGGTGTAGATGAAGTCTGCGATGACAGATTTATCGTAATCTCGGTCATTTAGTGTTAGCAGGATACGTTCGGCTGCGCCGCGATGTCGTTTATTGACGAAATAACGGAACCATCTTTTTAGTGTTTCAAGGTCATGATCCTCTTTAACACGTGGGAAGGGTGCGCGGTAGGGTCTTGCGCTGCCGGAGGTTCTGCGACTGATTTGACTTAATCCGTGTACGAGAAACAGGTTATGGTCATCTGGATCGATATCGTCCCAGAGGTTTGCTGCAAGTGTAAGTATTGCTACACCTGACGACCATCCGTCACTGCTTTTGTGTGCGCCGTAATGTAGTCCCTGATGGATAATCTCCGCTGGCGGTGCACCTGCGTCACGCAGTGCGGTGACGGCTTTAGCGATGAAGAACGTGCTGCGGTCTTTGAGTCCGCGTTCAAGAGCACGTTTACCATTTGCAATGACACGTTTTTTTGCTGCCTCACGTTCACCTTTTGCTAATCCGACGTAAAGATACCCATCATCTCGCACTTCAACAGGAAATGCTTTTAGGTCATCACCGGATGCTAAGAAGCATGCACCGGATTTCAGGTCGAATTCCCAGTGGTGCCAATGACAGATTAGCACGCCATCACGGATACTTCCTTTAGACATCGGGTATCCCATGTGTGGACACCGATTGTCAACAGCGTAGTAACTGCCGTTGTTTTTAAAAACAGCGAGGTGTGTCCCGTTGACGTGAAAGGGTTTGCCTTCCAGTTCCTCAAAATCCTCTGCCGGACAGAGTTGGTGGTAGATAAGTTGGGTTTCATCTATTTCTGGTGGTGGTATTGGGTCAACAGTGATGGAACCGATACCAGTTTCTTCAAGGGTTGAAGTTAGGTTTTGCACAATGTACCTCCTATTGAAGACTGTATATGATTGAGATTTACGGTTGCTTTGTTATCAGATATTAACATAAAATCCCTTCTGGTGCAAGCGTTTTGTTCCTTAAGGGTGTGTAAATATTTTGTCACCATAATTGTCAATTTAAGAAAATAAATCCAATCAATTAGTGTCCTCAGTCCCGTAGGGACGCTATGTTTATAGTTCATGTTTGAACACCCGTTCTTTAGTCCCGTAGGGACGATATGTGAAAATAAGGCAATAACATAAACATGTCGTCCCTACGGGACTAAAGGAGGGGAGTCAACGCTTTTCTATAAACATTCCGTCCCTACGGGACTAAAGAGGCTTTCTGCATTTGAAGATTCCTTTAGTTTACACCCACTGAATGCCCTAAGGCATTCATAGCGTTGATTTATAGGGTAGAGCTTGCGAAACCCGATACTATGAAATTCCTTGGAATGTAAACGTTGGAGGAATATCTTATTGATTTAATTTTCCCCATTCCTTTTCAAGATTACACCGAGATTTTTTCCCACCGTGGATACTCGGTTCGGCACACAACAATTCGCGGAGGCGATGGACAGCATTGTGTGCATCTTCACTCGTGATGTCTAACACTTCATTCAGTAAACGACGATCAAGTTCATGACGCACAGGGTCATGGTCTAATTCATTAAAAGGTAACATGCGCTTATGTTTCAAGTCATGAAAGATACGTTCTGCATTTTCTAACGCTTTATCTGACAAACACCGTACATCCAACGTTGGCATTTGAAGCAATGAGGTTCTTGATCCTCTACCTCTACCCGGCTGTTGCTTTCCGCTATGTGCCCAGTGTAGCAGAAGTCCTAAAGTTGAATTGCCCCAGAGAGTCCAAACATAATCGAAAATCAGTTTGTCAAATACAACGTTGGGTAATGAACTTATCCCAAGTGCAGATTTTTCAGTAAAGAGAACGCCAAGGGAATTAGCACTGAAAACCATACCAACATTAAAGTGTACACGTCCGCTATTCCTGAGGATCGTCTGTGCCTTTTCGTGACGATTGGGACGAGGAATTGCATGGCAGTCGGGTTCAACGACCATTGCCCTTTGTGCCGGTGCATTCTGGTGCCACAAGCCCGGATATAAATCGGTGTTAGAGTAACTTTTTTCCACGTCAAACGCTCCGCGTTCCCCTTTTTCATGGATATCCCGTTGATGTGCGCTCACTCCTGCAATATTTCCTACACTACACATTTGGATTTTTAAAGGGTCTGCCTGTGTTGGCAGCCACATCTCACCGTTTGCTAAACGGTATGCGGATTGGGTTAACGCCATTTCTTTAATCCGGACAGCATCCCATATTTTGTCTGTCGGTAGTGGACAGTTGAGTGCATGTCCAATTATCTCATCTCCAATCTTTAGGGTTTCACCACCGCTCGGTTCATCTTCTAATCTCCGCAAGTTTTCAAACTTGTTTATGATATTGGCTATCTCAATTGCTTCCAATACACTCTGAGGTCTGTGAGAAAGGGATATAAAGGTTCCGCGTCCAGTATTGTGCTCTTTTTTACCTTTGGTAGCAACTACCATGCATTCAGCCATGCTCGTATCTGCGGAGAACGAGCAATCTCCAGCTTTGGCATTCGTGATTGTAAGTACAACTATGTCATGGTATTCGGTTGTCCACATATTCCTCACCTTTTGCCAATGTGGCGACATAAGACAAGTAACAGGTAAAATGAAACCCATTCTGGCTTTTCTATTTTCTTTTAGCATTTTGTCTGCAAGGTCAACAAAATCGGAGGCGAGTCCTGCATTTCCGTTACCGACTCGCCACTTTTTTCGTTTCCGCGCTTGCCGCATGTTCTGTTCTTCCTCTTTTTTTCTGTCAGATCCTCTGAATACGGCTTTAGGTGTACCACTGCTTGCATCGGAGTCTGGTCTGGTAAACGGAGGATTTAGGACAACAATATCAAATTCATTATGTTGAAATTCATATTCTGTATCCACTGTCGTGTCATCCTCACCACCGACTTGTTTAGCTTCTTTACCCATCATTGGCAAGGGAAGCAATTGATCAGGGATATCAAACAGATCTAACGAACCAAGTGCATATCTCCCATCTTTTTGTTTGCCATAAGGCATTGTATGAATTCGTGTCGTTCCTACTTTTTGGTCAGGATAGGTGCTTGTAAGGAGAGAGGCGGTAAGATGGCTTGCATTCGGCATAACGTCGCATCCAACAAGGTTGTTTTCTATCATTTTTGTGTGAATGGAGCTGCCATTGCCACCAGCTTGTTCATGGAGTTCAAGGATACGTTGGTATACCCCGTTGAGAAGTGAACCTGTCCCGCATGCAAAATCTGCGACCTTTAATTCGCTTAGATTTTCTTGGGTTTTCGGCAAGACTAACGCAGATAATAGGGAAACGGATTCAAGGCGTGTGTAGTTTGCTTTTATATACTTTCTGTCAACAATAAGCCGTTGAAAAACGGTGCCAGCAAGTTCGTGTACCTGTGTGAGTCGTTGGTCAACCAGTTCCCTCGCTGCCCTACAGAGAATTGCTAATACTCTATCAATCAGTTCGTCGTCTGTTGCAATTGCTTGAATGAGTCGTTTCGCAACATAGAAAATCGGACGATAGTTTACGTTGAGAATAACGTTCCATCCTGCAAGGACTTGATCATAGCGGAGACGTCTCGCGTTGTTGGACAACATTTGTTTGAGAGATAAGACATCTTTCATTTCGGGTTTACCGGCAAGTGCGCTCTGAAACACAAAGGCGTTGGTAATGATTAGCATTGCCATGCGTGAGGTCTGCTCACCAGATTTTTGGAAAAGAATCCCTTCAATTTCCTGACCGATGCTGGGGCGTTCTGCAATTGCTGTCTCAAGCTGCTTTGCGGCAATCTCTATCCGCGCTTCTAACAGGTCAGCGGCAGCGTTGATTTTGGAGATAGGCGTTGATCCGACACGAATAGCAGTTGCCATGTCGGCTACACTACCTTTTAACCAACCTTCTTTTGGAAAACGTTCAGGTTCTGCTGCGTTATCCTGTTCTGTATCTTCGGTTTGATATGTGAATGGGACTAAATCGGGTTCAGGTTCGTTTTCAGGTTTTGGGCTGTTGATAAGCATGTAAGCAATATCTTCAGCAGTCCGCATTTCTGCGTCAATGTTTCCTTGTGGCATCGTTTTGAAACGCGCAGGCATGCGGACTCGTAGGACATTCTCTACGGTATCGTAGGTAATACCTGAGAAAATGTTGGGATCAAGCATCATTCCAAAATGTGCTGCTGCCTGTGCCATACCTGAGAGATTAGGTGTTTTTCCGTCGATCTTTACTTCAATGACGATTGGGTTTCTACCTGTTTCGGTGACAATCACATCAGGTTTTTGTGAAACATGGAGGAATGGTTTAGTGATTTGTTCGTCGACACTCCATGCATCCCGCATGTTGCGTAGGACGTTTACAAATGCACTGGTAATTGTGTTTTCGCTGTTTGCCATAACTTTTTAGAACAATTTTTTGAAATGGGTCTTACGCAACAACCCCTATCCCAAAGCGACTATGTGTATCGTCTACATTGATTGCTTTCAAGTTTTACTCCCATAATTCACACGGACACGACTACACCACTTCAAGCTGGCGGATCTAAAAGTTTTGATCGGTTGACGCTAAATTGAAATCCATGCCGCTCAACTATCAATTTAAGTGTATCTGCAATCCATTTGTCAGCGTGCGGTGATACAATTACTTCGTTATCTTTATCGATTAGCGTTTTAACATCGATTTTAATAGGTTTGCCGTATTCATAAGGATCATCATGTAAAAATGGTTCAACATCAATAATTACCCGGACTTCCTGTTCGTATTCAAAAGGTTTTCTTTTGTAGAAATAAGGGGAATACACCAGACTCGCTAATGATGGATTTTTAGGTATCTCAATTTGATTGTAATCCTCAATGTAATCTATTTTACCGATAAATACCTTGGGTTTATCCGGCAAACTATTCTTCAAGTTCACCATCTTTGTTTTGATTGCTATACCACTATCGCGTAGATGATATTTGTCCCACATTGCCATAGATTCCTTGTCGCCGTGATGCCAACAGTTACACATGACGTATGGACGAAAACTATTTGGATCAATACGGATATCCGCAGATTCGTAAGACACTATTATTGATTCAGGGACGAATCCTTCAAACTTGTCATCGTATTTATCAGCTCTTGAAAAAAATAGAGATTCTGTTGCTAAAATATTGGCAAACTTTTCAAAACTCATATATCGCCACACGGTATCTTTATCTTTAGGTTGTCCAATACCTTTTAGCTCTTTAGACATAAAATTCTTCTTTCAACTTGCAAAATCTTGCCGGTTTAAACTCCGATCAGACCTGATAATTTACTGTTTATGAAAATTCCTGAATGCTTCACGGGTTTTCAGAGCTATAGATTCAATAGTTCCGAGATCAAGAGTCATCATATCAGTCTTTTCCAAGTCAGTCCTAACATTTTTTGACATCATGCCGTAGATGAACTTATGATCTCTGAACCAATCATCTATATTGTCCAAATCAGAAATTTCAGTTTCTACCACTCTCATTCTAACCGTGTATTTATCAAGAGTCATAGGAAGGTCTGTCAGTAGAGTAGACTGATAGCATATGCTCTTAATTTCTACTAACGACCAATCTATATCAAAACCTTTTGATTCTTCTCTCAAAATTTCTTCAAATTTCTCTTGAAAATCAACTTTCATTTTTGCCTCCGTATATAGTAGTAACTTCACTGTTAGACATAATTTCATCAAATTGTTTGAGAGTCAAAAATCACTCAAAAAACGCAGCATCAGGTTGTCCACGATAAAGAACAACGCGATAACGCAACGTCAAAGTCTCATCAGGAGCAAGATTGAACGGTTCATTATAAACAGGTGAGGGATGGATGAGGCAGTAGTTTTCCCGGTTGCGGACCCACCAGGGTGTCGGATGACGGGGATTGTCGGGGTGGTCTATGATGGCGACGCCGTAGATTTCATTGTCAGCGGGATGTTGTGATGTGAAACTGCACCATTTACTCTGTTTACCGAAGATGTCCATCGGTTCGGTGCGTCCATCAGCATCTAAGAGTTTGCCGGGTGTGATGATATTGTCAAATCGTATTGCCATGCCGCTGTAGTATCTACCCATCCCGCCAGGGTCACCGCGGCGGAGATCAAGTACTACATCACGTTCTGTCGCACGAAGTGTCAATCCTACAGAAATTTGCATGGTATTGTCAGATGGAGAGTGAACCGTTATTTTGCGATGTTCAGTTAGATGGGTTATACCTTTCCAATCAATCCATGCGTTTTCTGTTGTTATGCTTGCACTGTCGGTGGTCGTGTTTAGCGATATAATTCGTTGGTGAACGATTTTACCGAAACCTGTAGGGTCAGCACCTTGTGCGGGTTGTTCCCAGAAATTAACATCGTTTACCATTTTCCACGCGACCCATAGACCTTGATGATGGACGTGATCTCCGGGTTCGTTCATGGTGAGAGGAGGGGCACCGGGTAGGTTCAGTGGATGGCAAAAGGGACGGTTGCCGTCTTCAGGAAAATGGTATCCTAAGACCTGTTGGTCATTCCAGTTGATTGTTAGACTGTGTTGTGTTTTTGTTAGTGAGAACATGTTTTTTTCCTAACGAAAACCGTGTTCTGCCAGAGCAGTTGATACAGATGTCCAGATTGCGCGCGCTTGCTTAATAGCCTCAATTGCTTCTGCTTCGGTAGCATCTTGTATTTGCTCCGGATAACGGGCTTCAACTATCCATTTGGTTAGATTTGATAGGTTCGGGTGCGTTTTTTTGAGTTGCCAACTCTGAGGAAACATGTTCAGCAGTTCATCCAAGTCATGTGTTCTGCGAAAATCAATCTGTAAGAAGATTAATGCTGCTTTTAATGCTTTTTCTGCTGCTTGTTGTGCTAACCAACACGATTGGCGAGCTGGCACGTGCGGAAGTTCTAAAAGTGTTTTAGCGGTTATCAAATCTTCCTCCGCATATCGTAGCCATCGGGTGGTATCTTCAAGTCGATCAGTCGTATGTATATCTGTGTTTGCTTTCTTTTCATTCAGTCCATTTAATTGAGATGATTCGGATGGTGGTGCGTTCCAACTCTTCCAAAGGATTCTTCCTTCCTGTTGGGCATAACGTAGTACCGATCCGATCCGCGTGCGGCTGCGTTCAAGCTCTTCAGGTGTTGAAACAATAATATCTTTCGCCACGGGCAAGTCGGACAAAGCGTTCATAATATCTATTGCCATTTTCCGCTTATCCGATAGTTCAGCAAAAACAACGAGTAGATCTATGTCACTATGTTGATCGGTGTCTTCTCGTGCTTGTGATCCGAAGAGGATAACCTGTAGCGGGTCAAACTCACGCACAATGCGGTCTGTCATGATTGGGATAAATTTGTTCATCATCCGGTTTTAACCTCTCTAAATCCATTAATAAATCCACCAATTTAGTTAAGGTAAGGGTTCACTACCTCGCGTTCAATTGCCAGACCTTCCCATTCATCATCACCAGGTCCGTCGTAGATGAGAGTGTGTGGTCCCGCGAAACCGGCATTCTTTGTGAGTTCAAGGCATTGGATATAATCTTCTTTGTCTATTTCGCGCGGTGCTGTGAAATGTGCTTTCGTATGACATGATTCCGCTAAAGGAGCGATTGCAGCAAGGTTCGTATATTTTGCTTCACCCCGCCAGTTACCAAAATCTAAACAGAGTCCAACTTTTCCTTCTAATTGGTCTAAAATAGTCATCACATTTTCTGGTGTAGAAAATATAGAGAACCAGTTTTCAGTCATCAAGCGGATACCTGCTGTATCAGCACGTTCTGTGAGTTTAGATAATACTTGTTGACTTTGTGCTAATGTTTCCTGGGTCGGTTCTGCTTTGCCACCGATCACGCGTGCACACTTTGCACCGAGTTCTCCAGCGATGTCAATCCATTTTTCTATCCAAGCAATGTCACGTTCTGCATGAGAGGGGTGCGTAATATCACCTTCATCTATTAGCAAAGAGAATAGTTCAACGTCGGCATCTTGGAAGGCAGCACGTAATTCTAATAGGTAAGTTTGCTCAACTGATGGAAGATGAAAATGGCACAACTCCGTAGTATTGATACCAAATTCGGCTATGTGTTTGGGTAAGTCTAAGAGTGGAATGGGACCCTTGTTATGTGTTTCAGTAGGGATTTGCATGTCGTGTGCTGGACCTGTAAATCCGGGTTTACCGAGTTGCCGATGCAAACTCCAAGTTGATACTGAAAGGTGGGGTGTTGACATAATATATTCTCCAAATTAGTCTTTATTAGCGTGTCTGATAGCAGTGCCTGCGACTATACCGAGGGTGATAAAAAATGCTATTAGTACTACGACGACGAGTATTTCTCTCCAATCCATTACAATTCCTCAAGTATGTTACTTTTTTGCGTGCTTTATTGCAGTGCCTATGACTATACCAAACCCTACGAAAAACGCTACAAATGTACCGATGATAACCCATTCCATCCATTCCATCACAAATCCTCCAATTCATCAATTTTTCTATATGCAATTTTATTTATCCAAACAATTGCGAATACAATCAGGAATGCTACGAGTGATCCAAGTATAGAAAGAAGCAATCTTACTTTTCCGTAACTCTGAATCAACCAAGCGATCAGAGAAATATCCGTAGCAATCGAGATTGCGAATATAATCTTTAACCAACCAATTTCTTCTTTGAGTTTATCAATACGTGCCATACTGACTTTTGCCTTATAGCTTTTGACTAATCCACGCGACAACTTTTTCTACCATAATAGCGGATGAATCACCAAAAAAAACGTGGTCTACCCCCGGAAGTTCAAGGAGTTTTGTCGGTTCATTTGCATAATTGAGGATATCAATGCTATCCTGAAGCGGAACGATATCGTCTTCTGTGCCGTGAACTAATAACCACGGAACAGCGAATTTACTTGCTTGTTTTGCGACACTGTCAATCGTTGCCATGTCATCCATATAGGCTTTTGAGAGTGGACAATCGGGTTCATCCCACATAGAACCTTCATCGGGTGTAACATCACCAAATTCTCGTTTAGCAAATTCTTTTGTATGTACCATCCCTGCTAAAGAGACGAGGACTTGAATGCGTTCATCGGTAGCAGCACGAAGCACGCCGACTGCACCCCCCATACTATGTCCAACGTAGCAGACTTTATAGTCGTTGAGAACATTGAGGATGCTACCGAGGTCTGCCACCTCTTTTGTGATAGTGGAGTCTGTAAACGCGCCTTCCGATTCACCGTTACCGGAGAATGAAAAACGTAGCGCGGAGATTCCAGCATCAGCAAGTCCTTCTGCTAAAGCGATGAGTGCAGGTCTATCTTTATTTCCTGTGACGCCATGTCCAATCACGACGATTCTCTCATTGTCGCCTTTGTGATATGTATAATCAAGCCGTTCACCGTGTTCGTTTCTTATTTCACCAAACATAAGTTCTTTGTTTTCCTAATAGGGTCAATGTAAGAGATATTGTGTGTAAGAATATATTCAGAACTACTCATCGGAAACTTTATTTTCAGGTTTCCTTTCGATTCCGAGTTCTTTATAAGCTTTTTCTATTCTTTCTTCAAAGTCAGGGGGCAGCGGTGGCGCGGGGATATATTTCCTGCCGCGTGCTTTCTCCCGTGCATTGACTTCTTTCAGATAAGCATTGAGTTCTTCCAGCGAGTTGAATTGTGCATTGAATTCTGCTTTCATGCGATAGATTTCTTCAAGGACAGGATCGGTTTGGGGTTCAGGTTTCTCTTTCATTCTGATCTCCTCAATAAGATTTGTAGGTGTACAAAGGTTTGTAGGTGAATAACCTGCGTTACGACAAACTCGGTTAATATACTCTCGCTTTGTTTCATTGACAATGTGTTTAAAGTTCCATGAAATCAGATAGTCAAGATTATAAACCGTTGCAATAGAAATATGTTGGGCATCTGATCGTGAATTCTGTGGAACTGCTCCTGAATCTATTAAGAGTTGTGTAAGATTGTCTGCTGCCGGTGATTTATCCAATATTCTAAAATCTGCAATCGCTTGAAGTCGAAGTTGCACTTCTTTTTCATCACCTTGTGCAATTTCGGTGGCTACTATATCTGAAATAATGAACTCAAAATCATTAAAATATTCATTCCACAACTGCCGAGTTGCTTCTTGCCGGGAAAACACGAGACTATCTCGACTTGGGCGTGAGGTTAAATAACTCACGACTGATGTTTCAACATAGACGGTCGGTTTAATCGCAGCGTATTCTCTCATCAATTAACGTTTTTACTAAAGTGATCTTGTTTGCGAGGTACGAATACCTCGCAAAACTGTTGTATGACGACCTACGTTCGGTGTCCATTGTTTTTCAAGGCTTCAACGACCTTTTCAGGTTTAATCGGTAGTTCGCTAACACGGATACCGATAGCATCTTTGACAGCGTTTGCCATTGTTGCCAATGTCGGCGTGATAGGGGGTTCTCCAACACCTTTGGCACCATAGGGACCATTCGGTGCTGGCACTTCAACGATAACGGATTCCACTGTCGGAAGGTCCGCAGAGGTCGGGACACGGTAATCAACGAATCCTGGATTGACGTTTCCGTTTTCGTTGTATTGCATCTCTTCCATCATTGCCCACGCGTATCCTTGCACTACCCCACCTTCAATTTGTCCTTCAACTGCCATCGGATTGATAGCGAATCCGACATCCTGAGAAGCAACGAGTTTTAACACCCTTGTCCTACCTGTGTCGGGGTCTACTTCTACTTTTGCTATCTGTGCTGCGAGTGCAGGTGTACTCGGTTGCCGTGCAAAAGAACCTTTCCCGACAATGGGACCACCTGTAGTTGAAAGACTATATGCTGCAAGTTCACCTAAAGAAATAGACTTCGGAGGATCTGCTGTAACGACGTGAACCCCTCCATCTTTGAGTTCAAGGTTATCCTGGTCCGTATTGAGTCTTTCCGCTGCGAGTTCAAGGATACGTCTATGCGCATCTTCAGCAGCGAGTTTTGCCGTGTTACCCATCGTGAATGTAACGACACTCCCACCTGAACCCGTTGAATACGGTGCTGAATCTGTGTCTCCGCGACGAATTGTTACGTTTTGATATGGGACGGTCAAGATTTCTGCAATAATTTGTGTGATGGCTGTATCTGTTCCCGTGATGTCCATTGATCCGTGAAAGATTCGCACGCTTCCATCTTCGTGGACAGAGACATAGACGCCACCCGGACCACAACCGTTGGTCCAATCACCTACAGCGACACCCCAACCTTGGTTATCATCTGCTTCGCGTTCCCACCATCCTGCGGCATCAGCGACTGCTTCCAAAGTTTCTTTGTAACCGACTTTCGGTTCGGTTCCACCTGCGGGGACCGAGTCTCCCTCCTCACGCATATTCATCAGTCGGAATTCTACTGGGTCCATCCCGATACGTTCAGCGATCTCATCAAGTTGCGATTCACCAGCGAAAATAGCTTGTGGTGCACCGGGTGCTCTATAGGCTGCAGTACCAGATTTGTTCGTATGTACGCCGTAAGCGTCTACTTTGATATTTGGAATCTTGTAGACACCACGAACGCGAATCGTGCTGCCTATTGATGCACCTGATACAGAACCGGAATCCCAAAATGCAAGTGCCTGTCGGGCAAGGATATGTCCTTCTTTTGTAGCACCGGTTTTCAGCTTGATAACACATCCGGGTGCGGGTCTACCATCAAGGAATTCCTCTTCACGTGTCATTTGCACACGGACAGGTCGTCCAGATTTCTGAGAGAGCAAGACTGCGGGAACGTGTGTGATAATCACGCCAAAGCGGCCACCAAAACCACCACCCATCGTTGTGCCGATGACATTAATTTGTGTTAACGGAATACCGAGTGTGCCAGCAATACCTGAACGGATAGCGAACGGCCCTTGCGTAGATGCCCAGACGGTAATCTTACCAGAGGAGTCTGCACTGGCAACGGATACATGCGGTTCCATATAGGTCTGGTGGACACGCGGAATTACGTAGGTGTCTTCAACGACGACATCACATTCTTCAAATCCTTTTTCTACATCTCCTGCTTCGGTGTGCGTCTCTGCGGAGATATTATAATAGATTTCATCAGTATGTTTCTCTAATTCTGCCTCAAGTTTTCGGATTTCAACACTGTTATTCTCTTGATCACTTGATAGTTCTTTGATCTTAGCGTTGATGGACCGACGATTTGGCCCGTCCTTTGTTTCATCACCGTGTAGACGTGGGGCGGAAGGCTTGATCGATTCCGTAACGTCTTGCACACTCGGTAAGATTTCATATTCAATCTTGATCAGTTCAGCAGCTTCTTCGGCTATATCTGGGTCGGTCGCAGCGATGGCTGCGAGGGGTTCCCCTAAATATAGCACTTTATTAGTTGCAAAGACTCGACGTCCGCTGGGGACATCGTCTTGCGTAATTATCGCTCGGACACCGGGTAGTTTTTCTGCTTCGCTTGTGTCAATGCTAAGGATGTTAGCGTGTGGGTGTTTGCTTCGGACGATTTTGCCGTAGAGCATCCCTGCTGGATGGACATCGGCACCGTATTGTGCTGCACCCGTAACCTTTTCAACTGCATCAACGCGCGGTAGTTTTTGACCGACAACACTATATTCTGGCATGTAATTCTCCTTTCACATTATTAGTCAATATTTGTAGAGCAAACTGTTAGTTTGCGTTTTCACAGGCACAATCTAAATGAAGATTAAGTTATTAATTGGGTAATACGCGGGCGGGGAAACCCCGCCCCTACGAAGCCTTACTCCTACGATGAGTCTTATGAGTAGAATTACCTGATTATTTATTTAATTCTTCATACAGATTGTGCTACAAGGTGGCAACTTAGGTTATGTTAACATTTCGTATCTGCTATTCTTCTATTTCGGTGCTGGCAGGTGAGAGTTGTATTTTTCCTCGTCCTATCGCGGTATTACATCTTTTGCAGACTTTTACGGTATTTCCATCAATTTCCCGTTCATAAAGCACTTTCACACCTGTGCGACTACAGACAGGACACGTCCCACGTCCGTTATTATAAACGCCTTCATGGACTGTTCCGTTTGGGTCAACATATAGATGTCTTATACCTTTTCCACGATGTGTTTTTGCCATGTTTTTCTCCTTATTGTCTTATTGTTTAGTAGACTTCAGAATTAATGATACATTTTACAACGGGCGAGGAGACCTCGCCCCTACGAGGGTGATCTTTGTAAATACGTTAATGTCTCATTAATTATTGATTTTACTATATATAGTAAAAACTCTGTGCCTTCTCTATGAGGCAGTTCGTATTTCTTCTGCAGCTTGTATCACTGCTTCAAGAATCTTTGTGTAGCCGGTACAGCGGCAGATGTTTCCTCCGAGTGCATGTCTGAATTCTTCTTCGGTTCGGTTCGGGTTCTCATCTACAAGTACTTTTGATGCTATGATGAAACCTGGGGTACAGAATCCACACTGATACCCCCCTGTATCAATAAATGCTTGTTGAATGGGATGAAGTTCTCCATCACTGGCTAAACCTTCAATGGTGGTAATCTCTTTTCCAGAGACGGTAACGCCGAGAACCATACAGGATGTGACCGCTTTGCCATCAACGATGACAGTGCATGCACCACAATCACCAGTACTACATCCTTCTTTGGTCCCTGTCAAACCGATTGTATCGCGCAGCACCGCAAGTAGGGTTTTGCGCGGTTCAATAAGTAAATCGTGTTCATCTCCGTTAACTTTTAGACTGACAGGATGTTTTGACATATTCTTCTCCTTACCTTGTTTTATAGTGAGTAGGATAGAGTTATCCTCATCATAGATATCAATACTTTTTAGTCTTTTGCTCTGTCCAATGCGTATTGCAGTGTTCTCCTTGTCAGGACATCAACCATCTCTTTTCGGTGTTCTGCGGAGGAGCGTAGGTCGGATATTGGACTGGTAGCAGCAGCTGCAGCTTCACCTGCTTGTGCCAGAAGTTCGTCAGTAGGTTCATTTCCTTTAAGTAGTTCTTCAGCTTCTGTGGCGCGGATTGGGGTCGGTGCAACGGCGGCAAGCCCAATTCGTGCATCTGTTATTCTACCGTTGTCTACATTGACAGCGGATGCTACACCTATAAACGCAAGGTCCATCACTTCACGGATTTTATGCTTGATGTAGTGGGAACCGGATGCGGGGCTCGGCAGCCGAAAATGTGTAATAATCTCACCCGCTGTTAAGACGGTCTGTCCTGGTCCAGTGAAAAGTTCGTTAATCGGCACGGTTCGTTCGCCATCAGCACCTGAGATGTGGACCTGTGCATCTGCAGCGAGTAGACCCGCAACTGTATCTGCAGCAGGAGAGGCATGTGCAATGTTGCCACCGATAGTTGCAAGGTTTCGGATCTGGATAGAACCAATTTCGGCTGCACCTTCTGCCAGTGCTGTATGGTGTTTTAGTATATCTTCTGACAACTCAACTTCTCGCACTTTCGTCATTGCACCGATGGTGATACTATTATCTGAATCTTTGGTGATACCGGTCAACCCTGAAATGTTCTGTAGACTAATCACAGATTTCGGTGTTTCGGTATATGCCTTCATGCCGATAATAAGGTCTGTCCCACCTGCAAGAAGTTGCGCGTGCTCTTCTGCAAACAGGCGGGACGCTTCTGCAAGCGTGTTCGGTTCAAAATACTCAAAATTCTTCACATCTGTTCCTCCACATCATAGTTTTTCTACGGTAAAGTGTTCTGTTGTTCCGTGAACGTCCGATTGCTTTTCTTTTAATAATAGGATACTGAATTATAACGTAATTGTCAACCTAAAGTGACGCATATAGCAGAATACGCGTTTGGTATTCTGCATTGATAAGGAAATCGCACCTACCGTCTTGGTGTGTCGCTAAATTGACGCATATAGGTGTGATTAGGAAATCACACCTACCAACGGTGAATGTGTATAATTATATTCCCGATAGTATGGGCCAACCTGGTGTTGGTTCGGTTCGGAGTGCTTCAATTTCATAAAGCTCTTCCACGGTAATCTCACGACCCAGTTTTGCTGACAACAGTGCACCGCTCATAATCTCAGTGACCTTCTGACCAACATCGCCATTGCTAACAGGTTGTGCATCGCTGTTGCATGCGTTGAGAAAATCACGGAACTTGTCGGGGAAATGTCTATCGGGCAATTCTAACGGTGTTTCTTCAAGATTCCCTTGATAACGTCTACGGTTCCCCTTATCATCGGTTTCCCATTTTCCTTTCTCAAGGAAGAGCCTATTCCCACTGAATGAGCCTTTAGAACCGAAAATGAAGATGCCTTGCGGTTGTCCTGCCATGTTGCTTGACCACCCGTGTTCATACGTAAAGGACATACCGTTTGTAAATCGGACGAAAACAGATGCGAATTCCTCAACATCGTTGATTTCATCTCCAGTGTATTCTGGTAGCATACCACGATAGGCGATACCACTAATGGTTGCGGGTTGGGGTGAACCGAGTAGGTAGATGGAACGATTGATGTCGTAGACACCTGTGTCGTATATTGTACCACCGCCACTGTAGGCAGAGTTCAGGAACCATCTGCCGAAACCGAACATGTCAACATTAGGTCTGCCGCGTAGACGGTAACTGGTAAGTCTGCCGTAGTGGACATCACCGATTTTTCCTGATGTGACGTAGTCTCGTATAGCGTAGCTGGTTGGATTTAGACATGTTCCGCCGCTCTGGTATGCAAGTTTGACACCTGCTTTGTCGCATGCTTCACGCATATTTCTTGCTTCGGTTGCTGTGCGTGCCATCGGTTTTTCACAGAAGACATGTTTTCCTGCGTTCGCTGCTGCGAGTGTTGGTGCTTCATGGACAAAGGGTGGCGTTGCAAGACTAACGGCATCTAATTCACACGTCTTTATCATCTCGTTAAAGTCGTTGAATACTTTTACACCGTTATCTTTATATTCAGTCCATCGTGCTGCGTTTTCTTTTAAATTTTCACGGGATTCAGGGTTTTCAGTTTTCTTTGCGTTGGCAGCCGCCTCATTGGCACGTGTTTCTGCACCTGCAAGCACCTGTTCCGCTCTCCGCTTGGCGTTTTCGTCAACTGTATCACAGACAGCGACGATTTCCGCGTGTTGTGGGTGTGCAAGGTATCCGTTGATATGTGAACCGGATATCATACCGCAACCGATCAACCCGATCTTTATCCGTTTTGCCATTGTAATGCTCCTTGGTCTGGTTCAAAATTTTGCAATAGACATAAACCTATAACGACTTCGTTCTCTCCATCTATGTCGTTGAATTTTAAGGATTGATAGATGGTATAGTCTATCTCTATTATAGTTGTTTCCTGACTTTTGTCAAGTGTAACTTGATGCGGATTAGAATGCATTATTCTCTTTCTAAATTGGACTTATGAAAATTATATCTAAAATGAAGTGTTAAGATTCAATAGGTTTCACACAGCGAAATCCTGTGGTACTGGCTGTTTTCCAAGGGGCTGATCTGCCTCGCGATGAAACGCATGCTTCATGCGCTGATGAATACCATGAACCACCCCGTATCACCCGTGGATTTCTTGTTTTTCTCAGATTTTCTATGATGTCACTGATACTACCACCTGAAACAGGATTATGGTTTTGTGAAGACTCATGGAATTCGCTATCCCATTCATCAAGACACCATTCACTGAGGTTTCCCACCATATCGTATAAACCGTATTTGTTTGGCGGATACGTATCTATAGGTGTTGTTTCACCTACATGTGTATCGTAGTTTGCGCTGCTCACATGAATCGTATTACCCCAGGGATATTTTTGTCTTGTCATATCACCGCGCGCAGCTTTCTCCCATTCCGCCTCTGTTGGTAGACGTTTACCCACCCATTGCGCATAAGCCATTGCAGCATACCAACTCACCCAATTTACTGGATGGTTGGCTTTCCCCGTTGGATAGTTGCCTTTATACCAGTCTTTCAAATAGTCCCCATCACGATATTTCGGAAAAAATGAATTTCCTAACCACAACGGAACTTGCCACTTTGGGTTAGCATCAATGAAATCCTTGAATTGTGCATTTGTTACCAAGTATTTGTCCATAAAGCATGCATCTGTGTAGACACTATGCACAGGTTTTTCGGAGTTTTTTGCTTCCTTTTCATCACTTCCCATTAGAAATTCACCAGCGGGGATGTAAACCATGTCAGTAGGCACATCTATGTCATGTGAAACAGCCTGATGTGTTGTTTGCTCAAGTGATGTCCTATCAATATCGGAATACTGTTCTGCGACTTCATACTGAAAAACCGCAATATGTTCATCTCTTCTCTTCGGATCAAGCAAGACTTCGTGTGCTTGGTTTAGAAGTATTCGCCACTGTTCCTCTGTTTTACCATCAGGACGGGGACGACCTCCGGCATTCAATGATGCGCGATAACGTTCTTTGTGTGCATCGTTGACGTGATGTGCGATTTCATCCTCGCTCTGATTTTCAATGTCTGAAATTGACAGACCTAACACTTCAAAGTAATTGAGCTGTTCTCCGATGACTAACCCTGATGTGTCAAGTATTTCAATAGCTTCTTCAACAGAGAGTCCGTGTTCTTCTATGCCTCTTCGGAGGAGTCCTTTGCGTTGCGCCTCGGTGATGGATGGAGATACTGCTTTAAATTCCAGAATTAGGGTTTTATACGCATCGTGTTTATTCATATCAGCTCTATCCTAGTCTATATTACGCTTATCAATATCCAATACGCAACGAAAACCGAAGGTCTGAATCGTGTATTCTGGCTGCCCTTTTAGCCGAGATGCGACTCTCACACCGTTAGGATCAACCCCCCACGCACCACCACGTAATACACGAGGCGTATTGATTTCTCTGAAATAATAGATTACGTTTTCCATACTAATATTATCAGAAAATGGATTATGTGATGGTGACTTCACATAGAATCTCGCTTGATACGCATCAAGACACCATTCCCAAACATTTCCACACATGTCATATAGTCCGTATCTATTTGGAGGATAATGACCAACTGGGGTGGTACTACCGATATGAAATAGGTAGTTAGCCTTTGTCGTATCAATTGTGTCTCCCCACGGATATTTCATGCCTTCCAACCCACCCCGTGCAGCTTTCTCCCATTCTGCTTCTGTCGGTAAACGTTTGCCAACCCACTGTGCATACGCCGTTGCTGCATACCAACTCACTTTTGTGACCGAATGATTTTCTTTTCCTCTTGGAAAATTGTTCTCATGCCAATGTTCCAAGTAAGCACCATCATGATATATTTCATCTATATGATCTTTCGACGGCTGCGGTTTACGCCATTGTGGATTTGCATCAATGAAATCCTTAAATTGTGCATTTGTTACCAAGTATTTATCCATAAAGCATGCATCTGTGTAGACACTATGCACAGGTTTTTCAGATTTCTTTGCTTCCTTTTCATCACTTCCCATTAGAAATTCACCAGCAGGGATGTAAACCATGTCATGAGGTACATCTATATCAAGTGGAACAGTCTGATGTGTTGTTTGCTGAAGCGATGTCCTATCAACATCTGATATTTCATCAATAGTTTTGTCATCGTCGGATAATTCTTGTAAAGGTGTTTCGTCAACATCTGAATACTGTTCTGCGACTTCGTATTGAAGAATTGCAATATGTTCATCTCTTCTCTTCGGATCAATCAAGACTTCGTGTGCTTGGTTTAGTAGTGTTCGCCACTGTTCCTCTGTTTTACCATCAGGACGAGGACGGCCTCCCGCATTCAATGATGCGCGATAGCGTTCTTTATGTGCATCGTTGACCTTATGCGCGATTTCATCCTCGCTCTGATTTTCAATGTCTGAAATTGACAGACCCAATATTTCAAAGTAATTGAGTTGTTCTCCGATGACTAACCCTGATGTGTCAAGTATTTCAACAGCTTCATCAACAGATATCCCGTATTCTTCTATACCTCTTCGGAGGAGCCCTTTACGTTGTTCCTCAGAGATAGTTGGTGAAACTGCTTTAAACGCATTGATGAGGGCAAAATATTCATGGTGTTGAGGTTGCGATAATCTTCTTCTCATGGTTAGGCAAACTTACATTTTATAGTGAACTTCAGAATTAATGTAACACTTCACAACGGGCGAGGGGACCTCGCCCCTACGTTGGTTGGTCTTCGTCATCGTGTACGGGGTGAAATGTCTCCATTAATTATTAACTATACTATATTCTATATTACACAGCATCGTTTGTTGAGGCAGGTTTAACACAGCGAAACCCAATGTTGAAGGATGTATACTGAGGCGGACTGCTAAAACGCGCTGCAACCCGTTCATTTTTGGGCCAAGAACCTCCTCTTAGCACACGGGTTTCCTTAATGTTTTTATAATTGTTGATTAAATCGGAAATATTGCCATCTGAAAGAGGATTCTGCTGTGGTGAATTCTTATAGAAATCTTGATCCCACCTATCAAGACACCACTCAAACACATTACCTATGACATCATACAATCCGTAGTCATTTGCTGGATATGAACCTACGGGTGTTGTCTTATTGAGATTTAGAACTTTATCAAAAAATTCCATATCTAAAGAATCTCCCCACGGATACTTTTTTCCCGCTAATCCGCCACGGGCAGCTTTCTCCCATTCAGCTTCAGTCGGCAATCGCTTACCTTTCCATTGTGCATACGCCATGGCTGCATACCAACTAACCCAAGTAACTGGATGATCTACCTTCCTGTGTGGATAGTCTTCCCATTTCCAATCGTGCAAGTAGTCTCCATCGTGATATTGTTTAAGAATAGCTTCACTTAGTCTACTGCGCTCGTACCACTTTTGAGGTTTATGCCATCGTGGATTTGCATCAATAAATTCCTTATATTCTTCATTTGTCACCGGGTATTTGTCAATATAAAAGGCATCAAGATATACAGTATGTATCGGATCTTCGTTGTTATACGCTATAAACTCTTCACTACCCATCTGAAAATTGCCGGCAGGAATGAGTACCATACCATCCTTTTCTAAAGGGAGGTTCGTGGTTGGTTCTGTGGGAGAGAGTTCTTCATCAGAAACAGATTCAGTATGGCGTGAAGGTATCTGTTCTGGTGTTGTTGATACTTCTCTTGAAAGAGTTTCCGTGTTAAATGGTATATCCTTCTCAAACGATGCGATATGTGTGTTTCGTTTTTCTACATCTATGAGTGTATCTCTGGCTTGGTTCAGAAGTGTTCGCCATTCGTTTTCAGTTCGACCATCTGGACGTGGTCGACCGCCAGCGTTCAAAGATTCTCGGTAAAGTTTCTTGTGTGCTGTCTCAACACGACTCACGATTGTGGTTTCATCTAAGCCGTGTATATCATCAACAGAGATACCTAACACATCAAAATAGTCTATCTCTCTGCCAACTACTAATCCTAAAAACTGTAAGATTTCTGTGGCTTCCTCAACAGAGAGACCGTAGTTGTGTACTGCTTGACGGAGCAGACCTTTACGTTGTTCATCTGAAATTGTTGCAGACGCTGCTCTGAATGCTGTGATAATAGTAATGAAATCGTCACGTTTTGACATGCGTTTGTCCGCTTCTTTGTTCATCGGTAATCGTTGGAGAGGCAGCCTTAAGGGTATTGATAAATGTAATGAATTCTTCACGTCTGGACATGTATTGTTCCTATTGTATTGATAAATCCAACAAACACTATTCAACGACAAGGTCTCGTAGATCGGTTTGCGCTTGCGCAACCTCTTCTTCATTGAGAGTCGGTCTGTCAATGATTGAGAAAATATCGTATACAGCAGTAGGCGAATCGTCGTTGAGTGATTTTGCTGTCACCTCAAGATTCTGGTCTATGTTGTAGCTATAGTTCACCTCAATTGGAGAACCTTGCGGCAGACCGGGTGGAAGTTCCAAAGTACATTCACCCAGTTTGTATTCCTCAAAAAACTCAATTTCGTCTCTTGGTTGGTCCTGTTCAAGTCCTTGCACGACCTCAATCAGTACGGATGGTTGATTGTGGTCTACTGTTAGGAATCTATCTGATATTTCGCACGGGACAGGTGTCATTTTTGGGATCATAACGTGTATGATATACTCGCGTAGTGCGTTCAGTACGACGAGTCCGAGGTTGTGTGTTGCCCCATCCGTGACGGTCACCTTCGGTGCACCGTCTGGTCCAATGAACCGTTCAATGACTGCGTCAGGCATATCTTCTGTGTCGGTGCTACTGTCAGATATTTGTCGGAGTGTACCCTGAATTGCTGCACCTATCGCCACTACCTCATCAGGATTGACTTCATGGGGATTTATCTCCTTTCCACTAATTGCAGCGATCATATTTTGCACCATAGGCATACGCGTAGAACCACCGACCAGTAGTATCTTGTCAATGTCTTCCCATGTCATTTCTGCTTCCGATAGGACAACTTCACATAGAGTGCGACATCTTTCAAGAAGGTCGGTTGTGAGTTCCTCAAATTTCCCACGCTCCAGTTCCACGCGAGTTGTCTTTCCATTGTATCCGCAAACGATTAACGCCCTCTGTCGCAATGACAAAGATTCTTTTGCGCCGATCGCATCCAATTGCAGGTCTTGATATGTGTGTAGGTCTTCTAAAGGATTTTCTCCGTGTTCAATTTCAAACAACTCAGCAACGTGTGTGATGATTTTATCGTCCCAATCTTTACCACCGAGTCTATGGTCCCCGTTCGTTGCGAGCATCTGTATCTCAGTATCTGACACTCGCATTATCGTCACATCAAATGTTCCACCACCGAGGTCAAAAACGAACACATTCTGGTTGCTACCTAACTGGTCTATACCGTAAGCGAGTGCTGCTGCAGTCGGTTCATTCAGGACTTGTAGCACATTCAGTCCAGCGATTTTACCTGCGTTCCGTGTGGCTTCACGTTCAGCATCGTGAAAATAAGCAGGAACAGTGATAACCGCATCAGTAACCTCTTCATTCAGATAGGTTTCAGCATCCTGTTTGAGTTTCCTCAAGACAAGGGCGGACAGTTCCTCAGGGGAATAGTCCTTTTGATTGAATGAGCGAAAGAACTCTACTTTAGATTTACCCATCTCACGTTTGACAAATTCTACAATTTGTTCAGGGACCGCCCTTGCACTCTGCTTGGCAATTTTCCCGACAGTCACAAGGTTGTCCTCAAACAGAATGACCGATGGGGTGATGCGATCACTTTCTAAATTGGGGATAATCTCAGGTTGACCGTGCTCATTGACATGCGCTACAACTGAGTATGTTGTACCAAAATCAATTCCGATAACTTTACCCATCTGTATTTCCTTTTTGCCACGGCACACTACCCGCCTGTTGTATCTCTTCCTGCAATAAACGGCTCATCTCCTTATAGCGTTTATTGTCCGTCTGTGAATTATCAGTTGTTTCTAACGGGTCGCTGGAAAGATCATAGAGTTCCAAGGGTTGAAAAGGTCTGTTGTGCAATAGTTTTATATCGCCACGACGGACAGCGTGTTGGCATTCTCCGATCCACTGTTGTCCTCCTTCTCTACGAAGCCAATAGATAAGTCGGTCGGAAAAATCTTGCTTCTCACCTTGCAACGTATTCCAAATTGATCGTCCCTCAATTTTGTGATTGATAGGTATATCAGCAATATCGCATAAAGTCGGGTAAATGTCCATCAGCATTGCGACCTGATCCGTAACATGTCCTTGGGGGATGTGATCTTTCCACATAGCACAAGTAGGCACGCGTATCCCACCTTCGTACATCTCACCTTTTTGCCCGCGTAGTGGACCGTTATTTGCGCCGACTTGCATTGCACCGCCGTTATCAGATGTATAAATCACGAGCGTGTTAGAGAGTTGATCAGTTTCTGTGAGTGTATCCAGTACGCGTCCTATACCGTGGTCCATGTGCTCAACGAGTGCAATGTATTTCGCACGTTGCGGAGAAATATCCGGTTCTCGTTCTATTACGCGTGCAATCCAGTCTTCAGGGGGTTGAATCGGTGTATGCGGTGCGTTGTAGGCAAGATAGAGGAAGAAAGGATGAGATGTGTGTGCATGTGTTCGAATAAAATCCACGCTCCAATCTGTGAAGAGGTCCGTCGCGTGTCCCCTCGGATCAATCGTTTCAAACCCGTGTCGCATATAGTTATTTTGATGTCGCAGATGTGTGTAATAGTCGTCCATCATATCGCCGAGGAAGCCGTGAAAGTGGTCAAAACCTCGTTTGCAGGGATGGTTTTCATCCTCAAGTCCCAAATGCCATTTGCCGATGAGTGATGTGCGATAATCTTTCTGCTTTAGCATTGAAGGTAGGGTTATAGCATCTTGGTGGAAATATCCCCAGTTGTTCTGTGCATGGGTGCGAATGACACCGGGAACACCGACTCTGTCAGGGTACCGTCCAGTCATAAGAGATGCGCGGCTTGGGGAACAGACAGAGGAATTGGCGTAGAATTGTGTAAATCGTGTGCCTTCTGAGGCGATTCTATCAATGTTTGGTGTTTGTATTGCGGGACCGTTGTGTGCGGAAATATCGCCATAGCCGTGATCGTCAGCGAGAATAAGTACAATGTTCGGTGTTTGTGCCACAATTATCTCCATTTATGTTATATTCTTGATTATAGGTTGTGTGGTCAATCCGCCTATGAAGCTGCATTATTTATGCACAACCCTCAGTTAATACTATCACATCTGGCATTCTGTATCAACGTAAAGTGTAGGGTGTGTAAAATTCTTGTAGAAAGATGCAGATAGAACTGGTAGGAGCGATCTCCGAATCGCGACCTGTCGGGAATCGGAGTTCAAATCAACGGTATGAATCATGGCGAATGCCATGCGCGCATTCGCCCAAAGGCATTCACCGCCTATAAAGTATTTTTGCGGTTTATAACCAAAACTTTACACACCCAGTTGCATAGCAGTGGACAATTAGTGTTAGGAGATTCCAGTTGATTGAACAGCGGACTATTCCGAATTCACAGCTTGTATTAGGGCAATGATATATCCAAATTGAAATGCCCAAGCCTGCCGTACGCGTCCTGAAACACCAGACGGTGGTGTGTCATCTGGGTGTGAAGGTGCGTGATCTGGCATGACCATGTATGGATATTCCACATCATGTAGTGTTTGCATGACTTTGTGCATATCCACATCCCCTTCATCGGGCCAAACTTCTTGAAAATTGTGCAATCCCCCTCGGATGTTCCGAAAATGGACGTTGAATATCCTCTTTTTCTGACCGAAGTAGCGAATAATATCGTAGAGCTCCGTTCCAGGGTCTTCTAAACCTTCAGAAGCTGTACCACAGCAGAAATTAAAGCCGTGATATGGACTATCTGATATTTCTATAAATCGTTTCAGTCCCTCAAAAACGGGATAATTCCACCGTTCAACACCTTTCAAGATGGGTGCTGGTGGGTCATTGAGATGGCACGCTAACTGTACCTTACTTTCTTCTGCAACAGGTATAACCCGTTCAATGAAATAAGCTATCCTGTCAAACGCTTCATCCCGACTGACCTGTCCTGCATCTGATAGTGTATCGTTGTCATATTTGGAAAGGTCAAAAGTGCTATAGGTAGACCCACCACGACCGGGTGTTCTACCGGTTCGCTGATGGTTCAGGATGCAAAAGTTATAGTTCAATCCTCGCAGACCAGCCTTTCCAGCATTCTCAATTGTTTGGCACACTTTGTCAATATCTTGGTCACGTTGCGGGTCATTGGCGAGCGTAATGTTTCTGGAAAGTCCAATATGGATCATTTCAAGACTTACTCCCGCATCTGCTGCATCCTCTTTATGTCGTATCAAAGTATCGGGTTCGGTGTTTTTGACAGATGCATCCATGTGCGTCACACCGTGTCGGACGAGGAATTCCAATTCTTTCGTAGATGTTCCAATTCCTTGAACACCAACATGCATTTTTCCCTTTCCGTTTGATTGTGTTCCTGTAGTATTCACTGTTCGTTCTCCTTTGACGACTGGGTCTATTCATCTATTAGTTTCTAAAATCGTATCATATCCTGAATTTAGGGTCAATTAGATATTGAATACCTGGTGTAAATGTGATACTATATCCCTATCACATACAGTGATGTTTTGATAACATCTTGCAAATGTTTGTTATGGCATTTTCAGTAAGATGAACAAAGGAAGAATCGCTTGATGGCAACAATTGACACGCACCTTTATCTTGGAGATTGTTTAGAGATACTCTCCGATTATGATGCAGATTCATTTGACCTGATTGTAACATCTCCTCCTTATGCAGACCGGCGAATGAAGACTTACGGTGGTATAAATCCAAATGAATATGTGGATTGGTTCATGCCGCGTGCTGAAAAGTTTTTTAGAGTTCTAAAACCTTCTGGGACATTCGTTTTGAACATAAAGGAGAAAGTTGTCAACGGGGAAAGGCACACCTATGTTATTGAACTGATATTGGAGATGAAAAAGCAGGGATGGTTGTGGACTGAGGAGTTCATCTGGCACAAGAAGAACAGTTATCCGGGAAAATGGCCAAATCGATTTAGGGATGCATGGGAAAGATGTTTGCAGTTCAACAAGAACAAGAAATTCAATATGTATCAAGAGTCCGTTATGGTACCGATGGGAGATTGGGCACAGAAAAGGCTAAAGAATCTCAGCGGGACCGATAAAAACCGTGATACATCAAAGGTCGGGAGCGGTTTTGGTAAGAATGTTTCCAATTGGGTTGATAGAAAAATGGCGTATCCGACGAATGTTTTGCATTTAGCAACGGAAACGGGTAATCGTCATCATAGTGCCGTTTTTCCAAAGACGTTGCCTGAGTGGTTTATTAAGTTGTTCACGAAAGAAAACGATTGGGTGCTTGATCCTTTTGCCGGTTCTGGAACAACATGTCAGGTCGCGCAAAAGTTGTTAAGGAATTCTGTCGGCATTGAGATAATGTCTGAGTATTACAAGGTTGCGAAAGAGAGTATTAAACCAACACAATATAACATGGAGCACGAGACAAGCATTGCTAACTGGATCTGATTATACAAAGCAGAACGTCTCATAGATATTTAGGTAATCCAAACTATAGAAACGCTCGTAGGGGCTGGGTTTCCCAGCCCGCATATTACCCCGGTTTCCCAGCCCGTATAATACCGGTTTCCCAGCCCGCATAATATCTAATTTTAAATCTGAATCTTCATAATCCCATCCATTGGCTTTTAACATCCAATTTTCTGGACAAGCAGCAAATTTTTTGCTATGCTAAGAGCCATAGTATGAATAACTTTTACGTAGAGGGGAAACTATGACTAACGAAGATTTCACATCCAAAGTGCCGCACTATACCTTCGCGGAAACATTGGAAGAACAGGAAGAACAACTCAAGACAAATCCGTTGATGCAGCGGTTGATCGCCTATCGGAAAACGTACGAAGGTGATCCGCACCGTCCCATTTATCATTACATCAACCCGGAAGCGATGCTAAACGATCCGAACGGCTTATGTTTCTGGCAGGGGAGATGGCATCTATTCTACCAAGCATATCCACCCGAAGATACACGGCAACACTGGGGACACGCTGTGAGTGATGACCTAATTCACTGGCGCGACCTACCTTATGCGATCTATCCTAACCCCGAACGGTGCTGCTTCTCCGGTTCAACACTTGTAGAAGAGGACCGAGTGATTGCTATGTATCACGGCACGGTAGTCGGGAACATGGTCGCTGTCTCAAGCGATCCACTCCTGTTGAATTGGGAAAAGGTCTCTGGTAAAGCAGTCATCCCATCAAGGCATGCCGATGGTACAACACCTGTCTATCGTGTCTTTGATCCGTGTATCTGGAAAAAAGATGATATGTATTATTCGTTATCGGGTGGGACGTTACCGAACGGCCCGGGTGGTAGACCTGTCCGTGCGAATTTCCTGCTCCGTTCTGCAGACTTAGCGAACTGGGTTTATTTACATCCATTCGTTGAAGACGACCAGTATACCTTGGTAGGTGATGATGGCGCGTGTCCCTATTTTTGGCCCATCGGTGACAAACATATCCTCCTATTCTTCAGCCACATGAGCGGCGGACAGTACCTACTCGGTGATTATGATAAGGCACGCGACAAGTTCATTGTAACAGGCGGCGCGAAGAATAACTTTGGTGCAGCATCCCCTGCAGGTGTCCATGCCCCTTCCGCAACACCTGATGGTGAAGGTGGTGTCATCGTAATCTATAACATGAATCCAGCAAAACCTACGAAGGGGTGGAATCAGATAATGACCTTACCACGTCGTCTGACACTTCTCTCAAGAGATGAACTCGGTGTTGAACCTGCTGGCGATATTGAATCTTTGCGGTATGATCATCAACATATCAATTCTACCACGCTACCTGCTAATCAAGAAGTTGTGTTAGAGAACATCAACGGCAATGCTATGGAGCTTGCGTTAGAGGTTGATACGAAAGGTGCTCCGATGGTTGAACTCAATGTGCTTCGTTCACCGAATAAGGAGGAGTTTACGCGTATTGCATTCTTCAGAGAACGCGGTATTCATAACCACAATTCAGAGAAAAATGTGCGTCAGAGTCTGCTTACGATAGATTCCTCATACTCGTCGGTTGCGCCAGATGTACGTTCACGGGCACCCGAAACGGGTGGATTGTCTATAATGGGAGACGAAACACTCAAACTTCGTGTATTTGTTGACAAGAGTGTCGTTGAGGTTTTTGCTAACGGACTGCAATGCGTTGCGATGCGTGTTTATCCTGACAGAGCAGATAGTGTTGGCGTGTCATTGCGTTCACAAGGTCAAGAGAGTCAACTTGTATCGTTGGATGCATGGCAGATGAAGGATATTTATGCTTAGAACGTTACCAACAAGCACCAGCGGTGCGAAAGGTGTATAGAACGTGTAAACAACAAAAGACCAAGCACCAGCGGTGCGAAAGGTGTTATAGAACGTGTGTATATAATTTCGTAACAAGATATGCCTTCCCCTTTGGTACTTATTTTGGTAATTTCAACGTTTCTATACACCTTACCCCCTTCTGGGCCTTGGTATTTATACAGAAACCTTACACATCCCTCTTTACTGATGTGTGGATATCCCGCTTCTGTGAAAAGCATCTTAAAATAACAAATAAAAATTCGCGATAATCCGCGTCATCCGCGATAATCCGAGATACAGATCATGAATATACCTTATACCAACAGTGAGAAAAGTAGCCTCATTTTAGCTTGGACGATTCAATTAGGGGTCATGTTCTGTTTAGTTGGTCTGTTTGCAGGTTGTGTCAGCATAACTTCTATCCAGCAACGCGATCACAAACATGAAACCGTCGTTCCTGAACCTACTTCTGTTCCAGCTACAGTTAGATCAGATCTTCGCTTAGATGTTTTTTACCAGCAATGGATTGATGTAGATGGTTTGCCTGTTTTGGCATCAAGGGATGTGAATCCTTATGCTTTGAAGGAAGCAGCCTGGCTTATTAGGAAAATGCTTGAACATCGTCAGGATATATTGCAGGCACTTGTACATAATGACATTCGTTTCGTAGTGATAGCAGATAATGAAATGACAACACAGATTCCCGAATACAATGATCTTAAACCTGATTTTTATTGGGATGTGCGAGCACGCGGTTTAGGTGCTAGACTTCCAAACTCTATCGCGAGTTGTGGTGAAGAAAACCTACTAAGTTATCCAGGTGATCCTTATCGGTCAGAAAACATACTAATACACGAGTTCAGTCATGCAATCCATTTAGTCGGATTAAACACTGTTGATCCGAGTTTTGATGGTCGGCTTAAGGAAGCATTTGATTCGGCAAGAAAAGAAGGATTATGGAAAAATACCTATGCGATTACAAACAGAGAGGAATATTGGGCTGAAGGGACACAATCTTGGTTTAACACCAATTGGACAAATGATAGAGTACACAATCATGTCAAAACGCGAAAACAATTGAAAAAATATGATCCAAAACTTGGGAGATTGCTGACTGAGGTCTTTGGTGATACAGATTGGCGATATACACAGGTGAAACAGCGTACACATCTACCACACCTGAAAGGTTTCAATCCAAAGGAATCACCCACATTTAAATGGCCAGCGAATTTACCGAATTTTGGGGTTTTAGATAAACAATTACTAACTCCAAATAGTAATGGTAGTGGTAAGTGGATAAACTTAAAGAAACAAGATCCAATTCAAATTGCAAGTCTAAAATCAAAACCTAATTACACTGAAACTGCAATTATCTTCGTGAATCGTACTGAGACGGATATAGCTTACTATTGGGTAGATTATCAAGGTAATGAACGGTTTTATTTGCGAATTTCCCCGAATTATTATAAATGTCAAGTTACTCATGTAGGACATTATTGGATAGTCAAGGATATGAAAGGACATAACCTCGGAGTATTTCGGGCTGAGAAAATGACAGGTAGAGTTTTTGTTACCACAAAACCTTAAAAAAGAAGTTCTTACTAATCACTCATGTGATAGTAGTATTAGAAAAACACACAGAATCTTCACAGATGTCAATGAACAACTCCTTTGAAAAAGTCACCGCATTTGTCACACAAGAACGGCATGGTGTAAAATCTTTACTTGTATTCAAACACCCAACGGCAGGTATCCAAATCCCCGCTGGAAGCGTGGAGCCAGGTGAAGATATTCAAACGACAGCCATCCGGGAAACCTATGAAGAGACTGGACTACAACATGTAAAGATTGAAGCATATCTCGGTTGTATGGAGAATGAACTTGACGCACATCAGCGGATTATCACACATACAACCAAAGTCTATATAGAACCAGATTTAAACGCTGTTCCTTACAAGGAAAAACTCACAAGAGGACTGACTGTTGATTACCGTGCTACGCACAAAAACTTCACACACGTTACTTACATTGAATATGTGTTTGACGAACATTTCAAACCTAAATGTATTGACTACATCATTGATGGGTGGGTGCCGACTGAAAACTTAAGTGCTCAGAAAAGGCGACATTTTTTCCATTTATCCACAGATGAAAAAACTGCGGATAAATGGCAATTGAAAAGCGATAGAGATTACATCTTTATGCCTTTTTGGACACCGCTTAAACCAAAACCTCACCTTATACCGCCACAAGACAAGTGGCTGGATTTTGTCTATGAGAAATTACTTGATACATAAATGCAGAAACAGCAATTTATAGCAAACTTTTGAATTAATGGGACATTTTGCGATGTAGGAGGTCAGTTAACATGATTCTGGCCGATTCCCGACTATCACTACGTTAAGTCGCGATTCGGAGATCGCTCCTACAGGAACTTTGTATCATTATTTTCAATGTTCACTATACGAAGGAGATAAACATGTCAACTTATCGTGCAGGTGTAATAGGTTTAGGACGTATGGGGAGTACTTTTGACGATGAAATTACACAAGGTGGTTCCCTCTTTCTCCCTTACTGTCATGCACCGAGTTATATGGCATCGTCGAAAACCGAATTGGTTGCAGGTGCCGATTTACATGCCGAACAAGCAGAAATCTTCGGTGAACGTTGGGGACTTAGCTCAGAACATATCTATAGCGATTATCGTGAGATGTTGGAGAAGGAAAACCTCGATCTTGTCAGCATTTGCACGACAGCACGTGTACGTTCGACAATCGTGCAGGATGTGGCGCGGGCAGGTGTAAAAGGTATCTGGGCAGAAAAACCGATTTCGCTCAGCCTTGAAGAAGCGGATACAATGGTAGATGTCTGCCGAGAGAACAGTGTTGTAATGGCAATCAACTGCGCAAGACGTTGGAATCCCTTCTTTAGCGAGGCGAGAAAACTCATTGATGAAGGTGAAATTGGTAATGTGCTGCAGGTAACAGTTTATGCACAGTGTGGTCTATCCCATAACGGCAGCCACGCGATTGATATTCTACGGTATATGGCGGGTGGAAATGTTGAATGGGTCTTCGGTGAGATGCAATCTGATGACGCAGCAGCAGGTGAAAATGACTTGATGGGTAACGGATATCTCGTGTTTGATAACGGGGTTCGTGCGTATCTACGAAGCACAGCATGTGGCGCGGCACTGTGGGAGGTAGATGTCATCGGGACAAGTGGACGGATTCGTTCTATCAATAATGCTGAGAAGTTTGAGTTGATACGTATACTACCCGGTGGTCGGAGAGGACGCGGTATACCCGCAACATGTCCATTTCCGTATCCTGTTCGGATGCAGGGAATGGGTTTGGACATTCTTGACGACATCATCAATGCCATTGAGAACGGGGGATCACCGAAATGTTCAGGTGAAGATGGTCGTGCGGCATTGGAGGTCGCTATTGCCTTGCGTGAGTCGCATCGCCGGGGTTGTGTCAAGGTGGAATTACCGATTGAGGATAGGAGTCTGCGTATCCTTTCATCTGAAATTCGGGGTGATGATACACCTGCACGGATTCGTCGACAACGAGGCTGAAATAACTTGGTTTCCAAGAAGTAGATGGAGGAAAACCATGAGTGAACTGGAATATCAACCGCATATAAGCATTTTACCAATAGAAGACGGTGGAGGTTATCTAATTGAATTTCCTGACTTGCCAGGATGCATTTCTGATGGAGATACAATTGACGAAGCTGCAAATGGAAGGGATGCTATTTCCTGTTGGATAGAAACCGCGAAACAGTATGGTGATGAAATCCCTCAACCTAATTCTTGTTTAACTGTATAGGTTCGTTCACGTCTTACCTCTTCAATGGCTTCCTCAAAATCGCGTACCACCTCCTCCTATGCATACGCAAACCGATCAACCCGTCTCTCCAGTACCTCCATATCCTCAAGGATGGCACTGATTAAATCTGCTTTATCTGCAGCATAAGCCGGATTATTCCACTGATTGATACGTTCAGAAGGGTCGCTTTCTAAGTCGTAGAGTTCTCCATACGGGTGTCCGCAATACCACGTCAACTTCCGATTGTCAGTCACAATAGTTTTGAGACGTAAGCCTTGCGGGTCGTCTACACATTCAATTAACAGTGAATTCCGCACAGACGCCTGTTCTCCAGACAGCATCGGCATTGCATCAACACCATCTATAGCATCAGAAATCGGTAATCCGGCAGCTGCGAGGACAGTCGGTACTATATCCACATGACTAAATAGTGCTTCTGAACGTTGTCCGGGAGGGATGGCTGCAGGATACCGTATGAGTGTAGGAACACAGACAAGTTGTTCATAATGGAAGGGTCCCTTCATCCAAAGTCCGTGATCTCCCAATAATTCTCCGTGGTCTGTCGTGAAAAGCACCAGTGTGTTCTCACACAAACCTTGCTCATCAAGACCTGCCGTAATTCGTCCCATCTGCTGATCAATAATCTTCACCATATTGTAATAGTAGGCTCTCCCGAGTTTAGCGTCTTCATCTGATACTTTGCGAAAATCTGCACCACCGCCTTGTCCAGCCATAGCAAATTTACCACGCGTTTCCAAATTTCTGAGTTCACCACATCGCGCTGCTATAAAATGCGGGGGTTTGTCTTCTAACTCTCCTTCAATATAGTCTGGTAATAGCACTTCGTCAGGATTAACACGGTCTTCAAATTCGGTTGGTACACAGTGGGGATGGTGCGGGTCTTGAAAACCGACTGCCAGTAGAAACGGTTGTTCAGTATCGTGGTTCTTCAAGAAATCTATTGTGCGATCAGCAGTCCAAACGCTGTTGTGGTACTTTAGTGGCATGTCCCAATCGTGTGCGCCACCACCGAATCCTGTCTGTGATAAACGTCTTGCTCTGCTATAACTGGCGAATTCCTCTTCAGAAATCTGAGATTTTACCCATTCTCCATAGTGACCTGCAACACCGTAGGTTGCATGTCCGAGGGCAAGTTCTACTGTCTCAAATCCGTAATAGGGACCGCGAAAATCGGGGTATCTATCCGTGTTGTTACGTGTTTCCATTGACTGTTCAGGAGATGCACCGAAAGGTTGAAAATGTGCTTTGCCGATGTAGTGTGTGCGATATCCGACACCCGCAAGGTGATGTGAGATCATCGGTTCGTCTTCAGGGACATTCATGCCGACATTCCACGCACCGTGGCGACTCACATACTTGCCAGTAAAGATTGAAGCGCGGGCAGGTGTGCAGACTGGATTTGTGCAATAAGCACGTTCCAGACAGATACCTTCTGACGCAAGTCTGTCCAGATGCGGTGTATCAGTAAATGTTGAACCGTAACAACTGAGGCTATCAGTCCGTTGCTGGTCTGTTGTGATAATGAGTATGTTTGGGCGTTGTGTGTTCATAGACATTTCAATCCTAAAGTTAGAAAATCAAAATTCATGCACACAAGGGTTTTAGAAACGCGTAACTCTGTTCAGCAGCATCTTCAGGTTCCATGATCTCTCTAAACGCCTGATGTACCGTCACATAACCATCATAGCCAATTGCTTCTAATCCTTCAAATACTAAAGAAAAGTCAATCCCACCCGCATCTTGAAGTCTAATAGGGTCGTGTGGTACTTCTCCATGTATCCATGTCAATAGACGGGTCTTTCCCTCTGGTCTGCGGATGTGGTTCTGGAGATAGACGTTGAAGAGATAGGGGGCAAACCTTTTGAGTGTTTCAATCCCGTAATCCTGTCCACATAGGTCGAGATTAGCCGGTTCATAGATGATGCCAAAGTTCTTTCTACCGACACGTTTTAACACGTCAATAGAACCCTCAACTGTTTCAAACAGACTTTGTGTGTGTGATTGATGTGCAAGGCGGATTCCGCGTTCTGCTGCTTCATCAGATGCACGTTGTGCCCAAACAATATCCGCTTCAACCTTCATCGCAATGCGAATAAGGTCTGCTCCAAGAAGCTCTGTCAGATCAAGATACGGTGTTATATTCCGTAATCCATCAGGTCCTGCATCATTATTGAGCGGAACAGGAAAATCACCCGTGATCATAGAGATTTTGAGGTCCAGCGAATCTACTTGTTTACGGGCAGCGGTAATTTGTTTCAGTGGTGAATGTATACCGACTTGTGATGCACGCATGCACATCGCTTCATAGCCGAGATTCGCTGCGAGTTCCGTTAGCTGCGCAAAGGTGTGGGTAGCATCTCTTTTTGAGGCGTTTTCTGCAACCCTGACAGATAGTGATAGTTTCATGTAGTTCTTTACTCCAAAACTAAAATATAGACATTTCTTATATAGTGAACATTGAAGATAACAATACAATGTCCTTGTAGGAGGCCAGTTAACATATTTCTGGCCGATTCCCGACTATCAAAACTGGCAGTCGGGAATCGGAGTTCCCTCCTACAAGTCAAAATATAACATTAAGTCATAAGTTTACTACAATAGAATATCAGCGATAGAAAGTGCCATTAAGACCAGACTAATCATACCGTTAAGGGTGAAAAATGCCAGATTGACGCGTGATAGGTCATTCGGTTTCACAATGGCATGCTCATAGATAAATATCAAAACAACGATCCCTACACCGATGTAATAAAATAGTCCTAATTCCGCAAGAAGCGGAATAATAAAAAGAAGGATAACTGCAACGACATGCAAAGCAGAAGATATCCATAGAGCCCAACGTATACCTATCCGCGCAGGAATCGAATGAAGTCCATGTTTTCTGTCAAAGTTCACATCTTGGCATGCATATATGATGTCAAACCCGGCTGTCCATAACAACACAACACAGCAGAGAACAATCGGTGTCCAATCAAATCTACCAGTGATAGCAATCCACGCACCGACAGGTGATATAGAGAGCGCAAGTCCTAACCACAAATGTGAAAGTGCTGTGAACCGTTTCGTGAACGAATATCCCATTATGACGGCAAGTGCGACAGGTGATAACGCAAATGCAAGCGGATTTAAACGCCACGCAGCAAAAACTAACAGACCCGCAGAAACGAGCGTAAAAACCCAAACTGAACCTTTCGTGATTAGACCTGCTGGAATAGCACGGGTTGAAGTTCTTGGGTTTTTGCTATCAATATCCGCATCAGCAAGTCGATTGAACGCCATTGCACAACTTCGTGCACCAACCATTGCCACGAGGATCCAACCCAACTTCGCCAGTTGTGGCAGACCATCCGATGCAATAAACGCACTCATAATTGCAAACGGCAGCGCGAACACTGTGTGTTCAAACTTTATCATCTCAAGGATAATTTTGAGTTTTCGCATCCGTAACTATTCTTTCCACCGTTGTGTCAATCCAGAATCTATGCCGAACTGATCCAGAATCTTTGTCACAACGAAGTTGATCTGATCGTCCACTGTTTTCGGGAAATGGTAAAAACCTGGCATTGCAGGTAACACGCACACACCAACGCGTGATAACTTCAGCATGTTTTCCAGATGTATTGAACTGAGCGGGGTTTCACGCGGGACAATGACAAGTCTTCGCCGTTCTTTGATACACACATCCGCTGCACGTTGGATCAGATTGCGTGAAATACCTGCTGCAATTGCGGCGACAGTCCCCATACTACACGGCACAACAATCATCCCTTCGGTACGGAATGACCCGCTTGCAATTGACGCGCCTATGTCAGATTCATGGTGGTAAATGATCTGTTTTGTGTCAATACCGATAAGGGATTGCAATTCAAAATCATTAATGTTTACCTCAATCTTCAGTTCCTCCCACAAAGCGCGTGCACCGGATGAGGAGATGGTTAGATGGATCTCCATATCTTCTCGTTTTGCGAGAACTTCAAGGAGTCGGACGCCGTAAACAACTGCACTTGCACCTGTGATACCGACGATCAATCGTTTCACTTAGTGTCCCTCCGAAGCAAACGGTAGTAAGTTGTCTGTTTCATCAAATATGAAAGGTTGGACATCACCGAGGACCTCAAGGTTTGAATGCAGTTGCGCATCTTTCAGCAATACTTCTGAGATATCAAGCTCTGTTAATCTCAACGTACTTTCTATGCGTATCACGCGTGCGTTTTCCGGTTTTGTCAGACCGATGGTTTCAAGTGCAACTTCTATTGCCTCTCTGTCAGTATCGTAGTAGAACGGGATTTTTGATTTCTGAGGACCGAGGGCAGTGATACCGTTCATATAGGTTGCATGTCGGTCAATCTTATCAACGAGTCGTGTCGTTGTGAAATCCGCAAGACCGATACCGGTTGCATTCCCGTCGCTCTCTTCTGTAAGGTCGCGGACAAAAATACGTAGGATTTGCGGTTTTATTGGTTCTGGTTCAAAGTTCTGCATCATCCTACCGATAACATTTGAGTCCATACCTGTTCCACTGATGTTTTTCCCAGTAAAATCCACGATCAATAGGTCTAATTCTTCAAATGGCAATCGTCCCATGAGTGATTTTGCTTCCACTAAGAGTTGTCGTTCGGTTTGGATGAGACGTGCAGCAGGCATTGCCACTGCTTTAGCGGTCTGTTCATGCGCGTTTTCAATGAGGCCTAATCCGAAAGCGATTTTGCCTGTATCAAGGATGAAACGTCCAACTGCCATGATAACATTTTCAAAACCGTATTGAAAGAACGCTCGGTGATAGTAGTTTGCTCCTTGCTGTTTCCCTAATCCAATTACCATCATCTTTACAAGACCGCTTTCAATGGAACCGTTGAAATCTGTATGCGCCTTTATACGATTGAGGGGAACGACATGGTCAGCCTCTGCAGCATAACGATCCATGTAAACGGGCAAAGTACCATCCCGTCCATGCGAAATTTTACCGAGTTCCACCACCTCCATTGTTGCTTGCACAGGTGCACCGACGGTGGTTTCTGTGATACCGTAATGTTCTAATACGTTCCGTTGTCCTTCCGCTGTCGCACCGCCATGGCTTCCCATGGCTGGTACGACAAAAGGCTTTGCACCAATTTCTTTGAGATAATCCACAGTTGCTTTAACTGCAGTTGCGATATTTGCAACACCCCGGCTGCCAGCAGTAATCGCTACCGTCTCACCAGAACGGACAATTGACGCAACGTCAATCCGATCTAACTCCTCACGAATTGTAAATCTAAGGTCTGGAAGCATAGGTGCATCAAAATGTTGTCTGACCCGTGCCATTTTTGGAAGTGCCATCTGTGTTATATCCTCATATATGGGTATTGAGTTGTCTTGCTATATCTTTTAGAGGCAATTTTATCAGAAATGGCGGAGGAATACAAGCAAAAACCAAACAACCCACTATATTTTTGACAAATTAACTTTTTCATGGCATAATTCCGAGACTGTGGCGGATAATGTGTAGACTGATTTCAATCAAACGTTAAAAACTGACTTCGGTGTTATACAACAATCAAGACTACACCGAAAGGAAGGTATAGTAATGGACGTTAATGAATCACAAGCAACAGAAACGTATCGTGCTAACGCCTTTGCTGATTTCAATCCCGAACACTCAGCACCTGGTGCTACACAAGAACGTTTAGATCATTTGAAAGAACACGGTTTTGTCATTATCAACGACTTTGTTGATAACCCCTGGATTCCGATACTACGTGATGCTGGTAGACGTGTCACCGAAGCATGTGCACCTGAAAATAAATATGATGTCATAGACTGTTCAAAAGGGTATGTACACAGAACAGGACAGGAACAACCGTGGGCAATTCGCGGACTTATACATCCAGCTTTCGGAGAATCCTGTTTTGCAGAATTTCACGGTTCAACACCGTTCTTAGACTTCGTTACCTCTTGGTGTCATGGACTTCAACCGGAAGATTTAACATTCAGCGGCATGTTGCTCTGGGCAAATCCACGCACACATGAAAACAAACTCGGTTGGCATAGAGACGTAACATGGTGGGGGACAGGAAAAAGCTACTTTGCACAACGCGAAGTGCGCGGAGATGGTCCCGAAGCATATTCCGAAGAGGTAGAGAGAATACGTTGGAAAGAAATTCGTGAAAAAAACGCGAAAAATATCGAACAACGGAACGGTGTGAGTATGTTCTTAGCACTCGTTGACGAGGAATGTCATGAACTCGTTCCCGGTAGCCACGACAGATGGAGAACGCCTTATGAACATGACGTGCTGCTACCAAAATCGATGAAAGATCAAGGTGTCCCACATACACCAAGTTGGAACGGTTCTGACCCTTTACCGGGACAAGTTGCCATTCGATTAAGAGCAGGTGAAGCACTGATACGTAACGGTGCCACCATACATACAGGACATACCGTACCTGAACGCGAGCGAAACACGTTGTCAATAGGTTGGTCAAAATGGGGTGGTGAATTCACTGGGGAACCATCCGTAACGGATGTTCGGCATGCCTGGCAACTTGACCCCGCTGTGCGCGATGCTTTACCACACGAATGGATGCAAACTGCCTGGGACCGCTGGTCAGAAACCCAAAAGTTGGGTGATACACTTGAGGACAGATACACGGGTTTTGACATCAAACATATCAAATCTGGTATGGTGCTCGGATGGCGCGGTGAATTGGAACGGCAAGCTGCAGCGGAAGCAGAGGCTGCCTGAACAAGGATATACTAGTGAACTGTCCAACCTAAAATTGAGGTGTCTCTGTTCGTAGTAGGGCAATTCATTGCCCGTTCTTCCCGCTGAAACGGGCAATGAATTGCCCTACTACAAACGGAGGTATCCCTTCCCGACTATTTGGATCTGCCTGAAAAATAAGGACTTAGGATATATTGGCATTTAATTACGATAGCAGAGATTCATAAACTTTGTGAAGCCTCTCTGCAATACTGCGCCAATCGTAATCTTGTTCAACACGGACGCGTCCGTTCGTTCCAATTTTTTGACGCAGCTCTCGGTCTGTCAGCAAGCGGGTTACTGCATTAGCAAAGGTATCAGGTTCATCAGCGATGAGAATTTCTTCGCCATCCCGTAGTGCTAATCCCTCCGCGCCAACAGTGGTTGAGACAACCGCTTTACCCATCGCCAAGGCTTCAAGGATTTTTAGACGTGTACCACTCCCGATACGTAGTGGCACGACAAAGACCGTGGCTTCTGCAAAGTAAGGTTTGATTTCAGGAACACGGCCTGTCACGACAACACCTTCCATATCTGCCAACCTTTGCACCTGTTCTGATGGATTTCCACCGACAATAGTAAATTTTACATCCGGGACATCTGTCTGTATCTGAGGTAATATCTCTTCAGCGAAAAATGAGACAGCATCTTCATTCGGATACCAATCCATACTACCGATGTAGATAAGATGTGCGGCATCTTCAGATGCGTGGTCTGGAGAGAAATGCGTAATATCAACACCGTTGGGAATTACTTTCACGGTGTCTTCTGCACAATGACGTTCAAAGACAGCAGCGTCAACTTCAGAAGTGCACGTAACAACATCAAACTTAGGACTTAACACCCGTTCATACCTTTGAAATGCACGTTGTTGACTCCAATATGCACACTTGTAGAAGATATTCTCGGTTTCACTCTGTAAGCGGTGCCAAATCGCGGAGTCAACGTTCTGTAGTGAAAGCACACTCGGTAGGTCTGTTTCTGTGTGAAATTGTGCCGTATGAAACATCTCATAGTGAACGATGTCAAAAGTTTCTGTAGTCAGCAATTCTTTGAACTTTCTTTGGTATACGGGAACATCGTAACGTGCGACAGTAATAGGTTGTTTCTTGAATAGGGCAGAAAAGAACGTTTTTGGTGATAGTGGTGGCAGTGTTGAATCATATTGCACAAGGTGAACTTTTACACCAAGTTGTTCAACATTTGCAATGCTGTTCTTATCAGTCGGTTGGGTCTCTAATGCCAGGAGCGTTACATCGTTATTTTGAGCAATCTGTTTCAGGAGATTAAAAACACGGATACGACCACCATCAGTGAGAGGGAACGGCAAGGTAGGAGATAGAAAGAGAATTCTCATGTTTTAGGAGTCATTTTGATCAGATATTCCGACCATATTCTTTAATTCCGCAAAAAAGGCAAGCATATCTTTCTTGAGTTGTTGACGAGACGTGAGTGTCGGTTCGGGTGGCATCAGAATCGTTCCGCGTTCACTCTGTACCCATGCATTTATTCTATCAGTGAGTTTCAAGAGAAGCCAGCCGCTATCAAGGTCAAGATAAACCTTGAAACGACTATCTTCATGGCGGATAGTATATTTTTGGGTTCCATCGGTGATTTTCCAACTAACGCTATCTTCTTCCTGTATCACTTTCGCTTTCGGAGATAACGGTATATCCAAACTTATAAAACCTTTGTATAATTCATCGGGAAGCTTTTCCTCAGGTAATGGCAACTGTGAATCGGAATCTACCTCAAACAGGAGTGTTTGAATAGGATATTTTGGGTGTTTATAAACATCAAGTTTTTTTGCATCACTCCGAATTTCATAACTTTGTAGGTATGTATTGTCCGTAATTAGCCACTTTTTTCTGGGTTCAACAACAGAGAATTCAATATCATTTGAGAGTATCATTCTGTTGAGATCAAACGCTTCCAGTAAATCGGGCATATAAATTTCAAGCTGATCCCCGATCTTCTTAATTGGATATCCTGCCCCAGTGCTATCTGTGAGGAGCCAATTCTGTCCACTCAGAACAACTTTAATTTTCGGTGTTTTGGAATTCAAGCGGATACCGACTGCCGTCTCCGCGAACATCTTCTGCCAATCAAAACCGGTTGAGATTTCTTTATCTAATAGTGCTGCGTTGTATTTTGCGCGAACACCTAAAACAACATTAAACAACAATTCTTCTGATAAGATACTGCTGTTTAAATTACTCAGATATGTGCGGTCTAAACTATACAGATGATCAATTCTTGGAGTTCCAATCGGGACTGAATTGACGGTAGGTCTTTTGCGAACGGTTGTCCGCACATGCACCTGCAATTTCGGTTGTTCCGGGTCCGCAACGGGTGGTGCTTGCATCACATAGATGCAGAAAAAGAAACCGATAATTAGAAGGATAAATAAAACTGTGAAGAGTCTTTTAAGTGCTGATTTCATTTTAGCATTCGGTTGATGAACGATTGAGTCATGTTGTTTCAACATAGTTTACAACATGCAACCGTGTTATTGCAAGTCTTTATTTTTTTGAAACTTGCACAAAAGTGCATCCACAAATGTGTTTAAATGGTATAATTGGTAGGTTCCTATACTACAGATAAGGAATACCCGTAGTGCATATTAAAAATATCTAATGAATATATAATGAAGATTAATATTTAAATCGGGTAATATTTCGACGGGCAATGAATTGCCCTACTACGAGCCCGCCCGTTTGTAGTAGGGCAATTCATTGCCCGTCAATTACCCAAAGGATTTTTTAATCTTCATCTGAATATATTCGACAGAGGATCAATTCCTCTAAAACAAAAAGGAGCATGAAAATGAGAAAGGCATTGTTCTTATGTTTCAACGTACTCATCATACTTTTTATAGGTTGTATACCGTTACTACAAAAGCATCCTAAGGAGATCAAAGGACAAAAAATCACGACACCTCCTGTAATAGATGGCACATTAGATGACGAAGTATGGAAAAAAGCACGCCGTTACACAGGTTTTGTTGATAGAAACATGAACAATGAACCTGCAGAAGATCAATCTGTCATTCAGTTAGTGTATTCCGATAAAGCGATATATCTGGCATGGTACTGCTATGATTCACAACCGGATCAGATCGTTACCAATGTAGACATGCATCAGATGCGACCATTTGCTGAAGACTGGATTTCATTCACGATTGACCCCTCCCATACACATCAATTCACTGATAGGGTCTTCTTTATGTCAAACCCGAATGGTATAAAGTTTATCAGTCATCCACCTTTACATATTCCTCGTAATGAACTTCCAAATCGGTGGAATGTCGGAGCAACCATAGTAGATGATGGATGGATAGTTGAGATGGAGATACCGTGGGAGTTATTAAACTATCCACAGACAGATGAACCTATTGACATCGGCATTAATTTCGACCGTGGACATTTCAGAACCGGGGCAAATACGTGGTGGTCAAAAGTGCGATTTATTGAAGACGATAGAGATGATGGACATTGGGTGAATGTGCTTCCTCCCCCGAAATAAATCTTATTGATAGTCTATAGCAAGTTGGTATATCACCAACGCTATTTATGCTAATAATGACGATCCTATGTCTATTTACAGGCGATTGGATTTCCATCTGCCACAACGTAGGTGCGAGGTCTCCTCGTCCGCATAATGAGCAACAACCACACACAAACTTAACAAATCAGAAGGTAACAAATATGCATAGACAACAAACACAACCCTATACACAGTGGGGACTACCCCCAGGTGCAATCGCACGACTCAGTAAAGGGGCTGTTGGACGTATCAAGTTCTCTCCAGATGGATCCCAGTTGGCAGTCACGGGTGCTTTAGGACTCTGGTTATACGATGTGAATTCCTGCAAAGAAGTTATGCTACTCAGAGCTGGAGATGATAGAACAACACCACTCCCTTCAGCGTGGAGCGGTACTACCCTTGTTACACATAATTGGGATGAGACTATATCACTCTGGGATACACAAATGGGACAACGACAAGTTCATATCAAACAAAAACTACAAGAGGTATCAGATGTCGTTCTAACACCAGACGGTACCATGCTTTTCACTGCTGCCTGGGATAGTATTATCCGTTGTTGGGACAGACAGTCAGCGCGTCTACTCTTTAATCTAACTGGACATACTGGCGATGTTGATGGCATAGCAGTTTCACCTGATGGAAAAATCCTCGCAACTGGAGGTGAGGATAAGACGATACGCCTCTGGGATATTCAAGCGCGTAGACACCTCTCAACCCTAACTGGACATGAAGGTATTATCTGGCAAGTGGCTTTCTCTCCAAACGGCGTCATTCTGGCAAGTAGAAGTCATGATGGCAAACTGTGTCTGTGGGATGCCCAAAATGGTGAACTGTTGAAAACTATTGACCTCGGTCCAAAACACATTGGTCACATTGCATTCTCTTATGATGGTTCACTTATCGCAAGTGGAGTACAAGACCATACAGTTCGGATCTGGAATGCGGATTCGGGAACCGAACATGCGGTTCTATCAGGACATCAGGATGCAGTCTGGGGAACTGCCTTTTCTCCTGATGGCAAAACATTTGCAAGCTACTGTGAAGATGGTGTCATTCGTTTTTGGGATATCAACAGTCGCACTGAAAAGGGCAGAATAACTGGACATATCCGATGGGTCGCAGCATCAGCATTTTCTCCTGATGGGAGTATCTTTGCACACGGCAGTAACACCAAATCACTCTTCTTATGGAATTTGGATACCCTAACTGAACGTGACCCCTTAGATGGACATGATCAATGTGTCGACCAAGTCGTGTTTTCATCCGATAATACTACACTGGTAACTGCAAGCAGGGATGAAAGGATTTTTGTTTGGGATGTGAATTCTGGGACACAACGAAGAACCCTGTATGGACATCAGGGAATGATACAGGCATTAGCGTTCGCTCCAAACGGTACCACTATCGCAAGCGGCGGTGATGACAAAACCATTCGTCTGTGGGATATTGATACAGGAGAAGAATTGGCACAATTAACTGGACATACTGAACGGGTTGATGATATCGCAATTTCACCTGATGGACGAACACTGGCAAGTAGCAGTATGGATAACACCGTGCGTTTATGGAATGCGAATACGGGACACCCTCTCACGAGACTCAATGGACATACCTCAAATGTTGAATCGATTGCATTTTCACCAGATGGAAGGATTCTTGTGAGTGGCAGCTCAGACGAAACGATACGGTTTTGGGATATACATTCATGTGAGTATATACAAACTCTGGAAGTTCCGAGTCACGTCTATGCAGTGGCATTTTCTCCAGATGGAAGCATCCTTGCTGCTGGAGGAGAAGATGAGAAAATAAGATTATGGGATGTTTACACAAGAAAACTGCGTGCGGTCTTAGGTGGACACATGGCAGATATAGATTCTCTTTCATTTAGTCCTGATGGAAGAACATTTGCAAGTGGAGGGGCTGACGGATCCGTTCTTCTTTGGAACTTAGGTATTTGCTTAAACGGCGTTGACACTTATTAAAACCATATCGGATTATCTTGGTCTATAATCACTTTTGTACCACAAGGAGCATAGATTGATATGAAGAACCTAAAACCTGCGAAGATAAATGTTATTGCCAGTGATCCTACAGGGAACACATGGGCATTACCAGAAGGCGCAATTGTGCGATTTGGAACAGGAAGACTTGGTAGAGTGGCACGTTCACTTTCCCCCGATGGTTCGTATTTTGCCGTAGGCACCGGAATGGGGTTATGGTGGTATGATGTCTCCACAATGTTGCCGATATCATTATGGGAAACTGAACGCGGACTTATGAATTCTCTCGACTTTTCTCATGATGGTAGGAGGATTGTTACTTATAACTCAGATGGTATCCTTAAGGTGATGGATGTTCAAAGTGGGGAGTGCGTTTATCAAATGGAAAGACAAGATGCATTTGGTGGTATTGCCATTTCATCAAATGGTAAGCGCATTACTACTGCTGGCATAAATGGGATTGTTAGAGTTTTGGATGTTGATCAAGGCATGTGTATCGCGCAGATGGATCGTGGGAAACACGAATGGAAGTCAAACGATATTTCTCAACTTGAGTTTTCACTGGATGGTAACTTCCTTGTTGGCACAGTACAAAATCCTAAAATGTATTCACCTGATGACCAAATTCTCAATCCTGACACAGAAGGCGAGCAAACATACCTATGGAATCCAGAAACAGGAGAAGTAATTCTCAAGTTTGCCGGAAGAGAATTTATCTTTTCAACAGATAGTCGTTTACTGGCAATTGCATCTCCTGATGAATCACATTCCACCAGTGATGCTAAACGTATTGACCGCTGTGTTTCAGTGTGGGATGTGGTATCAAGAAAACGGATTGCCCACTTTACAGAACATGACGATTGGGTGCAGGCTATCACTTTTTCACCGTGTGGAAAGTTCATCGCTTCATGTGATGAAACGCTGCGAGTATGGGAACTGGCAACCGGCAAGCAAAAGATGGCGTATGAGAAGTGTTATGATTCCTTTTACTCCCCGGATGGTGTGTTATTTGGGTTTGTATTTCCTTCCGATGATACGGTAGAGGTTTGGGACATGGATTCTCAGCAAAGAGTAATGGAACTGCCTCAGAGTAGTAATTTTCAATTAGCAAAAGAGAGCATTTTCGGCTACATGCGAGAACATCAATTCCAAATCGCTAAAATAATTGCTAACATACAAGCAGATAGCATACAGAAGTCATTTCCAATAGAACATGGAATTCATTTTTCCGTGCCAGATCCGCTGGTAGTGTGGGTAGATGATCGAACACTTGCGAGTGGTAGTCATGGGCAAGGTATCGTGTTATGGGATATCGTGGAAAAAAGGTTCGCGAAAGACTGATGAAAGATGAAAATATTCGTTCTTTTGATGTTTTGCCTGACGGTAAAATGTTGGCTGCTTTGGCTATCTTTCTTCATGACACGACTAAAGTGTGGAATGTTCAAAACCCCGACAAACCTATCGCTGAATTCAGAAAACCTTCAGACTACTGGTGGGAACGTTATGAAGTGTTCGCCCCGACAGGCGAGTATCTTGCTGCAGGGGGTAACGATGGTTCAGTTTATGTCTGGAATTTACAGCAACCTGATCATCCAACACTGCTCACCGGTCACACAGATCATATTTACTCGCTTGCATTTTCACCAGATGGAAAACGTTTGGTGACTGGTTCAGTAGACAATAGTGCAAGACTCTGGGATGTAGAGTTAGGTGAGCACATCACAATACTGCCTATGGATGAACACCACGGCTCAATAAAAGTACTGTTTTCGCCGTGTGGTAATTTGATCGCAGGTGGAATGAACAACGAAATCCGGTTGTGGTGTGCTGAAAAATTAACAACATTACGCATAATACCACAACCAGAGGACAGCAAACGGATCCTTGCTCTTGCTTTTTCACCTTGTGGCAATTATCTCGCATCGGGAACTTGGTGGGAAAAGGGCATGCAAAAAATGGCTATTCGGTTATGGGATGTCGCTACAGGCGAAAATATCCATACCTTCTGGGGGCAGAACTCAGATGTGCAATCGCTTGCTTTTTCACCGAATGGCAATATGCTGGCAAGTGGCAGTTTTGATGGCACTATCTTGGTGTGGGATGTAGATGCTTGTTTAAGAAAAGAACCATACAATTTACGTTTTTAAGTTAAGGGAATGCAAAATCATTTTGTATAGTCATCAATGATCAGTTGGAGGTAAAAGGATTACTTATGCAGCATGCAGAACCCTACACAAAATGGAATCTTCCACACGGTGCAAAAGTCCGACTCGGTAAAGGTAGAATCAATAGATTACAATACTCACCTGACGGATCTCAATTTGCAGTTTTCAGCCGGATTGGAATTTGGATTTACAATACATACACCTATAAAGAAGTAACACTTCTGACTCCAAATCAGTCTTCAAGAACAACTGAACTCAATGGTTCTTGGACAGGTAAAAGATTCCATCAGATAAACTGGGATCCACCATTCAGTGTTTCACTCTGGGATACACAAGTAGGCATACGAAATATCCCTTTAAAAGGTCCAACGGAGGAAATCCGTAGTATAGAACTATCTCCAGACGGTAAAACATTAGCTTCTGGAGGATGGGATAGTGCACTCCGATTATGGGATAGTCAAACTGGTTCTTTAATATCGAGTGTTATCGGACATTCATCAACAATCTCGTCTATAGCATTTTCAGCAGATTGTAGATTGCTCGCAACTGGTGGCTATGACAACACAATCAAAATCTGGGATGTCAATAAATGTCAACATATTTCCACGCTTAATGGAACTGAAGAGGCAATCAACCATTTGGTTTTTTCTCCAAACGGTACTATTCTTGCTGGCAATAGTGAGGACGGAATGCTCTACTTATGGGACATAGCGACCTCTAAGAAAATTACAACGTTAATAACAGAAAGCAAAGATTGTGGCAAATCGGTTTTTTTTCCTGACGGAACACGCATCGCATCAAATTGCGGCGATCATTCTGTTAAGATTTGGAATGCTGACACTGGTAATGAACACCTTACACTATTTGGACATAAAGACTTAGTTGATGAAATTGAATTCTCACCTGATAGCAAAACACTTGCCAGTGGCAGCGATGATGGCACAATCCGGTTTTGGGATACATTTAGTGGCACTGAAAAAGCAATCATTACGGGACACACAAGACGGACTGTTTTTCTTGATTATTCACCAGACGGAACCCAAATCGCAAGCAGCAGTAGTGATAATACAATCCACTTTTGGGACTTGAACACCTATACTGAGTCTACACCTTTCGCCTCACTGGATGACGAAATTGACTTGATTGAGTTTTCATCAGATGGGACAATGTTCGCGAGCACCTCTCTTGAAATGGTGTGTATTTGGGACCTGAACTCATACACATTACATAAAGTTATTCCTACGGATAATAAAGCAATTACTTCACTTAAATTCGTCCCAGAAAGTACAATTCTTGCAGGAAGTGCCGATAAGACTATCTGCTATTGGGATATTGATACGGGTGAACAATTAGCATCATCTACTGGACACTCAAGTTATATTCATGCAATCGATGTCGCGGATGATAGCATAATACTTGCAAGTGCAAGTAGCGATGGAACCATCCGGTTGTGGAATGCAAGAACAGGTCATCCCCTCAATATACTAAAAGGACACACCGGAGAGGTCTACACGTTAGCCTTTTTTCCAAATAGCAGAACACTTGTTAGTGGAGGTTATGACGAGAGTATTCGAGTCTGGGATACAAATACTTGTGAGCACATATCAACAATGAATAGACCGTCAAGTGTCCGTGCTTTAGCAGCATCACCTGATGGTTACACATTAGCAAGTGGAGGTGACGATGGAAAAATCCAATTATGGAACAGTCAAAACGGAAAACTGCTAACCGTATTGGACGGAAATGGTGCTGATGTTGAAGCATTAACCTTCAGTCCTGACGGTACAACACTTGCCAGTAGTGGAAATGATGGTACCATCCTTCTATGGGATTTACAGTTGTGTTTAAATTCTGTTGGCTTGTGTGCGTTGTAGCACATGCTGTTAACTTGTGCCTCTTGTAGTACTTTTGGGTCAATTTTCGGAGTCTGTATCCGTTGTTTCTGCTGGTTTCGGACGCAACTCCGGTATCATCTGTTTTAGCACTTCCTCTGTCACTGCTTTGGCATCAGGACTCTTCGGATTCCAAGGCAGAGGCTTTTCCGACACAATATTGAAATCGTTATCAATATAGATGATTTTTATCCCTTTCGGATGGATACTGTGCATGATTAGGTTTTCCTTCTCCTCAGCAGATAACATCGTTCCCCAAGTGGTGGTAAACGGGCCATTTCTACGGACATAAGTGAGACCAGCCTTGAATGGTAGATAATTTTTACCTTCTATTGCCATACCTGTTACGTCCGGATGTATCTCCAGAACACGATTCCATGTTTCCTGTATCCAGATTTCACGTTTAATGAACGCATCTTTATATGCTTCAAGGGTAGAGCAGGGACGAATGCCGTATAGTCCAGATGACCACACCGATGGGTCATTTGAACGGTGCATGAAGACTTGGCGTGAGTCCAGGTACTTTTCATAATCACCGAAATGCGTAAATTTTCCTCCTCGATTTAGGAACTCCTGTATCCACGTTTCTTTGGGATACGCAGCATCCATACGGTCTCTCCTCTCAGATGGAAAGAGCGTATACGAATCGTCAAACTCCGCCATGATCGCCTCACTTGTTTGCGGACCTTCGTATGTTCTTATTTTTTGCGGACCTTCGTCTATTTCTATTTTTTGAGTTTTGTAAAGAGCAGCGAGGACTGCTTTTGGTCCAGATGCTGTTGGGGGAACACGTCTCCCCTTATTTTGCCATCTATTTGCTATCAACTCGTAAAACTCGCGATGCGCTGTTTTTGCAGCTGCCACTTCTGCACGTGTGTTATATGCTTCTAAGAACCACGGATACGGATTGCCATCATTCCAGTGGGAGCTAATAAACGCATTTATAGAAAGTTCCGCATTTGTATCAATCCACTCTTCCCACGTGCGTGTTGGCTTTTTCTTGAGTTTATCAAACCATTTCTCTGGTTTAGCCTGCAAATGGCGATATTTTTTACGTAAACTCTTTTCAGTTTCTCCCGAATGACGTTTTTCGTCAATGGATCCATCCAAATGTCTTTTAGTATGGACAAGGGTGAGTGTGTTATTGTAATTAGGGGAACGTATCTGTTTTTCCACACGTTGACTTGCAAAGTCACAGCCATTTATATCAAAACCGCTTATTGATGCCAAAGCTTTTCCCTCTATACTGGTGCCTATAAATGATACCTCTTTTCCAGTACGCTGACCTGAATCGTAAACACGTACCATTTCTCTGTCTTTATTCATTTGAAGTTGTGTCGGAGTTCCAAGCAAACTATCATAAACTTCTACGGTTTCAGTGTAATGGACAGTTGCAGTCCACTCATCCCTATACCTGTCTATATATTTGTAGCCAGTTGTTCTTTCAAGTTTTATCAACCCCATCATGTTCCCATTGGTAGTAAAATCAAACCACCCTTCATGTACACTACCGTCTTTCTCTTTCACGAGTGTGACATAAGCGCGATTCTTAATCTGCTTCCTGGATGCAGCGATAAGGGTTGTTGATGGATTTGGCGTGTCTATAGCGTTGTCCAGTTCACCATTTTTGAAGTTCCAAGGAAAGACCGCTGCCATTAATGTGGCGTTCCCATAATAAGACTTACTGGTTCTGTTTACCTTTTTGTCAGTTTCATAGAGTTTACCCAGGAGTACTGCGTCTACCACGGAGAGGGATACACTTGCGCTACTGACAGGGTAACCATCTCTGTTCTCAGAAACATTGAGATTAGCCAAAACTGACCAACCCATATACGCGTCCTCTGAATATTTGTGATAAGTACGTAATTTAGCGGATCTATTTCTAAGAGTCTGATACCTCCTATCATCATCTGTACAGCTTATGCCATCGCTGATCGACAGCATTAACAAACCAGCCAATACCAAAATAGACAAACATCCAAAAGTTATCTTAATCGTTAGATTTTTATAACGCACCTATTAATCTCCTTAAAACTATGAATTATGTGGAAACCTATCCGTTAGCAAATACTTGTTTTTTGTCCGTTCTCAAGTGTATTGTCACCTTCTTTAGATTTAGGTTTCTTATGGTCAGCATGAATCTCTACACCATCATCTTTGCCGAGTCCACAGATAACGCACCGAAAGTTATCACGCTCAAAAATCGCTCGTTTTACGGGTTCTGAGAAATCCTGCAATTCAGTCTCTTTTTCATAATCAGGGTCATATTTGAAAACACCTTTTCTCACTTGAATTAGCATGCCACGTTCATGCAGTAATCGAACACTTCTCCAAATATCACGCGGGGTTTCATATCCTTGTGAAATGACCTTTTCTGTTACCCAATCTACAACAGGCGCGTGTTCAAATTCTTGGTTTGGGTGAGACGTAAAAAATTCCTTTATAAGATTTATTATCATTCCACGAGGGCGTTTCCTTTTCATAGAGAAGCTTTCCTTTCATCAAATAGATGCATTTGACGCATCCTTTCTGCTGCTAACTTACAGTATTCTGCATCTATTTCAATACCGATAGCACGACGGTTATTTTGGTAGGCTGCTAATAAAGTTGTGCCGCTTCCCATAAACGGGTCAAGCACTAAATCATTGACATAACTGAATAATTTTATACAACGCCGGGGTAACTCAATAGGAAAAGGGGCTGGATGTCCAACACGACTTTTTTCTCTCCTGTGAATGTCCACAGTCCGTTTGTCCATTCCATAAACTCATCTTTATGTATATCTGATACACCACTCCCGCTCGTTTTCTTCCATGCTTCTTTGTAAAGAACAACTATTAATTCAACTGGTGCGATTACATAGGGGGCGGATGCTTTACACCATGATCCCCACGCTGTGCGCCGCGATATGTTCCCTTCGTTCCAAACAATTGTGGAATGGTATTGAAAACCGACCTTTGTTGCGAGCGACGTTAGGTCTGCTCCAACGTGTTGCTGTCCGCCTTTATTTTTGTCCAGTGGGATATTAAGACAGAAACGCCCATCAGATTTCAACCATCCAAAACATCGTGAAAACCATTTTTTAGAAAAA
>JAAXGN010000161.1 GCA_012267415.1 Candidatus Poribacteria bacterium | reverse complement strand
ATTCTATAACGGACGATTCTCCATCAAGAAGGGTCTCTAATCTTGTAAATCCTTGAATCTTGTAAATCCTGATTCAGACAATGAACACCATACATTATCGAATTAATAAATTAATCTTCATACAGATTGTGCTACATAAGAAGTTTTTTAATGGATATTATATCACGTTTCTGCGAAATTTACGACTTTTTTCTTGGGGAGTGGTAATACATTTGTGCACATCAAGAAAAATCAACGAGAAGGGTCATTAACTCACTCTACGCGAAAAAAGGCAGGTATAAGCAATATACCTGCCTGTGATGTGAATGAATAGATAGGTTTACGTGTTATTCTGTCTCTTTTTCTAACTCGGATAAGAGGGATTTTGCGAAATCCTTATCAGAGTTTTTGTTCACCAGCTCCCCACTTCTGACCTCATGCTATTGTCCTCCGTTACCTGTTTTTTCATTCCAACTGTCGCGCACTGCTTGAACTAGTGTCGCTAAATCTGGATCCTCCATAGCCTCGCTCCACGCTTCAGGAAAATTCGTCTCTGCTGCCTCAAGAGCATCTATTGCATCTGCCGTTTGTCCAATAGCGTCCATAATGGTCGCCCTATGTATCGTCTTTTCAACATTCTCCGATTGATGTCCAGTGGCAGTATCATTGACCATCGGGGGAGCACTCCGCTTTTTATGATCCCGATAAAAACTAATAGAGGTAAGAATACCCAAAGTTAATATAAAAACGGTGCTACTGAGAATAAGTAGCCTCATTCTCATTTTCTTATCCTTTTCCCTCAATATCGATACAACAACACTTATGAACAAAACAATACTGATTAGCAAAAGAATATATCCCACTTCTGAACTCATGTTATTGTTATCCGTAATTTTTTTGTAAGCCTGCCATTCATCATGCCGTCGCTGCGCCTCACTATCATTGCTTGAAGTCGCGGTATATGTCATATATGGTGAAATATCAAAATAATTATACACGTCCATACACGGTAGGTGCGATTTCCTAATCGCACAAGATTTATACCAATCCGCTTCATTGAAGGTTTTCGCATAGGTCCAGGTGCGATTAGGAAATCGCACCTACCAGCCTGGTGTATTATTGATTGTGTATAAATAATTCCATAATCTACCATAAGAATCGCGTGCCTATTTTTGGATTAGTTTATCATACCTACCATTTCAAAAGCAACTTAAAAGAAAATAGACAGATAACCGATAAAGGTTACCTGTCAATTGATTAAAAGGTTATAAAATCTTACATTTTCACTTCAACATGTCCAGTATCGTTATCATCGTCTGGAACTACTTGCGCGGAAGCCCATGAACTCACTGTATGAGGATTATCATTCCATGTATTCAGATATTTATGAAGTGTTTTGGATTCTGCACCTCTGTAGTTGCCATTTTCAGGTCCGGTGATGAATGGGTTGCCAATATCCAGATAATACGCACCCGTGTTAATTTCACCGTTTGAGTTTTTTTCATCAGTCCGGAAGTTGGCGTTCTCATATTTTATGACATAACGAATACCAAGAAAGTTTTTATATATCCACTCATCCACATACCCGTTTACAGTAGCATTGTTTTCAGGGTTAGAAGCCCAAGTGAAAACACATCCTTCCCCATTAGACATGATAAATGAATACTCTGCCATAATAACTGACGCAGTTATAACTGTAATGCAGATAACACTGATTATCAGCATTTTTCTAAAACTTTTCATTATTATTTTCTCCTTTTGTTATTGGATTCAAGATCAATAAATTCTAAGGCATTGATTCCTGCTGTTTCACCATCTAAAATTTGGACACCTGAAGGGACTATACCGTCGCGCATTTCATCAATAGTCAATTGGACATTTGGATCTCCCTTAGATCTCATGATAGGTTTGATGATGTTGCCATCCTCATCTTCATAAGGTTCGTCATACCAGATATAAAGCGTATTTGGGTAGTTTAACCGGACTATGCCGTTTTCGTGACTTGCTCCTATCCAGTCCTTGTTACCCTCCTTCCACACTTTTATGAGAACGCGATCAAGTAGTTCCGCCCCCTCTGGTAATGCAATACTATCAGGCCATTTTTGATGTTCCCAAATCGGATTGCCTTTTATTTTACGAAAATCGTCCGGCACTTCTGGATAGGGACCGTAACCGAATGGTGACACTGGCACATCTTGGGTCTCTGCGGTTTGGGCAGAGGCATGCACATCTTTGGTCTCTTCGGATTGTTTTTGTGTCTCTGCTTCGGTGTTATTTCCCACTTCCGCAGTGAAGTTCTCCGAGTCGGTGTCTTTCGGTTGCAAAGGTATATCCAATTCTGATTTTTTGTTATTCTCCGAAATCTTTCGTTGAGTGATCTGATCTGCCAGTTCTTTAGCTTCTGTCAACTGGTCGTTCAGGTCACGATTGTCTGAAATCTCCCGCAGAATAACAAACCCTGTTGCAGATACAAGTAAAAGAATGAGGATAACGACTCCCCAATACATTTTACTTTTCATAATAAATTACTCCTATAGATAGGAATTGCCCTTCCGCTGTCCAGCGAAAAGGGTTGTTATATAACAATTGAGATGAGAATAACTTTGAAGTTCTGTCTCATATTGTGCTTCTAATTATATTAGGAAGCAGGTTAAATGTTTAGACAGACCACAAAGGAGATGTTGGAAGGTAAAATGCACAGCAATGTTGCTGCCAACTGTTCCTTTGGGGCATGCTGGTTCCCATCTATCTGTTGCAGCAAGCCTATGCTTGTGCTACAATGAAAACCAGCTCTGTCATAACTTACCTATGGCAGTGCTACGCGCTGATAGTGTTTCCGGCACTGTCGGCGCGCCCCCAGAAGGGGTAAACGTGCCCCGGTGTCATACACTCTAAATAGTATATTTATAACACCTTCCTTATATTATACAACATTTTGAGTAACATGTCAAATACTTTCTATAATTTCTCAATTTTTTTTTGAAAGCAGAATACAACTGAGTTAAATATATAGCAAATTGTAAACATAAAAGCAGATTTTCGTAAGGGTTAGGTTTCCTAATCTCTACGGGTGAGGGATGAAGATTAAGGAATTAAATGGGTAAAAGCCGATTTTTCCCAGGCCGGTAGGTGCGATTTCCTAATCGCACCGAATTTGCCCAATATGCTCTTTCAAGAGGTACCGCGTAGGGTTCCGGTGCGATTAGGAAATCGCACCTACCGGCCTGGGGACATCATTAAATTGACGCTTATGGCAGAATACGCGTATGGTATTCTGCATTGATAAGGATATCGCACCTACCGGCCTGGGGTAATCAAGATTGCCTGATTATTTAAAGGACGAATGTGCTAATGAAGATTAAAAAACCCTTTGGGTAATTAACGGGCAATGAATTGCCCTACTACGAGCCCATCCGTTTGTAGTAGGGCAATTCATTGCCCGTTGAGATATTACGCAATTTATATCTTAATCTTCATCAGCACAATCTGGCAGATTGTGCTACAGATTAGTTTTTTACCTGTTTAGATGCATGGTAGGAACTGCGAACTAAGGGGCCGGATTCTACATGACGAAAACCCATCTCATATCCTGTCTCTTTCAGTTCGGCGAATTCTTCTGGGGTATAGTATCTTTGGATAGGAAGATGACGTGTAGAGGGAGATAGATATTGACCAATTGTGAGTATATCACAGTCTGTATCCCGAATGTCCTGCATTGTCTCCAAAAGCTCAATGACTGTTTCACCTAAACCGACCATGAGTCCAGATTTAGTTAACATATCTGATTTCATTTCTTTCGCAGTTCTTAGCAGTGATAAGGACTGTTGGTAATCAGCATAAGGTCTTGTGCGTCGGTAAAGCCGTTGGACTGTCTCTGTATTGTGATTTAGCACCTCAGGTGCGGCATCGATGATGACTTTTAAGGCTTCCCAATTTCCCTCAAGGTCAGGAATTAAGACTTCTATGGTGCATGTTGGTCGCTGCAGTCTTGCCTCAGTTATGCAGTCAGCAAAGATTCTTGCGCCACCGTCTTTTAGGTCGTCTCTGTTCACAGAAGTAATGACAACATGGTTTAGTTTTAGATATGCGACTGCTTCGCCGAGTCTTCGTGCTTCATCGGTGTCTACTGTTCCATCTGGATTTCCCTTCGTAACTGCACAGAACATGCAGCGTCTGGTGCAAACATCCCCTAAGATCATAAATGTGGCGGTTCTGTTATTCCAGCATTCCCCAATGTTTGGACATTTTGCTTCTTCACACACTGTATGCAGCTGCAAATCCCGCATGAGCTGCTTTAATTCTACGTAATTGCCTCCACTTGGAATTCGCGCTTTTATCCAAGCTGGGTGTCTGCGACTGTTTGTCTGCTGTGTTACGATTGGTAATGAGATGCTCATACGGATTTCCTGGTGATTGGTAGACAAGAAAGTTGTAGTGAAATCTATAATTACGTTCACACAATTGTAGCGCAAACTTTTAGTTTGCGTGCACTACTGCACAAACTAAAAGTTTGTGCTACAGCACAGTCCAGTCTGTCGGTTTAGGTCCCTGTTCCAAAAGTATGCATATATTCTTGTATTTCACTATAATATTTGGCGGGAGAGGGTGGGAGTCGAACCCACCTATCCACTTGTATGGACAATCCGGTTTTGAAGACCGGTAGGGCCACCGGACCCTATCCTCCCCCATGTAGTTTTGATGACAATTTTCGGACATTTCCATCACGAACAGTAACGTTTTCGGTGTCACAGTATTCCAAGAATGGAACTGCATATTTTCGTGTTGTGTCTGCTAATTCCCGAAACTCACCAACAGATATAGTCTTATTTTTTCGTAGAAATTCAATTAGTTTACGTTTCAGCTCATCGAATTTTTCCTTATGTATATATAAGTTATCATAGGTTTTAATAATCTGTCCAAGGTTCATCAGCGCATAAAAGGTTGATTCTATAAGTTGTGGTGTAAGGTCTGGTAGAAGTGTGCTTAATTCGTTGAGACTGGGTGAATTTATACCAGCATCATAATATATTTTTTCGAGTATTTCCTTAGCACTTGACTCCTCTTCAGAAAACTGTATCTCATGTGAAGACAGACGGAGCAAATTTCCATCTTTTACTATATCTTTAGATCTGATTAGACTATCGGTGATTTTCTCAAAAGCCAATTCATCTATCTCCAGATCACGACAGAGTTGCGATGCATTTTGTCCGTTAAGAAGGGGTTGGTCTGCATGAAATTTAGACAGAGAGAAAAGTATCCTATCCGTGGTTTCTTTTGTACGGGATGCATCGGAGATTAAGGGTATTCTTTTAGATGTGTCCCATCTAACTATTTTTCCATCTGATTCTAATGTGTTAAGAATGGTTTTTACATCTGCTTTTGAATAAGGTAGATAGTAATACAGAAAGGACTCTGCGACACAAAGTGTGCTACTGTTCTGCAGAAGGGTGTTTACAACTTGCGTATCATCAGCGTCTTGCCATCGTGTCAATGTTGCGATAGTTTCCTGTGTAAACCGTTTGTGTTTTGGTGCAAAAGGATTTATTACTTCTCCGCCTCCGACAGTGTGTTGTGCGGAAAAGTCTCGAAGAATGACTCGATCTCCTCTGAAAGTCAATATAGGTTGTTCTAATCGCAGCTGCACCTGGACGTTTTCACCCGGTAATATTGCTTCGTCAACTAACAGGATCAGTCTACAGAATAATTCTCTTGTACCCAGATACAGACGAAACCGTCCCCAATGTTCAAGCATGCGTGGAAATGATGAGAGTACTTGCAAGGATACATCAATATTATCCGTTACTTGCGAAAATTCTATGGGACACAACACATCACCACGTTCTATCTTATCGGCAGTTGTGCCGGACAGATTCAGTGCTGTTCTTTGTCCCGCTTGTGCGACATCTGCATGTTCGTTATGTACTTGTATGCCGCGTACCCTAACGACATCCCCATGAGGCAGAATGATCATTCTCTGCTCTCTATTGATTGATCCACCGATGAGTGTTCCAGTGACAACAGCACCAAAGCCTTCAACTGTAAAGATGCGGTCAATATATAATCTTGGAATACCATTTTGTTCTTGTGCTTTTGCTGCTAAATCGACCTGTTGTACAATCATCTGTTTGAGGGAATCAATTCCTGCGCCGGTGATAGATGAAACACTGATTGCAGGTATTCCTTCAAGTGTGGTGCCTTCTAACATCTCTTGGGTCATTTCGGTAGCTTCTGTTAGTTCATCTTTTGATGCGAGGTCAGATTTCGTCATCACAAGGATACCGTTTGATATACCTAACAGGTCCAAAATAGCCAAATGTTCAAGTGTCTGTTCCTGAACGCCTTCTTTTGCATCAACGACAAAAAGGACAATATCCATCCCGTACGCGCCTGAGAGCATATTACGAATAAATTTCTCATGACCGGGCACATCAACAATTCCTGCCCGTGAATTGTCAGGTAGATCGAAATATGCGAATCCTAATTCAATAGACAGTCCACGTTCGCGTTCCTCCTTGAGTCTGTCTGTTTCTATGCCTGTTAGCGCACCGACCAAAGCTGTTTTTCCGTGATCCACATGTCCAGCGGTGCCTATGATGAGATGTCGTCTATCCTGTGTCATTTTTCGAGTCCATCATGCGAATCAATGATTTTACCAATACGTTTAAATCTTATATTTTGGATGTGCTTCCATACCTCCCATATCCTTGCCTCCTGATGATCATTTGCAGGTTTAATTGCAGAGGACCAATATACCATGAAGGCTTGTCCCTTTATCCTGTCAATAGGGACAGGTCCCCAGGCTCGGCTGTCATGACTCTGGTTTCTATTGTCTCCCATTGCAAAGACGTGGTCTTTGGGTACTGTGAAAGGTTTACCGTCAGGGAACTTTCGTTTAAATTGTGTGTCTGTCATATTAAAATCTTCATAGATTTTACTGTTTTCCATAAACTTATACTTTTCACGATTTTGAAATGGTGGAAAATTCTTTTTTACATAAGGGTTTTCAACATGTTTTGTATCTGGACTATCTTTTACAGGCTTTCCATTTACATATAGTATCTTCCCGTCTGTATGGACCGTATCCCCTTCCACAGCGACGATTCTTTTGATATAATTTTTTTCTTTTTCGTGCAGTGGAATAAAAACAAAAACATCTCCCCTTTCGGGTTTGTGAAAATCAAAGACCTTTATTTTTGTACCTGGGATTTTGAAACCGTAGATAAATTTACTTACGAGTATACGGTCTCCTATGCGTAGTGTATCCTCCATGGATCCGGATGGAATCTTAAATGCCTCTACGACAAATGGTCTTATGAATCCGAATACGAGTATGAGTGCAACAGCGATTACTTGCATATATTCCCAAACAACCGTGTTTCTGATTTTTTGCCATAAAGATAGTTGGGTCTCTGTTGTCATTATGTAATTTAACCGCAGTAATTTTACGGATTTCTCCTTTTATAGTGAACTATAGAATTAATGAAACACTCGCCAACGGGCGAGGTGACCTCGCCCTTACGTTGGGTGGTCTTCGTCATCATTGTATGGGTGAAATGTCTCATTAATTATTAACTTTACATATATCAAGTCTGACAAAATGTCTCAATATAGTGAATTGTAGCACGACCAATTTTAATATAATGGCAGTTTGTGGCACATCCACGCAAACTGGAAAGTTTGCGCTACATTTAAATATCGGTCGCGAGCATTGCGCTAAAAGCTTCCTGTGGGACATCAACGTTTCCAATCTGTTTTAGTCTCTTTTTTCCTTGTTTTTGTTTTTCTATTAATTTCCGTTTTCTTGTTATATCTCCGCCGTAGCATTTTGCAGTTACATTTTTTCTCAATGCTCTCACTGTTTCTCTGGCAACGACTTTATTGCCGATTGCGGCTTGAACCGGTATCTCAAACATCTGTCTTGGGATGAGTTCCCGTAATTTGCTGATGAGATTCTTTCCACGTGTTTCTGCAATTTCACGTGGCAAGATTGTAGAGAGTGCATCAACAGGTTTGCCGTTGAGTAATATATCTAATTTGACAAGATCCTCTTCTTTATATTCTGCATTGTCATATTCTAAGGAAGCGTAACCACGTGTTAGAGATTTGAGTTTTGGATAAAAGTCGGTAAGCATTTCGCTTAATGGGAGTTCATATAGCAGTTGAACACGTGAAACATCTAATTGGTTCATTCGTCTGTATATACCCCGTCGCTTCTGACAAAGTTCCATTGAATTTCCTATGTATTCACGCGGAACGATTATATCTATATTGACATACGGTTCCTCAATTCGTTCTATCTTATTCGCATCAGGGAGATGCGCGGGGTTGTCAACTAATACATGTTCACCTGTTTTAAGATAAACACGATACATTACACTTGGTGCTGTTCTAACGAGTGATAGTTCAAATTCTCGCTCTAACCGTTCATGAATAATCTCCATGTGTAATAAACCCAAGAAACCGCATCTGAATCCGAATCCGAGAGCAACAGAGGTCTCAGGTTCAAAAGTAAAGGATGAATCATTTAGTCTTAATTTTTCAAGTGCTTCCCGTAATGTATGAAACTGATTGGTATCGGAAGGATATAATCCGCTAAATACGAGTGGTTTTATGACCTGATATCCGGGTAGTGGTTGTGATGTTGGGTGTAAGTGATGTGTGAGTGTATCGCCGATCTTTGCGTGTTCAATTTCACGAATTCCGGCGACAAGATAGCCAACTGCCCCCGTTTTTAGTTCTGTTGTGGGTTGCATTTTAGGTGTAAAAATACCGACTTCCTCAACTTCATAAGAACGTCCGGATTGCATCAGCTGTATTTTATCACCTGGCAGAATACTTCCATCAAACACACGTGTGTACATGATGACGCCACGATAGTTGTTATAGACAGAATCTACAACAAGTGCCTTTAAGGGTGCATCCGTATTTCCATTTGGTGGCGGAATACGCTTAACAATTGCATCTAACAATGCAGGTATACCGATAGCTTCCTTTGCGCTCACAAGCAGTGCTTCGTCTGCGGGTATTCCGACGATTTCCTCAATTTGTCGCTTCACTTCATCGGGTTGTGCTGCAGGTAGGTCTATTTTATTGATAATTGGGATGATTTCAAGTTCATTTTCGATTGCAAGATATGCGTTTGCCAATGTCTGTGCTTCAACACCTTGTGCAGCATCAACAATCAATATCGCGCCTTCACATGCGGCAAGACTCCGCGACACCTCATACGTAAAATCAACGTGTCCAGGTGTATCAATTAGATTCAGTTCATAGCATGAATCATCTTTGGTTCTATAATGCAGTTTTACTGCTGTTGCCTTGATTGTAATACCGCGTTCACGTTCCAAATCCATTAGATCCAGGACCTGATCGCGCATTTCTCTTTCCGCAAGCGTGTTCGTATGTTCTAAGAGTCTATCACTGAGTGTGCTTTTTCCGTGATCAATATGACCTAAGATGCAGAAATTACGAATGTAGTGGAGTTGTTTTGACATGATGTAATATTATAACACAAATTTAGGATGTTTTGCCATAAATTTTCTATGGAAGGATGGAAGGGAGGGTATTAGATTTGACTTCTGATTGAAAATGGTAAATTGGCAATATGCGCGTGGGTACAGCAATGTGCGGGCGGGGAAACCCCGCCCCTACGGTTGTTTTATTGAGTTAGATTGTTGAAAGAATCGGTACATATCCTTTACAGTGTTCGTATTTTTATATTACGAAACCAGAGTTTGCCCCCGTGGTCTTGAAGACCGATATGTCCTTTCCGGGGGAAATCTTTGAGTGCAATCCCGAATTTGTTTCTGCTTCCATCAGGATTCTTGTGAGGTGTGTCCCACTCGTCTAAATCTGCACGGACGATTTCTTCACCGTTCATTTCAACTGCAACGATACTATCGTCACAGGTGATTATCATCTCATTCCATTCACCTGCAGGTTTACAGACGTTTCGGGTTGGTTCCAGTGCATCGTAGAGTGATCCACAACAGTGTTTAGTTGCTGGGTCTTTACCGTGTGTATCTAAAATCTGTATCTCAAGTCCGGTCTGTACAGGTCGTTTTAGATCTTCCCATCTGATAAAAACACCGCTATTCACTCTCGGTTCACTCTTATATTCAAGAGATAGTACGAAGTTGTCAAATTGATCTTCAGTATATAGGTATTGTCCACCTTTAACGGTGCAGAGTATACTACCGTCATCAACGGTCCAACCTTCGTCTTTACCGGTTGCACCCCATCCGTTCAATGTCTCACCATCAAAGAGTGAAACCCAACCACTGTTTTGTTCATTCGCCATAGAAATCTCCTTTGTTTATTTGTGTAGACTATCTATAATGAGTCTACCGATATCAAGATTATACGTAAAATCAGAAACCGAAAATGGACTGTTATAGCCAATAATCGGCACATAACTCTCATGTCGAGAACCGTGGGATCTCAGGGAAACTTTCTCATAAGGAACATCCAATACACCAAAAACTGTTTCTTTATCTGCTAACACGAAAATATCACCGATTCTATCTGGATACAGTGAGAATATCTGAGCAGCGTCTGGTGCTGAATATACTTCCTCAATTCCTTGTGTATTTTTAAGGGTTTGTATTGCAGTTTCTAAATCTCGCTGATGCTCCAGAAAAACATAAGCAGCACCACCTAAGTTGCTATGGTGTGCTTCATATCTGTCCTTGATGATTGGTATTGAATTAGCTGAGATTCTATACTGTTTGAGGACTCGGCTTGGATCAATTGCAGCTGTTTTCTCCTCCATACCGTGGTCAGCAGTTATGTATATCTCGCGATTGGGGTTATCATCTACAATTTCACCGATTATCTTATCCAGTTCGAACATGTGAATCTGTGACAACTCTTCATGCGGAGCATACTTATGCTGAACCCAGTCGGTTGTTGAGCAATACACTAAATCTGGATCGTATTTTATGAGTGTATATTGAACAGCACGAAGCAACCACCAGTTTATCTCACATGAATATATTGGTTCAACAGGACCGATGGCATCAATATATTCATCTGAGGGTGCTTCTGCAGCGATTGCGATATCCGTTCCTGCATGTAAAATCCTTAGCAACTTCTGTTTTGTAACAAAGAGTGCAGTTTTTTCAACTGATTTATTCTTTTTCGCGATTTCAAAAATCGTTGGTGCTAATAGAAAGGTGCTATCCTCAATGTATTTCCCTTCTCCTGTATCTCTATCAAGATAATAGTTTGAAGTAATCCCGTGTGTTTTAGGAAACGATCCTGTAACAATGCTGACATTGTTGACATTTGTTACGGATGGGATTACGGAATGTGCCTGTTTATAGAAACCTGCGTCTGCCATCTTGCGAATATTTGGCACATCACTTGCTTCTAAGTAATCGTGGCTTCCAGCATCTAGGCAGATAATCAGTATTTTTCTTTGTTTCACTTTGAGTTTTGCTATTCAACCGCGCGTTCTAACACGATTACCTGAGTAAGGTTGGAGAATGTTAAGGAATCTTCTTCATGACGCCACGTGTATTCAGTTCCATCCCTAAATAAAGCACCTGAAGCAGTAGGCGCAAATCCTAATTTGGTCTCTGCTGCCAAATCGTCTTCTAATTCTTCTACTGTTTTTCCTACAATTTGCTGTTCCCATACTTCTTTAGGTTCAAGCGTTACATCTACATCAATTGTCAGATCATGATTTGTGACTGTCAGGGTTGTTCCTTCTACAGTGTAATCACCCGCTGAATTGATATCGATTTCCTGTGTCATTGAAGAAACAGGTTCAGGATATTTCTCTGTGACTATGAACTTCAAAGTACCTGTGAACGAACCGTCTGTACTAAAAGTCCAGCTGTTTTCACCGAGCATAAATTCAGTTTCAAATTCTGCTTCTTCATCAGCGGCGAAAAGTTGTTCAAACATCAGACCATTAATTGAAACAACCTGCCATGTAGTATCTACGAAGTCTATAGCGACATCGTCTTTCATATCATCTTCATCATCTCCGCCGCAGCCGACTAAGGAAACACAGAGTAGTGCTGTAACGATTATGATTAGGGGTTTAAAAATTGGTTTCATGACTTATTTCCTTTCATTCTTAGAATGTGTCAGTAACATTAGTTAATTTACTCTTTCTATTGCAACAGTTCTCATGACAAAGTTAATCGTTAGACAATAGTCACGTAATAATTGTGTTCCTATTAGAATGTCGCTATCGTCAACGAATGTCGCTTCTGCAAAAATCTCTCTATCATCAAACAAGAAATTAACCTGATAAAGTTCTTCTTCAATACTCTGACCACCTGCCAAGATAGAAGTCACTTGACCTATATATTGTGGATTCAGAGGACGCAGTAGCACATCAGGTAATTCCAAGTATCCATTGAAACCTGTGTCTATAGTTGCTCTCCATTCTCGTCCAGCGATTTGGAGCGTAATGATCGGTACACCATCCAATGTTACTGTTCCATGATCATCGGCGTCCACCTTTACGCAGATAGGCAGGAAAACCAACTCGTTCAAAAAAAAGTGGAGAAGTCAATCCTTCAGTAAGACGATGTTGAACTATCTGTAAAGCGGAGTCGCCGAACCAAATCTGTTTACTTTTAGGATCAATACCAACTGTCTGTCCAAAGCGATCACTGATGTCATGCTGACTTCTATATTCTTCCCAAATATGTTTGGCTTTTCGGGAATCATCCTCTGTCCAATTCCGGTGTTTCATCCTATTTCTCTCCTAAGATTCGATTCAAAATTCACCCTAATTGTATTCTCATTGTTTAGTTAGAATACCATGTTAACGCAATCTATGTCAAATTTTATCTAATATAATAGTGCAAAAAACATGACAAATAAATGAAAAATTTGATATAATTCAAGAATCAATTTATCATGCAATTTAGAAGTCAGAAAAGGAAACAAAATGAAATTCAAACGCGAAGATATTTTAAATACTTTACGATCCAACATTGATGCGGGTAAACCCATCATTGGAGCAGGCGCAGGCACGGGTATCTCTGCTAAATGTGAAGAAGCAGGTGGAATTGATCTCATTATCATCTACAATTCGGGAAGATTCCGAATGGCAGGAAGAGGATCACTCGCTGGCATGATGCCTTATGGAGACGCTAATGAGATTGTTGTAGAGATGGCAAGTGAAGTGCTGCCAGTTGTGAAGAATACACCGGTACTAGCAGGTGTCTGTGGTACTGATCCTTTCCGTCTGATGGATATCTTTCTGAGTCAGATTGATGCTATCGGGTTTTCTGGTGTGCAGAACTTCCCCACGGTTGGACTAATTGATGGCACTTTCAGACAACTCCTTGAAGAGACCGATATGGGGTACGGTCCAGAGGTGGAGATGATACGAAAAGCACATGAGATGAATCTATTGACGACCCCTTATGCCTTCAATGAAACTGAAGCAGAACAGATGGCAGATGCTGGGGCAGATATACTTGTTGCACACATGGGATTAACTACTAAAGGTTCTATCGGAGCCAAAACTGCATTCACCCTTGAAGATGCGGCAAAACGGGTGCAAGCTATTCACGACGCGGCGCAAGGTGTAAATCCTGACATTCTTGTTATCTGTCACGGAGGTCCTATTGCTGAACCAGAAGATGCAAAATATGTCCTGGATAATACTGAAGGTGTCGTTGGTTTCTATGGGGCGTCAAGTGCTGAACGTCTTCCGACAGAACGGGCTATCACCGCACAGATTGCGGAATTCAAGAAAATACGCATGTAAAGATCACCCCGCTAAAGCGTGGGTGCTTTGACATAGCGTAGCCAAACGTTCCCTGTCAAGGATTAAGATCTTCACTACAGTAATATATCGGGTATTCTGGGCGTGGCAGCCTGAAGTATGTTTCGGATGCTCCCCAAGTCCGACTCCCCTACGAATACCTGATCTGGATGGGGCAACATATACCCTGAAAAGGAGTTTTACATACGATGTATGTGCCAGTAAAATCTAAAGAAGACAAGCAACTGATGCCAACCACTCCGCCAGTTGCACGCCATCTAATCAAGAGTGGTAAAGCAACACCCTACTGGTCAAACGGCATATTCTGTATCAGGTTGAATTACGAAACATCAGAATATACCCAAGAGATCGCGGTCGGTGTTGATCCGGGTTCTAAAAAAGAAGGTTTCACAGTAAAATCTGAGGCTCACACCTATCTGAATGTGCAAGCAGATGCTCACAAAGATGTTGGCAAGAAGGTTGAAAAAAGACGCGACCTCCGTAGAGGTAGGCGTTCACGCAAGTGTCCTAATCGGAAGAATAGGACGAACCGACTTGCTCAAAAGAAACGCATCCCTGCTGGCACGCGGGCAAGATGGGAGTGGAAATTGCGTATATTGGATTGTTTGTCCAAATTGTATCCGATCACGCATGTGTGTGTAGAAGACATCAAAGCACGAACAATTAAAGGTGCTAAAAAGTGGAATCAATCCTTTAGTCCGTTAGAGGTGGGTAAGCAGTGGTTCTATACGGAAGTCAAAAAGCGATGGTCTCTGCTAACACTGCAAGGTTGGGAAACAAAAGAGATCAGAGACAGTCTCGGTCTCAAGAAATCAAAGCAGAAACTATCAGCAACCTTTGAGGCACATTGTGTGGATAGTTGGTGTTTAGCCTATCATATTGTTGGTGGTGATAGTCTTCCTGATAATAGGGATATATTCTGCATTTCACCGATACCGATGAGAAGGCGTGAGTTGCACCGACAGAACCCGCAGCGTGGCGGTAAAAGACCGAGATATGGTGGCACAATGTGTTTAGGTATTGTCAAGAATACACTTGTGAAACATGCGAAACACGGTTTCCTACGCGTGACAGGTTTTGACACAAGAGGCGGGCTCAATCTTAGTGAAATATCAAGTAGCAAACAAGTTGTGAGAGGAGCAAAACCAAACACGTTTCGCATATTAAAAAGATTAAATTTTCAATATAGCATTTAGTGCCGACTACACCACCGAGCTAAAGCTGCGGTGTCCTGTCGGCAAGATTTTGATAGATTTTTAGAAAATGTGTGAAGAATTGACACTATTAGGTTTATTGAACAGGAGACAATATTATGACTGATGAAGAAAAATTTAGGTTTGACCTAACAGGTTTTTTAGTTCGTCCTGCAATTCTCAGCAAAGATGAAGTAGATGCCATTATTGACCAACTCCATAGAATGCGTCATGATCGAGAATCACTTCCCCCAGAACACCGAGCAGTACCGGGCGGCGCGTGTAGTGTGCTTATAGATCATCCAAAAGTGATAGAAGTATTGCACGAGATTATCGGTCCAGACATCCGGATGGAAAGCACATTTTCTGTCTGGCGTAAGAAAGGACAAGAACATGGTGGATTGCACGGTGGTGGTCCGCGTCAAGCAGATCCTATCTTCGGTTACCGTGTGAACAATGGTAAGATTCATGCAGGGATGGTGCGCGTCGTTTTTGAGATGACAGACATTTCCAAGAACGATGGGGCAACACACTTTATTGTCGGAAGTCACAAATCAAATTTTCCTATGCATCCTGACCACATGTCATTAGAGGATGGGAAACGTAGTCCATACCTCATGACCTACGAGTGTCCTGCTGGCAGTGCAATCTTTTTTACTGAGAACTTATGTCACGCAGGACCAGTGTGGCAACGTGAGACTCCACGTATTGCAGTGCTTAATGCTTATTCTCATCTTGCTACACATTGGCATCGTCTACGTATTCCACCGGAAGTCCTTAAGGGTCTTCCAAGAGAGAAACAGGCATATTTCCGACAGCCATGGATTGCAGACTTCAGAACAAGTCCAGCAACGCGTAATACAATTGATCGCTTCTTGGAAAACGATGAGACACCAATAGACACAGATCATAGTCCGTAATTCATTTTAGAGCACCCTATGGCACATATTCAACTTAAGAACATTGTAAAACGTTTCGGCAATGTTATCGCAGTAACAGACTTTAACTTAGAAATACAGGATAAGGAGTTTGTTGTTTTTCTTGGACCGTCGGGTTGTGGAAAAACAACAACATTACGACTTATCGCCGGTTTAGAACACCCAGAAATTGGGGATATCCTTATAGATGGACATCGCGTAAACGACATGTCCCCTGCAGACAGAGATATTGCGTTTGTGTTTCAGTTCTATGCGCTATATCCGCATTTGACTGTCTACGAGAACATTGCTTTTCCACTGAAAGCCGTAAAAGTTGCTAAACCTGAAATAGATGTTAGAGTCAGAAAAGTAGCACAGATACTGCAAATTACTGAGACATTAGATAGGAAACCGAGTGTACTCAGTGGCGGTGAAATGCAGCGTGTTGCACTGGGTCGGGCAATGGTTCGTCAGCCTAAGGTCTATCTCCTTGATGAACCGATGGCGAATTTGGATGCAAAACTTCGTATTGATACGCGTGCGGAAATCAAACATCTTCACCACGAGATAGGCGCAACGACTATCTTTGTAACGCATGATCAGATAGAAGCCATGTCCCTTGCAGATAGAATTGTTGTTATGCATCAGGGTGTATTACAACAAGTCGGAACACCTTATGAAGTGTACAACAGACCGAAAAGCCTATTTGTTGCGGGTTTTATGGGGATGCCATCAATGAATCTACTGGATGCCCAGTTAACACTAGATAAGGAAAACACAATACTACAGATAGATCACACTGATGTGGTTTTAGATCTCTCACATGAGCAAGAGTCGAAGTTAAACGCGAATCAAGAGAAGAATGGATATGTCTTAGGTGTTCGACCTGAGCATGTAAGGGTGTCAAGAGAATCTGTCGGTCGGAAAATTGCATCAGATGTTCACTTAATTGAACCACTCGGTGCAGTTAACATCCTTGACCTCAGTCTTGGCATACATCCTGAAACACAGGAACCGATAGTATTGCGAGTCAGAACACACCCAACTTTCAAAGTGGATATTGGTGAGAAGGTATGGTTGGACTTTGATGATAAACAGATGCACCTATTTGACCGTGATACAGAAATGGCAATCTGGTAAATACAAATAATCGTTCATTGAGATAGGGTTTAATAGATGAAAATACCGTGTCGTTTGGCAGCCTTTGATTTAGATGGAACGTTGTTGAATAGCAATCATGAAGTTTCAGGTGAGAATCTCAAGGCGTTGCAGCAACTTATTGCAAAAGATATACTCGTGATCTTAGTATCAGGGAGGATGCACCAATCCATGAAGCCGATCAGCGACCTCATCGGATTGGAAAACCCCATTATTTCCTATAACGGTGGCATGGTGAAGCATGCTGTTACAGATAGAGTCTTATACCATACACCTGTACCTGCAGAATACGCAGCTGCAATTATCAGAGACTGTAAAGAGCAGGATTTACACCTTAACTTTTGTCTGAATGATGAGCTCTATGTTGCAAACAGAAATGAATGGAGTGAATTGTATGAAGTTAGAACAGGTGTTTCGGCTACTGCAGTTGGTGATCTGCAAAAGTTATCTGGTGAAGAACCGACCAAACTACTGATTATACATCCACCAGAGAAACTTCAAACATTATTAGCACAGTTCAAATCTACATACTCGGGAAAACTCTATGTTACGCAAACTCAACCTGAATACATAGAATTCATGAATCCCAATGTTTCAAAAGGTAGCGCGTTGACAGCACTTGTAAAACAGTTGAATATACCTATCAAAGAGGCAATAGCGTTTGGTGATAGTTATAACGATGAGAGTTTACTCAAGACAGCAGGATTCGGTATTGCAATGAGAAACGGTGTCCAGCAAGTTAAAAACTGTGCAGATTACATTACGGCAAGCAATGATGAGAATGGTGTTGCAAAAGCGATTTCTGAATTAGTACTCTAATTCACTTGGAATGTTTCTCGTTACATCAGTATTGACAAAGATAATGAGGACTATTAGCGAATTTTATTGGTCTTACTGTAAGGAAAATCTGCCATCAATACGTAAGAGTTACCTTCTCGTTTTATTGACATGCTGACTGAATTCATTGTAAATTCAAAGTACTTTGCTAAGACTTCAGTTAATTCTAGCTGAAGTTTTTTCATTGAATCTTCACTCACTTCAAATCGGTCTTGAGTGAGGATGAGTTGTAAACGTTGTGTAGCAATAGTGCTTGATTTTGATTTGCGTGTGAATAAGCTTCTAAAATCCATATTTTCCTCTTATTTATTTCTTGAGAACCAGTTTGCGATTTGAGCCAGAAAGCTATCTTCTCGCATATCAGGGATCGGTATTCTTTGACCTATCATTCTACGTGCAATTCGCATGTATGCCTCTGCACCAGGGGATCTGTCATTGTGTACGAGGGGTACACCCCGATTTGTTGAGGCGATGACACCTGTATCTTCAGGAATTACCCCCAGTAGATCAATGTTGAGTATATCTAAAACATCATTTTTGCTAATCATATTTCCTTTTCGGACAAGTGTTGGGGACAGGCGGTTCAATACCAGATTTATAGGTTCAATGCCTTGGTTCTGCAGCAGTCCGATTATTCTGTCAGCATCCCGAATCGCAGAAAGGTCTGGTGTTGTAACGATGATCGCTTCATCTGCACCAGCAGCAGCGTTGTGAAAACCCTGTTCTATACCAGCAGGTGAGTCGATAAGAACAAAATCGTATTCCTCTTTAAGTTTCTCACATATATCCTGCATCTGTTCCGGTCTAATATCGTCTTTTCTGTTTCTTTGAGATGCAGCAAGTAACATAAGGTCTTCTACGCGTCTGTCTTTTACAAGTGCTTTAGAAAGTTCACATCGTTTTTCTATGACATCCATAGAAGTATAAACAACTCGACTCTCTAACCCCATCACGACATCAAGGTTTCGTAACCCAACATCTGCATCAACAATCACAACTGTTTTTCCGATCATTGCTAATGCTGTACCAAGGTTTGCAGTTGATGTAGTTTTACCGACTCCCCCTTTTCCAGAAGTAATTACGATTACCTTACCCATATTTAAGCCTTCCTTGTCGTCATAGTACCCACAGCGTAAACGCTGGGCTTGTGTTTCCTTGCAATCAGCGGTCTCTTCAAAGAAGTTACCGTCTTACGTTTACTCCACTTAGGGCTACTAAGCTAGCCCGTTTGATTTGTTTTCCACAATGTCGTGGGTTGGCTCTGTTTCCACCCATTTTACAGCTGCCCTTCCTACCAGGCACGCCACGTGGCAAGTCCTTAGACTTCGGGAGGTATTCTCCGCTCACGCATTCCAGTCTACAGTTGAGCTAAACTGTATTGGCTTGATATGGACGCTAACCACCGACTTTTGAGTATTTTATAGAGATGGTGTTTTACTGCTCTTTCCCTGGACAGTTCGTGATGTCCTGCACATATTAAATCGTTGGTTCTCCGTCTACATCCCACAAGCTAAAGTCTGGGGATTTGACGGAATAGTGTTAAAATTTAATGAATTCCTCTACGATGATAATGTCTTCGGCACCGACCCGTGCGATCTCTGGGTATCCTCTCGGTTTTTGACCGAGTGGCGGTCTATTTACATAGGTTCCAATTTGAAGCTGCAAAGGCACCAAATCCATAGCGATAATGACTGATGAGAGTCTCCCATTTGCGCCTGCATGTGCACTTCCACGCAAAGCACCGAGGACGACTATATCGCCAGAGGCAATTACTTCGCCACCAGGATTGACATCTCCATATAAGATAACACTCCCCGTCAAATACGATGTTGTTTGTCCTGATCGAATCGTTTGACGGACGACCTGAGCATTTTCAGCATGCATCGGTGTATCTAAAGATAATTCTTGAGATATACTGTGTGTTGTTGGGGCAGCAAGAATTGGAGATTCATCCTTTTCATCCAAAACGTTAACACCACTCACAACAAGATCGTACGATTTTGTTAGATGTGTTTCTAATTCTTTCAGATCATCAGATGTTAAGGGTGTTGTCATCATATCAATTTGTATAGAAGTTCCAGATAAAGACTGATTCATCTCACTTAATAGTTCATGAATTGCTGTTTCCACTTCCTTGAGAGAGACTTTCGGATTGATAATTAGATGCAAACCATCCTTATATCCTCTAAGTTTTACGATTGCGTTATCCATTAATTACGACTCTTAAATCAAATTATCCCTTGAATAATATAATATGTGTAAAATGTAAGACGGAATAGACCCGTGTATGTTTACTAATTGTTATTATCTATCTTAGCGAGAACATAGGGTCCTTCTGGTATGGCTGCTATAGTTGCTGCGTCTCCATACCGTTTGCGTATTTCCTCAATTCCATCTTGTGGATTCTGTAATGGGTGAACGAAAAGTTTTGCGAGTTGTTGATATGGAATTCCGTCAGTATAGAACATAATATCAGCTTTACGCGCGACTTTTGCTAATTCCTCCAACTGCCATTGATCAATAACAAAGTTCGCTGGATTGTACAGTCCCTCAACAAAAGCGGATAGGTCATCGGTCTTTAGCAGTAGATCTGTAAAAGGTTTGCTGCCAATCCCTTCACTGCACGCTGCTACAAGCAAAATAGTACCACCTTGCTTTACTATTTCAAAAGCAGTCAGTAACCCTTTTATGGCTTGATAAAATGTAGCATCTAATGGATATCCTGCACTGGAGACGACAACTGCATCCACAGGTTGAGGAATTGTAACTTTAGCGTTTTGTTCAACAAATTTTGTACCGACTCTGTGCGATTCAACGATATCTCCAGCAAAAATACCTGTAATTTGACGGTTTTTGTCGATGGATACATTTAGATTGAAATCTACACCTGCCATTTTTGCAATTTCAGTTGCTTCGGTGTGAAATGGATTTCCATCCATTATACCTACAGCGGATTTTGGGTGTTCCATCAATTCCGGTCCGTGCATCACCTTCATGGTTTCTATTGATGCAAGCCCTGGACAGATTGCTTTTCTACCCCCAGAATATCCAGCCATTAAGTGTGGTTCAATCAGACCTGTAACTATCTTAAGATCGGCATTGAGATACGTCTTATCAATATATACCGGTGTTCCCTTATGGGTTTCACCGAGAAAAGTATGTGTTTCCGGTTTTTGAGAGAAATGATTGATGATACGATAGGTATTCATTATTGAACGACCAACCATCTCTTCAAGTTCTTTACCCTCGTTGGGACGATGAATTCCTGTTGCTATGAGAATCGTTATTTTTTCTCGTGAAATGCCTGACTGTTCAAGTGTCTCCAAAATCGGAGGAAGAATCACTTTATTAGGAACAGGACGGGTTATATCAGAGATAACTATGCATGCCGTTTCACGACCTGCTGCAATATCCGCTAATGCATCTGATGCAATTGGTTTTGATATGGAATCGCAAATTGCTTTTTCTGGATTGGCTAATGGCACAGTTTCAACTGTATCAAGAACACCTACCAGGTTCTTATCAGGAATGTCTATAGCAACTGTGCCATAACCATATCGCATATCAACTTGCATCATGAAACTTCCTAAATTTCAATATATAGTGGACTTCAGAATTACTGATACACTCTACAGCGGACGAGGAAACCTCGCCTCTACGAGGGTGATCTTTGTAAATACATAAATGTCTCATTAATTATTGACTTTACTATAACCTATTGCAATCTCTAACTGACTGAATATGTTAAGCGTAGAATCTTCTTTACTGTTTTCAGTGTAACACATTCTATAATAGATGTCAAATTTATCAGTTTAGGTTATGCATTGACTTGAAAAATCCCCTGTTTTGTGATAAAATTCTCTTACGCACTGCAAACAGGACTGAAAGTTGACGATAACGTTCCAGATTCTACAACTGGCTACAACTGGACTACAACCGGGATATACAGATATGAAACGAATTGAAGTTACAACAAAACCTAATGGAGCAGGACGAAATTGGCTTGAGGTAGGCACTTTTGAAGTTGACGTGTTTGATCGGAAACAGTGGGTTAAGAAAAATGTGCCATATCAGGATTCCAACCTAACTGTTGACAGGAAATATTCAGAACGTGGTGAAACAATTGATTGGATCGTCCTGATTCCAGAGAACTATCCGTACTCTCTTGTGAAGGTTACTTATGACCGTTTAAATCCCAAAGACCTTGAAGTGCTTTGGGAACCTGGCTCAAATGACAATGATACAGATTCGTTAGAGAAGAAAAAGAAACGTGCTTTTGAGCTTGCAGAAGGTAACGATGAACTCACCGCATTACTGAAGGAGTTACTTGAAGGTTAACTATGGTAATTATACACTTTCTTAACGGTGCGATAAGAATATCGCACCTACCGGGGATGAAAGTTTATAATTATCTTCAAAATTCCCATTAACTAAACACGTATCTCGTATTCTCTCTTGTTATCACCACCCATACTTTTCAGGACCCCAAGGTCTTTTTATTAGTTCTTGTTTTACAGTAATGATGGTTTTGCTTGGGACATCTTCGTAAAGAATGACACCTGGTCCGACGATACTATATGAGCCGATGCGTCTACCCGGCATAATTATTGCATTGACACCTGTCCTACAATAATCTCCCATGTAAGTAGCGTTAGCACCATAAGCAGGCACTTCGTATCGTCCATTTACCTGAACGTGTGTATCACGATCGTCGAACCTGAGTGTTCCACAAACTGTTGCAGCTCCTATGTCTGTAGCTGAACCAAAGACGCCAGACATTTCACAATAGTGATATAGATAAACTTTATCGAACAGAACACCAGACATTTCTGCCCCGTGGCCTACGATGCATCTATTACCGATTGTGCTGGTTTTAATTTCACAATAATCACTGATACGACACTGTTCTCCGATGAAAGTGTTACCTTTCAGAATTGCGCCGTTGGTTATTCTGTTATTTGCCCCAGCTATTAAATTGCCATTTACGGAGACACGCGGACCAATTTCAGTGTTTTCACCTAAAATCAGTTTACCATGTATATCCGCTGCATCAGAGACTTCAGCCCCATCAGCAATCTGATCTTCGTCAATCTGCCTTGAGAGATAATCTACTAACCTATCATTTGCTTCTAACACATGCCAGGGTTTATCAACATCAACCAAAAAGTCAACAACTTCAACAGCCAACACCTCAATATTATCCTCAATCATAAGTTGCAGGGATTGGGCAACTTCAGATTCTGGTGGTGGCATACCTCCCACTGGCACTTGTGTTAAAATACCGGCATTTCTCAAGAGATACCGTATTGACTCAGCTTTAAAAGCGTATATCCCGCACAGACGATGTGAACCACCTCGTGGGTGTCCTTCAATCATAGTTACACAATCTTCTCTGGTTTTCACACAGATCCAATTAGATGCATCCTCATCACCTAACGGTTGAATTAATGCCGCTACATGTGCATTTTGGATATTAAACGCCTTTACTATGTTACGAAAGTTTTGGGATGTGGTTACAATATCTCCATAAACAACAAGAAAATCCTCGTCATTTAGTTTGTCTGATGCAGCCAAAACTGCGTGAGCCGTTCCTTCAAGAGGGTGCTGCGTGACGAATTCAACATTAGGTAAATCTGCAACTGCACCACGGACCTGTTGTGCATAGTGTCCAACAACGACAATGATTCTTGTACACCCGACTTCAATAAGGTTTTCTACTAAACGTCGAATTATCGGTTTATTTGCGACAGGAATTGTGCATTTCTGCCGGAATTCTCCATAAGGCCAAACTTTGCGTCCCAATCCTGCCGCTAAAATAATTGCATTCTTCATAGTATTAATCAGTCAAACCTAAAGTAACGTGAGTTTGATATATGGCAAATTCTAAACTTAAAAGCAAATTTTCGTAGGGGTTAGGTTTCCTAATCCCTACGGGCGAGGGGACCTCGCCCCTACAACAAATCCAATATCTTGTTTTATCAAACTCACATTATAGCATATCTCCTAAGTTTAGAAAATCCAATTCTATGTGTTTACTGATAAAGTCAGCAAGATAGTCAGAATCTGGATTAGGTTTGCCTATCTGTTCATTAAAAGGTACCACTCCCAGAACGGGTATCTGTGTAACGCGTTCAATCTCTTTAGGGTTAGTCAATTCAACTAAACTTGATTTCCCTGATTGTAACATATTCAATACAATGCCTAATATGATGATCTGATGTTGTCTTGCATATTCTACGGTTAACATCGTATGATTTATAGTACCTAATCCTGCATTAGCCACAATTATTATTGGTAATCCCAGATATTTTATAAGATCTACAACCAGTTTGTCATCATTAATTGGAACTGCAATGCCGCCAACACCCTCAACAATGAGGTAATCGTATTTTTGTTGCAATATAGAGTATGCTTTACTGATTTCTAATATGTCAACATGTTTACCCTCTATATTCGCAGAAACTGATGGTGCCAATGGGTGGCATAGACTTACGGGATTAATCAGATGCAATGGATCATCAACCTGTGCAGCGTGTTTAAGATATTCGGCATCAGCCATGTCACCTGTACTGATCGGTTTCATAACACCAACGTTTGCACCTGCTTGTTTGAGTATAGCAGCAAGTCCACCAGCAATTACTGTTTTTCCAATCTCTGTATCAGTACCAGTGACGAAGATACCTTTTACTTTTTCGTGTTGATCCACAAGAGCAGCACCAGAAAACAATGTAGTGATTTTACCTAAAGTTGTGTGGGTGTGTAAAGTTTTTGTCACTGGATGCTCTCTGGCACGTAAAGTTTTTGTAACCCTATGTGTCAATTTACATAAATTAATCTGTTTTAAGTATATCTTTAGTCCCGTAGGGACGATATGTTTATAGAAAAACGTCATATACCCTCCTCTTTAGTCCCGTAGGGACGATATGTTTATGTAATTGCCTTATTTTGTACATATCGTCCCTACGGGACTAAAGAACGGGTGTTTAACCATGATCTATAAACATAGCGTCCCTACGGGACTGAAGACACTATTAGATTGGATTTAGCTCCTTAAATGGACTATTATGGTGACAAAATATTTACACACTCAATTGTGTTAACAAATATGGTATATCAACGTTTAATAGTATAATATACATTTGACGTTATCATACATTTTAACGAATAAAGTGGTTTTTGTCAAAAGTAATCGTGATGCTAATTATGTAAAATATCAGTTAAGTGATTTTCAGGAGGTCAGACATGAATAGTAAGAAACTTCGCATTGCTCTAACAAAATCTAAGGACATCACACTCAATTTTCTCGCAAAGGCACTTTCAAGCACTCGGGTAGAACCTATTCGAGACGATGAAGGGGTTAAAGGAATTAAAGCGAGTTGGGTTGGTGAATCTGGACAACGTAGCGTTGATGTAGATACGGGTCAATGGAATGCTAATGTTTCTCTTGAGGCGGAGGATCCGCCCTCTGTGGAATATGTGGAACATGGTGACTCGCGTAGTGTTGCGATAAAGAACATCAACAATCTTAAATGTTCCGTTGATCAAGAGACTTTAGATGAGTTCACTTCTCCGAGAGGCGCAGCGATTGCCGTTTGTGCAGGTGCTGCTGTAGGATTAGTTAGTTGGTTCGCTATTTCTGTCATGCGTGCAATCGCTGTTTCAGTAAAAGAACGAGAACAAGCTTCAGAACAGACTGATTCTGAAGATATTGAAGCAGCTGACTAATTTATAGTAGACTTCAGAATTAATGGGACACTCTACAGCGAGCGAGGAGACCTCGCCCCTACGAGGGGTTATCTTTGTAAATACGTAAATGTCTCATTAATTATTGATTTTACTATATATCTGAGTAATGTCATGAAGATAATATCTGTTGATCCATTTTATCTGAGGATGCCGGACATATCAACTGCCGCAGATGGAACACAAGATACTCTCTTAATCAGGATTCGTACCGATTCTGGTCTCGAAGGATGGGGTGAATGTGATGCATCACCTTTGGTAAGTATAGCAGTTTACTGTTGTCCGATGTCGCATGGAAACATCATCAACATAAACACATCATTGATTGGTGAGACACTTAATGGTCCAGATGATGTTATCAGATTGAGCGATAAGGTGCTACGTAATGCGTTGGACATTCAACAGATACAACATGCATATAGCGGTGCAGAAATCGCGTTATGGGATATACTTGGTAAACATTTAGAGAAACCTGTATACAGTATCCTTGCAGATATAACACGCACCCCAGATATACCCCATCCAAAATTACCTTATGCTTCAGTACTCTTTGGTGATACCCCAGAAGACACGTATAGCATAGCAACTGAATTGAAAAAGCAAGGTTATCGTGCTGCAAAATTTGGATGGGGACCTATAGGAAAATTCGATGAGGATTACGATATTGCGCTGGTAAAAGCAGCACGTGAGGGTATGGGTGAAGATGCACAGATTATGATTGATGCGGGAGTAGTGTGGGGAACGGAATACGAATTAGTTTATCAACGGGCTGCAGCATTTTCTGAATATTCTCCTGTTTGGTTGGAAGAACCACTTTCCCCTGACGCAATTAAGGAATATTATAAACTGACTTCAAACAATCCAGGTATACCAATTGCAGCGGGTGAAGGTTGCAGTATATATCGTATGGCAGAAGACTTGATCGTGAATGGTGGGATCCAGTATATACAGATTGACACAGGACGTATTGGTGGTATCATGCCATCATTTCAAGTGCGAGACCTTGCAGAAAAACACGGAATCCAGTATGTGAACCATACATTCAAGAGTCATCTAAGTCTGTCTGCTGCCCTACACGTCTTTGCGACAAACCCACATTTTGATCTATTAGAGTATCCCGCGGCAGGTTCGAAGTTATCACAATGTCTTGTTTCGAACCCATATCAAATTGACGATGATGGATTCGTCCGAGTGAAGGACCTACCAGGACTTGGCGTTACTGTGGATACGGATGCCATCCGTCCGTTCTTAACACCGGTTAAGATAGATATAGGAGGGGATTCAATATTTGAACAATCACCATTATAGTACGATGTCAATTCCACCTGCTCAGACATTCTTCCTACGACAACATCAGGAAAATACCTAAAACTATATATCACCGAAAAAACCGTGTATTTCTGTTGACAATAATTTGTTTATTTGCAATAATTTATATGTATATTAGAAGATTGAATCAGCAAAAATAGTATTATCTTTCTTAAATGATGGTTTTTGCACAGGAGGTATTTTGTGTTTTTCTCAATTAAAAAAGAAAACTTGACAATATCAAATATCGTTCTTACCTGTTTCGCGTTATCACTGTTTTTATTTGTATTTAATGCCCCAGTAGAAGCACAAAGGGACGAAGGAACCGTTTCCGGTATCTGGACATTTGATGATGGAACAGCAAATGATAGTTCTAATAAAGGTCTAAATGGTGTCATTGTGGGTGACCCTAAATCTGTTAATGGTATTGCTGGGAAAGCATTGGAGTGTAACGGAACAAGTGACAGCATTCACATACCAGATTCACCAAACGTCAATATTACTAATATAATTACAAATAGGACAATTGCAGCTTTTTTCAATTGTAAAGACGTCTCTAAAAACCAAAAGCAGGTGATTTTTGAGGAAGGTGGACGAACAAGAGGATTAGTCCTATACGTTTTTGAAGGACAAGTATATGTCGGTGGCTGGAATCGTGCCGAATACAATTGGAACGGAGAATGGTTGTCTGCTGACATCAAATCAAATCAGTGGTATCATGTAGCATTAGTCATTCGCGATGCTGAAGGTAAGGTAGAAAGTGACAGACTTGAGATGTGGCTTGATGGAAAACTCGTCGAAAAGGTTGATGGTGGACAACTGCACCCACACGGCGACGACAATGCTATCGGATCTCTAAAACAGAACACTGTATACCATGATGAAGGTGGCGGAATAACCGGATACGCTGACTGGTTTCACGGGTTACTTGATGAAATACTAATCTATAATTCAGCGTTTGACCAAGGCGATTTCAATGAACTTGTAAAACCGCTGAGTGTTGAAGCAGCAGGGAAATCTACAACAACATGGGGCAAAATCAAGAGTCAACGCCTCACAGACTAAATGGCAATGTTTATAACTATTTACGTAATATTGAATATAAGTTCAACAAATTGGAGGACATGTAGTGTTTAAATATGTTTCTATCCTTAGCGTATTACTCATGCTAATTTCTATCACAAGTTTTGCAGCAAGAGATGAGGACACTGTTCAGGCAATCTGGACATTTGATGAAGGTGACGCAGTTGACACTTCCGGCAAAGACGTTAACGGAACATTAGTAGGTGATCCTGAAGTTGTTGACGGCGCAATGGGAAAAGCCTTTCAGTTTGATGGGGTAGACGATGGTATAAAGTTACCCGATTCAAACGGTCTCAACACGGGCGGCCCCTTCATGAACCGAACAATCGCAGCTTTCTTCAAATGTGATGATGTTACTGTAACCGATCAAAAACAGACGATTTTTGAAGAGGGTGGACGTACCCGCGGTATTGTCGTTAATGTCTTTGATAGTAAAGTCTATGTAGGTGCTTGGAACCGTGCTGAATATCAGTGGGCAGGCGCGTGGCCCTCAGCAGATGTTGAATCAGGGGTCTGGTACCACGTGGCTTTAGTATTGCGAGATTCTATAAATCAAGTACAAGACGACAAATTTGAAATGTGGCTTAACGGTGAAATGATCGCAAGTGAACCCGGTGGACAACTCTTCGCGCATGGAGACGATACAGGTATAGCACACACAAACGCGAATGCAGTTTTTCATGACGATGATGGTGGCGGAACGAATATCCACTATTTTGGTGGAATCATTGATGAAGTCATCGTATACAATTCAGCTTTTGTCGCATCGGATTTCGAAGAGTATGCAGATGTAATTCAGTCGCTAACAAGTGTTGAACCACAGGGTAAATCTACTACCACTTGGGGTGCACTCAAAGCACAAAGACTCAAGTAGAATCGTTTAGATTTACATCAGAATATCGTATACGCTTCTTATTCTCATACAGAGAAGCACGGTAGTTTATATCACTGCCGTGCTTTTTTGGCGTAGACAGGTCTAACACAATCTTTAATTTCGTATGAGGAATAAATTAATATTCAGGTAATTTTGATTTCTCCAGTCCGGTAGGTGCGATATCCGTATCGCACCGGATCCTACGCAAAAACCTTATATGGAAATGGTTGGGACTAATCCGTGCGATTAGGAAATCGCACCTACCGGACTGGAAACATCCCTAAATTGACGCCTATGGTACGATATCCTTATCGTACCTACCCTGTGATTCCCCAAATTGTCATATTGACACAACACCTGCCAGATTTGTATATAAGTTTCACAATGGCTCAAATTAATCTGTCAATTCGCTCCATTTTGCTAAATTAAAATTGGCATATATATTGCTCAATACATGAGAAAAAGATCATGGAGATGTAAAATGAGATTAGATAAATTTACAATAAAAGCACAAGAAGCATTACAATCTGCACAGACATTGGCAGGTGAAATACAGAGTCCAGAAATTGCTGCTGAACACGTGATGTTAGCACTGATTAAGCAGACAGATGGGATCGTTCCACCGATCTTACAGAAGTTAGGCGTTGATCCTGATTCTATATCAGCATCACTTCAAGATACCTTACAAAAGTCGCCTAAGGTTCAAGGCGTGAATTCAGAACTCCGTATTTCTGCTGCTTTACAATCTGTGCTGGAACAGGCTATAAAGGAAGCAACAACACTCAAAGATGAATATGTGAGTACTGAACACCTGTTAATCGCATGTGCTGAAGCGAAACAATCTAAGGTTGGACAGATACTCCAAAATGCAGATGTAACCAAAGACAAGATACTAAAAGCACTTGTTGACATAAGAGGAACACAACGGATAACGGATCAGAATCCTGAAGACAAGTACCAAGCACTCACCCGTTTCGGGAGAGAACTGACACAAGAAGCAATGTCAGGAAAACTTGATCCGGTCATCGGGAGAGATGATGAAATACGGAGAGTCATGCAGGTGTTATCTCGTAGACGCAAGAACAACCCTGTTCTCATCGGTGAACCGGGTGTAGGTAAGACCGCTATCGTAGAAGGCTTAGCACAACGTATTGCTGACGGTGATGTTCCTGAAAGTCTTCGTCAGAAAAGGTTGATTGCACTTGACATAGGCGCGCTCATAGCAGGTAGCAAATATCGTGGTGAATTTGAGGATAGATTGAAAGCCGTTCTTGCTGATGTTGAGCAGGCTGAAGGAGAAGTCATACTCTTCATAGACGAACTACATACCATCGTCGGGGCAGGTGCAGCTGAAGGTGCAGTGGACGCATCAAATATGCTGAAACCCGCTTTAGCACGCGGTGAGTTACGATGTATCGGTGCTACTACGCTTGATGAATACCGAAAACATATTGAAAAAGACGCTGCTTTGGAAAGACGATTTCAACCTATTCAAGTTCAAGAACCATCGGTGGAAGATACTATCGCTATCCTACGCGGACTAAAAGATCGGTATGAAACGCATCATGGCGTTCAAATACAGGATAACGCAGTTGTTTCTGCTGCGACACTCTCAAAGCGGTATATCTCTGATAGATTCCTACCTGATAAGGCAGTGGACTTGGTTGATGAAGCCGCATCAAGATTGCGAATTGAAATTGATAGTGTTCCAGAAGTCATTGATGAAGTTGAAAGGCGAATAATACAACTCCAAATTGAACAGCAAGCACTGGAGAAAGAGGAAGATGATACATCTAAACAACGTTTAGAGAAATTAAACAGTGAACTCGCTGAACTAAAGGAGAAAGCAATTGCGCTGAAAGCAAGTTGGCAGAATGAGAAGTCAAACCTCGTACAGATTCGTGAACTCATGGAGCAAATTGAAGAACTCAGAAAAGAATCTGATCAAGCCAAACGAACTGGCAACCTTGCAAAAGCATCTGAGCTCGAATATGGTAAAATACCGGAGCTTGAGTCACAACTAAACTCTTTGCGACAGGATTTAGAAACTGCTAACAACACGACACAGATGTTAAAGGAACATGTCGGCACTGAAGATATTGCTGAGATAGTAGCAAAATGGACAGGTATTCCAGTATATCGTCTGATGGAAGGTGAGACACAAAAACTGCTGCACATGGAAGAAAGGCTGCGTGAACAGGTCATCGGACAAGATGAGGCAGTATCTGCCGTCTCAAATGCAATCAGACGTTCACGGGTAGGACTCGGAGATCCTGACCAACCACTCGGGTCATTTCTATTTATGGGACCAACCGGCGTCGGTAAAACACATCTTGCAAAATCTCTCGCTGAGTTCCTGTTTGACGACGTGAACGCAATGGTCCGTATTGATATGAGTGAATATATGGAGAAGCATACAGTTTCACGACTTATCGGTGCGCCACCAGGATATGTCGGTTATGACGAAGGTGGTCAGCTCACAGAAGCCGTTAGAAGACAACCCTATTCTGTCATACTACTGGATGAAGTTGAGAAAGCACATCCTGAAGTCTTCAATGTCTTACTTCAGATGCTTGATGATGGTCGGATGACTGACGGACAGGGACGCACGGTTGATTTTAAGAACACTGTTGTCATCATGACGTCAAACATCGGTAGCCAGTGGATTAGTGAGACACACCTTGGCACAGAAGATATACGACGTAAGGTGACGGATGCCTTACAGAACCATTTTCCACCTGAGTTCTTAAACCGAGTCGATGACCTTATTATATTTGATCGTCTTGGAAAAGAGGAACTAAAACAGATTGTAACGCTTGAGCTCTCAAATCTCAGTGTTCGTTTCGCTGAAAAAGATATGACACTGAATCTGACTGAATCTGCACAAGAGGAACTGGTAGAGCGAGGTTTTGATGCTGTGTATGGTGCGCGACCACTTCGTCGGACCTTACAACGGGATATTCTCAATCCGTTAGCAGTAGATATGTTGGAAGGTAAGTTCAATGAAGGGGATGCAATTTCCGTAGAATTTTCTGATGATGTGTTCATCTTCAAACGCACTGAAAGAACACAACCTTGAGAATTCTAAGCAAGTAGCAGGGTGGCCTACATTGTTAGTCCACCTGATTCTATTTGCCACTGTTTTCCATCTGCACCTGCTGCGACTTAGCCATCGCATCCTCTGCTTCCTGAATCATTCCTTTACGTTGATAGCAGATGGATAAACTGGTGTAAGCGAGTGGATCATTGGGATTGATTTCTATCGCTTTTTCAACAGCTTTGATGGCATCATCATATTCACTCAATCTTTCATAGGCATGTCCCAATCCCAGATATCCCTCTATATAGTCAGGGTATAGTTCAATAAGTTCTTTGAATGCTGTTACTGCTTTTTCCAATTCGTTATCAGCAAAATGTGTGAGTGCTATATCGTAAAGTTCTTCTTGCGTTGCCATAATCTTATCCTTATCGGTTTTTCATTTATTTTATCAAAATATATCGTGTATGTCAATTGGATTTTACATACAGACTTGATCTTATCAAACTGTAGCACACTCTGTTAGATTGTGCTACACAGCACGTCATCCCACTCGAAAAGTTCCGTGCTTAGAAAATGACTATATCTTGCTGTAGCACATTCTGTTAGATTGTGCTACCAATACGCCTAATCAAAGATGTATGTTGTGCAGAGAGGTATATTGAAGGATGAATGTGTTTCGGCACAATCAGGGATGAATGTGCTACAGAGACATTGGCAATTCCAATTTGACTTTTTCAGAATGTCATGTTAAAATAGAAGTAATCAGGAGGTGTTATCATGGCATATTTTATAACTGATGAATGCATCGGGTGTTTGGCGTGTTTGACAAACTGTCCCGTTGATGCAATTACGGGAGCACGAAATAAACTCCACATTATTGATCCTGATGTCTGTATAGATTGTTCTGCATGTGGCATGGTGTGTCCAGTTGAGGCAATTCGTGACCAGTTCGGTGAAGTCTGTAAGTTTATTCCAACTCCATCAGAGAGACCCGTCGCGGTTATCTACGAAGAACTCTGCTCTGGTTGTGATTTTTGTGTACATATCTGTCCATGGGAGTGTCTGGAATTGATTGATCCTGATACAGGTGAACATGCTGAAAGTTTCTTCGGTATCTGCGAATTAGTTAAACCTAAAGACTGCACTGGCTGCAAACTGTGTGAAGAAGTATGTATTAAGGATGCGATCCGTGTAGAATCACCTATACTATTGGAACTAGCTGAGGCTGCAGACTAAATTAACATAAGATATTAATATGGTTTCTGCAACGATTAGTCACGACAATTTAATTGTCGTCATCTCAGGTCCTTCAGGAAGTGGAAAAAGTACTGTCGCTAAAAAGGTATGTGAAGCAGACGAGACGTTACGACTGTCTATATCGGCTACTACACGGAACCCCCGCCGAGGAGAAGTAGACGGCGTAGATTACCATTTCCTAACACATGAACAATTCCAAAACAAGATTGAACAGGGTGCTTTCTTAGAATGGGCAGAATATGGAGACAATTCTTACGGCACACTAAAATCTGAAATCACTGCCTCGTGTCAAGAAGGTAAAGATACGATTTTGGAAATTGAAGTGAACGGAGCACTTCAAGTCAGAGAACAGGACCTATCCCCAGCAAGAAGTGTTCTAATTTTTCTAATTCCTGCATCATCTTCACATCTAAAGAAACGACTCCGTAAGAGAAATACCGAATCAAAGCAACAACTTTCACAGAGATTAGAAATAGCAAGAGCCGAAATAAGTAAAATGGAAGAATACGACTATTGTGTAATTAACGCTGAAAATGAGATAGAACAGACAGTCAGTCAAATTCAAACTATCGTTGTCGCAGAAAGACTTCGTGTTAACCCTATTAAAACTTCAGCGTTTGCTGAAGCATTCGGTATTCAAACTAAAGACCTGAATCAAAATGGAACTTAAGAACCGAACTATACTCTTAGGTGTTACAGGTGGTATTGCCATCCATCGTTCCGTTGATTTTGCCAGTCAATTGGTCAAGTCGGAGGCTTCAGTTCATGTCGTAATGACAGAAAACGCTGCGAAGTTGATCAATCCTTTACAATTTCAGGTTATATCACGGAATCCCGTTCTCCTCAATCTATTTGACACAGGTGATGACTGGAAACCACCACATATAGATCTCGCCGACCGCGCTGATTTACTTGTCATCGTTCCCGCAACTGCAAACATTATCGGAAAGATGGCAAACGGTATCGCCGATGATGCACTTTCTACCGTTGCTATCTCCGTTCACTGTCCTATCCTCTTAGCACCCGCAATGAATGGACACATGTATCAGAACCCTTATGTTAGACGAAATGTAGAAACGTTAAGACAGAACGGCGTAGCATTTGTAGAACCTGTGAGTGGTGATCTCGCCTGCGGATATCAAGGTATTGGTCGCTTGAATACAATTGATGCAATCTTGGAAAAAACAGAAGAAATACTGCATGTTCGCGAAGACCTAAAAGGACAACGTATCCTTGTCACAGCAGGTGCAACACGTGAATACATCGATCCCGTAAGGTACATTACGAACAGATCCAGTGGAAAAATGGGATATGCCATCGCACATGCTGCAAAATGTAGAGGAGCAGAAGTTCAATTGGTTAGCGGACAAACAACCGTTGCACCGCCAACGGGTATAGACATTGATCATGTCGAAACAACAGAGGAAATGCACGAAGCGGTTTTAGCACATTTTGAACAAGCAGATATTGTCATTATGGCTGCTGCTCCCGCTGATTTTAGACCCTCAGAGATCTCACACCAGAAAATAAAAAAACTTGAGGATGTTATCTCTATTGACTTAGAAAAAAATCCTGATACCGCAGAGGTGCTGGGAAAGAATAAAAAACATCAGATTACAGTCTGTTTCGCTGCTGAAACAAATGACGTTCTTGAAAACGCAAAAACCAAGTTAATCCGCAAAAACTGTGACTTCATCGTTGCAAACGACATTCTCGCTGAAGGAGCAGGATTTGCTGGAGATACAAATATCGTTTCTATTCTTGACAAGGATGGAAATTGTGAACAACTACCAATCTTACCTAAAATAGATGTTGCGAATGCAATATTGGATAGAATCGTGAAGCTGCTTTAAGCAATAGTCATTACCGAAACCTTTACACCAAGTTCAACAAACCCATAAAATGATGTCCCTTCAACAACAGGCGCGTACGTTCCTAAAAAAACATCCCACTCACCCCAAAAAAAAGTTGGGTCAACACTTTCTAATAAATCCAGAAGTATTAGAGATCATTATGGATATTGGTGAGGTCACCAATACCGATGTCGTGATAGAAATCGGAGCGGGACTCGGTTGCCTGACACAGACATTGGCAGAAACAGCCGAAACCGTTATCGCTATTGAGATTGATCCTATTCTTAATGAAGTTTTAGAATCCCAATTTTCAACATGTGATACTGTACAGATTGTCAAAGCAGATATACTTGAAATAGAACTCACCTCTCTTTTCTCCCCGAATACTCGTCCGAAGGTAATAGCGAATTTACCCTACGGTATTACGACACCGATATTATGGAAACTACTGGAGCACACAAATCAACTGGATTTCTGTCTATTGATGATGCAGAGAGAAGTTGCTGAGCGAATAGTTGCACCCCCCGGTGGGAAGGACTATGGAGCACTCACAATTGGTGTTTCCTATTACGCTGATAGTTCGCTAATTGTAACACTTTCACCTGATAACTTCTATCCTGCACCGAAAGTAGACTCTGCTCTGTTAAAACTGTCAATGAGAGACAAACCGAGGGTCGAAGTGCAGGATGAAGTACACTTTTTTAGAGTGGTTCGGGAAGCGTTTAGAGGCAGAAGAAAGATGCTGAAGAATTCACTGAAAAGGTTTGCATCATCTGATAGATTAAATCAGGCATTTGAAGAATTGAACATCAAACCAGAAAGACGGGCAGAAACACTGGATATTACCGAATTCGCTGCTTTAGCAGATCAGTTACAACTTGATTTCTAAAGTCATAAGCTGCCAATACACTATTTTCCACTCACTACCTTCACGACGAAAATCAAATTGGCAGGTTCCCTCAAGACTCCTCATACCCTTGTCTTCCGCATTCTCTGAGTCTACACCCATCAACATTTGTACGGATGCTTTTCTGGCGTCGGTAATATCATACACCAAATTGTCGTAAGTAAAATTCAGCCAAGAGTAATCTTCAAACACACTTGTAAATGTTGGAATTACACCTTCAAAATTAGGTGGAACTACACTTGAAATAACACCAATTTTTGTAACCTCATCATCCGCAGCAAAATAGGATTCAGAGAAAAGGGATTGAAGGGAAGGTAAATTGTCCATATCTAAAGACTCAAGTAAAGTAGATAAGTTTTCAAGGAGCGCAAACAATTCCGCCTGATGATCGTTTAAAGGCGAAAGTGCAACATTGTGTACTAAGCGAACTTCATTTAATACAATCTGAGTTGAATACGCCTGATAAAGTGGATCACGAACCGTCAACTCCTGTTCCTCACCATAAAGGATATCATTATAGACGAAACCGCCATCAACTTCAGTCTCTACCATCACTCCAGATAATGCAACCTGGACCCCAGGCAATGGGTTACCTGTTACAGCATCTGTAACTATGCCTGATACGGTACCAAACTGTTGTGGTTCAGGTGGCACTATCGGATCCGGTTCATCCTCTTCATCAGCACCGCAGGCGAAGATCAAGGATAAAATGAGTAAAGGCATGAGGTATCTACTGATCTTAAGAATAATTTGCATTTGAGCCTCGTATGTGTTATTCTTTTAAAAGTTAATTTCTATGCGTCATTTGAAAAACTATACATAAGGATTCAAGAAAATGTCAAGAGTTTGTACAATGTGTGGTAAAAGACCACGAACAGGTAATAAAATAAGTGCCTCAGACAGACACACAAAACGTCGTTGGCTTCCTAACTTACAACGCGTCCGTGTCAAAACAGAAACTGGAACGAGAAGGATTCGTGTCTGTACCTCCTGTATCCGCAGCGGAAAAGTTATAAAAGTAATCTCACGAATGCCACAAGTACTATCATAACATTAGATTTTTCGGTCAACTCTTTCTACACCCTTAAGGCTTTTTACCGCATCCATCACCTCTCTGAGTTGTTCAGCCCCAGAAACATCCAACGTAAAATAGTCTGTTGCGGTATCGTCAATAGTAGTTTTCGTTGAGGGTTTAAAATTGCCTTCACGGATGTTGACGTGAAACTTCGCAATGGCTGTCGTAATCTCACCTAACATTCCCGGTTTATCATGACATTCAATATAGATTTGTGCTGGAAAATTTGTACCTTCTTCCGGTTGCCAGTTAACAGATACGAATCGTTCGGGTTCATCAAGTAGACGAACACAATCCGCACGATGGACAGACACACCGCGTCCCCTCGTGAGATATCCTACTATATCGTCACCCGGAATTGGGTTACAACACTTCATAACCCGAACCATGCCTAAGTCTATTCCATTATCAAGTTGGATAGTTGGCTCGGGACGGTGGACGACTTCCTCTGTTTTCTCTTCTATAACCTTTTCAGGTTTTAGGAGATTTACGACTTGGGTTGCAGATTCGCTACCGTTACCTATTCGTATAAATAGTTCATCCACGGTTTCAAGATCAAGCTGTCTTACCACTTCAATCAGTTTCTCCTGTTTCATAAATTCGGTAGCATTTAGATATGAAACTTGAAACTCCGCTTTAAGCAATCTTTTACCTAACTCAATTGCATCTATTCTATCTTTTTCCTTGAACCAATGTCGTATTTTGTTACGTGCATTGGTAGTTTTAACAATCCGTAACCATGCCCTACTCGGCATACTATTTGGACTTGTTAGGATATTTATCCTGTCCCCATTCTTTAATGGTTCGCGAATTGGCGTTAGCACGTTATTAACCTCTGCGCCACAACATGTATTGCCAATATCTGTGTGGATTCGGTATGCAAAATCTATCGCTGTTGAACCAACAGGAAGCGCGTGGATGTCACCTTTTGGTGTGAATACATAAACTTCATCTTGGAAAAGCTCAAGCTTCATCGCCTCAGTAAATGTGTCTGGCACATCCTGTGTGTCTTTGATATCATCAAGCATTTCCTTATAGTTAGCAAATATCGATTGTGCTTCTTTCGTTGTGGGTAATCCTTCCTTATAACTCCAGTGCGCGGCGATACCGTTTTCTGCAATCTGATGCATTTCTCTACTTCTAACCTGAATTTCAATCGGTTTACCATTATCCAATATAGTCGTATGAAGCGATTGATACCCGTTTTTCTTCGGTTGTCCAATCCAATCTCTAACCCTATCAGGCAAGTAATTCCATCTTAGATGCAGTACACCGAGTGCACTGTAACAACTCCAGTCGTCTTCAACGATGATACGTAGTCCTACTAAATCACAAATATCTTTAAAGGGGGTACCTTTTTCATGTATCTTCTGGTAAATGCTATAGATGTGCTTTGTTCTTCCTCTGACATTTGAGGGAATTCCGTGCTTCTTCAACTCTGAATGGATAATAGCTTCCATCTTCTTGCAATACGCTTGTCTCTCTTCAAGTTTTTCATCAAGCAGGTCGGCTATTTCTCTATATCTATCTGGAAGCAAATATTTTAAAGACAGGTCCTCAAGACGACTCATCATTGACCATATACCGAGTCGATGTGCAATAGGTGCATAGATTTCAAGTGTCTCTTTTGATATACGTTGTTGCTGCTCTTGAGATAAATGCTCAAGCGTTTCCATATTATGAAGACGATCAGCGAGTTTTATCAGGATAACCCGCATATCTTCAGCTGTTGCAAGCAATAGCTTCCTGTAAGTTTCTGCCTGCCTCTTACGTTGACCACCGCCGAATTTATACCTACCAATTTTCGTGACACCCTCAACCAGACCTGCAATGTTTGCCCCGAATCTTTCTTCCATTTCACCGCGTGTAATGCCAGTGTCTTCTAATACATCGTGCATCAATCCTGCACAGATGGTATCCATATCCAAACGCAACTGCACAAGTATTTCAGCTGTTCTAATACAATGCATGAAATACGGTTCACCAGATTTACGATACTGATTCTTATGTGCTTCTTCAGCAAAACTGTAGCAAGTTTTTAGAAAATCAAAATCGGTTTCAGCTTCTGGATTATCCTTTTGGATCTGATGGATCAGAGATTCGACACTCATCTTTGATGCGCTCCCAGATACGTTGTGAGTTCTCTTCAAGTTGGAATTTTCGGAATTCTTGAGAATTCTGTTTCAACCATTGACACTTTAGAAATGTTCTTGATCTATCAAGTTGACTCTGCTGGTTCGGAATTAGTCTTACCAACTGTTGACTACTACCATTTTCAGTTTTTCTTTCAATTAAGGTTAATTCATCAAAAATGGTTAATACCGTTTCAATCAGTCTTTCAGAATGGCTTTCAAACGCGCTTGTGAAACTCTCAAGTGGTGTAAATTCAGTATTGATAGTTTCACGCAATCTCCTATAGAATGTAGTCAGTTCTGTTCTGTCCGGGTAAATGCAATCTATCCAGTTTTGCAGGAGTTGAACATCGGATTCTTCATTATACAACAGATGAAGGGATGTCGTATTCTGTGTATATGCAGCTGCAAAACACCTTTTAAAAAACATATCCTTTTCTGGTGTTAGATGACAGAAAACGATGTGTTCAACAGTAGGAACGTTTTTTAATGCAGACTCTGAGAGCAGGTCTGAGGAAACAATACCGACTATATTTCCATTCTGAATCTCTTCTAACAACGCAATTTCTTCCTGTTCAGAAGTTGATTCATCGTGTTTCCTTAAGAGTGCTGCTTTTTCAGGTATTAACCTTGTCAGGAGCTGGTGCATCTTCTCACTGTTCAATACATAGATTATACACGGTTTGCTCGCGTTAAGCAAGGAAAGCAGCTGGTCTTTTTTATTCTGATTGCGACGATCAATTACCCTCCCACCTGATTCTATATCTTCAGTTGGATAGACAGGTAGATTAGACATGCGCTCTTGAACGTTAAAATCTTCAAGAATGAGTTGTACTGAAATGTCCCCCATATACTCATTAATCTCTGGTTTAAATGCGATGTCTAATTTTATGTTGGGTCGTCTAAACGTGGTGAAGTTTGGTGCTCTTCTCCATCCGATTGTTTTCTTTTGTGTACGACCATCCGTGATAAACATTCTAATGTGTTCTTTCTCTTTCCCCATTAACATCGGTTCTCCCTGGACTGTTACATCTTTGCACACAAACATGGGAGAAGTATTTTCTAAACCGAACGGTTCTAAAATTTCAAATTGTCTTATAGTCTCTAACGATAGAGAGGATAGTTCTGTTTCAAAATCCAAAGAGAGTTTGGGTGTCAATGCGTCTACTGTGAGATGCTCGATTGCATAATCGTTGAATGCTTTCTTGAATTTCGGAATATTACCCCGCTTTAGTGTAACACCCGCAGCTGCTTTGTGACCGCCGTGTTTGAGTAAGAGCTCTGAACAGTAGTTCAAACAGTCCGCAAGGTTCATACCATCAATACAACGTCCGGAGCCAGTCGCTTCATCATCTTTTATTGCAAGAACAAAAACAGGACGATAGAATTGTTCAAGCAACCTTGAAGCAACTATACCGACAACACCTTTTGCCTGATGTCCCCATGCATCGCTTGCAACAACCAATCCTTTCATCTCTTCAATGTTTTCATCCCGATTTAGAATCTCAACAGCCTTTTCATGTATAGCTTTTTCAACAGTCTTTCGGTCCTGATTACATTGATCTAACTCCCGTGCTATCTGCTCAGCGACATCACTGGCGTCAGTCGTAAGGAGTTTGACGACTTTTAACGCTGTGTCCATCCGTCCTGCTGCATTCAAGCGTGGACCTAACCCAAACGAAAGAGATCTACCAACAAGGGGTTTCCCATTTAGTGATGCCACCTTACACAATTTCTGAATACCAATTCTTTCCTGCTTATTTATCTCCGCCAATCCGAGTCTACTTAATGTGCGATTTTCACCCGTTAGCGGCGCAAGATCAACAACTGTCCCGAGCACAACAAGGTCAAGTAGTGAAGTCAGAAAAGATTCATCCTCTATCAGACCTTGTGCAAGTTTAAACGCTAATCCCACACCTGCCAATTCTGAATATGGGTATTCATTACCACGGACCTTAGGGGAAATAATAGCATAAGCTGGTGGAGGGTTATCTTCAAGGGGTTGATGATGGTCAGTTAATATAACATCAATACCTAACTCGTTTGCACACGTGATTTCACGGACAGAAGTGATTCCACAATCAACAGTGATCATCAAAGAACAACCACTCTCTTTAATCTCCTTCACAGCATCACTATTAAGACCGTACCCCTCCTCATATCGGTGTGGTATATAATATTTTATGGGATAATCCAAGTGCTGGAAGGCATTCACTAAGAGTGCGGTCGCAGTTGTGCCATCAGCGTCATAGTCACCGTAGACGCATATCTCTTCTCCATTCTTGATTGCACGTCTGATACGTTCAACCGCTTTGTCCATATCTGCCATTTTAAACGGAGAATGCAAATCTGCATAAGTTGGATAAAGAAAAACCTTACCTTCCTCAACCGTTCTTATACCACGATTGACAAGGAGTCGTGCAACCAAAGGGGGGATATTGAGGCCTGCAGCAAGTGTAAAACTCAGATCAATATCGGGTGTTTGATATTGCCATATTTTTGATGAGTGCTGTTTCATGCTAATGTGATCTCTTACGCTCTCTTAGAGTCGCCAAGAATAGGAATATACTGAAAATATTAAGTAATATACCATGAAATGACACAATATGTCAAAGGGAATTTCGTATTGGATAATTCGATTGTGTCAAAACATTTGACTTTTTTGGTGAAGTATAGTATATTAATCAAAACTTACGCATTCCCTGATAAGGGGTTAGAAAGGCGTTATTTTAATGGTATTTTAGTGATTTAACCCCCGCCAAATGCCAAAAGCGCATTTGGCGTTGATTCAAATCCCCCTTATCAGGGACTTTAAGAGAAATTGCGTCCGTCCTGAAAATAAATAGATGATTCGTTGCTTGATCTATCAGTCTTTGAGAAATGTGAGAATAGAACCCAGAAATTGATTCTAAAAAAGGAGCAATAGCAGACCATGTTCACCAAAACTGACATTGAACGGGAAAAATTAAACCAGAATACTCCTTTTTTCAAGAATGTCCTCGCGCGAAATAATGAAGAACAACACCTGCTTTTTGCCCTTAAGAGTCTCGGTAAGTTACCGGAAGGATTTGATGGACAGTTGTTTCTACCTTTATTAGAACACCAGAATCCCAAAATTAGGTGTCTTGCGATAAAGAACCTGGGTAAACTCAAAGACAAGCAATACCTAACAACACTCATTGCGTTTGCAGAAATTGAGGAAAATACAACCACGCGTCGTGAAGCTGTATCAGCGATAGGTAGACTTAAAGTTGAATCAACAATTCCAGTGTTAAGTACGTTCACTAAAGACACAGACCCAAAAATTATATTACAAGCACTGCGTGGATTGCTTTACTTTAAAGAACATCCAGACGTTAAAGAAACTATCACTTCATTAGCTACACATCCAAACGAAATAATTCGTGAGCAGATTGAAAAAGAGATGCGACATACTGTTCCATCAAATCCATCTAAAACACAAAACCATAGACATAGTCCAAACCCGCTTAAGAACTTAATGGTTCGTGCAGATGTTCAGGATGTCCTCAAAGTTATTCCGGACGAGTCAATACATCTTACTTTCACTTCTCCACCGTATTACAATGCCCGCGATTACACCATTTTCCAAAGCTACAACGCATACCTTGATTTTTTATCAGATGTATTTAGAGAGACGCATCGTATAACCAAAGAGGGAAGATTCTTTGTCCTTAATACTTCGCCTGTTATTGTTCCGAGAATAAGCCGTGCACATTCCAGTAAGCGATATGCAATCCCTTACGACATACATCCGAGATTAACCGAAATGGGATGGGAGTTCATTGACGACATTGTGTGGATGAAACCCGAATACGCTGCAAAAAATAGAAATGGAGGTTTCTTTCAACATCGTAAACCCCTTGGATATAAAGCGAATTCTATTACCGAGAACGTCATGGTATATCGTAAAAAGAGTGACAAATTAATTGATTGGAACATCCGTCAATATGATGATGAAACTATTGACGCCAGTAAAGTATTTGGTGAGTATGAAAAAACAAACGTTTGGCAGATCAATCCTGCAACTGACAAAGTTCATCCTGCTATTTTTCCACCCGAATTGGCTTCACGGGTCATTCAATTCTATTCATTTAAAGGTGACCTCGTCTTTGATCCATTCGGAGGAAGCGGCACTGTCGGATACGTTGCCCTTACACACGAGAGAAATTATCTTCTCTGTGAAAAAGAAGTAGACTATGTTCGTCAAGCAGAGAAAAAACTTGATGCCGCACTGTTTCCAACATTAATGCCTCGCATTTTATCCTTAGAAGAGTTACAACGTGAAATGTCTGAAAGGAATTGTGATCTATGACTGTTACTGGAGCAGTAATCAAGAATATCATTCGTAAACTCTTTGCTGGTAAGGATTACCGTTCTGAAGTCTTGGCTTTGATTAATGCAGAATTCCTTCAGTTTGCTGTTGATTTCTTCAAGCGCGTAGCATGTGCAAAGTTGGACAATGAATCTGTAACAGTCGATTGGTATAAAAAGGAGTTTCTTAATTCTGATATATATCGTCCCGAAGAAATTGCGATACACTCAGGACTGAACAAAAAGACTATTACGAATACATACAATTCGGCAAGAAAAGAAATTGTTTTAGATGCCTCCTATGAACATTATGATACGCTTTATTCAGCAATTAACAGTTTGACAGAACAAGATGACCTTGATATTGCACTTACAATTAAATTTCGCGATGTTAGTGTAGATTTGAATATAAATGAGAGTCTAATTGTCATCAATACGCTTGCTGTAAAACGTTCCGCACTTCGTGGCGGATTTTGGAGTACATCAGGAAAACAAGTTGAAAAACCTTTGATGATTACGCTATGTGCACTTTTTCAAGTACCAAAAAAGTGTTTCGATCAAAGGAATCTACCCGAGACAGAACGCGAATCTGATTTTTATTTGTTTGACGTAGCAGGAAAGGATTATCCTTGTGAAGTAAAACTAATGGGAAAAGGGAATCCTGAGAGTGCAGATGCAGCTTTCGCACGGAATAGTAAAGTGATAGTGGCAAACAAACTGTCCGATGCAAATAAAGAACAATTAAACAATAGTGGTATTCTCTGGGTTGAACTACAAACAGAGAATGGTTATAGACGTTTTGAGCAGGTATTAAAAACTCTTTCAATCCCTTATAAGTCATTCACTGGAAATTTGGATGAAGCATTAGAGAAAATACTATCGCTAATCCTATCAGATGATATTCCCGATTCTGTTACACCAGAAGTTATCTTAAAAGAGATCTTATTTAACACCAATTCTAATTCTGATTTGTTAATTGAAATAGAATGAAAATCTTAGGTATAGACACCTCTACCCCTATCGGCAGTGTTGCCCTCATAGATGACGACAACATAGTTGCTGAACACACGCTAAACATTGTCCAAGCACACTCTTCCAGACTAATGCCTGCCATTGATACCGTCCTGAAGTGGGGAGAAATAACACCACATGATTTAGATGGTTGCGCTGTCGGTATCGGTCCCGGATCGTTTACAGGTATTCGCATCGGTGTCGCAACAGTGAAATCTCTCTGCTATGCAGTTGATAAACCAATTGTCGGCGTATCAACTTTAGAGGCAATCGCCTATAACCTCAGATGGACTGAAGGATTGATCTGTCCGATACTTGATGCACGACGTAGCGAAATCTACGGTGCTATTTTCCACGGTGGAACAGAATGGCAACGTATAACAGATGACCTGTGCTTGCCGATTGATGCATTCTTAGACATACTTGATAGTCACACCACACCCGATTCTTCTATCATTTTCGTTGGTGACGGACTGGCAACTTATGGAGATGAAGTTCAAAGTAAACATCCTGAGACAGCATCTTTTGCAGATACTATTTTCAATGTGCCTCGGGGTGCAGCAATTGCTACACTCGGCGCAAATCGTCTTAAAGAAGGTGATACTGATAGCTATTGGACTTTAGTACCAAATTATGTTAGAATTGGGTTGTATTAAATAAAGGGATCCACGCCTATAAATTAGATGAACCGTATTTTCAAAAACACATCTGCCCTATTCGGCGCACACCTTGTTGGTCGCCTTGGTGCACTCGTAATAACGATCTGGCTGATGCCTCGTTATTTTACAGAGAATGAATTAGGCGGCTTTTTTGTTGCAATCGCACTGACAAACCTCATCGCAAGTCTCACAGAACTCGGAATAGACAATCCTTTAGTCCGAGAAATGACACTGAATCTCTCAGATACGCGTCACTATCTCGGTAACTCCCTACTTGTCCGACTTGTCCTCTCCATCGTAGCATTTACTCTCATGATTGTTTCTGCAATGGTTCTGAGATACGAACCTATAATCTTGACGATGATCCTCTATTTAGGATTGTCAGAGATTGTGAATTCTCTCGCGCAACTCTTTAGAGCCGTTTTTCGGGCACATGAGGAGATGAAATATGAGGCATGGACGGTGGTTGCTGAACGTAGCACTTATGTCCTCATCGGTGGTGCTGCAATTCTACTCGGATATGGGATTATAAGTGTCTGCCAAGTCATGTTAATTGCCAGTGGTATCAACCTAATATTGAGCATCGGATATACCAGATACCGTTTCACATCACTCGGTTTCAAACCCAGTCGCAAGATAGTCGTAAGAGTAATGCAGCAGGCATTGCCATTCGCTGTTGGCAACCTATTTAATCTACTCTATTTTCGGATTGATGCTATCATGTTATCAAAACTCAGTCCGGATGGTTTAGATGCCAATACTTGGTACGGTCTGGCGTATAGTATTGTCAATGCTCTAACGACATTACCCGGTGCGTTCATGATGGGTGCCATGTTTCCCATCCTTTCTCGTTTGTATGTAAATGAACCTGACAGGTTATCACATGCATATACTTTCGGTGTGCGGTGGATGGTGATATGTGCTGTGCCGTTAGCTGTTGGACTATCGATTATCTCTCACGACCTAACTGCTGTACTGTTTCCTAAGTATACTTCCGATGTCTTAGGCAAAATTGGGACAGTATTACAATGGCTAAGCGTGACAGGGGGAATGGTCTTTTTGACGACCGTTGTATTTGCCGTGTTACGTGCAGCAGACAAACGCGCTGTGTTTTCTGTCATTATGGGAACGACAGCACTATTGAATATCTCTCTGAACTTTTTTCTCATACCGCGTTATAGTCACATCGGTGCAGCGATAGCATTGATCATCAGTGAGGTATTCTTAATGATCATAGGGTTCGGTTATATCTCAAAACGGATCACGAAACTTGATGAGATAGTCTTTATTCCCAAAGTACTCATCCTGTCAGCCGTTATGGGTGTAGGACTCATCTTGCTCAAAGGGATTCTATCGGTTTGGATATTGATTCCGTTGGCGATGCTGTTTTATAGTGGTGGGATTGTCATCTGGAGAGAATTCCGAGTGCAATATGAATCAACTTAAGATGTTCCGCGACTTTGCTTTTTTTCCCATTCCTTGGCAGCTATCCGTGTTGTACGGTTTCCCACCTGCTGAACGTGAACACCATTACCGTATTTCCTCTGGTGCTCTTTTTCTCGACGCTCTATGTCATTCGTAATTCCACTCCTGATAATTTTGTTCCCTTGCTTTAGGTGATATTTATAGGTATCACGCTTAGGTTCTACTGGGACTCCTCTCCCTTTAAGTACTTTTTCAACTGCTCTTTCTATCTTTGCTTTTGAAAGTTGTCCTGGTTTATCAGGAGGGTATTTAACTATTCTCTGTCTTGGCATTTTAATCACCTCTATAGAATATACTATGAATTGGCACTTGGATAAAGACTCAACCATCCTGCAACAACACGTAAATAATTATACCAACTTGCCAATTCCGTAAAAGAAAGAATCAAACATACAACCCCCGCAACACCTCAAAATAATCAGGAAACGTCTTACGCACACAATCAGGATCATTAATCCGAATCCCAGGTACTTTCAAGCCAATGAGCGAAAACGCCATCGCAACCCGGTGATCATGATAAGTATCAATAGTAGCAGGAGTGATAGGAGAGGGTGAAATCTCAAGTCCATCTTGGTGTTCAACAACGGGTACACCCAACTTTCGCAGTTCTGTCACCATAGCATGAATTCTGTCGGTCTCTTGCCAACGCGTATGCTCAATGTTGCGGATGCTAACCTTACTATCAGCGAAAGGTGCAATCGCAGCAAGGGTTAGTGCAGTATCCGATATATCCTTCATATCAACGTCAATTCCCCGCAACTGATCTGGTCCACGAACGGTAATACCTTCGTCAGAGACATCAACCTTACATCCCATCTGCTCCAAGACACGAATGAATTGCACATCTCCCTGCTTAGAATCCGTGTGAAGATGTTTCACAGTGACACATCCACCCGTGATCGCAGCGGCAGCAAAAAAATAGGACGCACTGGAGGCATCCGGTTCAATCTGATAAGCACGCGGTTGATACTGTTGTCCATCTGATATAGAAAAGAGTTTATACCCCGTGTTGATAACCTCAACTCCAAATGCTTTCATCACTGCCATTGTAATGTCAATATAGGGTGTCTTGAGGTCCCCGGTAACTTCAATCTCCATACCATCTTTCGCATAAGGGGCAACAAGCATCAGTGAGGTTAAAAATTGACTGCTCTTGCTTGCATCAAGTTTCGTCTTCCCTCCTTTAATGCCGTTAGCATTAACAATAACAGGTAGGTATCCATTCTCAAATTCAGTTCGTACCGATACACCCAGCTGATGCAGTGCATTCAATAAATCAGAGATAGGTCTCCCATGCCGCATCGGTTCATCACCATCAATGATGAATTCACCATGTCCGAGGGAGACATAACTAATCAGTGAACGGGATGTTGTGCCAGAATTACCGATATAGAGTTCTGCCTGTTGAATAGGTATAATCCCACCGTTTCCTGTGACATGGAAAGTGTCCTCTTCCTTATCTTCCACGATACGCACCCCGAGACTTTGTAAGGATTTACACATATAGTGCGTATCATCACTAAAGAGTGCACCGGTCAGAGTGGATTGTCCGTTAGCAAGTGCAGCGACGAATAGCGCACGGTTCGTAAAACTCTTTGAACCCGGTACTTCTATGGTAGCGATAGGTGGGGTTTTGATAGGTTGAATTTCAATCATTATGGTCTAAGAATAGAGTCCTAATTCAGCAAGTAGATGTTTGAGTTCTTCTTTCGCCTTATCATCTAAAGGTAATAACGGACGTGTTGTGTGTGCATTGCAAACACCCATAATTTCCAAACAGGTCTTCATACCGCTGACTCCCTGTCCATACCTATACAGTTTACTAAGTTTCATCATCCATCTTTGGAGTCTGTCGACTTCATCAATATCGCGTACTTTTGCTGCGGCGTAGAGTGCCACTGCTTCTTTCGGTGCAACGTTTGAAATGGAGATAACACCGCCATCAGCACCGAATAGCACAGCAGCCCCGATAAGAAAGTGTGAACCGATCATAATAGAGAAATCGTCCCGATCCCCTAACAGGGATAATAGATTAAGACAGTTTATCCAATCACCAGAACTGTCTTTCATGCCAACAACATTATCACATTCATCTACAATTTGTGCAATGACATGCGGTTTAATTGCAGTTTTTACCGTAGATGGAATGTTATAAATCATGATGGGTAGTTCTGTGCTATCTGAAATTGCTTGATAGAATTGGCGGATGTCAGCATCATCGGTGGAGGGATAATAGTAGCAGGGAGTAGCAGCAACCGCGTCTACATTAAACTGTTGTGCAGTTTCAATGTTCTGTATCACCCGTTGTGTACTTGTGTCCATAACACAACAGACAATGGGAACGCGTCCAGCAACAGTCTTCGTTGCAATATCCATTGCGCGTTCACGTTCCGTATTGGTCAATGTAGTAAACTCTCCTGATGATCCTAACAGATATATACCGTGAACCCCGTTGTCTATCAATCGGTTAAGCTGATTAACAAATCCGAGTTCATCAACACGTTCCTTTTCATCAAGTGGTGTAACCGTTGGCGAAAAAATACCTTCATAACGTATGTCCATAGTTCCCTCCAATGTTTTGCTGAATAGTAACATAATTGCAGTTTACCAGAACAAGAACAAAATGTCAATCCTTCCGTTTTTCGATTGACTACTCTGAGACAATAAACTTGCTTAGGACAAAAAAACACGTTAAAATCTATGTAGTCCAGCATAAAGTTTCAAACGTGAACGTTCAAAATCAACACTACATTAAGAGTTATGACAGGTATTTGTCTCCTCCTACAGATATCGGAATACATAAGATCCTATCGCGTAAATTTGAAATTGTGTGAGTGATCATTCTACGGAGACACAAATCCTAACTCCAGGCAATCACTCCTAAATCGGAGTATTTTCAAATGAAAAGAACACTGTTTTTCAACTTGCTTACGCTATTTCTGATTATAACGCTTTATTTACCCGATACTATTGCTCAAGACCAGTATTATTCTATTCTTGCAGGACACGGACGTCCAGTTTATAGTCTCTCTTTCAGTCCTGATGGTTCAATGCTTGCCAGCGGAAGTGTGGACAAATATATCATGTTTTGGGATGTCAAAACCGGTGCACACATACGCACGCTGACAGGACATCGGACTATTGTCTATAGTGTTTCCTTCAGTCCTGATGGTTCAATGCTTGCCAGCGGAAGTGGAGATAATACCGTCATGCTATGGGATGTAAATACTGGTAAGCACATTAATACTTTGGAGGGACATGAGGATATTATTCGTAGTGTTTCCTTCGGTCCTAATGGCACTACACTTGCAAGTGGGAGTAAGGATGGGACTATACGCCTATGGGATGTAAAAACAGGGGAACTCCTCAACACGCTTGAAGGACATACGGATACTGTAACAAACGTCACTTTCAGTCCTAATGGTGTTTCACTTGCGAGTGGGAGTAAGGATGGGACTATACGCTTATGGGATGCAAGAACAGGCACACTTCTCCGTGTGCAAGAAACACAGGCGGGTTCTGTCATGAGTTTATCCTTCAGTCCTGATGGTTCAATGCTTGCAAGCGGATATGGGGACAAAAGCATACGGCTATGGGATGTGGAAACAGGTGAACTCCTCAACACCCTAACAGTATATAAGGAGCAAGTCCTTAGTCTTTCTTTTATTAATGATGGTTCTGTGCTTGTGGGTGCGAGTTCGGGTGCGACTATTTTCTGGGATGTGAGAACCGGTAAACACCTTCACAAATTAGCATGTCCTGGGGTGCCTATCTATAGTGCATCCATACATCCTGATGGTTCAATGCTTGCATGTGGATGGATGGGTAATAGTATCCGGTTATTTGAAACGAAAACAGGTGCACACCTCCGCACACTGGCAGGACATACGGATTACATCTATGAGATTTCAATTAACCCTGATGGTTCCGTGGTTGCAAGTGGAGGCTTAGACGGAAACCTCCGGTTATGGGATATAAAAACCGGCGCGCACCTACGCACGATCAACACACAGTCAGAAAATGTTGAACGTTCACCTGTCTTGGGCATATCCATAAGTTCTAATGGTTCCATCGTTGCAAGTGGGAGTGCCGATAAAACCATCCGGTTATGGGATATGAAAACAGGCGAACATCTCCGCACGCTGGCAGGACATAAAGGTTCTGTCCGGTGTGTCACTTTTAGTCCTGATGGTTCCATCGTTGCAAGTGGAAGTGGCGACATCAGGTTATGGGATATGAAAACAGGTGCACACCTACGAACTCTGACAGGACATGGAAGGTCTATAATATCCATCTCCTACAGTCCTGATAGTGCAACACTTGCAAGTGGAAGTTATGATGACAAGAATGTCTGGTTATGGAATCTAAATACTGGTGAAAACACCCATAAACTAACAGGACATAAAAATTATGTCATAAGCGTGTCCTTCAGTCCTGATGGTTCAATGCTTGTTAGTGGCAGTGTGGACCGGACTATTCGACTATGGAATGCCAAAACAGGAGAACATCTCCACACACTTGAAGGGCATGCGGATAGAGTCAACAGCGTATCCTTCAGTCCTGACAGTTCAATGCTGGTCAGTGGAAGCCATGATGGAACTATTCGGCTATGGGATGCCAAAACAGGAAAACACCTCCATACGTTTGAGGGACATGGAGATAATGTCACAAATGTCACTCGTGCGCGTTATGTCAGTAGTGTTATATTCAATCCAGATGGAGAAACACTGGCAAGTGCGGGGTATGATGGCACCATCCGTCTATGGCGTCTATCCACTACAAAGGTTAACATTGCACAATAAAAAATGTAAAACTATTTTCAAAATACACCATCAGTAACCCTTCTATTTAGAGGCATTCAATTGTTCGTTTTTTATTCGTTTTGGTTGTTAAATCGCGATTCGGAGATCGCTCCTATTGAGGAGAGAACATTATCAGAAAGTAGAAAGCAGTTTGCATGTTTCAGTTGGGGTGTGTAAACTTTTTGGCAAAAGAATGTGCTGATTTGTTGACTTGTCTTACTGTTCCTACTTAGGTACTTTCGTATGCACTGTAACTTTCACATTATGTTTTTCAGTCCCGTAGGGACGATATGTTTATAGAAAAAATGTTGATGACCCCTCTTGAGTTCCGTAGGAACGGCATAGAAGATAAACATACCGTCCCTACCAAATCAACGCCAAA
>JAAXGN010000048.1 GCA_012267415.1 Candidatus Poribacteria bacterium | reverse complement strand
ATTATACAAGCAATTTCACAATGTTTTTAGAGCGTATCTCATAAATAGGATTTGTTGGTTCATTATCAGTTGATTCTCTTTGTAGGAGGGAACTCCGATTCCCGATAGGTCGCGATTCGGAGATCGCTCCTACAAGTCTTATCTGCATATTTCTACAAAAACTATACACACCCGATTTAAAAGAGAATTGAGATGCAACTATCAACAAATTAATTCGTATTTATATGTGTTGGAAAAGATCAAGAATAAATGATCGTAGGGACTGTTCGCAATGTTTCTTGATCCGAGTAGCAATCGTATCGGTTTGTATACACCGAAATAGCAAACGAGGAGGAGATAGCAATGGGTAATCCTGTGATGTTCTTTGAGATAGCGGGTAAGGACGGTGAGTCCTTGCGAGACTTCTATACGGCACTGTTTGATGAATGGATCATTCTCCCATTCGGTTGGAGTACTTCCCATTTTCCAAATGATATATTAGTGATTGATCCTACACCAGCACCCTTGACAGACGAAGGCATAAAAGGACACATCTATCCACTACCTGATGAGAGTGATTTATCCAACCGCATATCCATTTTCATACAAGTAGAAGACCTTCAGGAAACGCTTAATAAAATCGAAAAGCATGGTGGGAATACACTCGTAGAACCCCAGGAACTACCCAATAATATAGGGTCAATCGCCATGTTTTCTGATCCAAGTGGAAACGTCATCGGTCTGCACCAAAATCCTTAAAAGTAGTAGGCACACTCCGTGTGCCGTCCAGAAGTTCAAAAACGCACAATGAATTGTCCAAATACAAACATCGGGCAACGAAAATAAAAGGGAACAATTAGAAATGAGTAATCCAATCATGTGGTTTGAAATAGCAGGTAAGAATGCAGATGAACTCTGTGAATTTTACCGAACAGTTTTTGAATGGGAAATTTCACCTGAGAAGAGCGGGGTCTACCTATGTGAAACAGGTTCAGACGAAGGTATAAAAGGACACATCTTCCCAACAACAGATGAAATGCCATATACAAACCAGATCACCTTCTATATATCTGTCAACAATTTAAATGAGGCGGTAAAAAACGTCGAAAGTCACGGCGGAAAAATACTTATACCACCGCAAGAAATCCCAGATAATATGGGATCTTTTGCAATGTTTATTGACCCAAGTGGGAATATATTGGGTCTGCACCAACAATAGGTGTGTCATTTCCATTCATACCTTATATATAGCTATTACTCTTCAATGACATACTAATACCAAACTAACGAGATGCAGAGCGGCAGGTGCGATACCCTTATCACACCTACCTGTAATAAAACATGAAAAATCACGTTAATTCAGTATAAAGTGTTGGCGACAGGGAAGCAGTGGTAGGTGCGATTTCCTTATCGCACATATCACTGCTTCCCTGTTTTATATAAGGCTATTTCAATAACGGTTTCAACCAACGCTTCGCTGTATCGGTATCCATTCCTGCCCGTCTCGCATAGTCAGAAACCTGATCCTCACCAATTCTCGCAATACTAAAATACTTTGCTTCTGGATGCGAATAATACCATCCACTGACTGAAGCAGCAGGATACATCGCAAGATTCTCCGTAAGCGTGATACCTACGTTATCTGTGACATCTAACAACCGGAACAACACACTTTTCTGATTGTGATCAGGACATGCCGGATATCCAGGCGCAGGTCTGATTCCTCGGTATTTTTCGGCAATCAGATCTTCGTGGACTAAATCCTCATCACTGGCATAACCCCATAGTTCTCTACGAACATGCTGATGCATATACTCAGCAAGTGCCTCTGCTAACCTATCAGCTAATGCCTTAGTCATAATACTGTTGTAGTCATCATGGTTTTTTTCAAATTCATTACAGAGTTCAGGAACCCCGATACCGGCTGTTACCGCAAATGCACCGATATAATCAAGGCGTGATGTTGCCTTCGGTGCTATGAAGTCTGCAAGACTTAGGTTCGGTCTTGTGAAAGGTTGTTCTGTCTGTTGACGTAAATGATGTATTTTTGCAATCACTTCTGATCTATCTTCATTCGCATATATCTCCGTATCTTCAGCGACTGTGTTAGCAGGAAAGATACCTACGACTGCTTTGGCAGAGATGCTCTTATGTTGGATTATGTCGCATAAGAGCTCCTTGGCATCTTCAAGTAATATCTGTGCTTTCTCACCCAACTCTGGATCATTCAAGATTTTTGGATATTTTCCTTTCATTTCCCATGTTGTAAAGAAAGGAGTCCAATCAATAAAGTTCACAAGCATTTCTAACGGAACATCATCAAAGACTTTGATCCCAGTCATACTGGGTTGGGGAGGGATATAGTTTTGCCAATCAAGTTTTAACTTCCGTTGTTGTGCTGCAGTCAACGGTAACAGGTTTGTGCGTTGCTGCGTGTTACGTCGTTTTGCGCGGATTGCTTCATATTCTTCGCGGGTTTGGTTTATCAAAACATGTTGGTTTTCGTTATGCATCAAGTTTCCAACGACACCTACACTCCGTGAAGCGTCTTTGACGTGGATCGTGGGTCCACTGTATTCGGGTTCAATCTGCACAGCAGTATGTATTTTTGAAGTCGTTGCTCCTCCGATGAGAAGCGGAATATTGAAACTTTCTCGCTGCATCTCTCTTGCGACATGCACCATTTCATCCAATGAAGGTGTAATCAGACCACTTAGACCGATAATATCTGCGTTCTCTTTTCGTGCTGTTTCCAGTATATCTTCTGCAGAGACCATCACGCCTAAGTCGATGATGTCATAATTATTACATCCGAGCACAACGCCAACGATGTTTTTTCCGATGTCATGCACATCCCCCTTCACCGTTGCCATGACGATTTTACCTCTCGATTGGATTGCACCTTCAGCCTGTTCCTTTTCAATATATGGGATGAGATGTGCTACTGCACGTTTCATAACTTGCGCGCTTTTGATCACTTGAGGAAGGAACATCTTACCATCACCAAAGAGTTCCCCCACGCGATTCATTCCATCCATTAAAGGACCCTCTATGACCTGTATAGGACGTTCATATTTCCTTCTTGCTTCCTCGGTGTCCGCTTCAACGTGTTCAACCAGCCCCTCTACGAGTGCATGACTCAAGCGATCTTCCACAGATAGTTTTCTCCATGCTTTATCCACACGTTTTCTCTTTTTTGTTCCCTGCAATGTTTCCGCTAAAGTAACCAATCTATCTGTTGCATCTTCTCGTCGGTTGAATAAGACATCCTCTACTGCTGCTAAGAGCGGTTTTGGGATGTCGTCGTAGACGGCAAGTTGTCCAGCATTGACGATACCCATATCCATACCAGCATTGATTGCATGGTATAGAAATGATGCATGCATCGCTTCTCGGACTACATCGTTTCCACGAAATGAAAAGGAGACATTACTGACACCACCACTGACCAAGGCGTAAGGACAGCTCTCTTTTATCTCCTTACACGCTTCTATGAAAGCGATAGCATATTCGTTATGCTCGCTTATACCTGTGCCAATTGCAAAAATATTCGGATCAAAGATGATATCTTCGGGTGGGAAGTTAACCTTTTCAGTCAATAGTCTATATGCTCTTTGACAAATCTCAACTTTACGTTCAATTGTGTCGGCTTGTCCCGCCTCATCAAACGCCATAACGATTACTGCAGCACCATATTTCCTTATCCACCTTGCCTTATCTAAGAAATCGTCTTCACCCTCTTTCAGGCTGATAGAATTCACAACACCTTTACCCTGAATGCATGCTAAACCAGCTTCTATAACGTCCCATTTACTTGAATCAATCATTATCGGTACGCGACTGATGTCTGGTTCTGCAGCGATAAGGTTTATGAACTTCACCATCGCAGTTTTGGCATCTAACATACCAGCATCCATATTAATATCAATTAGTTGTGCCCCGTTTTCAACCTGATCCCGAGCAACTTCTAAAGCTGTCTCATAGTCTTCTTTTTTGATAAGGGATGCAAATCTGCGAGAACCTGTGACATTTGTCCGCTCACCAACGTTCACAAAAAGAGATTCTGAAGTAATATTGAATGCCTCTAATCCACTGAGTCTGCATGCAGGTTCTTGTTGGAGAGGTTCACGTGGTGGGTATTCTGCGGCAACTTTTGAAATAGTCTCAACGTGTTCGGGTTGACTACCACAACATCCCCCAACGATATTGACAAATCCACGTTGTGCGAATTCGTGCATCCAATTCCCCATTTCTTCGGGTGTCTGTGTATAGTGACCCAGTTCATTTGGCAGACCGGCGTTTGGATAACAGATCACTGGAATATCCGCAAGTCTTGCCATTTCTGATAGGTAGGGACGGATTTGTTTGGCACCGAAACCGCAGTTCAAGCCTACAGCGAGTAAGTCCACATGACGAACTGAATTCCAGAAAGCCTCAATTGTTTGTCCCGAAAGGTTGCGTCCGCCTCCACCACTTCTGTCGGATGACACAATGATGGGAATGTCAATATCTCGTTCTTCTAACAGATTCTGAATAGCGAAAAGCGCTGCCTTGCAGTTGAGTGTATCCATCACAGTTTCAACAAGCAGCAGATCAACACCTCCATCTAACAAACCCTCTGCTTGTGTTGTATAGGCAGCAGCGAGCTCAGCGAAAGTCATATTTCTATAACCGGGGTCATTTACATCAGGAGAGATGGAACAACTGCGGTTCGTTGGCCCCATACTACCCGCGACGAAAATGGGTTTATCTGGCGTTGTGCATAAATCAGCTACTTCACGTGCAATCTGTGCTGCAGCAAGGTTGACTTGATAAGCATAGTCTTCAAGTTGGTAATCTGCCATTGATACAGAGGTGCTCGTGAAGGTATTCGTTTCAATAATATCTGCCCCTGCCTGACAATATTGTGTATGGATTTCCTTGATTATATGGGGTTGTGTTATAGATAACAGGTCATTATAGCCTTTGAGTTCACACGGGTGATTAGCAAACGCATCCCCCTTAAAATCTTCCTCAGTCAGTCGATATGTCTGAATGAGCGAACCCATAGCACCATCAAGCACCAAAATCCTTTGGGCAAGAGCATCTTTCAGTTGTGAGATCCTATCTGAGTTTGTCATTGATATGTATTTCTCTTATAGCGTGTAGATTCTGTATATTGGTAACGTCTTCTGTTGCGACTATGAATTATAACACGGGCTGATGGATTTGTCCATTTGATTATTTGTCAGCCACCCCAAAACCAATTGACAAGTACAACCGTGAAGATGTATAATTACAACAAGAACGTACGGTTCAACTATAGATTTCAGTATTGATATTGCTATTTTCACACCACAAGATTTACGGGAGGAACCGACATGGCAAATGTGAGAATATGGCCTGTGGAACCCGATTATGATACCGATGTACTCAAAACTATGGTAAACACTATAGCAACAAACTTAAAATGCAATGATCTGTCTGTGAAAACAGTTGGGAGCAATGGGTTCTCAATATCCAATTGGAACGATAATACCTCCTTGAATGGTAAACTTAAAAAAGCAGTTCAAAATTATCTGAAACAGGATGATTACATTATTTTCTTTCTTGATAACGATAGTCCAATGTTACCGTATCAGCAACTATCAGAAAGGGAGATACTCATCAAGCAGATCAAACAGATCATTAGGGACCCCAGTTTTGCTGGGAAAGTATTTTTCGCACCAGGGATCCAGGAACTTGAGTCACGGCTGTGGAGAGCACATCTGGGAATTGAAGATCCCGACCGGGCAGCACGAATGGATTATGCTGAAGCGCAATTTCGGAAGCTATGCACTTCGCGCGGTTTAGATTGGGATGAGATGAGTGAGACGGATCGTGAAAATTTTGTTAATGACCTCATCCACGAGGATCGTGAATGTTCCCGATAGTTGTTTATGATACAAATATTCTGTTGTCAAGCATCGGTTGGGGAGGAACCCCAGTACACTGCCTTGATTTAGCACGCCACGGAAAAGTTGATGGACTCACATGCATGGAAATACTGAGGGAATTGGAAGATAAACTTACAACAAAACTCAATTTTTCGTCTACCGAAATGGCAGATACGTTTGAAGACCTCCGCGGATTCCTAAGGATAATCAAGATTAACAATACACTCAAGGTGGTTGACGCAGATCCTGACGACGACAAGATAATTGAATGTGCCGTTGTCGGTTCAGCAACCCATATAGTCACAGGGGATCATCATCTCTTGTCGATTGGAATTTATCAAGAAATCCAAATTGTAACAGCCGCAGATTTCTACACTCAATTTTCACGATAATATGTCAATATAACCGATAGGAAGACTCTTAGGCTCAAAATCAACCCACAATATCTTGTTGATGACAAAGGTGAAAAAACTGCCGCGCTCCTGACAATCAAAGAATTCCAACTTCTCATGCAGCGTCTTGAAGATTTAGAAGATATTTCGGATATGAATGCTGCTGCTGAAACCGAAACAGAGTTCGTAACTATAAAGACATTTGAGCAGAGATAATGTGTGAACGAACATGAGAACTGATGAGAGATATTATGGAAAAGGAGGATCCTGTGGAACTTAAAGACATGTTTGAATTCATCAATCCAACAGCAATTCGCATAAAAGGGACGCGTGTTGGCATTGAAATTGTGATTGAACATTTTCTTGCGGGGGCAGATCCAAGGAAAATTCAACGACTCTATCCAAATCTGACGTTAAAGCAGATTTATGCAACGATTACATATTATCTATTGAATAAAGATAAAATTGATGGATATATTGCAGAGGGTATCCGACAAGTTGAGGCTGCTTATGCGGGGCAACTAAAAAACCCATCTCCTGGTCTCAAACGTCTCATGAAAATTAAAGCGGAACTTGAAGCACAAGGATATTATTCCACGAATTATGAACAACCCCTACAGTGAAGACCAACTCGTCGAACAACCCGCAATCGTATTGCTCAAAGAAATAGGGTGGCAAACCCAGGATTGTTTAAACGAATTTGAATACGACAGCCAAATTCGGACAGGAAGGGAAGCAAAATCCGAAGTCGTGCTAACCGATAGACTCCGAGCTGCGTTAGAACGACTCAACCCCGATGCAACAAGAGATGCAATCACTACCGCAATTGAAGTAATAACGCAATCCCGCGCTGTCATGAACCCTGTCGAAGCAAATCGGGAAATCTACAATATCCTAAAAGACGGGGTTAAAATCACAGACACCGACCCAAACACACAGGAAGTAACCGATTTAGTCCTTAAAGTCATCGACTGGGAAAATCCAGAAAACAACAACTTCTTCGCAGCGACACAATTCTGGATCACTGGTGAAATGTATACCAGACGTCCTGATCTGATAGGATTCGTCAACGGGATTCCCTTAGTCCTAATGGAATTCAAACGGATTGACGAAAACATATACGCCGCCTACAACGACAACCTCCGAGACTATAGAGACACTATACCAAACCTATTCTGGTACAACGCGATAATTGTCGTATCAAACGGTTCAGAGATCCGCGTCGGGAGTTTCACTGCAGAATGGGAACACTTCACCGAATGGAAACGGGTACGCCTAAATAGAGGGTGTGTATTGCTATGAAACCGCTACTCACTGTCAAATCCATCACAAAACGTTTTACCGAATCACCAGTTGTCAAAGATGTAAGTTTTCAAGTATATCCCGGTGAGATCTTCGCTCTTTTAGGTGCAAGCGGCTGCGGTAAGACAACTACGTTACGTCTAATAGCAGGATTTGAAAGGGCAGAAACCGGTACCATAATAATGGGTGATCGTGTTCTCGTAGATAAAGATACCTTTATTCCACCTGAAGCACGTGAAATCGGGTTAGTTTTTCAAGATTATGCGCTCTTCCCCGATAAGAATGTCCTCAAAAATGCAGCATTCGGCCTGAGTCGAAAAATACCTAAGAAAGAACGGAACGCCATTGCCCTGGAAAACCTTAAACGAGTAGGTATCGCGCACCTACAAGAACGGATGCCACATCACATCTCTGGTGGTGAACAACAACGGGTCGCTTTAGCACGTTCACTTGTCACACAACCGAAGTTGTTACTCTTAGATGAACCCTTCTCCAGTCTTGATACGGACTTGCGTCAAGTGACCCGTGAAGAAGTCCGCGAACTGTTGAAAGAATTTGGCATCAGTGTCGTATTAGTGACGCATGACCAAGAGGAAGCTCTCAGTTTTGCTGATCGAGTCGCCGTGATGAACAACGGCAGCATTGAACAGATCGGAACACCTGAAGATGTCTACAGAAAACCAAAAACAGAATACGTCGCAAGTTTCCTGGGCAAAACTAACATCATTGAGACATCTATAAACGATGGATATGCTGATACACCTTTTGGTACAATAAAAATAGAATCTCCTGACAAAACTAACGTTCTGCTTTCAATTCGACCTGAATACTTTAACCTGATACCGCACCCTTCGGACAAAAATGAATCAGTTTCGGGACGTATAATAGCAAGAGAATTCAAAGGACACGATTTGACCTATACCGTTCAGGTAAAAGGTAAACATTACTTCGTTCAAACTGACTATAAACAGCATTACCGTGTAGGTGATGAAGTATCCTTAAAACTAACTGAAGCAGATGTTATACTTGCGAAAGATGGATAGAAAACCTATCCTACTAAGACCCGTTTGATACTCACCAAAAACCCCTTATCCCGGGGAATGCCATTGGGCAAATGCGCGCATGGCATTCGCCATGATTCATACCGTTGATTTCTTGATTTGAAAATCCTATAATCCTGAAAATCCTGGTTCAGACAAGCAACCATAACTTTACACACATTCATCGTAAATTATTTGCTTTTTTTGAATGTAAATGTTATACTTCTATTAGTTTGGTAAATATCTTTTCCGCCTTGCATATTGCAACATTAGAAACTTAATCTGCATAAGCAGCCCCTTAAAACAGCAACACTGAACAGCAGAAGACGGTTTCAATAACGATTGAAAGTAACAAGTCTAAAATTCTTGCTATGGCAAGTAAAGGTATGTCCTTATGAAATTAGATAATACACTGCAAGAAATAGAAAAATCTATTAATGATATTGTAGACATTGAGTTTGACTGGGAGGGGAGAGGATTTGAAAAGCCAACCAAGTTGACATTGACGAATGCAATAAAAATTGTCAAGGAACTTCTGAAACAAGTCGATTCTGAGGATTGCCTGTGGTTTAGTCCTTTTGCTTATAGCAACGAAGATGGGTATGTATGTATCGGATGGCAGAATCAGAACCAGGCATTGCATTTTCATATAAAAAACGAGAATATGGACTATAGGAAAATTTGGCGTTCGGCAAACAGTGTTAAATCAGGATCAGAAGAAGGATATCTTAATCCGCAAAATTGTTTATTACTATGGAAATGGTTAATTAATGAACAATAATGATATAGGTAATAACGAGTTACTCTATAGAAGGGTAAAAAAACATGGACAGAATATACACCCGAACGATCTTAGGTATAGACAGAATGAATTAGGTGATTTAGAAGTTTTACCTATGGCATTTTATGATAATAAGAATGAACCTTCCGTAGATAGAGCCTGCATACATAATAATGACCCTTCTAAAACACAAGGAGATTTTGTGAATGGAGTTATCAAACTTCTTGCAGGAGATGTCCGTAATATGGAAATAGATTATCATAGAATAGATATAAGACCTGACCCGACTGATGAGAATCCCGCTCATTCTCGAATTATAATGATACCTAATGTCAACATAGTACCTTCAGATAGGCAGAAGGGTTTACGCCAGAAGTTTCGAGAAAACCTTGCTCTAATTGCAAATCAATTAGGATGGATCATAGAACCAGAATTTTAAAGAAGAATCGGACAATAATATATTATTTACGAACAATAAGGATTTCTGATGGAAGCAAAAATACTGGTTGTAGAGGATGAACGCGATATTGTAGAGTTGCTCAAATATAATCTCCAACAGGAAGATTTTGAGGTTGATACTGTACGCAATGGTGCTGATGCACTACAACGCGCTGTTGATAATCCACCCGACCTAATCCTCTTAGACCTGATGCTACCTGAAGTAGACGGTCTGATCGTCTGTCGCCTGCTCAAGAATGACCCACGCACGAAGAAAATACCCATCATTATGCTAACGGCTAAGACCGATGAAAGTGACCGGGTGACAGGACTTGAACTGGGCGCAGATGATTATATAACAAAACCCTTTAGTCCACGCGAAGTGGTCTTACGGGTCAATGCTGTCCTGCGTAGACTGAATGCAAGTAAAGAACCTGATGAAGAAAATCAGATTGAAACACATGGCGTTGTTATTGACCTTGATAGACATCAAGTCATGACAAAAGATGGAGCAATTGATCTCACCGCAACAGAGTTCAAACTCATAACGCTATTCGCAAGATCACCCGGTCGCGTCTTCAACCGAGATATTCTCATGGATGTTATCTGGGGACAAGAATACTACGGAATTGATAGGACAGTTGACACACACGTCAGCAGACTGAGACGAAAATTGGGTGATTTTGGTAAACATATTGAAACTGTATACGGTGTAGGATACAGGTTGAAGGAAAAAAAGTAAACCCCACTGTCTCATGAAAATAATAATACAAAGTAGCTGTAGGAGGGAACTCCGATTCCCGACTGAACGCTTTGATAGTCGGGAATCGGAGTTCCCTCCTACAAATCAAAATGTACCATAAAATCAAAAGTTTACTGTATAAAGAAAATGGAGCCATCTATGATCTTAGGACTAACCGATAAAGTTGTTGTAATTACCGGCGCAAGCAGAGGAATCGGCAGATCCATTGCACATGCATTCGCAATGGAGGAAGCAAAACTCAGTATCTGCGGACGTGACCCGGATACGCTTCAGGCGATAACTGATGAATTGAAACCGTATAAAAGAGACGTATTTTCCAAACCTACAGATGTAACAGATAGTCAACAAGTTCAAACGTTTATGTCTGAGACACTTGAGCATTTTGGACGTATTGATGTCGTCGTTAACAATGTAGGTGGCAGCCGATGGACTCCGTTAGAGGAACTAACAGATGAAGAATGGCATGAAATCATAGATATAAATCTCGTCTCAGCTACGCGCATAAACCAATTTGCCATCCCAGTCATGAAAAAGCAAGGTAGTGGTGTGATACTTATGATCACCTCCATCTACGGCAGAGAGGGTGGCGGACATATCACCTATAATGCTTCAAAAGCTGCTGCAATCAGTATGACGAAATCGTTAGCAAAAGAACTTGCACCTGATAATATACGGGTCAATAGTATTGCCCCAGGTTCCATCCTATTTCCTGGTGGCGGTTGGGATCGTCGGATGAAGGCTGACCCTGAAGGTATGAAAGCATTTGTACAAAGTGAAATGCCGCTTGGACGATTCGGTAAACCTGAAGAAATCGCGAACGTTGTCGTTTTCCTCGCATCCGACTGTGCCAGTCTGGTAACAGGGGCATGTATAAATGTAGATGGATGCCAGTCCCGATCAAATATCTAAAAACCTGTCAAACCCACAATTATAGTGAACATTGAAAGAAATGATACAAAATCCCTGAAATTCATGCTATACATTTGTATAGCATGAATTGAACGTGAACCGAATTAAAGTTACGCTACTCGAGAAGTTTGTTTTTTGTTTGGGTTAAACGATGAGAAACCGACAAATGGAGGAACCACAAATGAAGTATTATCCTACAACTTCACAATTGATATTAGGTGGCATTATCGTCATACTCCTTGTAACAGGACTGTGTTATCTATGGTATAACCATACTATAGCACCTTACAAGCAAGAAGTAGTTGAAACCGCAGAAGTCGTCCGTCAATGGGAAAAAAACCAGAAGGTGGATCCCAAGAATATGATGGAAAATAAAACCAATACACCTGCGGAAAATATAACGCAAACCTTAGAGAAACCTATAAAACAGACGGATCCTGGTTTGGTGACGAAGGACACAAAGAACACCGACTCCAGCGAACCCGAAGACGTTCCCTTGGAAACACCAATATCGGAAAATACGGATGCAGCAACTGTTTCACCTTTTGGTTTTGGTCCATATCCGGAAATTCCAGAAGGTTATCCACTCATTGCATCATGGACCCTGATTAAAGAACATCGGGAAAAGTTTAATGATAATATCTGGAAAGAATTAGAACTCATGGATCGTGTTTTCATAAAACTTTTCAACGAAGGAGATACAAGTTTTGAGGCAGGGACTGTTCATAATGGTTTAGTTATACCAGTTTATCCAAACGTCGCGTATGTCAGCCTTGAAATAGATCAGACAGTAGAATGGACAGAGGATGGCGATCCTATTGAAATAGATTCTAAGAGCAGCAGAATAGTTGCGGGAAGCCATGTTTCGGACGAAGATAAGGTGAAAATCCGAAATGGTGAAATTCCACCCGGAATTGAGATACGTAGTTTTTCTGATGGGATTAATCCCTTTGAATTTTTAAACTTACCAAAGTAAAGACTAAAATTAGGAGATAACAACATGCAAAGTCAATGCCGCAAGTTGCGTGCCC
>JAAXGN010000145.1 GCA_012267415.1 Candidatus Poribacteria bacterium | reverse complement strand
TTAACTGGCACAAGTCGTAATATAATATGATAATAATTTAAATTATATTGCTACAAAATTTCTTCTATTGAAATATAATTTGACTCAATTACGTTTTTAAGTTAGAATAAATTTATCCCTGATATTTATCACTACGTTTGAGGAGGTCGCCTTCAGTTTAAAAAATAGCATGTTGAAGTACATGATTCCCTAAAACTCACGGCGGTTCCTCCCCTTAAACGACTATTAAAACCTTTACCGAAAGGTAAAGAAAACGACATATTGTAAATGAATTAGTAAGGAGTGTTTTATGAAAAATCAGCTTTTTAAGAGGAAAGTTTTGTTTTCCTTTATGGCTGTTGTAATGTTATTTGGATTGACAGCATTGAGTTATGGTGCGGCCACGATTTCAGTTGATCCTGCCACAATGGATTCCCCTGCTGTGGGTGAACAGTTCACCGTGAATATTAATATTGCAGGTGGTGCTGGTGTTGCGGGTTTCCAAGTCACCGTTAATTATGACAATACTGCTCTAAAATATGTTTCCGCAGCAAAAGGGGGTTATCTTCCCGGTGACCCAGCCGCTGGCACTTTTTTTCCAGTGTTAAGACCAGGTGATTCCCATGTCGTAATTGGTGGAACGTCAATCGGTGTAGGCGCTGGAGATGGCGACGGGACGCTTGCCACAGTGACATTTGAAGTTGTTGAGGTAAAAGCATCTTCAATTACACTAACAGACGAAATATTATCGGATGCTAATGCTGCTTCGTTGGATGTCACAACTGCGGATGGTTCTGTTACGGTTCCTGCACCTGACCCTGTTTATGGTGTGATGTTAGCAGGTGTAGGTGACTTGATGATGGAAACATCGGATGCAAGCGAAGGTGTTACTTATACGCTTAAAGTCACAAATTCTGGCGATACCGATGATGTGATAGATTTAGCTGCATCAGATGCTGCTGCTACTTTAAGTGAGACCTCTGTATCACTGGCAGCCGGTGCTTCGGCAGAAGTGACATTAACTATTCCCGCTGCGTCACTTGCTACACCAGGGGATTACGAAGTCAAAGTTACGGCAACTTCACAAGGCGATAGCACAAAAACTGCAGAAGTGTCAACGACTACAACTATATCGGAACCCGTTGGACCCGTTGTTCCTGATTCGCAAGTGTTTAGTATTACTCTGACGAATCTCACTACGGGTGAGCCGGGAATGGGGGGACAGATCTTTTCACCACCGATTTTCGCGGCGCACGCCGCTGGTTTCAAAATCTATGAAGTCGGTTATAAAGCCGAGCCTTACATGGTAGCACTCGCTGAAGGTGGAGATGTCTCAGGACTTGCCGCCCTTGCAACCGCAGCTGGTGCAAACAGTGTTGTCGGAGATGGGATGGTACATCCGGGCGCATCCGTCACAGTCATGGTCTCTGCGGACGCTATGAACTCGGCACTCTCTTTTGCGACCATGTTAGTGTCAACCAACGATGCGTTTATCGGTGTTACTGACGTAGCACTTTTTGACGATGCGGGTATGCCTATCAACAAGACGATAGAGTTAAGGTCTTATGATGCAGGTAGTGAACAGAATACGGAACGTGGTACGGATATTCCAGGACCTGTTGGATTATCTGCTGAAGAAGATCCAGAAGGTTCAAATGCTCGTGTACCTACCGAAGGTGGCGTAATTACAAATCATCCTGGTATCATGGGAGTCGGTGATGTTGCAGCATCTTTTGCTTGGACAGAACCAACAGCAATGCTAACGATTGAGCCTTATGTCCCAGTCCCACCGGTAGAACCGCCACCACCCATACCCACTTTTGATGTGACGCTTGAACCTGGATTGAACATGATTTCTGTACCGTTGATGCCATCAGAACCTCATACAGCAAAATCCCTTGCCGAACTTGTTGGTTCAACAGTTGTTATCAGACTTAATGCAGAAACACAAAAGTTCGAAGGTTTTGTTGTTATTGAAGATAACGACGGTTTTGATATTGAAGGTGGAAAAGGATATATCGTCAATACCCCTGTTGGTGGCACGGTAACGTTCAGTGGTACAGCTTGGTCTAACGAAGCACCAAGTGATCCCGCTGCCGCACCGAGTATCTCTACAAAAGGTGCCTGGGCGTTTATCGTTGCAAGCGACATACAACAGGCAGTAGATGGTTCTACGTATTCTATGGTTACCAAAAACCTTCGTACGGGTGTTGTTACTTCACAGCAGGTTGTTAACGAGGGTGGACATGTGAATGCTGTCTGGGCAGACTTAACTCGCAAGAGTGTTGTTGCAGCTGGTGACAAAGTTGAAATCGCGCTTGTTGATGAAAACGGTACGATTGTGTCTGGTCCGTTCCAACGCACTGTCCAAACCACCGATATTCACAACGCATATTTGAGTATTCAAATGCGCGTTGGCGATGTGCGTCCTAAAGAGACTGTGCTTGGACAGAACTTCCCGAATCCGTTCAACCCTGAAACTTGGATACCTTATCAGTTGCATCAAGATGCTAACGTTAAGATTTCCATTTATGATATTTCTGGTAATACGGTTCGGACGTTAAACCTCGGCCATAAACCTACAGGTTCATACATGACCAATTCAACTGCGGCTTATTGGGATGGCAAGAATGAAACGGGTGAACATGTTGCAAGCGGTATTTATTTCTACGCCTTGCAGACAGCAGACTTCACTGCTACCCGTCGCATGGTCATTCTCAAGTAGAATCGCATAACGCTATAACGTAGTAAAAAACGCCCCGACTGCCGGTTTCCCGACTATGAATCATCTATGATTAGCGTCGGCGGCGGGGTGTTTTTTCGCGTTTATAATAAGGAGTTATAATTTGATTAATTTCAGCAGATTTTTCACTGTTTTGTTTGTCCTTCTACTCATCTTTGTTATCAGCAATAATACTGTTTTCGCTTTTTCTTATGGTCCACCGGATGAAAAGACAGGTGCCCCCAATGAAGGGGACTGTACGGATTGTCATACGGGGAATACTTTAAACGCGACGGGTGGTTCATTGGTGTTGACAGTACCTACGGTCTACATTCCCGGTGAAGAGTATGACATAGTCGTTGATCTGATGCGGACCGGACAAAGTCGTTGGGGTTTTGAAATGACAGCATTGAATTCTAATAATGCGCGTGCCGGAACCTTTGCAACCGTGGATGCAAATACACAAACATCAGTAATGAACAGTAAACAATATATAAAGCAGACTTCAGCTGGAAGTGCTCAAGGGACTGTCAACAAACAACAGTGGAAGTTCAAATGGACTGCCCCGACTACCGATGTCGGAACGATTACATTCTACGCTGCAGGAAACGCAGCGAATAATGCACAATTTACACTTGGTGATTATATCTATACAGAAACCAGCACGTCAAACGCTGCTTTTTACGGTGTTTCCTTAGCAGGTGTTGGTGCATTAACTAAAAGCACATCTGATGCTGGTTCCGGAGTAAATTATACATTACGGGTAACAAACAACGGCAATATCACTGATACTATTGATTTAGAGACTTCAGGCGATGTTACGCCCACATTAAGTCAATCCTCTGTCCAACTGAACGCGGGTGCTTCAACGAACATAACTTTAACTTTGCCTGGAACAGCATTGGAAACTGCGGGTGATTATGAAGTTAAAGTCAAAGCGACTTCACAAGGGGATAACTCAAAAACCGATGAAATCACCACTTCTACGACAATTTTACCTGTATATGATGTTGCAGTAACAGGTGTTGGTAGTTTAGAGAAAACAACCAATGCGGATACAGGTGCAAGTTATACGCTACGTATTACTAATAATGGGAACATAAGAGATACGATTTCTTTAGCAACTTCGGGGGATGCCGATGGAACGCTCAGTTCAAGTTCTGTGACACTTGCCCCGGAGGCTTCATCCACTGTGACGTTAAGCGTTTCTGGTGATGCACTTGCGAAAGCGGGAGATTACGAAGTCAAGGTGACTGTCACTTCTCAAGGTGATGACACAGTTACAGATGAAGTCACAACCATGACCACTATATCCCCCGTTTATGGATTTACATTAGAAGGTGTAGGTGAGTTGACAACTGAGACATCGGATGCCAGTGAAGGTATCAGTTATACACTGAAACTCACCAACAGTGGCAACACCGATGATGTGATTGATTTAGCTACAGCAGGTACGTCTGCGTCTTTGAGCCAAACGGAGGTATCACTTGCGTATGGTGCGTCAGCAGAAGTGACACTGACGATTTCTGGTGATGATTTAGCCGAGGCGGGAGATTACGAAGTCAAAGTGACTGCGACTTCTCAAGGTGATGATACTATCACTCAGGAAATCGGGACAACGACGACTATTCTGCCTGTTTACGGGTTCACACTTTCGAGTGTAGGTGAGTTGACAACTGAAACGTCGGATGCAAGCGAAGGTGTCAGTTATACACTGAAACTCACTAACAGTGGCAACACGGATGATGTGATTGATTTAGTTACTGAGGGAACTCCCGCGTCTTTGAGCCAAACGGAGGTAGTACTTGCTTATGGTGCGTCAGCAGAAGTGACACTGATGATTTCTGGTGATGATTTAGCCGAGGCGGGAGATTACGAAGTCAAAGTGACTGCGACTTCTCAAGGTGATGATACTGTCACTCAGGCACTCACGACAACCACTACTGTTCTGCCTGTTTATGGTGTCAAGTTAGAATCAAAATCTCCACTCACAGGTTCAACGCAGGACAGTGTTACAGGTGTCACCTACACTCTCACTGTAACAAACATAGGAAATACTGAGGATACGATTATTCTCGGTTCATCTGCAGAGGTAGGTATAGGAGGCAGCGTTCTCGGGGTGTTCAAACTAACAGAGGATCAAGAAATACCAACCGGCCAGTTGGAGATAACACTTGAACCGGGTGCATCCATAGATGTGTTGTTTATGGCTTCAGGCGATCTTCTAACAAGATCGGGTGAATATGAGATCAAAGTCAACGCCACCTCAAAAGGGGATGGTACGAAATCAGCTGAAGTCACGACGATGACGACTATTCTGCCTGTTTATGGTGTCAAGTTAGAATCAAAGTCCCTACTCACAGGTTCAACGCAGGACAGTGTTACAGGTGTCACCTACACTCTCACTGTAACAAACACAGGGAATACAGAAGATACGATTATTCTCGGTTCATCTGCAGAAGTAGGCATAGGTGGTGCAGTACTTGGTGCGTTCAAAAGTTCAGTAGAACAAGAAATACCTACTGTGCAGTTGGAGCTTACACTTGATGCAGGCACATCCGCTGATGTGTTGTTCATTGCCTCAGGTGATCTTCTTACAAGACCGGATGTTTATGCAATCACGGTTACCGCTACATCAAAAGGGGATGGTACGAAATCTGCTGAAGTCGCGACGACAACGACTATTCTAACAGCACCTCCGGTTTACGGGGTAACGTTAGTAAGTGAAGGTGAGCTTGCAGGTGAAACAGAGGATGCGAAGGCAGGTGTCACCTATACACTCACAGTAACTAACACCGGTAATACGAATGATACGATAAATCTCAGTTCATCAGCAGAGGTCGGTATAGAGGGTAGTGTCCTTGGTACATTCAAACTAACAGAGGATCAAGAAACTGCTACAAACTCATTGGATATTGAACTGGCAGAAGGTGGATCCAGGGACGTGTTATTTACTGTTGCTGGTGGTTCGCTTACAGTATCAGGTGAGTATGAAGTCAGCGTTACCGCAACATCAAAAAGCGATAGTACAAAAACCGCAGAAGTTACGACGACGACTATTCTTCCTGTCTACGATGTTACATTAGTTGGTAAAGGTGATGTGACAACTGAAACCGCTGATGCGGGTGATTGGATCAGATATATGTTTACCGTTAAGAATACAGGGAACACACCTGATGTGATAGATTTGACTGCTGAAGCTGAAGTTCCAGTTGAAATAAGAGTGGAATCTATCACGGAAATAGTAGATGGTGTTAAACAAACACTTGTAATTGATTACCTTGCCCCGGATGTTGCTACTGCAAATAGTCAGACCGAAGTGTCTCTTAGTGTCGGTGCAACAGCAGAAATCGCATTGTATGTTTTTGGTGAGGTTCTAAAGACTGCTGGGGATTATGAGGTTAATGTCGTAGCGACCTCTCAGGGAGATAAGACGAAATCCGCTGAAGTCTTAACTACGACAACAATTACCCCTGTCTATCGAGTTAAGTTGCAAGGGAAAGATGAACTTATGGCGGAAACGATGGATCCTCTAAAAGGTGTGAGTTATGTATTGATCGTTACAAACGAAGGTAACACTGAGGATACTTTCTTACTCGGTTCTTCCGAAGAAGTTGGTATTGAGGGAACTGTTCTCGGTTTATTCACTGCGTCAGATGATCAAGAAATACCGACAAGTCGGATTGAGGTTACGCTTGCCCCCGGTGCTTCTACGGAAGTTACATTCACTGCAGCAGGTGATTTTTTCACAAAGCCGGGTGAATTTGAAATCGTTGTAACAGCAACTTCAAAATCAGACGATACGAAAATTGCTGAAATCAGAACCAAAACTACGATAACTCCTGTCCCTTGGGATCTCAATGCGGATGGTACGGTAAACATATTAGACTTAGTTCTGGTATCAAATCAGTTTGGCGAATCCGGTGGAGGATTAGCGGGTGATGTGAACATGGATGACACGGTGAATATTCTTGACCTTGTTCAGGTTGCGTCATATTTCGGCAAATCCCATGTTGAAATTGTTCAAGAGAATCAGTAGTTTCAAGAATACGAATAACCGATAGGCACGCTATTTTGCGTGCCTATCCTTATGGAGGACAATATGGCATCAAAATATCGTGTTGGGATTATTGGTTGTGGTGGCATTGCAAATGCGCATGCACGCGGGTATCAGGGTGTTGAAGCAACGGAAATTGTCGCGCTTGCAGATCCAGTGCAAGCAGCATTGGATAAATTCGCTGATAACTATGATGTGTCAAAGGAAAATTGTTATTTAGATGCGCGAGAGATGTTAGACAACGAAAACCTTGATATTGTTAGTGTTACGACATGGCACAAACTCCATGCACCTATGACAATCGCAGCATGTGCAAGAGCTCCGAAGGTTGTTCTCTGTGAAAAACCTATGGGTGTTAGTCTCGGCGAATGTAATGAAATGTCAATCGCTGCTAACCGAAACGGTGTCAAACTTGTTATTGGACATCAACGCCGCTTTAATCCCGCATGGATTGATGCACGCCATCTCATTGCCGACGGTGCAATAGGGGACCCACGACAGATTATCTGCCACGGTGGACAAGGTTTATTAAATGATTGTTCACACCTTTTTGATATGATGCGCTATCTACTGAGTGATCCCGCTCCAGAGTGGGTTATTGGCAACGTTGAACGTAAAACCGAACGCTATGAACGAGATATACAGATAGAGGATCGTAGTGCTGGAATTGTCGGTTTCTCTAACGGATGTATCGGAATGCTACTACAGGAGATCGGTAGGCCTAACTATCAAGGCGGTATTATCTACGGTACTGATGGAATTGCTGATGTGACAGAACGGCGTGTCCGGCTATTGAACAATAAATCAACGGATTGGGAGGAACGCCCGGCTGAGGGTGTCAATCAACATGTCGCTCAAGCAAAGGAACTGGTTGAATGGCTTGAAGGAGGTCCAGAACATCGAGGCGAAGCAAAACACGGACGCGCTGCGGTTGAAATCATCATGGCTATCTATGAATCCGCACGCATGCACGAAGTCGTACAATTGCCACTTCGTACACATGCGAACCCATTGGATCTGATGATTGAAAGCGGGGATTTACCTGTTGAACGCCCTGGTAGATACGACATTCGAGCGTTCTTGTTGCGTGGTGAATCCATGCAACCGGAATAACAGACATTCAAATTGAGACTATTATAACATGCAGATAACGCAGGGACTTAGTGTTGGCATCTCAGCACTGAGACGCAATAAGTTACGTTCTGTCCTTACAACACTCGGTATCATCATAGGTATTGCTGCCGTTGTAGCTGTCGTCTCAGTGGGCGGCGGTGCAGAACACCTTGTCCTAATTGAACTGGAACGCACTGGTGGTGCAGGTATGATCGTCTGTTTCCGTAAGGAACATATTCGTAGGGCAGATGGTTCGTATACTGAAAATAAGCACCCGGAATTCCTTGAACTCAAAGACCTATCCTTTATCCTTGAGACGTGTCCGTCTCTAAAAACAGCAACGGCACAGTCTGGCATGCATCGGCGTATCTCACATAAACATGTCAATCAGTCCCTACAAGTGCACGGTGTTACCCCCTCTTTTCAGGAAGTCAATAACTGGTATGTGGAAAACGGCAGGTTCTTCACTGACAACGACATGGAACTCAGAGACCCTATCTGTGTTATCGGTTCTGAAGTGCATAAAGACTTCTTTGATTGGACGAATCCTATTGGTCAAGAGTTAAAAATTGGAGGGGAACGGTTCACTGTTGTTGGTGTCATGGAGGCAAAAGGCAATCAGATGGCGACTGAAGGGTGGGATAATCGGGTGATTATACCGATTACGACGATGCAGATTCGTTTTATTGGGAAACAGAAAGGATGGATCGCTATTTTTGCACAAGCTGTCGGTTATGAAAAAGTGGAGCAAGCGGTCGCTGAGATTAAAGTGGCGATTAGACAACAACACGGTGACGAAAAATACTTTGATTTTTTCACAGCAAAGCAGGTCATCCAACAGGTAGGCAATGTCAGTCAGATCATACAAGTGCTTCTCGGAGCAGTTGCAAGTATCGCACTTTTTGTTGGTGGTATCGGTATTATGAATATCATGTTAGTTTCGGTTACTGAACGTACACGCGAAATTGGTTTACGTAAAGCTATCGGGGCAAGACGCATTGACATCTTATTGCAATTCCTGATTGAAGCGATTGTATTAAGTATATGTGGCGGATTAATTGGAATCTTTATTGGTAGCTCGCTTGCCACAGGTTCGGGTTGGGTTATCTCAAAATTTTTGATTAAAGATGCGAATTGGCCTGCAGTAGTTTCTGTTCAAGCGGCAGTCATAGCATTTTGCGTCTCCGCGTTTATTGGTGTATTCTTTGGAATCTATCCCGCAAACAAAGCCGCAGGTCTCACACCTACAGAAGCATTACGGCATGAATAAATAATACCAATCTAAAATGATGATGTCTCATTACCTGTGAAGAAAATGAAAAATGTATTCCCCTTAAAAATCGTTTTTTTATTTGTCACAACACTTGTCACGATAAGTTTTATCGGGTGTGGTGAAGATATTACTATTGACGAAGATATTGCTATTTTCGATATGTCTATTGAACACGTTGATATATCCGTTTCGGAAACTGATAAAATGGTAGGCTCAGAACCACTTTTTTCTGTTACTGTATGGGTTTACGGTGTCGCGGGACCGACCACCTGTTATGGACATCATGAGACAGATTATTTACAAAGAGATGACTATGCAGGTCAACCTTTGTATCGTAACGGGGATATTATTGATATTTCTATATCCGCGTTTGGACCGACAGGTCCCGCCTTTTGTGGTGATGCAGTCACCTTTCATGATGAAGCCATTTTTGTTGGTTTCTGTGTTCCTGGTGAGTATACGCTGCATGTGAACGATTTCACTCAAACATTTCGCGTAGGGAGTGATCTGTGATACACTCACACGCGAAAGGAGATACAGATGTATTCTAAAAAGAGTGGCATACTTGTTCTTGTTATCGGACTCATCCTACTCACTTTGTGATCATTCGGTTGAGAGGTCTTGTGTCTGCGAGTGGTAAACTTATCACAAGAAGGGGCGATTTAAAACAGAATCAGTCGTTTTGGACGCACTTCTACACGAAATGAGGTATACAATGAACCGATTTAGTGTGATACTCATAATAATATTATTCGGTGTTGAGGTATTGCTTTTAGTGTCCGAGAGTTTCGGTCAAGACGCTGCCACATTGAATTTACCGGATGGTGCGACACTGCGGCTGGGGAAAGGCACAATACATGATATAGGGTATTCACCGGATAGTAGCTGGTTTTGGGTTGCGAGTTCTATCGGTATTTGGTTATATGATGCCGAGAGCTATGAAACACTGGGCTTATTGACGGATCATAGGAATTCTTGCTCGGTTGTCGCCCTCAGTCCCGATGGGGAGTTGTTTGCGATTGGCGGCAATAGTGACGACACAATCCTGTTGTGGGATGCCGACACCGGTGAAGAACGTCTAACGCTTCGAGGGCATATCTATCGTGTTTCAAGTGTCGCGTTTCATCCGAATGGACAGTTTTTGGCGAGTGGTAGTTTTGAAATGGTACGGTTATGGCATACCCAAACTGGTGCCCATCTACACACATTCAATAAACATATCGGTGATGTGACAAGCGTGGCATTTAGTCCAACTGGCGAACACCTTGTCAGTTCCTGCTCTGTGGCAAACGGGACACAAATTTTCTTATGGCAGGTGAATACAGTAGAACATCTCCACACCTTCACGCTGTATGGAGATTTGACATTACAGTTGGCGTTTCACTCGGATGGAAAAACAATCGCAAGGAGTGGTTTGCACAACGATCTAACCTTATTTGACAGAACCAAGGATAAGAGCCTCCACGCGCCCAATGGAGTGAGATTCCTTGGTTTTGCATTTTGTCCGGATGAAAAGACAATCGTAGGTGGGAGTCGGGACGGCACAATACATATATGGGATATACAGACGGGTGAACATATTGGCATCCTGCGCGCGAGACATCAAGATCCTGTTGGTGACATCGTTTTTCGTCCTGATGGCAAAATGCTTGCAAGTGCGACCCTGACAGAGGTGCGCTTATGGGATATAAAGCGTGATTTTCGTGACGAAGTTATCGGGGTGTTGGATAAAGACCGAGCTGAACCGATAAGCGTGCTGGGGTATACGTCTAATATTACAAGCGTTGTGTTTCGTCCTGATGGAAAGACGGTTGCAAGTAAAAGTGGTTGGACGACGCAAATATGGGATGTCAATACAGGCGCGCTCCTTAGCATATTGGAAACAGAAACCGAGCAGGGTATCCCGCTTGCACGAAGTACTGCTGCAAATCGTGTTGTTGTTGCTGATAATAATAACGATACGCTCAGGTTATTGGATGCGACCGAGAAAAACCTCATTTGCACGCTCAGGACTAAAAGTTCGTATCACTCACCTCACATTTATAGCGTTGCGTTTAGTCTCGATGGACAACTATTGGTAAGTGGGAGTGAAATTGAGGACGAGATAAGTTTGTGGGATGCGCAGACAGGAGAGTTCATCCATAAACTGACAGGCGGACAACGATTCAAAACATTGGTGTTTCACCCGACTGGAAAACAGATCGCAGGTATAAGTCAGGGTAAGACTATCTGCTTATGGGATACAAAAACAGGGGAACAAAAACACGTCTTTACAAAGCACTCGGCAGAAGTCACGTGCCTTGCGTTTAGCCCGAATGGACAACTCCTTGTAAGCGGCAGTGTGGATCTGACAATCAGATTCTGGGATACAGAGACAGGCGAAAATGTTCGCACGCTTCATGGACATAAAAGTGCTGTTACAAGTTTTGCGTTTAGTCCGGATGCAGAACTGCTGGCAAGCGGTAGCTCTAACGGCACAATACGTTTTTGGCAGCTAAATACAAGCATGGAGCTGCGGAGATACAAATTCAGCGGACACACACGCTACATCAATAGTGTCGCCTTTAGTCCAGATGCAAAGCTCCTGGCGACCGGGAGTACTGATGGCACAGTACTGTTGTGGGATTTGACACTTCTGACAGAATAATATGCATTTTGTCAATGTGATTGGTCGGGTGTTCTCGAACCTCTTTCGACGGTCTAGGCGCGCTCCGACAGTGCTGACTTGAGCAAAAGCACCATCAGTGCCGTAGCCATGCCATACTACTAATGCGACACGGTTGGTTTTCATGCTATCACAGACTTGTGTCTATATAAAGATAAACTGACACGAACATTTCACTATCCAATAAGTCTAAATACAAAAGTAATACCAATTCTAATTATTTTTATTCCATTCTTCTGTAGGTCGAGTTTCGTGCCTCTACCCGACCTACGAAAATGGTACATTCATAAAGTAGAAATGGTATAACACAATCTATATCTTGTTCATTTACTACTAAACCACTTTCTCAAATATCTAAAACCATTACTATTACTATAAATATTGTCTCATTAAGGAATTCATCTGTTATTGCTGATTAGGAGGTCTCTCTTCGGTAGGAGCGACCTCCCGGTCGCGATCGGGAGGTCGCTCCTACCTGATCTCCGCAGCTAATGAGACATTATATATTTGAAATAGTATAACAAAAAACCTACTATAACGACTTGTGCTAATTACTATTCATAATATACAACATGTTGTATTGTTTATTTATGCATAAACAACATCTTTTAATGCCATCAACTTACGACCTAAACATTTATTTATGAAAACACCGAGTGTGAAACCACCAAACTTGTTGTTCATCCGTGTCAAAAAACCCAAATGGGTTCTGGCATGTATCCTTGATATATTGAATTGACCACACAGTTGACTGATCGTTGTCTCGAC
>JAAXGN010000146.1 GCA_012267415.1 Candidatus Poribacteria bacterium | reverse complement strand
TATATTATATTATATTATATTATAACATTTTTTGATGACCTTGTCAAATTATTAATGAACCAAACAAGCTAATCATTCTTGCATTATTTGTTCTTTTATGATAGACTTTTTTTAGTACTAAGGTGCAACATCCAGACAAGGAGCGGGTCATAAAAGATTCTAAGTACGATATAGTTGATTACTTAAAACATTTTACGGATCGTAAAGAAGAAACAGACAGGGAGTTAGTTCAGATAGAAACGCGCCTTGGAGATCGGATTAAAGAATTTAAAACAGATCTTAAGAGTGACATTACACACCCCATCTTATTCAACTAATTTGGCGAAGGTATTGATAGATCCAAATATAATCGGTTTTTTTGTAATATAAAACAAACGGAGGACTGAAAATGACAACGCCACAAGCTGTCTTTTATGGTGCTTCTGGGAATCAGTATGTTTTTCAAGTTCATCTTAAAGACACCCAATTCCTCAATTTAGGTGGTGTTTACATATTCACAAGACAATCTGTTGATTATCAAGGTAAGGTAAGTTTTCAACCATTATATATTGGTCAAACCAACTCATTTACACAGAGACTAACTCCAAACCATGAAGCATGGAATAGAGCACTTGCAAATGGATTTAACACGCTATGTGTTAATATAGATATAAACGAATCATCACGCAAGAGTAGTGAACGGGATCTTATCAATAATTATAATCACCATACAATTTAGTCCATACTCACAATTCTATACTGTATAAGGAATCCACAAAGACGTTTTCATGGACAGACCTATCCGTATGGAAAGCTTGGGATCCAATATCCAAAATATCCCTCTCCCAAGCAGTAGTGTTAGTACATGTTGGCATGTCTAAACTCTAACAAAACGCAGCCGAAGGTATTATCAGTACCAATATATTCCTAAAGATAAAATGAACACTGACATTAACAGACTCAGAGACTTAATACGTTACCATGAACGTAAATACTATATCGATGACCAACCCGAGATACCGGATGCTGAATTTGACGCACTGATGCGTCAACTTGAAGAACTTGAAAAGACATCTCCTGAGGATATTCCATCTGATTCACCGACACAACGGGTTGGGGGTGGCGTAGCATTAGGTTCACGTATACCTCACCGCAGCCCCATGCTGAGCCTGGATAACGCCTTCGGTAAAGAGGAAATACTAGATTTCGGTGTACGGGTGAAAAAATTGCTGGAAGACGCACCTGTTGAATATGTTACTGAGCTGAAAATTGATGGATTAGGTGTCTCATTGCTCTATGAAAATGGTGTTTTTGTGCGCGGTTTAACGCGCGGCGATGGTGAGTACGGTGAAGACGTTACCGGGAACCTACGAACAATACGTGCCGTTCCATTGCGACTTACTGAAACAGACGATAATCCAGTTCCACCAATTTTAGAAGTGCGTGGTGAAGTATTCATACCAAAACATCTGCTTGGTGAGATAAATGTGCAACGTGAAGCAGCCAGTGAATCTCCTTTTGCTAATCCTCGGAACGCCGCTGCTGGTTCTGTGCGGACGTTGGACTCTACCATTACTGCAAAACGTCCTTTAGATATATTTATCTATTCACTCAATTATACGGAAGGACTTGAAATTGCAACCCACACAGAGGCACTTGAGAAACTCAAATGCTACGGTTTCAAATGTAATCCACACACTGAACTTCACGAATCACTTGAAGATGTCATCTCATTTTACGAACATTGGGTGACAAAACGTGAGGCAATTCCTTATGAAGTTGATGGACTTGTCGTAAAGGTTAATAATATTAACCAACAGAAGGAACTCGGATCAACTGCAAAGAGTCCACGTTGGGCTACCTCTTACAAGTTTCCTGCACATCAGACAACAACAACGATAAAGAATATTGAGGTACAAGTTGGTCGCACAGGCGTTTTAACACCTATTGCTATCTTGGAACCTGTTAAGCTCGCAGGTGCTACGATAACACATGCAACTTTACATAATGAACAAGAAATTCACAACAAGGATGTTCGTATCGGTGACACTGTTGTTCTTGAACGTGCTGGCGATGTAATACCGAAAATTATAGATGTCCAGAAAGAAAAAAGAAAAGGGGATGAAGACGTTTTTCAATTCCCTGATTTGTGTCCATCATGTAATACACCTGTCCAACGATCTGAAAATGAAGTCGCCGTGCGGTGCGTGAACGCGGGGTGTTCTGCACAGTTGAAACGTAGGATCGCACATTTTGCATCCCGCAAAGCACTTGAAATTGAAGGACTCGGTCCTGCCACTGTGAACCAATTAGTGAACAACGGACTTGTAGGAGATGTTGCTGATCTGTATACGTTAAAATCTCAAGAGGTGCGTAAATTGGATCGGATGGGAGACGGATTGACACATAATCTATTGCACCAGATTGAACACAGCAAACAAGCATCCGCTGCAAAGGTATTGGTCGGATTGAGTATATTTCATGTTGGAGAGACGGTTGCAGAACTCTTGATAGATCGTTTCTTGTCTATAGAAGGATTAAGTCAAGCCGATGCTGAAACTATTGAAGCTATACCTGGTATTGGTCCTCAAATTGCAGAGAGTGTTTCGTCGTTCTTCGCACAAAACCGTCCTCTCATAGAAAAACTGAAAGCCGCGGGATTGCGCTGCTTCACTGAAGAAGTTGTCCAAGCACCTAAGATTCTAAAAGAGACTTTTTTCAGTGGTAAAACCTTTGTTGTTACGGGTAGTCTGACAGACATGACGCGTACAGAAGCATCAACAGAGATAAAGGCACGGGGTGGGAAAGTAACCTCCAGTGTAACAGGGAAAACAGATTATCTCATCGCCGGTGACGGTGCAGGTTCCAAATATGATAAGGCAGTTGAATTAGAAGTGCCAATCTTGACCCCTGAAGACTTTTTAGAACATTTAGGTAAAAGCTGATGGAATTAACGAAAGAAAAAATAACTGATATTTTGTCTGAGAAAACCGAGTATCTCGCATCTGAATATGGTGTTAAACGGATAGGTTTGTTCGGTTCTTATGCAAAAGGAACGTCTATAGAACCTACAAGTGACGTTGATATAGTCGTTGAATTTGATCATCCTATCGGTTTCAAATTCATGGAACTGGCAGACTATCTTGAGGAGATTCTGGGGAAACCTGTGGATCTGCTTACAGAAAGTGCCATACAAGGAATTAGGCATCCGAAAGTCGCAGAAGCAATCAAAGAATCTATAATTTATGTCCAATAGATCGAATAATGAAATTCTTGAGGATATACGGGAAGCTTCGCGCAGGATAGAAATCTATACCGCAGACATGACGTACGGAACGTTTCAGATCGTTGTAGTAGAATTACCAGATGTTGCTTTACAAATTGCAGATATAATACTTAGGGAATCTGAATAAGGTCTATTTATAGTGAAACAGGAAAATGATTATACACCTTGCTTGTAGGAGCGATCTCCGAATCGCGACCAAACCCTTT
>JAAXGN010000066.1 GCA_012267415.1 Candidatus Poribacteria bacterium | reverse complement strand
TACTTATTATGATAAGTTTGAAAAACCAAAGATTTTCTATAGAAGAATTGCACAATCGATTGATGCAATTTATGACACAATTGGGACTTTCGGTTTAGATACAACATTTTTCATACCCACGGACGATCTCTCGCTGCTTGCTATCCTAAATAGTAAACTGTTCGATTGGTATGCTCGATACAATGTTTTACCTCTAAATGATCCGTGGGCAGGCGGTGGGTTGCAGTTTTTTGCACAGTATATGGAAAAGGTCCCGATAGCGGATCGGACTGAAGCACAAAGAGCAGCGTTAACTGAACTTGTTGAACGGATATTGGCAAACCCAAATAGTTCTCAGGTACGCGAAATTGAGCGGGAAATAGATGAGATGGTGTATGAACTGTATGAATTGACAGATACGGAGATTGAGTTGATTAAGCAGACGTATCGGGATGCTGGGATGGAAACAGAGGAGAGACAAGAATGAAAGCGAATGAATGCGAATACTGTAATGGTGGCATCCATCCCAGAAAGGTCGCTGTCAACCATACATAGACTCATTAAACACCCTCCTATCATAAATGGGGCATTAATAATTCAAGGTGTCAATATTTTCGGACTTCTTTCATATAACTCTATAAAACACTCATCAAAATTTATAAATATATTATATTTCAATAATATATCAAGACCAATAACCCCGTCTATATATCGATCATTAAAATGTTCACATCGTGCAATTCTTAGGTTTTCAAATTCAATGTCTACGCTGGATTGCAATTGGGGTATGCATATCTTAGAAATCGTGGTCATATACATTTCCTCCTCACCCCCAGCAGTATCAAAAACTATAGTTTCATCACATTCTGATATTCTATATTCCAACTTGTCCGCCAAGTCGCCGCTTATTGAAGTGCAATATGCCCCAGTATCTATCGCTAAAATAGATCTTATCCCATAGTCAATATTCTTAGAATAAACAATACATTTAATCACGTGTAAATTATACGGAACAGGTCTAATTGCAACCTTTATTTTATCTATTTGATAATTTTCCATCAACATATAACAGTAATAAACTCCTTGCTGTGTTTATGCATTCTATGCAACAAGGAGTTTGTTCGACGAGTTATTTTTTTATTTTTCGCCAATAGGACGTTATAATAGGGTCATGTTCCAGTGATGCCAAATCACCTGTAAACTCTACTGCTGAATTTACTTTGACATCTGCAGACTTTTCAAGAAATTCCTCATGGGATTCTGAACTTAGTTTAACTATACCAGATTTTACTTCTGCAGTTCCTAAATGGTATTCAGGATCAATTATAAGAACCCATCTATTTGGAAATACAGAAAATATCTCCTCTATAGACATCCTTTTATCACTCATATATAGTTTCCTTTCTGTTCTGTGGCCATCTATCGTATCATGCGATAGATGTCTTAATGGGTTTCAATATAATAGTCTCTGCGCTTTTTAGGCTTAGGAATGTGTGCAATTTATGAAAAAAATATTCTATAATGTATAATGAAATTACAACTAATATCCCACCCAGCTTGTATAATTTTGTATGCAGCACTATGCAAAATTATACAAGGAAAGATAATTTATTTCAATAAAAAATCACAATAATAGGCACACGTCGTGTGCTGTCAACTAAGTTTCTGTAAAATGCCAAGCCCCAGAGGGGCGAAAGGTGTATAGAAAACGTTGATATTACCATAGTAAGCCTCAGCGGGGCGAAAGGTATATCATGCTTCAAGATTAAACACACACATTCTATATACCTTTCGCCCCGCTGGGGCTTTTGTTGTTCACCTTCCCTCAAAAAGTCACTTGAGTTTCAATATAAATATGTGATAGAGTATAGCAGTATTTGAACGAAGGGTCAACATCAGTGTGGTCTATGTCTCTATTGGTAAGGTTTGATTCAAACAATGAAAGGAAATATATTATGGCAACATTTAAAGCAGGTATTATAGGTTGTGGCGGACGTGGACGCGCGCATGCAAATGGATATAAGGCATCACCCGATGTTGAGATCGTCGCATGTGCTGATCCAGTTCAAGAAGCACGAGAGAAATTCTCTGAACAGTTTGATGTACCCAGGAAATATGAAGATTATCATGAGATGTTGGAGAAGGAATCACTTGACTTCGTCAGTGTCTGTACGTGGATTGCACTTCATAGGGATATGGTCATCGCTGCAGCAAACAGCGGCATCAAAGCTATTCATTCAGAGAAACCGATGGCACCTACCTGGGGTGACGCAAAAGCACTCTACCAAGCGTGTGTAGATAATGATGTCGTGATAACCTTTTGCCACCAACGCCGGTTCGGGGCACAATTTATTAAGGCTAAACAACTGGCAAATGATGGAACAATCGGTGAGATACGGCGTATAGAAGGGTCATGCCCGAATCTACTTGACTGGGGAACGCACTGGTTCGACATGTTCTTTTTTTATAATAATGACGAACCTGTTGAGTGGGTTATCGGTCAGATAGATGTAACAGATGAAAGAATTGTCTTCGGAACGCGTGTTGAAAATAGCGGTCTATCGTGGTACAGATGGAAAAACGGTGTGGAAGGTCTATTAACCACGGGAGGTGTTTCATTAAAAGGATTCTCTAACCGTATCATTGGCACAAAAGGTATTGTTGATGTTGGCGGTGGGGCACCTGTTAAGGTCTTACGTGAAGGTTCAACAGAGTGGGAACAACCCGATCTAAGTGATGTCGCTCCCAGAGGAAATGATACCACACTCTCTGTCCTTGACCTTATTGACAGTGTCAAGACAGGACGCGAACCTGAACTGAGCGGACGCAAAGCCATGCAAGCCACAGAGCTTATCTTCGCGACCTATCACTCAAGTAGAGAACGCGCTAAAATAACATTGCCACTTACCGCTGAAGATTCAGCACTTCTGACAATGATTGAGAACGGTGAAATCGGATAAATTAGTAGAGTGTCCGTTCTAATTTTCCTGGTAAAGGTCGCGATTCGGAGATCGCTCCTACAGAACGGACCTCTTTGTAGGCGGTGAATGCCTTTGGGCGAATGCGCGCATGGCATTCGCCATGATTCATACCGTTGATTTGAACTCCGATTCCCGACTCCTACAGAACGAATTTCTTTGTAGGCGGGAACTCCGATTCCCGACTATTTGGATCTGCCTGAAAATAAGTTTAGACAGTCTATTAGAATGTTTTCTATAGTGAAGGGCAGGATAACTTCCTGCCCACAAAATATAGTAAAGTTAAAAATTATGGAGATATTTCAGCGTGGACGATGACCACCCAACGTAGGGCGAGGTCCCCTCGCCCGTTATGGCGTATCCCATTAATTCTGAAGTCCACTATATACAGAGTGATTCTTCTGTTATATCGGTTTTTATCAACCTAATTTTAATAATTGCGTCTAATAATCAATTGAAATAATACCATATCTGTTAAATCAAAAAACCTTAAGACATAAACTTGCAGTAGTGGGGGAAAATGCGTGACAATAATCAATAAAAGGCTTCCTGTTGTGTGTCCTGACAAAAAGTGTCCTAAATTGCCATTCAGGTTACGGTGGACACACTTATCAATATTTCAGTTATCAGTTGTTTTATTTTGTGCTCTGTTCGTTATACATTCGCCTGCCTGGGCGAATTTTCTATCAGATCCATCCGTTGATGCGAACGGTAATTCGGTTTTCAATGGAACTACCGAAAAACTAACCATCACCTTTACAACTAATGTTGGAGAGAATCAAACGTATACCTACGAAATAAAGTTGAGTGACGGAAGAATAATAACCAGCGGTCCAGATACTGGACAGTCCCTAACAGAAAATCAGACCTTCAACTTTATGTGGGATGGGACGGTTAGAAATACTATTAACAATAATCGTCAGGCACTTCCTGAAGGTGTTTACAAAATTATTGTAGAACTTACAGTCAGCAGTGGTGATCCCCCTCAAGATACACCTCATAAAAGAGAAATAACAGCAACCATAGATAAGACAAAACCTACAATTGAGGATGTCAGTATTGGTGGTAGTGAGTTCTCACCTGATTCTGACCCGTTGCCGGTCCACTATACACTCAGTGAAGATGTCGTAGAAGCGTGGTTAGAAATTCAGAACGCAGCTGGCGAAGCCATCGGACGCAGGATAGAATTGGAAGGTACAACCAAAGGGAGTCATACCTTCAATTGGGATGGACTAGATGGCAACAGAAGAAGCATTGAAAATGGAAGTTATCGGTTGAAAATAAATGCCACGGATAGGGGAGGTAATACAGCTGAAGCGAAAACAACTGCACAGATCACAATTGACTCTGAGCAACCGCGTATCACTGGTATAACATTCAATGATTCAATCCCACTGATAGATGGCTCGTTTGTCAATACCTCAATTCAGACAATCGGTTTCACTGCAGATGCTGGTGGCGACACGCCGCTTGACTTTAATACTTCAAAAATACAGATTAGACCTATTAACGGAACAGACCTTAGCGGTGCTTTAACTGTTACGGATAACAACAAAGCAGTATTTACACTCGGAAACCCCCTTGACAACCTCTCAGAAAATGGAAATTATGAAGTAACAGTCTTCATATTTAACAGGAACGGTAACCGTGCTTTAAGTACAGCGAACTTTACCTTTGATAACACGCCTCCGACATTAATCGGTCTAACGACAAACAGAGGAGCATTCACACAAGGGAGTGGACTCAGTGGAAGCACAAACTATGTTGAAGCAGAATTAGAAGATAATGTAGAACTTGACCTTCCCGCTTCATCCATACGCCTCAAAGGACCAGACGGGAGTTTAGTTCTCGGTGAACAGACACAAATATCAAATAATAAAATAAGATGGCAATTACGATCTCCGTTAATAGCCACAGACGGGATCCAGGATGGACATTATACCGTTGAGATTATTGGAGCAGACAAAGCAAATAATAGAACTGAACCCATTAACATAACATTCATTTATGATAATTTAGCACCAGAACTTGTTTCACTTCAACCTACACGAGATGGTGCAGCGTTTGATATATTGGGAGATACAACCTATTACAATCTTCCACTCAATCAGTTTGTTGCCACATTCAATGATGGTGAATCAGGAAGCGGCGTTTTATTTTCAGGTTCACGAGATACTACCAGTATTGTCTTTGGAACACCTAAACCTGATGGCACTATTGACGCGTTAGCTGGTCGGACTTTTGTAGATAAAAATAACAGTGTCCTTTCTTATATCTTGGATTCTCCACTTCTGAGTACAGATGGCAGCCAAGATGGCAACTATGTCATATCCATTAAGGCTGCGGATGCGTTAGGTAATTTCAACATAATTAATTACCGACTTATCTATGATACGCAAGTGCCTACACTCACGTCAACCGTCCCCGCTGCGAATCAGACTGTGTCAAGTCTTACAGAAGTTGTCATAAAGCTGAACGAAGAAACGAGTGGGATCGATTTTGTACAAAGCAACTATAGATTGACACGCGATATAGGAGAGAATCAAGTTGAAGTTCCTGTAAATATATCCAGCAACGGTACAGATACCGTTACACTGACACTGCTACAGCAGATGGCATTGGACGGTTCGGATGATGGTACTTATACTATTGAGGTAACGCCAGCCGATAATGCGGGAAATGTAGGTGCTCCAATTAGACGTCCATTCTATCTTGTCAGTACTACGCAACCGAGAATCCGGTTGACAGCCCCAGAAACTAACACTGTTCGCAATATCACTCAAATATCAGCAGTGATTGAAAACTATATTGGTATAGGGATAGACTTTAATAATTCATATATTTCTGTAAATGACGCGGACGGAACTTTGATTCCAGCAACGAAGGTTGAATATGACATCGTAAACAATCAATTAACTTGGACCACCGAAGCAATTCCACGAAACGGCACAGCAGATGGAGAATACGCTATCTCAGTGTCTTTCTTCGAATTTAACGGAGAAGGATACACAGAGACATTCCCATTAACATTAGACACACAGTATCCATCTATAGAAACAGTTGAGACGGAGACTGATCCGTTGCTAAGTCTTTCCATTGATAGCACAATGGATGTTAATGAGACCTTTTCACAGATAAATGTAGCATTTGCAGAAAATGATGTTGACTTTGAGAACACAGTCGTCTCATTAGTAGGACCAGACGGCTCTGCAATTGCACTTCACCGCAGCAATGATGGTGATTCCGTTTTAACGCTAAATTTCCAAAACCTATCAAACCTCGGGACATATACCCTTAGCGTAACGCCAACTGATAGAATCGGGAACATCTCCCAACACCCGTACGTCTACAAATTCGATCTGGAAATCGCAGTTCCTGTTGTTACGACAGTGCTGATTGGTGGTCAGAGTGGGGCAATTGTCTATGTGAACGATAGTGTCGGCGAGATCGTCGCTACACTCGTAGATACGACAGGGACAGGTTTAGCCGTCGGAGATAGTGAATCCAGAATTGTTGTAACCAGCCAAACCGGACTTCCTGTCCCAGGCACGACAACCATTAACGACGCGGATCAACAGAATTGGCAACTGATTTGGAGACCTATAGTACTCCCCACAGATGGTAGTGGTGATGGAACATACACAGTCGCAGTAACACCCGTTGATAATGCTGGTCGGACAGGAAATGTCGCATTGCGGGGATTCATCTACGATACGCAGGGACCGCGTGTTACATCCGCTTCACCCGTAACCTTACATCAACCTGTCTCTTATCTTGGTGGGAGCTTCCCACAGTTACAGTTTACAATTGAAGATGTCGGACCTGCCGCACTTGAACTTGACGCACAGACTATCAGTTTGACAAATAGTGCAGGAGAAACTGTTTCAGGTCAGATTACACATGACGGTGTTAACCAACTTTTCTACACACTGTCTGCTCCACTTCCTACTGATGGAAGTGCAGATGGAGAGTATTTGGTGACGGTTAACCTTATGGATAAAGCAGGCAATCCGCATCAGTTTCAACATAACATCTTTTACGATTCTCAGGCACCGCTTATATCTACAGTGTCTTTGAATACTGACACACCGTTAGACTTGATACCGTATCAGGTTACAGACCTCGACGAATCAGTAAACAGCATTACCGTCAACTTTGTTGAGTCTACACAAGTGGATTTTGAAAACACTGTGGTTTCTCTCATGGGTCCAGATGGTTCCAACATTCCGTTCAACTCGGAGAATAACGATGTTGATCAACTTACCGCAAACTTCGTGTCCTTAATTCAAGATGGATTATATACACTGTCCGTCACAGCTCAAGACATAACGGGTAATTCTGTCCGGGGGGCGGTTCAATATCCCTTCCGTTTAGAATTTGCACTGCCAAGGCTCTCAGCAGTGAAAGCAAACACTTCAGACACTGCGATTGATTTAATCCCACACCAAATTGTTCGGATTGATGATGTAATTAACCAAGTCACGCTTGCGTTTACTGATCCAACCCGACTTGACTTTGAGAATACAAACGTTGAATTGTTAGCACCAGATGGTCAACAGATCTCTCTTACACAAGAAAAAAACAGTTTATCTCAATTAAGTGTCCGATTCATTTCGGTGACAGAGAACGGTCTGTATACCTTGAGAGTGACACCACAAGACATTGCTGGAAATACCGCACAAACAGCAGTAGAATATCAGTTCCAGCTGGATATAGCACTACCGAGTGTAAGTTCAGTCCTGATAGATGGTCAAATCATTTCTAATCTTTATGTCAATAAGGCTATCTCAACAATAGTTGCCACATTCATAGAACCTTCAGGAGTCGGATTGGACTTTAGCGATAATGGGTCCGCAATCACTGTTACTAATGAAAGTGGGGTTGAGGTGGTAGGTAGCACACAATCTAATGAACAGAATCAGTTAACGTGGATGCCGTTAGCCTTTCCATCAGACGGTAGCATTGACGGAATATATAATGTCTCAGTTACACCTATAGACAAAGCTGGAAGAACGGGTAAAGTTGTCAATAGGCAGTTCACCTATGATACACAAGCACCCAGAATAACCGCCGCTTCACCGATCGAATTACATCAGCCAACGACGTATGTCGGCGGAAGCCTAACACAGTTCCAGATAACTATTGAGGATGTTGGTCCAGCACTGCTTGATCTTGATTCTCAGGAAATCACCCTACATCAAAGTGATGGAGATGATGTATCCGGTGTATTAACACATGATAATAGTAACCAACTCTACTTTACGCTCTCAACACCGCTCCCGACAGATGGTAGTGCTGATGGAGAATACGGTCTCACGGTAAACCTCGTTGATGGTGCTGGCAATTCAGACCAAACAGAATATAAGGTCTACTATGATTCTCAAGCACCAACTATATCCTCAGTAAATGTGAATACTGAGACACCATTAAACCTAACACCTTATGAGGTTACCGAACTCACCGAAACCGTCAGTAAACTCACCTTGCGTTTTGCTGATTCCACACGTGTGGATTTTGCCAATACAACCGTTACGCTTACTGGACCCGCAGGATCGGAAATACCGCTTACATTAACCAATAATGGTGTTGACGAACTGGCAGCGAATTTTGTTGTCTTAACACAAGGTGGAGAATATACGTTGTCAGTAACCCCTCAAGATATCATCGGTAATGTCGCAAAAGGGACAGTGCCATATCTGTTCAGTCTTGAATTTCAACTTCCTGAATTAACTTCAGTAAAAGTTGAGACACCCCAGCAAACCGTCTCACTTACACCTTATGAAATTGTTGAGCTTACTGAAGTAGTGAGTAGTTTCATCCTTGAGTTCACAGATGTAATGCGAATTGATATTGAGAAAACAAACGTAACGTTATCAGGCCCGGATGGTGAATCCATAGCAGTGACGTTGGAAGAGGATGATGGTTCCCAGATAGTTGCTCGGTTTGTACCATTGGAACAGAGTGGTATGTATAGTCTATCAATCACACCACAAGATACATTAGGTCAGGTTGCACAGAGTGCGACGACTTACCAATTCCGTTTAGATTTTGCAGTTCCCAAGATCACTTCAGTATCTGCCAAAACAACAGATGCCACTATCGCGCTGACACCTTTTGAAATCATAGAGATTACAGAAGTTGTGAATAGTATCGGTATAGGCTTTATGACGCGGGCTGATATGATGCGGATAGACATTGAGAATACAGGCGTAACACTATCGGGCCCGGATGGTGAAGTGATAGTAGTGACGTTGGAAGAGGGTGATGGTTCTCAGATAGTTGCTCGCTTCGTGCCATTAGAACAAAGCGGCATGTATAGTCTATCAATCGCACCGCAAGATATATTAGGTCAGGTTGCACAGAATGCGACGACCTACCAATTCCGATTGGATTTTGCAGTTCCCAAGATCACTTCAGTATCTGCCAAAACAGCCGATGCGACTATAGCACTGACACCTTTTGAAATCATTGACATTACAGAAACTGTCAGTAGTATAGATATCGGATTTACGGATATGATGCGGATAGACATTGAGGAGACAAGCGTAACGTTATCAGGCCCGGATGGTGAATCCATAGCAGTGACGTTGGAAGAGGGTGATGGTTCTCAGATAGTTGCTCGCTTTGTACCATTAGAACAAAGTGGTATGTATAGTCTATCAATAACGCCCCAAGACACATTAGGTCAGGTTGCACAGAGTGCGACGACCTACCAATTCCGATTGGATTTTGCAGTTCCCAAGATCACTTCAGTATCTGCCAAAACAGCCGATGCGACTATAGCACTGACACCTTTTGAAATCATTGACATTACAGAAACTGTCAGTAGTATAGATATCGGATTTACGGATATGATGCGGATAGACATTGAGGAGACAAGCGTAACGTTATCAGGCCCAGAAGGTGAAGCGATAGTAGTGACATTGGAAGAGGGTGATGGTTCTCAGTTAGTTGCTCGCTTCGTGCCATTAGAACAAAGCGGCATGTATAGTCTATCAATAACGCCGCAAGATATATTAGGTCAGGTTGCACAGAATGCGACGACCTACCAATTCCGTTTGGATTTTGCAGTTCCCAAGATCACTTCAGTATCTGCCAAAACAGCCGATGCGACTATAGCACTGACACCTTTTGAAATCATAGAGATTACAGAAGTTGTGAATAGTATCGGTATAGGGTTCTCTGATATGATGCGGATAGACATTGAGAATACAAGCGTAACACTATCAGGCCCAGAAGGTGAAGCGA
>JAAXGN010000002.1:1082-1467 GCA_012267415.1 Candidatus Poribacteria bacterium | reverse complement strand
TGCAATGATCCTACCATTCAGTATGGTTGGGAGTGCACAGGCACAGGCGGTGTACAATGTACAAGATGAGGTAGAGAGAAACAATGAGAAATATGACTTTCTTGCCAAAGCAGTATCAGAAACAGGCACATGGGAAGCCCAAGTAGTCAGTGGCGAATATACGGAATTGTGGAAGTACTATGTGGTTGAAAATGCTGATCAGACCAAGCACGTGGTATTGAACATATTGGTGTACGACAAGCATGGTGAAGAGATCGGAAACTATGACATAGAATTCAAGGCCAAGTACGATTCGGAAACAGACACATATGATGTCCACAATACAATGCTAGACGAGAGGAAAAAAATAGGCAAGGAAAACAGTAGCAACCCATTGCAGACAGAC
>JAAXGN010000002.1:0-961 GCA_012267415.1 Candidatus Poribacteria bacterium | reverse complement strand
TACACGGATTTCATGTCCAACGGTTCGTCAGGATTAAGGTGGTATTCATTCTCTGGCCAGTACTACTACCTTGACTGGTGCATATTCCCAGATGCGTTTGATCGGGCATATGTGAAGGCTTCGCAAGGAGATTGGTCAGAATCTGATAGGAAATACTCCCACATAGGATCACATTCAGAGTATGACATCGACATGTCAGACTGGCTAACATTGCAAGTAGTCTGGTACTACTGACATCAGTAACAACCCTAATATTTTTTATATTTTTGAAATTGATATATGGTTGGACATGAATAACGTTACTATACTATCAATCACCGCATCGATCATCATCGGTATCGGATTGTCGGCTGTCTTTGTCTTGGATTATTTCAGCGGTAGTCCAGTTACTAATATCGATTCTAAAATTTTAGAATTTTACGGAGATTTCATGTTACAGTCAAACACTGACGTGTATTCGGTCGAATTGGTGGATGACTTCCCGTCAGTTCTACTCATAGTAAGTAAAACTCCGGATGGGTACGTGGTTATGGACGATCCTACACCTTTGTTTCGGGAATTGTACTCAGATGAGAATGTAAATACATTGGTAGTGCTTGCAGGAGGAAGCGAAATACCGTACAACCTGGAAAACGGCATGTTGCAATTCAACACCAATAACGAGGAAACCGTGTTGATAAGAGGAACGTAGCCAATTAGAAACTATTGCGATCAGGTTTTTGTTTCATTATTGCACAGTTAACTCACTAGTCAGACGTTGGATCTCGCCTGCACTCGTATGGATATCGTCACAGTATTTTTTCATCAAAAACTCGTTGTTGAGCATGTCGGCATACAAAACCCCGTCTTCTGAGTCGTTGATCAGCTGGGGTCCTTTTCTCTTCGGCAGGTCTGTCTGAACTCCTCCTTGTATGTTTCGACCATGGGTACTGCTTCCAATTCAGTAGTTGAGAATGTGTGA
>JAAXGN010000079.1 GCA_012267415.1 Candidatus Poribacteria bacterium | reverse complement strand
CGATGCGACTGTCATGACAAAACTACAAAAGCAGAACGCGGTCATGATAGGTAAAACGAACATGGACGAATTCGCGATGGGGTCATCTACCGAGAATTCTGCGTATCAGATAACCCATAATCCTTGGGATTTAGATACGATACCGGGAGGGTCAAGTGGCGGTTCAGCTGCTGTTGTCGCTGCGGACTCAGCCATCTGCTCTTTAGGTTCAGATACTGGGGGTTCTATTCGGCAACCCGCTGCATTATGTGGTGTCGTTGGTATGAAACCTACTTATGGACGCGTTTCACGGTATGGACTCATCGCCTTCGCTTCATCACTTGATCAGATAGGTCCCTTTACAAAAGATGTGACAGATTGCGCGTTAGTACTCAATGCTATCTGTGGTAAGGACCAGTTGGATTCTACATCCGTTGATGTTCCCGTGCCAGATTTCACAAAGAGTCTTATTGACGATGTTCAAGGATTACGGATCGGTGTACCGAAAGAGTATTTCGCTGAAGGTTTAGATGCTGAGGTAGCAGAACTGGTTCATTCAGCTATCCAAAAGTTAGAGCAATTGGGGGCATCCCTGATGGACATATCACTTCCACATACGGACTTTGCAATCGCAACATACTATATTATTGCACCTGCAGAAGCAAGCGCAAACCTTGCAAGATATGATGGAGTACGCTACGGATATCGGACTGAAGAACCTGTAGACTTGATGGATATGTATAAAAAAACCCGGACAGAAGGTTTTGGACAGGAGGTTAAAAGACGTATCATGCTTGGAACTTTTGCACTCAGTGCAGGTTACCAAGATGCGTACTATCGTAAAGCACAAAAGGCACGAACACTGATAAAGTCTGACTTTGATGCGGCTTTTGAGAAGGTGGATGTCATCGCCACACCAACTTCACCAACACCCGCATTCAGAATTGGTGAGCGGACTGCAGATCCACTTCAGATGTACCTTTGTGATGTGATGACGACGCCAGCAAGTCATGCAGGATTACCAGGGATTTCTGTCCCATGCGGTTTTGTAAAGAGTGGTTTGCCTGTGGGGTTGCAGCTACTTACACCACCGTTCGACGAAGAAACATTGTTACGGACGGCATATACATATCAACAGCATACAGACCACCATTTAAAGAAACCGGAGATCGCACAAACGGAAGGTTAAACATGAAAGCATTAACTGCTCCCTTAGGTGGACTCATCGGTGCAATTATAGGAGGTGTACTATGGGCAAATTATATTAAGTGGACTGGTAGTAATGCTGGGTTCGTGGCAGTTGCTATCGGCGCACTGTGCGGTCTTGGGATCGTATTTACAGGAAGTCAATCCCTTGATACAGACAATCGGAAGAATTGGTTCTATTTGGCAATAGGTGCAGCGTTTTTCTCAATTCTTGGCATTTTAGTTGGGAAGTATCTCGACGTTCAATTGAATGCAGTTACACAGATCGCTCATCAAATAATTGAAGAACAGCCAATGCTAACAGATGAACAAGCCATACCTATTGCCGAGACAGTTTATTCCGGAAGAACAAAATGGGGACACATGATTGACAGAATGGAATGGTTTGATCTCGTATTTGCTGCTATCGCTGTTGTCGTCAGTGTGTATATTACATTAAACCGTTGGATACGCAAAGTAATATCAAATTAACACTATTCATAGCGGTAGGTGCGATTTCCCTATCGCACCGATTGGTCAGAATAAATGAATACACAAACAATGGAGTATATAATAAAATGAACAAGTATAATATGCCTATCCTGTCTTTAGTTATTCTCTTTTCTGTTTTAGTTCCAATTTCTTGGATTTTCGCACAGGAAGAGGAGGGTGTTGAAACACTGGGTGATGAAACACTATTAAAAAACATTGCACTTTTTGCTGAAATATTAGCTTATGTGAAACAGGAACACTATGACAATCCTGATGATGAGGAGTTGATGGAGGGCGCGATAAGGGGTATGCTCCGTACGCTCGACCCTTACAGCCAATTCATACCTGATCATCTCTCATTCCGCACCCAGAACCAAGGCAACTACGGTGGACTTGGCATGACGGTGGGTATGCGTGAAGATATGATCACAGTGATAACACCTTTCAAAGGAAATCCTGCAGCACTCTCGGGAGTGCAAAACGGAGATATCATCAGTCAGATTGATGGAGAATCAACCGCTGTGATGACATTAGACGAAGCAGTTGACCTGTTACGAGGAGAACCCGGTACCTCTGTAACAGTCACGATCATACGTCCTAAAGTGAGTCGTCCAATAGAGGTTACTATCGTCCGTGAAGTCATTCGTATCCCAAGCGTAGAAACAGAGATTATCGGTGATGCTATAGGATATATCAAAATCAATCAATTCCTTCAGACAACAGCAAATGATGTAGATAACGCATTTGAGAAATTCACGCAGCACGGTATCCGAGGTATTATCCTTGATCTACGCTTGAATCCGGGTGGACTACTCGGTTCTGCTGTTGAGATTGCAAGCGATTTTTTGGAACCTGGGCAGCTTGTTGTTTACAGCCAGGGACTTGAAGACCGTGAAGACTTCCGTGCGAAGGGAGAAGCGAGAGAAAAACTCCCCTTAATCGTTTTAGTTGATGGAGGGAGTGCAAGTGCATCAGAAATCGTCGCAGGTGCAATAAAAGACCATAACAGAGGTTTAGTGATGGGGAGTAAGACCTTTGGTAAAGCTTCTGTACAGAAAGTCTTTTCACTCAGTGATTCTAAGGCTGCAGTCAAATTGACCGTCGCGCATTACTATACACCCAAAGGTGTTGATATTGACAAAATTGGCATCATACCTGATGTTGAAACCGCATACTTCAGTCGTGCAGAACGTCAGATGCAGTTGAAATTGCGTAACCACGATAAACTAAAAACATTTGTTGAAGAGCATGGCGACGACGTATTACAAAAATTATTTGACGCTGAACATGCATCAAGAGATGACCGACAGGCTGCAAGACTCGTGCGCGCTTACAGTCGCCTGTCAGATTCACTCACGGATGAACAGATTATCCTTAGCGATATCGCTATTAAGTATGCCATCGCTTTAGAAACTGAGAATATTAAAGATGAAATCATGCATGACCCTCAAGTTGTTGCTGCAATAGAACAACTTAAGGTGCTTGAACTATTTGCAGAGCAGAACCAATAATGCGTAATCAATCCACTATTCTAAACTATATTGACAATGCGTGGCAAGAATCTGTAACCTCAAATCTTCTTGATGTCACTAACCCCGCAACAGGCGAAGTGCTTTCAAGAGTGCCGTTATCCCCATCCGAAGAGGTAAATGCGGCAGCTGCCACAGCAACAACGGCATTTGAGGCGTGGCGACGGACACCACCTGTTGAACGGATACAATACCTGTTTAAACTCAAGAATCTACTTGAAGAGAACATTGATGATATTGCCAAAACCATAACCTTGGAGTGCGGAAAAACGCTGAGTGAAGCAAAAGGTGAAATGCGACGCGCAATTGAAAACGTTGAGGTTGCATGTGGGATTCCGACACTCATGCAAGGCACAAACTTGGAGGACATCGCTACAGGGATTGATGAGTTCATGATCCGGCAACCGATTGGTGTTTGCGCTGTTATTGCACCTTTCAATTTTCCCGGCATGATCACCTTCTGGTTTCTTCCCTATGCTATCGCTTGCGGCAATACTTACATTGTCAAACCATCAGAAAAGGTCCCCTTGACGATGCAAAAGATATTTCGACTCCTTGAACAGACTGGACTTCCACAAGGTGTCGTGAATCTGGTGAATGGTGGACAGGAAACCGTAAATACTATATTAGAACATCCAGACATCCAAGCAATCAGCTTCGTTGGATCAACACCAACAGCAAAAGCGGTCTACGCAAAAGCCGCAGCACACGGAAAACGGGTTCAGTGCCAAGGCGGTGCAAAGAATCCGTTGATCATCTTACCAGATGCTGATCCGGAGTTTACTGTAAATGCAACCGCGGATAGTGCCTTCGGTTGTGCAGGTCAACGGTGTCTCGCTGCCTCACTTGCAATAGCGGTAGGTGGCGCGCGAAACTGGTTTCCAAGAGCAATCAGTGATATCGCAACAGATAGAATAGTAGGCAATGGTTTAGATGAAAATGTACAGATGGGACCCGTTATCACGCCTGAAAGCAAAAAACGGATCGAAGGTTTGATACAGAACGGAATTGATGCGGGAGCACGCGTGTTAGTTGATGGACGTTTTCCAAAAATACAAGGTGGTGACAATGGGAACTTTATACGACCTACTGTGCTCAGTGAACTTGAACCACAAGGAGAAATTGCCAAAACTGAGATATTCGGTCCCGTCTTAGGTCTCATACATGTAGACAACATTGATGCGGCAATTTCGCTCATCAACAGCGGTAAATATGGGAACATGGCTTGCCTTTTTACAAGTAATGGTAGATCAGCACGCAAATTTCGCTACGAAGCACACATCGGCAACATCGGTATCAACATAGGCGTTGCAGCACCGATGGCGTTCTTCCCATTCAGTGGGTGGAAAGACAGTTTCTTTGGCGACCTGCACGGACAGAGTTGGGATGCTGTCGATTTCTTTACACAGAAAAAGGTAGTCGTTGAAAGATGGAATTAACCAGAACGTTCTTCATCTAATTCCTTGCCGTAATCAAATTTGCAATACCTATCAATAAATGGTATCATATAAGAGATTGACATCTGCTCTGTCTCTGAACACATTTTACAGTTGCCATAGGATTTTAAGATGCGTTCCATTTTTGCAGTTTCGTCTATCCTGATAAGTATAATCGGTCTAATATTTATTGTGCGGGGGTCCGTCCATCCAAGTAAATATAAAGAGGAATTATCTAAGGAAACACCGACAGCTGTTAGAGTAACGCAAGTATACACTGAAGCGACACATTTTGTAGTCATCGGGATCGGAATTATCAGTTTCGGCATTCTGATTGCTGTCATTAGCATGATGTTTAATTGGGACGATATGACCGATAGGTTCTTGAGCCTATTCCGTAAATCCCAAAAAACAACTGAGGCAGACGACACCGTTCACAATCTCACAAAGGAGGAGAATAATAGTTGAATCGGATTGCCGAAAACTTTGCACATGTAAAGCAACGGATAGCAGAAGCTGCACAGAAAAGCGGCCGTTCACCCGAATCAATTCAACTTGTCGTTGTAACCAAAGGGATATCAGTAGCAGATATAGAGACTGTGCTTAATGCAGGTGCGACTATCATAGCCGAAAATCGTATTCAGGAAGCACAGCAGAAATTTGAACCTGTCAATTTTCTATCTTTAAATCTATTGAATACCCCTGAATCTGATAGAGCCTTTGCGTGGCATCTAATTGGACATCTACAAAGAAACAAAGTAAAACCCGCTTTGAGCATGTTTTCATTGATTCATTCGGTGGATAGTTTGCGATTAGTAGAAGAGATTTCTAAACGTTCCATAGAACAGGAAAACGTGACAGATATTTTACTACAAGTAAATACGACTGGAGAAGAAAGTAAATACGGGTTAAATTCTAAGGAAGTGCCGAACATAATTGAAAAATCTATCAATTATGCCAATGTGCGGGTGTGTGGGTTAATGACTATGGGTAAGTTCACTACAGATCCAGAGGAGAACCGACCCGCTTTTGAATCATTAAGAACTCTTGCTGACAATCTAAAAATTGAAGATTCTCCCAATGTGGATATGCGTTACCTATCTATGGGCATGACAGGTGATTTTGAAGTGGCAATAGAAGAAGGTGCAAACCTTGTTAGGATAGGTCGCGCAATTTTTGCATAAATATAGGAGATAGTCCCAGGCCGGTAGGTGCGATATCCTTATCGCACCGGGTTTTTCCCAACCCGCTTGACTGAAGGTTTCCGCTTAGGATCCGGTGCGATACGGATATCGCACCTACCGGCATAAATATAGGAGTTAAATGGTGTTAGACGACCTAAAATTGGGCGTAATTGGCGTTGGGAAAATGGGTGGAATTATCGTTCGCAGAATTGTAAATTCTACCTTAGCACCTCAACAGATATGGATTACTGATATAGACACTGACTTGGTAACACAGTTATGTGGTGAACTAAAAGTAAATACTGCACCCAATATAGAAGAACTCTTAGATAACACAGAAGTAGTTCTTTGTGCGGTTCCGCCTGTGGCTGTTCCAAAGATTCTCCCGCAAGTCGCCAAGAGTTTAACATCTACACAATGGATTGTTAGTATAGCTGCGGGTGTTACGACGAAAACGTTAGAATCGTATTGTGTAAATGTACCTCCTATTGTGCGTGTAATGCCGAATATCGCAGCGTCTGTTGGAGAAGCGATCTCAGTATTAACTGTAGGTACTGCTGCAAAGGAGAAACATATCAACATTGCTCAGGCGTTATTTCGGAGTTGTGGTACTACATTAGTCCTTGAGGAACGTCATCTAAATGCTGTCACAGGACTCAGTGGTAGCGGACCGGCTTATGTTGCGCTTTTCATAGAGGCATTAGCAGATGCAGGTGTGCATGTCGGCTTACCTCGTCAGGAGTCACAGACGTTGGCAATCCATACAGTGTTAGGTGCAGCGACAATGCTCTCAGAATCGCTGGAACATCCAGCAATTTTGAAAAATCGTGTTACGACTCCTGGGGGTACAACCGCTGCAGGTCTCCATGAACTTGAGAACGGTGGCTTACGAGCAACGCTTGCAAAAGCAATAATCGCTTCAACAGAACGCGCGAGACAACTTGATTCCGATAAATGAAAAAGGTATAAAACATTAATGGATGCTATTGCGAATTTACTTAGTCGGTTAATTGAAATCTATGTATTTATTGTCATTGCAAATGCGTTCCTATCTTGGATAGTGTTAGCCTCAAGGAATTTAACCGTTCATAAAATCTATACGTTAACCAGTCAACTGGTAGATCCGCTACTACAACCTATCCGAAATATAATCAGACCTATAACTGGGAATCTTGGAATTGATTTTTCACCGGTAGTGTTGATCTTTCTGCTGATAATCTTAGAGAATTTACTGCTTCCGAGAGTGTGATGTATTATCCCATCCTACAAATTAACCTGAATATAATCCGCTGTTTTCAACAATCCAATAGTTAGTGTTATATGAATAAAACAAAGAAGACATCTTCAAAAAGGACTAAAGGAAGTCCTAAAAAAGAAAAACCCACAGTAGAATCACTTCAAGAAAAACGAGATAGTTTGAGTGAATCAGAAATACGCAATCTGTGGAAAACGCAGAAGGTTTACGCATTTAATGAGAAAACTTCTGAGTTACCAACCTATGTCATACGAGAGATGCCGACACCTGTTGATTCCTTAAACGTTGATACGGTTCGGCGAAAAATATATCAGGATATATTCTTAAAGACTGAAATGATGCGGGGACACACAGTGGCTTATACGCCTCTTTGGGAAACATTCCCATTTAGTGTGGAAGCACACATCATCAAAGAGAACATCTCATCTGCTGCCAACATCATCGATTTTAGAAAACAGTGTAGACAAATCTACAGTAATCGGCTCAAAAAGCAGCAGCAAAAACTCAAGAATCTCGGTATCTTTGCTGATTGGTCATCTTCTGACAGAACGATGGAATCACGTCACGAAACGAAACTATTTAGTTTCTTTGATAGACTACGAGACTCAAAATACCTGAAGGACGAACTACGTTTGAGTCATTGGTGTTCAAACTGTTTTTCACCATTGGAAACAGGAAAAACAGCAACACCTTTAACGAAAAGTATTGCATTTACTTATGTGAAGTTTCCATTCAGTAGCGGTTTTGAGGAATTCGGTACTGATGTCTATTTTGCTGTGCATCTACCCATATCGCAATTATGGGAAATCGCTGGTACAATAGCAATCGGTATCTATGAAAAAGTTCCTTTCTGGTTGACGAAGTATGAAAAGCAGTACATCATTTTTTCTGAACCACAACTAAAAAAATTCGCACATCCTAACTCGAAACGTAAAGACCGCCCTGAACCCATCGCAAAATTAAATCCTTCAAAACTAAGAGATTACAGTCTAACACACCCACTTTTTTCTTTAACAGACCTAAGATTCGTCATTATACCTGAGTCGGTCAATGATTCTCTTGAAGAGCAATCTGAAAAAAATGAAATGTTATCAGGAATCATCCCGTTGAATCCAGCACACCATTCGCTAAGTTATACTATATGTAAAACCATGCCAGAGATCGGCAATTTCATAAACGAACAATTTGTTTCATCTTCTTCAATAATTCCAATCTTTGATGAAACAGGTAGGTTCACAGAAGAAACAGATATACTGTGTGGCTTAAGTTTGTTCAATGCAATTCAATTTATCGCCGATGAGTTAGAAGCGCGGGAATGTTTGATTAATGCCAGAAATGAAAAAAAACAGCAGCTTCACTGTGAACATTGCAACAATACATCCGTCTCACGCCCCTATCGCCATTGGTTCTTCTCAAATACGTCATCTAATGTTTTAGAAGAAGTTTTAACTTCACAAGATTATTGGGATCATTATCCTGAGGATATACAAACCCCTATTCAAAATGAGATACGCAATATCAATGATATGTCCATATCCTCACAACGCCAATGGGGAGTACCACTTCCTGTACTGCGATGCGATAACTGCAATGATCTCATTACAGATAAGAAGATCCTTAGATCAGTACGTAGTTCAATTCGTCGCGGCTCTGAACACTGGTTCAGATTGAGTGTAGAGGAATTATTGCCTACAGATACAGTCTGTGTCAACTGTCATTCAAAAGACTTTAGAAAAGAATCAACATATATTGAAAGCGATTTCTCAAACCTACTTCAAACACTTGACAGTTCTGACTTTAAAACACCGATAATGTATGCTTCAAAAAATGTTATATTCTTACCAAAAACAACATTTCTAAAATGGTTAGGAGAATTGAGTATACTCTCTGCTGCAATGCAATTAAGTCGTCCATCTAAAGAAGGCCAACCCTTCAAGCACATTATGTTACATCATATTGCAGAACATGTTTGGGAAACTGAGGTGCTTGAAGAGTACATACAAGAATATCCAGCAGATGTAATACGACATGTCTCAATACTACCTGATATTCATGAAGTGCCGATTAAAGGAAATGGGAAACAACAATTAGAAGCGTTAATTAAAGAATATTACGACAAATATGGACAACTTAAAGATGCGTTGTATCAGGTTGTTAATTTCCTAAAAGACTTGAAAAAAAGAACAGGAGCAGATAAGCATAGAACACTTGCTGATGAAAACGAAGATGACGCAATTAGTATCTTACTTGAACAGGATATACTGGCAATTTCAGCAACCAGAGAACTTATTGAGCAGATCAAATCATCTTACAAAGTAAGTGATTATGCAAAGATATGGCAATTACTCTTTGATTTTTGCCAAACTGATCTCCTCTTTTATATTGACATATCTAAAACCGAGATAACCGACGAAAATTTAGACTCTAAATATATCGCTGTATCAAGTATGTTAACTGCTATTCTACAGCGTCTTGCGCCACTACAGCCTTTCTTAGCTGAAGAGATACATGTAGAGACATTTTCATCAAGTAGTATATTCAAAAATAGGTTGTTCGATTTTTCACACATAAACATTCAAGGAGACACGAAAAGCAGATGGGAATCCTTGAAGAAAACGCATCAGACCAAACACAAATAAATGGAGTATTTTTTGAAGTGATTTCTCTGTCTCAGTATGCAAAAAAGATGCCACCTTTAGTCATAGTTTCAATGCCGATGCTATTACTTGACGTAGTTTCTAAATGGATTATTCGGGAAAACATCAGTCTGGGAGATGGATTTGCAGTTATACCCGGTTTTTTCAATATACGACACGATAGGAATACAGGTGCTGCTTTCGGTATCTTATCTGATCAGAGAACACTTTTAATTCTCATCACAATCGCAGCTTTAATCTTCATCTTCTGGTATTCATTCAGATTCCAGAATAGTAGATGGATGCAATATGCACTCGGTTTTCTATTAGGCGGGGCAATTGGGAACTTCATTGACCGTATATTCTTAGGGTCGGTTGTGGATTTCTTGCAGTTTGGTATTGAAAGTAAAAGACTGTTTTGGCCTACTTTTAACGTCGCAGACGTCTCTGTGTGTATCGGTGCTGGCATGCTTATTGTATTTCTTTTTAAAGTGCAAAACAAGACATAAGCTTAATTTAAGGGAAAAATTCAATGTTTAATATTAACTCAACTTTACTTGCGCGTTATTTCATTGTAATGGTACTGCCAACCATTATTTTGTTTGTTCCACCTGCTGAAGCACAACAACCAAGTTCCCCTCCATCCGAACACTCGCATGATGGTCATGAAGAGGAATATCACGAAAGTGCTTTACGACGATTTGAAATAATAACCCTGAGTTCACTACCATTCACTGCAATTCACAGCTATTTAGGCGTGCGTGTAGTTAGGATGATTCAAGAGAATAAAATCGCACCCGTGTTGACACAGAAAAACTATAGAGCTATGGGAATAAGCGCAGTATCATTATCGCTTTTTATTGGAATATGGGACTGGCTGCATACACGAAATGTAGATACATCAGAACCGAGTATACCTGGACGGACACCACCTACACCGCCAACTGAGGAGGGAATTACACCAGAAGGACCTATTGCGATCATACCGAGTAATGCACAACATGTAATGATGAATAACGCCTCAACATTTATCGGACAGCCTCATCTTATACAGCAAAACCATCAATTGAATATTAGAGAAACAGGTCCGTCAGAAGGTTTTGTTATACCATTATTACAAATTCGGTTCTAATAGTTCTGCTGTGTAGTTACACAAATTGGCACACGGGTAAAATAATATATGCGTATTCTCTTTATGGGTACAAGTGAATTTGCCATTCCAGCATTGGAACAACTTGTGACCCACAATTACGATATCATCGGCGTAGTGACACAACCTGATCGTCCCAGTGGAAGAGGTAAAAGATTAAGTCCATCTCCAGTAAAGAAAATTGCATTAGCAAATAACTTAAAGATATTTCAACCGGAAAAAGTTAGAGATCCCGCATTTGTAAAAATACTAAATGAGTTATTTTTAGATGTGATCGTTGTTGCAGCGTTTGGACAACTTTTACCGCAATCGGTGTTAGATATTCCACCGTGCGGCGTCATAAACTTGCATCCGTCTCTTCTACCAAAATATAGAGGTGCAGCCCCTATTCAGTGGGCACTCATCAATGGAGAAAAAGAGACAGGTATTTCGCTCATGCTATTGGACGCGGGTGAAGACACAGGTGATATAATCTGTCAGGAACGCATACCCATCAACTCAGATGATACCACTGAAACGTTACACGATGCTTTAGCTAACATTGGTGCAAAACTGCTAATAGATACACTCAGTGAATTACCCAAAGACAAACTGCCTAAAGCAGAACCACAGATTTTGATAGAAGGGCACGCTAAAGCAACACATGCACCACGTCTGACAAAAGAAATTGGACACATTAATTGGCACGAAGATGCCATCACCATCTTTAACCTAATTAGAGGTACAGCCGGTTGGCCCGGGGCATATACCTATTTTCGTAATGATATAAGACTTAAGATCACTGAATCTCTACCACATGAAAGCGATAAGATAAGTAGCAACACATTAATGTCCGGACAACCAGGAACTATTATAGTAAACGCAGATCGCGAAATGTATGTCATAACGGGTGAAGGTGTACTTCAGATAATCCAGGTACAACCAGCAACAAAGAGGGTTATGAATGCAAACGATTTCGTGAACGGCTATCAGATAAAAACAGGTGATTGTTTTCCAAGCAAGTAATTCAGAGATGCCATGAATAAATTAAACATAACATTATGGGGCATGGTCAAGGTTGCCGTCTACTGTTCAATCGTAATGGGAATTATAGGAGCTCTGGTCCTATTAGTTATTATCCCTCAATGGGTAAAGGCACCAGAGCTATTAGTTCCCAACCTTGTAGGCAAATCTTTTTATAATGCAGTCTCAACACTCAAAAACGCAGGTCTTAAAGCAAGTGATATAGTCGAACAAAAAAGCAGCACTGAACCGCAGGACCATGTGATTGAGCAGGACCCACCAGCAAATTCCAGGATCAAAATACACCAGAATGTCCAACTCACAGTAAGCATTGGGGAGGACCTAATTGTTGTACCGTCTGTCATTGGAAAAGCGTGGGACGCAGCACGAGAAACGCTTGATGCTGCTGGTTTTCGAACAGACACAATTGCAAGAGTACACTCGTCAAACTATTTACCTGATACTGTCATCGCGCAAAGTCCAACTGAAGGAAGTCAAAAGAGCCGTCACACCTCTGTCAATCTGCTGGTAAGTCTTGGAAGAAAACCACAATATATACAATTGGATGATTTTCAAGACCAACCCGTCAGTAGGGTGTATCCATTACTCAAAGCTTACGGTCTGAATGTTGAAATCGTAAATAGTCCACACCCTACAATCAAACAGGGGAGAATCATTTCACATCCACGGCTCGTACAAAGTGGCGATTTCATCAGACTAAAAGTTAGCGGTAAACGTGAAGATACGGGAAACAGCGGTAGATGGTTGAAACACAAACACAACGTGACTGATGAAGGTGAAAAATCCCTTGAAATCAGAATTGTGATTTTTGATGACTACGGTGAACGGGAAGTCGTAAAAGGTTCTTATGCTCCTGGCACTTCAATTGATCTGGAAAAACGCAGAGTGAAAGTATTCGGTCGGGTACTTGTAATTGTGTTTGAAAATGGTAAAAAAGTGTATGAACGTCATTATCAATAGGATATGAAGATTAAAAAAATAATGGGGTAATCCAACACATAAAAACGATCGTAGGGGCTGGGTTTCCCAGACCGCATGTTACCGTCAATTTGTGAAAAGTCCCATTCCGTATACTACCCAATTTAATTCTTAATCTTCATATATTGTGAACATAAACGTTTCTAAACAAGAGATATAGTGAACATTGGGAGCCAGCATTAGCAAAATGTCGTCCAAACCGAGAATCGCACCCTCTTTATTAGCAGCAGACTTCAGTTGCTTCGGAGACGAAGTGCAACGCGTTGTTAATGCTGGAGCAGACCTACTTCATTTTGATATAATGGATGGTGAATTCGTCCCAAACTTCGGTATTAGTCCATTAATGATCGCTGCTGTTCGAGATAAAACTGATGTTCCTTTTGATGTGCATATCATGGTAACGCACCCACTCAGGTATATTGATGCCTTAGTTGAAGCAGGTGCGGATATGATTACATTTCATATTGAAAGTCATGATGAACCTTACGCAGTAATTTCAGCTATTAAAGCACACAACATAAAAGTAGGAATAGCATTTTCCCCCAATACACCAACAGATACAGTGATACCATACCTATCAGATATTGACCTTGTATTACCCATGAGTGTTGAACCGGGTTTAGGTGGACAGAAATTCATAGAAAATACGTTGGCGAAAATCGAAACATTATCTCAAGAAATTCAGAAACATCAATACCAGTTAGATATTTCTGTTGATGGTGGTGTTACAATTGAAACCGCACCTGCAGCAGTACAGCTCGGCGTAACAATACTTGTAGCGGGGACAGCAATTTTTAAAAGTCAACAACCAGAAACCGTTATTAAAAACTTACGAAATGCATAGTCCATAAGTCTACGTAATTGTCACATTCAAATTGATGCACACGTTTTATGTTCCTTCTATAAGACCCAACGCAGACACAGTTGAAATAAGTGACCTTGAACATCACCATCTCAGAAATGTCTTACGTTTGAAAAAAAACGACGTCATCCAAATTATTGATGGGAAAGGTGGTGTTTATAGTGCAAAAGTTAACAGAATTAGTGTAGAATCAACAACAGCACAGATCACAGAACAAACATATTACCCAAAAAAGACGCCAGTCCTCATGCTTTTTCAAGGAATACCAAAAAATGATAAAATGGAGTTGATCCTTCAAAAAACAACTGAACTTGGTGTATCACAGATTGTTCCGATGATCACAGAAAGGACTTTGCAGAAACCGAGTGAGAATCGCCTTAAACGATGGAACCGCATCGTTATTTCTGCGACAAAGCAGTGTAAAAGCGTCTGGTTGCCTGAAATACAGCAAGTTAAAGATTTTGATGCCTGTATCAGCACAATTACTACTGAAACATTATCTCTAATCCTATGGGAAAGGGAGAAGAAACATCATATCAGGAATGTGTTCAAATCGAACGCAACCCCAGAATCTTTAGCTCTTTTCGTTGGTCCAGAAGGTGGTTTTACAGAGAATGAAGTAAATAATGCTGTAAACAAAGGATGTATCCCTGTAACAATCGGATCAAACACGTTAAGAACAGAAACCGCTGCAATTGCAGCTACTGCCATCGTAGCATATCAATACCGACTAAAAAACAATGAAGACAGCAAAACTTATCACAATGGGATGTAAAGTTAATCAATACGATTCGCAGTCGATGCGGGAAGTTCTAATCCATAACGGATTTGTAATCGTTGATGAAGCACAACCTGCAGACCTATATCTCATAAACACATGCACAGTTACGAACACGGCTGATCAAAAGGCAAGACAAGTGGTCCGCCGCGCAATTAAACAGAACCCACATGCAGATGTCTTGGTTACGGGATGTTATGCTGAAAGTGATCGTAAGACAATAGAACAGATTCCAGGCGTCCGATTCGTATTTGGTAACAGGGAAAAAGCGGAATTTCAGACCTATCTTGATAAACTGCAGGATGAAACGCCGCTCCAGATTAAACCTGTCCAGCACGACGTCATTCGTGAACATGCACGTTTTAGCAGTGGTGTAAGCGATGCCGGCAAACGCACACGTGCCCTCATCAAAGTCCAAGACGGCTGTAGTGCATTCTGCACATACTGTATCATACCCTATGTTCGCGGAAGAATGACAAGCCGTCCGCTACCAGATATTGTTGATGAAGCACATCGCATTGCGGATAGCGGTATCAAAGAGATCGTCATTACAGGTGTACATCTGGGTGCTTACGGTCAAGATACGGGTAGAGACAAGGATATCGCTGATATATTAGAACAGATACACAACATTGATGGTATTGAACGGATTCGGTTTAGTTCTATAGAACCGATGTATTTTCCAGATATTCTCTCAGAAAGAATGTCAGCTCTATCAAAGTGCATGCCACATTTCCACTTGCCGATACAATCAGGGTCCGACAATGTCCTACGTAAAATGCGAAGACGTTACACGACTGCACAGTTTGCTACGCTCGTTGAAACACTCCGTGATCGTTTCACAGAAGATATCGGTATCACCACAGATATTATGGTTGGATTTCCGGGTGAAACGGATGACGACTTTCAAGAATCTTTGAAATTCGTTGAAGCAATCGGATTCAATCAACTTCATGTCTTTCGTTATTCTCCCCGCAAAGGAACCCCTGCGGCAACTTATCCAAACCAAGTTTCCCCTCACATTTCCGCACAAAGAAGTCGTGCAATGATCGAATTAGGGGAAAAACTAAGCTTATCGTTCCGAAAAAAAATGCTTGGAAAAAAGATGAAAGTCCTCATAGAAGAAAGTAGGGAGCCAGCTAATATAAAACATCGCAGAAACCTGCTTTCTGGATATACAGAAAATTACCTAAGAGTACTCGTTGATGTGCCAGATACGGCAATAAATCACATTCTACAGGTAGAGTTAACATCTTATGATAACGATTTCATCTACGGAACATGCTAAGAAGTTTCTATATATGAACATTTAGGTCTATATATTCTCAAATAATAATCACACTATTTTGGAGGATACAATTTGTCAAAACTAATAATTACGCTCATGTTTCTCGTACTACTCATTACTGTGTCAGGTTGTGAGAGAATTACTGATACCGTAATAACAGAGACTAAACAACCAGATGACCAACCCCTCACTGTAATGACCTACAATGTCTATGTTGGTAGCAGTCCTGATCTGTTGCTGAGTGTGCAAGAACTATTGCAAGTTCCCACTGCAGCTGCACAGACGTATGACAACGTGATTGCAGCAGACTTCCCAAGTCGTGCTATCGGTATTGCAAAATCTATAAAAGAATACAATCCACATGTCATCGGATTACAAGAAATATCTCTAATCCGTCGTCAAAGTCCAGGTGACTTTATTCCGGATAATCCAATGCAAGCTGAAGAGGTCGTCTTGGATTATCTCCAACTCCTCTTGGACGCACTGAAAGCTGCAGGTTTAGACTACAAAGTCGCAGCACAAGTTTCAAATTTAGACATCGAAATGCCGATGTTCGCTGAAACGGGTCTTGATGATATAAGATTGACTGACTATGATGTCATACTTGCTCGTAGCGATGTTGAAATTACCCGACAGGTTAGTGTGACCTATAAGAATTTATTAAAAATTGAAATGCTTGGACTGGAAATCCTAAGAGGATATGCTGCTGTTGACGCAACAATAGCGGGGACTACATACCGTATTGTGAACACACACTTAGAAACATCTACGGAGGCAATCAGGGTAGCACAGACTCAGGAACTTGTGGATTTACTCTCAGAGGAAACCTTACCGATTATCATGTTAGGAGATTTCAATACGAGAGCAACTGCGGGAACAGGATACAACATTATACTTGATGCTGGATATGTTGATGTCTGGCAGATGGATTCTGAAGGGACTGGTAATACCTGTTGTCAAGATGACGATATCTTAAATGAGATCAGTGATCTCACTGTCCGGATTGATCAGATCTTTGTCCGTAACCTTAACCCTACATCTGTTGTAACACACACCGTAGGAGATAAACCTGAGGATAGGTTAGCATCTGGATTGTGGCTATCTGACCATGCGGGTGTAGTTGCACAGTTTGAATTCTAAAACCCATAATATCTTAAACACGCCGCATTCTGTCCAATATCAATCCTTCCTTGGTTGGTGACGAATCATGCTGAATGCCTTATATACGGGAATGCTAGAAAGATAGACCGCCTTCCACGCTGGACACAGCGCAAACATATCACACAAAAAAACCAAGCACCAGCGGTGCGAAAGGTGTATAGAACGTATGAACAACACAATCCCAAGCACCAGCGGTGCGAAAGGTATATAGAATATGTGTTTTTAATTTCGTGGCATGATACACCTTTCGCCCTTCTGGGGCTTACTCTGGTAATACCAACGTTTTCTATACACTTTTCGCCCCTCTGGGGCTTGACATTTTACAGAAACCTACTTCTCTCCTTACTCATGTGCTTCTACAAAAACGTTACACACCCTGCACAACATTGATAAGACCCAATGCTAAGCAGATATATTATCGGTTGGGATGACGTGCTTCGTAGCACAATCAAGATGAATGTGCTACGGCTTGATAACACCAAATGCTGAGCAGATACTTTAGGATGTATAAAACTCTTGTCATCTGATGATACTAAGGTATAAAGTTCTCGTCTATATAGGTGTGAAATTAGCAATCTACTCTGTCCTTTGCTTACAGGAGACCTGATGGCTGTGAAAATACCTTGAAATACCCAAGACTCCCTTCCGTGTCTTCCGTGTTCTCCGCGCTTTCCGCGATTCAGACAAAAAAGGTGACAATTACTTTACACACCCATCATCCTCTTTTAATTTGACCTTCTAGACCAAATATGGTAATATCTGATAATTATTTCAGTGACGATTCTGTTGATAACATAAAGTCAGATCCCGCAATGACAACAATAAACACAGACTTTTTTCTTGGGATTGTTTAGAGGTGCGGTTGTGAAATTCACCTCCGCGGAAGAAACTATGAAACCCGAACAAGTAATAAATCAAGACCCCGAAATTCACGGTGGTGTGCCAGTGTTTACAGGCACACGTGTTCCTATCCAGTCTTTGATTGACCATTTAAAAGCAGGGGATAGCCTTGATTACTTTCTTGAAGGTTTTCCTTCTGTTTCACGAGAGCAGGCAATCGCCTTCTTAGAGTTAGCATTCACAGCAACAACCCAATCAGATTAGAAATCTACAGACCGCTTTTCACATTAATCTCAAAATCCAATTAAGGAAAACCATGCAAGACTATCAACCTATTTCTCTTACTGATTTATGCAATGTTGACGCAAATATTATCGGTGCAAACGCAACGACAAATACAGGACCACAAACATTCCACGGACTCCCCTTTCACATCTCCGAAGGTGAGAAGTGTTTTCTGGGATTTGGGAATGACGTGAATACAGACCCTATCCAAATCCCAGTCAATGCTTCGCCGAAACGGGTTATCTTCGTCCATAGACTTCTTGAATCCCGAATTCATGAAGGAGAACCGATCGGTAGACATATTGCTGATTATGTTTTTCAATATGCTGATGGTGAAGCAGAAAGTATACCGATACGGGAACGGTTTGAAATCGGTAGCGTGCCACAAGGATGGGGACAACAGACTTTCATCGCTATACCTGATACCAAAGAAAGTTTACATGCACGCCATGAAGGGCCGTGGGGGGCTGCAGGAAATCGACAGACGGAAGCACTCCAGTGTGTGCCACGCAACTATTACTTATGGATATGGAAGAATCCTGATCCCGATAAGGTAATTGACTATATAGAAATTCGTCCACAAGAACGTAAGTTTATTATCGCAGCAATCACGCTCGGTTACTTTGATGAAGACCCAATCCCACGACATCCGAACCGTGAAGTAAAAATCACACTACCACAAGCAGAAGATGCTGATAAACCTTTTGACATGGAGGTTAATGTTGACAGAGGCACCGCAACCTATCCGTACCCTTTGCCTGAGAACCCATCCGATGCTTTTCTTACAGACGATTTTAAGGGATGGGGAGAATTCCAAAACAACAAAAGTAGTCCTGCTTATACAGAGATTTCCGCAACACCATCCGCTACCGTTGACGTCATAAATCAAGGTGAGACACTTGGAAGCGTCAACTGGGGAGAACTCCAAGAAAAGGGTTCCGTCCAACCGAATGAACGCGTCAAAGTGGAAATCATTGACACGGGTAGAAATTGGGTGCATACTACGGTTATAGATGAAGATACAAATAAACCTGTGCCGTGTCGTGTCCATTTCCGTTCTCCGCACGGTGTGCCTTATGCACCGCATGGACACCACGCGCATGTCAATTCAAACATGGGGACGTGGCACGTAGACATCGGTGGTGATGTACGATTAGGACAAATTAGTTATGCCTATATTGATGGGACTTGTCAGGGATGGCTACCGCGCGGTGATGTTATTGTTGATGTTGCTCGCGGTTTTGAATATACGCCTTTGCGAACAACCGTCAACATAAAACCGGGACAACGTGAGTTGACACTGAAAATAAAACGTTGGTGTGATATGAACGCCGAACGTTATTTCAGTGGTGACACACACGTGCACTTCCTATCCACACAGGGAGCACATACCGAAGCACAAGGTGAAGACCTCGGTGTTGTTAATCTGCTGCTATCGCAATGGGGACATCTATTCACAAACACAGAGGAATTTATCGGACGACCGACGACCTCTGCTGATGGCAGAAGCATCGTCTATGCAACGCAGGAGAACAGACAACATGTGCTTGGACATCTTACGTTGCTTGGGCTAAAGGAGCAGGTCTCCCCCTGGTGCTCGGATGGTCCGGGTGAAGCAGAACTCGGAGGTAATCTGGAGGTCACCCTCTCGCATTGGGCGGATGCGTGTCATGAACAGGGTGGCACTGTCGTTCTGCCACACATTCCAAATCCGAACTGTGAACCGGCAACTCTCATCGCAACGGAACGGGTAGATGCTGTAGAATACCTGACAAATGCCATGTATGGACACATTGAATACTATCGCTATCTCAACTGTGGATATAAGTTACCGCTTGTGGGTGGTACCGATAAAATGACAGCAGATGTGCCTGTTGGTGTCTATCGCACGTATGTCAACATACCGGAGAACGAAGAATTCAACTACGATAACTGGTGCAAATATATGAGTGCTGGTAATACGTTCCTGAGCGGCGGTCCAATGATTCGTCTCACCGTCAATGGTCAACCGATTGGGAGCACAATCAACCTACCCGGGAATGGTGGCACCGTTGAAGTTGAAGCCTCTGCCGATTCCATTTTTCCTATCCATACGTTGCAGATTGTGCAAGCGGGACAGGTCGTGGCATCTACAGAAGAAAATGACGGGAAGCACCAGTTACGCTTGAAAGCAAATTTGAAGGTGGATAAACATTCGTGGATAGCAGCGCGCTGTGGCGGACCTAACTATGCACAAGCGGTTCCACATCATGATGGATGGCGGCGCGGGATTATTGCACATACCTCTCCAGTATACATCGCTATCGGTGGTGAGTGGTGGATGTTTGATCCTGAAACGGCAAACTATATGCTAACCCTTATTGAAGGTGGGTTATCGTATATTAGACAATCCGCGCGGCACTATGAACCCGGAACGACAACACACCATCACGGTGAAGATGATCATATAGCATATCTGTCTCGTCCATTCCAAGAGGCACAAGAGGCAATTCATCGGAGAATGCATAAATTGGGGATTCCGCATTAGTTAACCAAACTTGAGTGTAGCATGATGCGTGTTGCATCTGGGATCGGTACGGCGTAAACCTGCAATATCACACTTATTTTTCTTGATGAAGAATAAGATTTAAATTAGGTAATTAACGGACGAGGAAACCGGCAGTATGCGGGCTGGGAAACCCAGCCCCTACGAGTATTTTTATGGATTGGACTACCCAAGTAATTATTTAATCTTCCTGCAGAGAAAGAACCTGATTTGCGGGAACCTGCTGAACGATCTGTGTAGATCCACTCACCCATAGTACCTCAATTTTATCAACCGCATTATGTTTGCCAATTCCGAAATGGAGTTTAAGTTCTCGTTGTGAGAGGTATCCATCTCCACTCTGTACTTCGCGAATTTGAGATAAGTCTCCAGTCGTTATTTTTACACGTGTCCCTACTGCATCCGACGCACTTCTTGTCGCTTTCATCTTAATCTGTAGCCAGTTATTCCTGTTTCCACCATCGTTTCGTAATAGGCGTGGCGGCGTATTGGCATTGGTCACGAAAATATCAATATCTCCATCCAGATCGTAGTCAGCAAAAGTGGCACCGCGGCTTACATCTTCAAAACTGAATCCTGGTCCTAAAGATTGGGATACCTCCGTAAACGTACCATTCTGTTTATTTTGAAAAAGTAGGTTGCGTTGTGCGTAAGTGCCCTCTAATCCGAGCTCCTTAAGATTGTCTTGCAAGTGTCCATTCGCAACAAACACATCACCATAGCCATCATTGTCAAAATCAACAAAAGCTGTTGCCCAACCGAGATACGGATATGTAACAAGTGCTGTCTTTGTAATAGATGTTGCATCCGTAAAGAAACCATCACCATCGTTATGATAGAACGTATTTGTCTGATCAGCATAGTTCGTCACGGTTAGGTCAAGCCAACCGTTGTTATCCCAATCCCCAAACGCTGTTCCCATACCATTTTCCGCTACACCGTATTCACTAAGCGCAACACCAATCATAAATCCTACTTCGGAGAACTTACCGTTTCCCAAATTGGTATAGAAGAAGTTTTCTGTTGAGTCGTTTGCTACATAGACATCAGGATTACCGTCATTGTTGTAATCTCCCCAAACAACGCCTAAGCCTTTACCGGTATCGTTATAGATACCTACTGACTTCGTAACATCAGTAAAAGTGCCATCACCGTTATTCCTGTAGAGTGTATCCGCTTGCGCTTGAAAGTTGTCCGGTTCACAATATGCTCGGATTCCTTTTTCCTTTATGCCACACCAGGGATTTTCATCAATGTTGTATTCAAGATAGTTTACGACATAGAGATCGATATTGCCGTCTCTGTCATAATCTGCAAATGCACAACTCGTACTCCATCGTGGCTCAACAACGCCTGCTTTCTCCGTAACATCAGTAAAAGTGCCATCACCATTATTTCTGTAGAGGCGATTTTTGCCATAGTTTGTTACATAAATATCCAAGTATCCATTGTTATCGTAGTCTCCTACTGCACAGCCATGTCCATAACCCGTATCTCCGACCCCTGCTTTTAGTGTTACATCAGTAAATGTGCCGTCACCGTTGTTTTCGTAAAGGGAATTGGTGGGTATTTCTGAAGTATGGTAACCGGGAAGTGGTGCTCCATTAACAAGATATAGGTCTGGATCTCCATCCGCATCATAATCAAAAAAAGCTGCACCTGATCCGAGCATTTCCATACAGTATTTTTCCCCGCTGCGTCCATCAACGTGTGTCCAGTGTATTCCTGCTTCACGTGTCACGTCAATAAATTGAATCTGAGTGTCTGAAATAGCAAGGAGAAGCAGCGAGTGAAACATGAAAAACTGCACAGTCCACAGACACAAAAAACTCGGTGGTAAGCATCTATTTATTTTGTATATCTGTTTTTTCATTTGCCTTTATCTTTACCAATGTCTGTTGAAAAGATACGTTCTTCGGTTCCAATTTTATGGCAGTATTTATAGTATTGATTGCCTTTTGATGTTCCCCTGCGTAAAGATACGCTAAAGCAAGGGTATGCATATATTGGGGTCTTGGCAGTAATCGGACCGCTTTTTCAGCAAGGTCAACAATGTTTTGTGGTGTCATGTGATTATTTCCGTTGGGTTTAACTTCAAGATAGAGTCTTGCTAACCCGTTTAATGCAAAATGTGTCTCTGCATCTAAGGTGAGCACCTCCTGATAGGCACGAATTGCTTTGTCAATTTCCCCACGACGGTGATGAACTGCAGCAATACCCGTCTTTGCTATTGTCAATGTAGCATCATACTTTAGTGCGGTGTTATATTCAAGGAATGCATCATTTAACCTTCCTTGTGTGTAATACACTGCCGCTAATCCTGCATGTAGGAGTGCTTGTTCGGGGGCGATTGCGATTCCTGCAAGGAATGCTTTTTCAGACTCTGGTAATTTTCGTGCCCGAAGATACAACTGCCCAAGTTTATAATGCGCATCTGTAAGTTTTGGATTTAGTCGTAACGCTTCTTGAAATGCGTTAATTGCTTGATCGTATTTCTGATATTTTTGATATGTAAGTCCGAGCTGGTAGTGTTTTTGCGGATTGAACGGTTCGTTAAGGATTGCTCGTTCACGGGTGTCGATCTCCTGAGCGATTCTGCTTAGACGGCGATATGTTTCCATTGCTTTTTTGCCTGCATCTATCTGTTTTAATCGGAACAACGTTTGTGCAAGATTATAATATGCACCAATGTGGTCCGACTGTTGAGCAATGACTATTCGAAAAGCACGGGCAGCCCGTTCGTATTCCCGCTTTTTTTTGAGGAGTAAACCGAGACTGAAACGGGCTGCGGTGAAGGAAGGATCATTTTGGACTGCATTCTCTAATAGGGGTAGTGCTTTATCAAGTTCACCTTGACGTAGATAGATTGCCCCTAAATTACCATTCGTCATCGGAAGTTTAGGTTTTAAGTTTATCGCTTGTTTATAGTATTTAATGGCTTGGTCAACTTTGTCAATTGCTTCATAACACGATGCGAGATTGCTCATCGCTTCCGCAATGTTCGGTGATAGGTTTAGACTTTGATGATATACTTCTATTGATTTCTGAAATTGATTATTCTGTTGGTACGCAGCGGCAAGTCCGAGCCAAACACCAACAACTTTCGGATATTTTCGTGTTAGGTTGTGATAGAGAACAATTGCTTGGTCAATGCGTGATGTTTTTGTATAGAGAAGCGCAAGGTTTGTTTCAGCTTGCATCAGATTTGGCGTAATTTGCAAAGCACGTTTTAGTGAAATTTCCGCCTTGGTGAAGTCCCTGAGTTGTAGGTATATTGTTCCAACTGCTGCATGCGCTTTTGCAAAACCGGGATTACGTTCTATCGCAATTTGAAAATTCTGGAGTGCTCGTGTGTATTCGCCTTGTTGGATTTCCTGAATACCACGTTGATAATAATCTTCTGGTTTTTGTGCTGTTGCAACCCAAGTCTTGCTACAAATGACAAGGCAGAAAAACAGAATATATAAGATATGTTTTGGTAGCATGTATATCTGTCCTCACTGAAGTCTATTAGTTCTGATTATGAAATGCCTTGCTATTTGATAGTTTTTGCATGCGATTGGAATGTGTTATTTTTGTTTTGAAGCGTCCATTGCACAACGAAAGCCGCGTATAAGTGAACCGGGATTACCACCGAATCGGTTGGCACATCGTGTGAAATCTAAGTTTTCTGCCCAACTACCACCTTTCAAGACATGTCCATCTCCGGTCTCTGGTCCTTTAGGGTTCATATAGGGAGCAGAGTCATAATAGTCTTCCTTGTACCAGTCGGAAACCCATTCCCAGAGGTTACCAGCCATATCCAATGCGCCATATGGACTTGCACCTTGTGGGAACTGTCCGACAGGTGCGGTCAATTTATACCCATCTATAAGACCCGTGCCATCATTTCCGCTGAGCTTTGTTGGGTCCCATGCATTTCCCCACGGCCAGATGCGTCCATCCGTACCGCGAGCAGCTTTTTCCCATTCTGCTTC